>DAIOVL010000017.1:0-70103 GCA_036759025.1 Bacteroidales bacterium
TCAGATTGCTGAATCTGGATTTTACTTCCACTCCAATCAGACCCGGAGGATATCCTCCTTCATTAATAAGGTATCTGATAAAATTCTGCCGCACCCATTCTTCAGGAGTCAGCCTCACATACTTCTTTCTGATCGGGTCAAGGATCATTTCTTCTCCCTCCTTACCCGAGATCCTGAACGAATATTCCGGCAGATTCAGTTGTCTCAACTTTGTTTCGTACTTTTGATTATAAGAACAAATAAACAACAATCTTCTATCTTTGGGAATTCTTTATGCCATACTTTTTTATTGCCTCATAAAAAAATGAGGATTAAAAAGCAGGAAAAAAAGATTTTATGGCATCAAAAGGTCCGTAACAGAAGTCTGATTATGAAAACAAAAGAAGAAATTGTAAACAACTGGTTACCAAGGTACACAGGAAAAGAGCTGGAATCGTTCGGGAAATATATTCTGTTAACTAATTTCATGTATTATGTAGAGCTCTTCTCAAAGTGGAACAATGTTCCCATAGAGGGGCGCGACAGGAATATGCCCAGTGCTACATTCGACGGGATGACGATAATAAATTTCGGCATGGGCAGCCCCAATGCAGCCACGGTCATGGATCTGCTAAGTGCGGTAAACCCTAATGCGGTTCTTTTTCTCGGCAAATGCGGAGGGTTAAAGAAAAAAAACATGGTCGGAGATCTTATCCTGCCGATAGCTGCCATCCGAAGCGATGGTACTTCGAATGATTATCTGCCAAATGAGGTTCCCGCCCTGCCCGCCTTCAAGCTGCAGATAGCAGTTTCTACTACAATAACAAAATTCAAAAAGGAATACTGGACAGGAACAGTTTATACAACAAACAGGAGAGTCTGGGAATACGACGACAGGTTCAGGAAATACCTTATGAAGACCCGTGCCATGGCCATCGACATGGAAACAGCAACGATCTTCACCGTGGGATTTGCCAATGAAATACCTACGGGAGCACTTTTGCTCGTTACCGACCAGCCCATGATATCAACAGGAATTAAGACTGCCGCCAGCGATGCCGAGGTAACGGGGAAATACGTTGAGACACACCTTAAAATTGGCATTGACTCCCTCAGGGAAATTAAGGACAGTAAAATTTCAGTTAAACATCTCATTTTCTAAATGGCTATCGCATACGAACAGATAATTGCAGATCTGAAGAAAAGGATTTTCAGACCGGTCTATTTCCTTGCGGGAGAAGAACCTTATTATATAGACCTCATAACAGATTTTTTGGAACAGAATGTGCTTGACGAAGCGGAGAAATCATTTAACCAGGTTATTTACTACGGCGAAGACACTTCGGTACCATCTATCATCGATACCGCCAGAAGGTTTCCGATGATGTCGACACATCAGCTGGTGATTGTGAAGGAAGCACAGACACTTAAAAAGATTGAGGAACTCCTTGTATATATCGAAAAACCACTCATTTCAACAATCCTGGTAATAAACTATAAATACAAGGTACCCGACAAAAGGACAAAATTCTTCAAATACCTTAACAGCCAGGGATTCTATTTTGAATCTCCCAGGCTCCGTGATCACCAGGTCACTGCATGGATAGAAAAATATCTTATGACAAAAGGTATCAAAACAGATCCTTCTGCAAGTGCTATGCTCACGGAATATCTCGGAACCGATCTTCAGAAAATTGCCAATGAACTCGAAAAACTCTTAATAACCCTTAAAAACGATAAACCTGTTATAACCACTGCCCTCATTGAGAAGAATATAGGTATCAGCAAGGATTTCAACAATTTTGAGCTTCAGAAAGCTGTAGGCGAAAAAAACATCCTCAAAGCAAATATGATCGTGAATCATTTTGCCGCCAACCAGAAAGACAATCCCATTGTGCTGACCATAGCGTCTCTCCTGATGCATTTTTCAAGGTTGCTCACATATCATTATCTTACCGACAAATCGAGGAATAATGTTGCCTCGGCCCTGAAGATAAATCCATATTTTGTAAATGAATATGAGATCTCTGCATCGAAATACAACGCTGCAAAGACAATTAAGGTAATCGGTCTGCTTCGTACTTACGACATGAAATCGAAAGGCTTCGGAGATCTCAGCAGCGAACCCGGAGATCTGCTGAGAGAACTGATATACAAGATTTTACACATATAGATCCGGAATATGCATCCGCTTAACGTCGCATAACAGGATCACTAATCTCAATTCATATCGGGTGACTCAGGAAAATCGGCCCACATCCTGTACCTGCTTTTAAGTCCCCTGAGAATTTTTTTCCAGCTGTTTCCGTGTTTGTTGCTAAGAATTATGTCGGTATTCACTTTCGCTATGACCCATGAGTTTTCTTTCAGTTCCTTCTCAAGCTGGCCGGCTGACCATCCCGAATAACCGAGGAAGAATCTTATCTGTGAATTTGCAATTTTACCCTTTTCAATAAGTTCGCGGATGTAATCTATATCCCCGCCCCAGAAAATATTCTCATTCACCCATACACTTTTCGGGATAAGATCGCCGAGATTATGAAGATAATGCAGTGTGTCAGGAGCCACTGGTCCGCCCATACTGAGATACTCCTGCCATTTATCGAAACCTGATATTGCATCACATACCTTTATTTCGAGCTTCTTGTTAAGGATGAATCCGACCGATCCTTCGCTGGTGTGGTCGGCAAGATACACTACAGTACGATTAAAGAAAGTATCGGGCAGAAAGGGTTCGGATATGAGTATCTTGCCCTTTTCCGGGATCTTGTCCTCCGGCAGAATTGTGAAAAAATCAAGTTCCGCTTCCATATAAATACCTTGCCAAGTTAATCATTTAACAACAAATGCTCAAAAAATGTTTAGCTGCAAACAAATGATAAAAATATTGAAAAAAATACTACAATATTTAAAGTATTCCTGGTAATTAAATTAATTATTATCATAATTTTGCGCCGGATTTCAATAAAACATATGCAAAAAAGCACTTTGCGGATAACAGGTAACAAGGTTGTTCTCAATAACCGTGAGAGGATGTGTGAGACGGCCGATGAGCTTCTGGCAAGTGAAAAATTCAGGACCGTGCTTGACCATTGTCTGGGTCACCTGGAAACAAAAAAGTCTCCATTGATCAGGATCTTTTCAGACGGCACCATTACAAGCTCCAAGGTTGACGATCTTGTCAGGACGCTTACTCTGCTGGTAAAGTATGAGGCTAATGTGGTGCCTCATATTTTCGAGGGGTCTGAGGGTTTCCTGAAAGATATTCAGCTTCTTAACAATTTCGTTGAATATCTTTACGATTACTGGAGGCATTTTGACCGCTTCATAATAAATGATTCGGAAGGCGACAGGCTTGACAAGAGGCCCTATAGAACATTTAATGAGACTGTTGAACACCTGACACATCTTATCCGTACTGTTTACAGGCAGATACAGGAGAACATTACGGGAAGTCATCCGAACGTATACCGTCAGGTTCCTGCCGGAGCAGAAATGGCAGTCATTTCTCTTCCCAAAAAGATTGATTTCCCGTCCGAAAGGTATTCCGGGCTTAATTGTGTTCCGGTTATCAGACAGATGCTTATATATCCTCCTCTGGTTATACAGCAGCCTATGAACAAAAGGACCGGGGAATTCAAAAGGATAGATATAAATCCTATTGACCTTATTGGTGTGAATTGCGAAGAATGGCTCTGTTACCCTGCAAAAGTGGGCAAACTCCTGATCCTGGTCTATATTCATATCGATTTTTATGAACTTGGTTTTGCATTGTGTAATCTCTTTCAGCTTGCCGACGATACAGAGCTGAACGCCAGGCCTGATGCAATATTTGTCTATGGAGTTCAGGAAAACGTCCTCGATGGTCTTTCCAGCTTCCCTACAGTATTTCATGAAGACAGTGAATCGGGCTTGTTTATAGGTGCCGTTCCCGGAAGGCCTGAGTTTGGTTATTTCGGATATCTGAAAAAAATGATCCTGACTCTTCATAATTCAATTATCATGAGAGCAGGAAAAATGCCATTCCATGGAGCCATGGTAAGGATACTCCTTCAAGGCGACAAGGAAGCAACCATTCTTTTAATGGGAGACACAGGAGCAGGAAAATCAGAGACACTGGAAGCTTTCAGGGTTCTGGGTGAGAAATATATAAGAGAACTAACCATCATTGCTGACGACATGGGTTCAATAGAACTGGATTCTGATGGTTTTCCGGTCGGATATGGGACGGAGACAGGTGCTTTCCTCAGGCTCGACGATCTTCAGCCTGGTTATGCCTACGGGCATCTCGACCGTTCAATAATAATGAACCCAAGCCAGGTCAACGCACGTATTGTGATGCCTGTAACAAGCTATAATACAGTGATCAAAGGCCACAGGATCGACTATATTCTTTATGCCAACAACTACGAGGAAATAAATGAAGAACATCCCATCATAGAACGCTTTCATTCTACTGAAAAAGCTATTGATATTTTCCGTACAGGTGCTGTTATGAGCAAAGGTACAACGACAACCAGCGGTCTTGTGCACTCCTATTTTGCCAATATTTTCGGACCTCCTGAATACAGGGATCTTCATGACAGAATAACAGCACGGTACTTTGAGTCATTTTTCAGTGCAGAAATTTTTGTAGGTCAGATGAGAACCCGGCTGGGAATTCATGGATTTGAGACCACTGGCCCTAAAGAGGCAGCCACTGAACTGCTCGGGATAATAAACCCTCAGCCATCCTGAAAAGACGAACCCCGCTTTATCAGTATTTTTCCGGAACGGCTTCCTTCATCATTCCATATACCGCATCGAATATATCTTCTGCATTGGGTTTGGAGAAATAGTCACCGTCGGATGTATATGCCGGCCGGTGTTCCCTTCCGGTGAGTGTCTTTGGCGGCGAATCAAGATGTTGCCAGCCGCCTTGTTTTTCAATCACTTCCTGCAGCATGAAGGCTGTTGTACCTCCTGGTACATCCTCGTCGACGAACAGTATTCTGTTTGTTTTCTTCAGGGATTCAAGAATAATCCCCCGGGTATCGAAGGGAACCAGAGTCTGAACATCAATAAGTTCAACAGATATCCCATGCATGCCCACCTGCTTCACTGCTTCCGCCGCTATCCTTACTGTCGAACCGTATGTCACCAGAGTAATGTCTGTCCCCTTATTCAGGATTTCAGGCACCCCAAGTGGTATCCTGTATTCTCCGAGGTTGTCGGGTCTTTTTTCCTTAAGCCTGTATCCGTTGAGCGGCTCAATGACCACAGCGGGGTCGTTGCCCTCAAGGAGGGTATTATAAAAACCTGCAGCTCTTGTCATGTCGCGTGGAGCACAGACATAAACACCGCGTACCGAGTTAATAAGCATACTCATTGGCGATCCGGAATGCCAGATGCCTTCGAGCCGGTGTCCTCTTGTTGAAATGATCAGCGGCGCCACCATCCTGCCTGCAGTCCGGTAGTGTGTTGTTGCCAGATCGTCACTCAGAATCTGCAGAGCATACATAAGATAATCCAGGTACTGGATCTCTGCTATTGGCCTCATGCCCCTGAGTGCCAACCCAATACCCTGACCAAGGATAGTAGCCTCCCTGATACCGGTATCGGTAATACGGAGTTCCCCGAACTTTTTCTGTAATCCCTCCAGCGACTGGTTCACTCCTCCTATGTTTCCCGTATCCTCACCAAAAGTTACGAGCAGGGGATATTTAGTAAAAAGTTTCTCATAATTATCCCTGAGTATCTCCCTGCCGGGGACTTCGGGTGAATTTTCGGAAAATACAGGTTCCACAGGTGAGACTTTAAGCACCGAGGTAGGTGTTTCATTATAAAGGAAGGTGTTGTAGCGGAAGGAAGCATCGGCATAATTACGTTTCAGCCATCCGTGAAGATCTTCTCTCAGGTTGTCGGATTTTATACATGTTTCACATACATTACGGAGGATCTTGCGGGCAGCCATGAAATTGTCTCTTCTGATTGGTGCGGCAACTTTCATGAGATCATCTGTAATATTGTCGACCGAAGCCTCTTTACTTTCCTCAGAACAGCGGCAGCTCCTGTCATTAATTATTTTCACCAGGGCATCTCTTTCGACCCTGACAGGTTCCTGGAACATCTCCCAGCTCTTTTTTCGTGCCTGCTTAGCTTCTTCTTCCGATTCTGCAGCAATCGTGTCGAGTTCTTGTGGTGTGGCAATATTATTTTCAATTATCCATTCCCTCATTTTGAGCAGAGGATCAAAATCCTTCTCCCACTTAAGCCTTTCTTCACTTTTATACCTCTCGTGGGAACCCGAGGTTGAATGTCCCAGAGGCTGGGTAACCTCCTCTATATGAAACAGTACCGGCTTGTGATCACGCCGGCAGATCTCTATTCCTTCACGGTACATACTTATGAGGCCGGGATAATCCCATCCTTTTCCTTTGTATATCAGGTAACCGGGCTTCCCGGGTTCATCTTCAAATCCCCTCAGAATATCAGAAATACTTCCCTTGGTGGTCTGGTATTTTTTTGGCACCGATATTCCGTAACCATCGTCATATACCGTTACTGCCATTGGAACCTGCAGCACACCTCCGGCATTGATAGTCTCCCAGAAATGTCCCTCCGAAGTGCTGGCATCACCTATAGTGCCAAAGGCAACCTCATTTCCCTGAAGAGAAAGGTTTGTGAATTTATGAAGTTCGCCGTTCTGCCGGAATAATTTTGAAGCGTAAGCAAGTCCGAGCAGCCGGGGCATCTGCCCTGCAGTAGGCGAAATGTCGCTTGAGGAGTTTTTCTGTTTTGTAAGGTCTCTCCATGTGCCGTCGGGATTGATATTTGGAACTGAAAAATGGTTGTTGAAAACTCTTCCTCCGCTGCCAACAAAATCGAGTTCCCTGTCGGTATTGCCGTAAAGCTGATGAAAGAACTGAAGAGGATCGAATAGCCCCATTGCCATCATCCAGGTCTGATCCCTGTAATAACCTGATCGCCAGTCGCCGTCCCTGAACTGTTTTGCCAGGGCAATCTGAACAATCTCCTTACCATCGCCAAATATGCCGAATTTAGCCTTTCCCGAAAGTACTTCCCTGCGCCCTGTGATACTAAGATTACGACTTACATTAGCCAGGCGGAAATCGGCCAGAACCTGTTCCCTGCTGATATTGATACCGGATAAAATATCTGTGTTACTCATAATATGTTTTACAAATAAATTTAACGTTTTCGCATTCATTAAACAATTATATGAGCTGGTTGTTTAACAGAAAGACAAATTGATCATTATATTTGAGCAATTTATTGATTATCCGGTGATATATTAAGGTATTACTGCAAAGAAAATTATAAATCCTGAAGAATAATGTTCATTAAACTTCTTATACTAAGTGGAATAATCGTTATCATCGCCTTTGTATTTTTGGCGATCAGGATTCTTTTCAGTCCCGGAGGTCGTTTCCCGGAGATACACGTTGGCCGCAACAGGGAACTGAGAAAGAGGGGCATTTCCTGCGCACGAAGCACCGACACCGGATGCAACCCCATTGACAGCAATGACGGCTGCCCTACCTGTGGTATCCGCAGCAGTCAGATCAACTTAATCAATGAATCCTGAGCCACAAAACCTGAGAATCTCCACAGGTATGTTCAGTACTGCGAGATAAATCCCTTCATGCTATCTGTCATCCATGTCCTGAAATTGCCTTCCTCGTCAGAATACACCAGGTAAGCATCGAATTCCGGATGGCGACCGAGAAATTCTATCGTTTTATCCTTGCCCATAACCATGCAGGCAGTTGCTACAGCGTCGGCAGCGTAACATTCGGAAGCGAGAATTGTCGCACTAAGGAGCCTGTTCCTGGCCGGATAACCTGTCCGGGGATCGATGGTGTGAGAATATTTGATCCCGTCCTCGACGTAAAATTTACGATAGTTACCGGATGTGGCAAGCGACCGGTCCTTCATCTCAATCACAGCCGTGAGATCACTTCCGGGGGATAAGTTATTATCAACAGGCCTGTCGATCCCTATCTTCCACAGTGATCCTCCCTTGTCACCTTTCACCCTTACCTCACCTCCGATCTCAACCAGGTAACTACCGATGCCGTGTTCATCGAGAAATGAAGCAATAACATCGACGGCATATCCCTGTGCTATTGCGTTAAAATCCAACATTATACGCTCATCCTTCTTTATTATTCTTCCATCTCTGAGCACAACTTTGTCCAGTCCAACCAGATTACGCAGACTGTCGATCAATTCATGGTCATTGATACGGCGTTCATCGGGACCGAAGCCCCATGCTTTTACCAGAGGGGCTACTGTAATATCAAAGGCTCCACCGGTTAGCCGGAAAATTTCCTTTGATCTTAGGAACACGTCGCTAAACCATCTGTCGGGTATTACCTCTTCGTTACGGTTTATCTTCGAAACAATCGAGGAATCCTTGTAAAGTGACAGTGACATATCGAAACGGGCAAGGATACTGTCGGTTTCTGCTTTCATATCCACAGGATCGATGCCACCGTTATTCTCAAATACAACACTGTAGGTAGTTCCCTGGGTCATACCTGCAAATCGTGAATACTCTTTCTTCTCAGTGCATGAGGATAATAAAAGAAATAACAGCGAAATACATATTCCACTTTTCATAATTTTCACTTATAAAATGCAATGTACTACACTCCGAAATCGTCGAAAGAGATATTTTCCTGAGGCACACCAAGGCTGTCGAGCATCTTTATTACGGCGTTATTCATCATCGGCGGGCCGCAGAAATAGTATTCAATATCTTCCGGTTCATCGAACCTGCAGAGATAATTATCGAGTAATACCTTGTGGATGAAACCCGTGTAGCCAGTCCAGTTGTCTTCAGGCAGAGGTTCAGAAAGAGCGAGGTTGAAGGTGAAGTTGGGGAACTCTTTTTCAATAGCCCTGAATTCTTCCTCATAGAATACTTCACGAAGCGAACGTGCTCCATACCAATATGATACCTTACGATTTGTTTTCAGTGTTTTGAAAAGATGGAAAATATGTGACCGCAAAGGAGCCATTCCGGCACCTCCTCCTATATAAACCATCTCAGCTCCCGTATCTTTGATATGAAACTCACCATAAGGTCCTGATATTGTGACTTTATCACCTGGTTTCCTTGAAAAAATATATGAGGAACAGATGCCGGGAGGAACTTTCATAAACTCTTTCCTGGTATTATCCCATGGAGGGGTTGCTATCCTGATATTGAGTTTAATAAGATTTTTCTCTGCAGGATAATTTGCCATCGAATATGCCCTGAATGTCTCTTCTGAATTTTTTATCGAAAGGTTCCACATTGAATATTCGTCCCAGTCATCCTTGAACTTATCTTCAATGATGAAATCCCTGAATGAGGTCTGATATTTGGGAACGTCGATTTGTATGTATCCGCCCGGTTCAAAGTTAAGTTCCTCTCCTTCAGGGAGTCTGACGACGAATTCCTTTATAAAAGTTGCTACATTTCTGTTGGAAACGACCTCGCATTCCCATTTTCTGATTCCGAGCACCGATTCAGGCAGCCTGATTGTCATATCCTGCCTTATTTTCACCTGGCAGCCCAATCTCCAGTTGTCCTGCTGTTCCTTCCTGGTAAAGAAGCCTGTCTCTGTGGGGAGAATGGAGCCTCCTCCTTCCAATATCTGGCATTTACACATCCCGCAGGTGCCACCGCCACCACAAGCCGAAGGCAGATATATCCCGTTATTCGACAATGTAAAGAGCAGATTTGATCCGGGGGATACCGTAATTTCCCTGTCATTTATCTGAAGTCTGACATCTCCTTTTGGTGAAAGTTTATCACGGGCAAAAAGCAGAAGAGTGACAAGCAGCAGGGTGATTAAAAGAAAAACACCAATACTTAGCAGAGTTGTAACAATGGTGGAAAATCCTATTATCATGATAGCATAATGACGATTAAAGGTTAATACCCATAAAACCCATGAAAGCAAGAGCCATGAGGCCGGTTAAAATAAAGGTAATACCCAGCCCTCTCAGAGGTGCCGGCACATTGCTGTACTTCATTTTTTCCCTTATGGCGGCTATCCCCGTAATAGCAAGAAACCATCCTATGCCTGATCCGAGGCCAAATACAGTGGCTTCAGCAATATTGTGATATTCACGCTCCTGCATAAAGAGAGAGGCTCCCAGAATAGCACAGTTTACCGCAATAAGAGGAAGAAAAATGCCAAGTGAATTATACAGGGAAGGGCTGAATTTCTCCACGATCATTTCCACGAGCTGGACCATGGCGGCTATCATTGCGATGAATACCATGAAAGTAAGGAAACTCAGATCCACATCTGCAAATCCCTGTCCAAGCCATACAAGAGCTCCTTTATCGAGAATATATTTTTCGAGAAGATAATTGACAGGCACGGTAATGACAAGCACGAATATCACTGCCACTCCCAGTCCTATTGCAGTCTTTACACTTTTTGACACTGCCAGGTATGAACACATACCCAGAAAGAAGGCAAAGACCATGTTTTCGACAAAAATCGACTTTATGAAGATATTGAGCAGATTTTCCATGACTGTGTCGTTTTATTTCTCTATAAGACTTTTATTCCGGCTTCGCTGCACCCATATTATCAAACCTACAACAATAAGGGCCATTGGAGGGAGTATCATCATTCCGTTATTCTCATACCCGATCGAATAGGCACCTATCTTTTCCATTACCGGATATCCCATCAGGGTTCCTGATCCCAGCAATTCCCTGAAAAAGGCTACGATAATGAGTATAAGACCATACCCTGCTCCGTTACCGAGGCCGTCGATAAAAGAAGGCCAGGGTTTATTAGCCATGGCAAAAGCTTCAAGGCGACCCATAATAATGCAGTTGGTTATTATAAGGCCCACAAATACTGAGAGCTGCTTGCTCACGTCAAAGGCATAAGCCTTCAGAACCTGGTCGACAAGAATTACAAGGGTGGCTATAACAACGAGCTGAACTATGATCCTGATTCTGTCGGGTATCAGATTCCGGATAGCTGAAATTACCACATTTGATACGGCTATCACAATTACTACCGACAACGCCATAACCAGCGCCGGTTTTAGTTTTACAGTAACTGCAAGTGCTGAGCAAATGCCCAGAACCTGAACAGTGATGGGATTGTTTTTATCGATCTGATCGGTAAACAATTTCAGGTTCTTCGCCGAAAAAAGCGGTTCCTTTGTGATTTTATTCATAGCTTAAATCCTGTTTTTCAAAAGGTAATCACTATATTTTATGATGCAGTCGTAGAGCATATTTTCAAGTCCCTTGCTTGTAATAGTCCCTCCCGATATAGCATCAACTCCGTGAATATCGCCCTGATCAGCGCCTCCTTTGTGAACGATGACCGAGATAAACCTGTCATTATCGAACAGTTTTTTACCGGTGAACATTTCTTCGAACCATGATGTATTGATCTCTGCACCAAGTCCTGGTGTCTCTCCCTTATGATCGAAGGTAACTCCATAGATGGTGTTCATATCCGATTCGAGCGAAACATAACCGAATATCGGACCCCACAGACCCTTTCCCTCCACGGGAAGGATTATAACCTGTTCTCCGGTGAGTGAGACAGCCCTGAATACCGGAAGATATTGTTCTTCAGGAGCTTTCCTGAGTTCATTCTTCAGCACTACGGTAAATGCATCAACTCCCTCAATATTTTCCCCTCTGGTGTTTATGACGAAGCTCTCCGTGATGTGTTTTGAATATAATTCCACGCTGTTATCTCTGGTAGCCTGAACTCTGATTGATTCCAGCATGCTTTTCTTCTTTTCGATCTCGAGGTTTCTTGCCTGGGCAGGCTGAAGCAGGGTAGCGGCAAGCGAAAGCAGGGTGGCAACAATTACCACCATTACCGTCGAGAACAAGAAGATATACCTGTTACTGAAATGCTTCATCTTAATTAATTTTTAGTTGCTAACCTCGTTCTTGCAAGCCTTCTTTTTATATGCGACTGTATAATGAAATAGTCAATAAGAGGAGCAAATAGATTCATAAGAAGTATTGCCAGCATAACTCCTTCGGGATATGCAGGGTTAAGAACCCTGAAGAGAACTGAGAATATTCCGATAAGAAATCCATAAATCCATTTACCTTTTTCTGTCTGAGAAGCTGTAACCGGGTCGGTTGCCATGAATACAGCGCCAAAAGCAAAGCCACCCATTACAAGGTGATAATAGAACGGTACTTCCATATAAGGATTAACGGCAGTCACATTAAGAATCAATCCCATGCCAACACCCCCTGCCAGTACCGAGAGCATGATCTTCCAGCTTCCCACACCCGTCACAAGAAGGATGATTGCACCTAAAAGAACTGCTATGGTTGATGTTTCACCAACCGAGCCCGGTATTGTACCGATGAACATTTCAAGGAATGAAGGGAGATCTGAAGTATCACCGGCCGCGCACAGGGCAAGAGGTGTGGCTCCTGAAAACCCGTCGGCCACGTTAAGACCTTTTGTTAATCCGGCGGTCCATACCTTGTCTCCTGTCATCCAGCCCGGGTAGTTGAAAAAGAGGAAAGCCCGGGCCAGCAGTGCAGGATTAAAAATATTCATGCCTGTACCTCCGAATATCTCTTTTCCGAGTATAACGGCAAAAGCAACTGATATGGCAAGCATCCAGAGAGGTATGTCTACAGGTACTATTAAAGGTATCAGAAGCCCTGTCACCAGGTAGCCCTCATTGATTTCATGTCCCCTTATCTGTGCAGCAATAAATTCTATTCCGAGCCCGACAACATAGCTTACTATTATCAGAGGAAGAATTTTTACAAATCCGAACCAGAATGACTGTAATATTCCGGTTTCGGTTCCTGTCGACCTGAAATGTTGCAGGCCCGTGTTATATGCGCCAAAAATGAGCACGGGAATAAGTGAAATCACGACCACGATCATCGTGCGCTTCAGGTCGAGGCTGTCCCTGACGTGCGATCCCCTGAATGTAACTTTGTCAGGAACGAACATAAAAGTCTCAAATCCTTCAAAAACAGACCGGAGTTTTGAGAATCTGCCACCCTCCTCAAAATGGGGTTTGATCTTGTCTATCTTTTTTCGTAAGGAATCCATTATCTGAATATTCTCTTGTAACTAGCTCATTTCTTTTACCATCAACTCAAGGCCTTTTCTTATTACCGACTGGATCTCGATTTTTGAAGGGCATATGAATTCACAAAGGGCAAAGTCTTCTTCAGCCACTTCGTATATGCCGAGGTTTTCCATTGCATCAATATCTTCGGCAATTATAGCTTTTAACAGCTGCATGGGGTAAATATCCATCGGAAGGACTTTCTCATACTTGCCGGTGAGAACAAAAGCTCTTTCACCACCATGAAAATTTGTATCGAGCCTGTAATCACGTGAAGGAAGCAGACTCGAAAGAAATGTCCTGTGAAAACTGAACTTTTTAAGTCCCGGGCTTGCCCATCCGAAAAATTCGTAATAATCACCTTCAGGAATGACAGTGATCTGGGAATCGTAGAATCCGAGATAGCCGTCGGAAGCTATTTTTGAACCGGTAAGCACGTTCCCGCTTATGTATCTCAGATTGCCGGGTTTAACATTTTCCTTTACCAGGGGGGCAATTGACGATCCGGCAAGAACCCTGTGGTAGCGGGGGTTAATGACTTCCGACCCGGCAAGTGCAATGATTCTCTCAGGCCTGTAAACACCTTCTGTGAAAAGGATACCTGCGGCAAATACATCCTGAAGGTTGATATACCAGACCTTTTCTCCCTTGTTAACCGGATCGAGATGATGGATATGAATTCCTACATTGCCGGCAGGATGGGGTCCGGAAAAATATGAAATTTCAACTCCTTCAGCCTCTGAGAGTACTCTTGAAGGTGTGGATGCTCCGTTAAGAACCAGATGCACCCTGCCGTCGGTAAGCTTCGACAGGGCTGTTAGTCCTGCATGAAATGCTTCCGACTGCAAATTATCAGCTATAAAATTATAATCGGGAGCCAGAGGCCCAGAATCAAAGCCTGATATGAATATTGATTTGGGCACATCGCCCGGGTCGGCAACGATATGATAAGGTCTCTGCCTCAAAGCCGGCCATAGTCCTGATGAAAGCAGATGTTTCTTAATATCACCCCTGGACAGGGATGCCGGGTTTGCCCTGGGAAAAATGACATTCTCATTACCTTCCTTTTCGACAACTACTTCCAGCATCTTGCGTCTGTCGCCACGCTCAACCGATACCACTTTGCCACACACAGGCGAAGCAAACACAATCTCCGGCTTTAGTTTGTCATGGAACAGAGGAGACCCGGCCTGAACATTGTCCCCGGGCTTTGCATTCAGCTTTGGGATCAAACCTGGAAAATCTATTGGCCTGACAGCAAACAGAGAAGGCCCTGCAGCGTCCACAATAACCTTCTCAGCAACTCCCCTGATCCGGATGTCTAATCCCTTCTTGAGCTTTATGGATCTGGTCATCTAAAAACAGGTTTTAAATAATAGTCTTGGAGAATCAAGTTCTGTTTAAAAAAAACACAGCTACAAAAGTAAAAATAGCATCCTATTTTACATCATCAAATAGTCATTATGACAATATATTTTTTGCACTATTTTTGTTCATCCTCATGAAGGTAATGTTTTTATGAAAAAAATATTTATTGCAGTTATAATACTGCTATACCAATTAGAAATCTCAGCCCAGGGTTTTTCATCCGAAGATGGTACTTTCGGGAATAAAGTATTTGATCCAAGGATCAGAAGTGTCAGAATGTTTACAGAAGGCTGGAACCTCTCCTACCCTGTAATCAGGCTTAACAGCGGCGAAAAGCTGGTTTTTATGTTTGACCTGCTTGGAAATACTTCTGAATCATATTATTACACTTTTATTCATTGTGACAAAGACTGGAACAGATCTGATATTTTCCCTAACGACTTCATGGAAGGATTCCCTGACAATCCGATAGAAGATATGAACCCCTCGTTCAACACCACAGTAAATTATTTTCATTACAACCTTACCTTCCCAAACGAAAGATCAGGGCTCAAGATATCAGGAAATTATATTCTTTTCGTGTATCAGGCTGATAACCCGGAGAAGCCTGTGATAACATACAGGTTTATCGTAAAGGAGGATGCAGCAAAAGTCAATATAAGGGTAAAAAGACCTATGATATCCCCGGCTAAGGAAAGCGGACAGCAGATAGAATTCTCTGTCGACATTGGAGGTGCAGGCCTTATCGATCCTTACAGAAATGTATATTCCTCCCTGCTTCAAAATGGCAGGTGGGATAATTCCAGGAACAACCTGAAGCCTGATGTTCATGGAGGTAATGAACTTATCTATAATTCATTATCGGACAAGAACATTTTCAACGGCGGAAATGAATTTCGCTATTTCGACATCAGAAGCATAAGAAGGCTGACCGAAAATGTCAGACGCATAGATTATAATGCACCATATTATCATGTCGCCCTTGCACCTTCTGAAAGCCGTGAATTCAAACCATATTTCTATTGGCAGGATTTCAACGGGAAATATTATGTTGCGGTTGAGGAAGGAAGAGACCCTGAGACTGATGGTGATTATCTGTTCACCTATTTTACACTTGCCTCCGGCGACATGATAGCCGGAGGAGAGGTTTATGTTACAGGGAGCTTCTGCAACTGGACAACAGGTAAAGAAAACCTCATGATCTACAATCCTGCAGAAAGAGAGTATGAATGCACTTTGCAGCTTAAACAGGGATGGTACAACTATCAATATGTATTTGTCAGCGACATTGACGGATCATGCAACCCGGTAAAATTTGAAGGAAGCCACACCGAAACGGAAAATGATTACATGGTCATCATATATTACCGGAATCCCAGAGGCCGTTACGACAGGATTATCGGGACAGGAACCATTAATACCCTGAACAGGATCACCTACTGACCATGCCCGTGAGCGTCGATGTCACAGAGCATGAAAAGGGTGTGTTTCAGGACTCTTAGAATTTCAGTCATGTATTCCTCCACTGCCTTCACTGAGCCCGGAAGGGTAAAAACAAGCGAATCACCGGCAAGTCCCGCCACTCCCCTGCTCAGAAGAGCATTCGGATTATTGCTGCCATATTTTACCCTTATATACTCCATCACTCCCGGAATTTCCCTTGTCAGAAAGGGACGAACTGTTTCTACAGTAATGTCGCGCGGACCGATTCCGGTACCGCCTGTGGTAAAGATAAGATCGTAATCCGAAGCTGCAGTCGCAAATTTTTCTCTGAGGACATCTGCCTCATCAGGCATTATTTCGAGACGGATTTCCGAATTCCATTTTTCATTTGCCATAAACCCGGAGATCATTTCTTTTATCCGCGAACCGCTGATATCTTCGTAATCACCCCTGTATGCCCTGTCGCTAAGGGTAATGACAAGGACCCTGAAGCAGGAAGGAAGTTTCATATCTTAACTTTTTCAATAAGATGGATATCATTAATCACCATGGAGCTATCAACAGACTTACACATATCATATACTGCCAGAAGAGCAGCGGATACGGCTGTAAGTGCTTCCATTTCAGCACCGGTTCTGTCGATGCATCCTGCCTCGCTGGTGACTGACACTCCATTGTCGTCTGTGGCAAGGTCGACTTTTACAGACGTCAGGCTGATGTTATGACACAGAGGTATCAGTTCCCAGGTTTTCTTTGCGGCATTTATTCCTGCCAGACGGGCAACGGCAAAAACATCACCTTTACTGATATTATTGCCTATAATAAGTTTTATGGTTGAAGGAGCCAGGTTTATGTGTCCTGCTGCCCTCGCTTTACGATCCTGTTTTTTCTTATTTCCGATGTCTACCATTATGGCTTTACCGCTGCTGTCGGTATGTGTCAGTTTTTTCATTTTTCAGCCTCCGATATTGTAAAAATTATCTCTGTGGTTCACCATTCCGCTCACAGGTTTAATGCTAACGGCTTTATTAATGGCTTCATCAAAGGTCATTTTACTTATGTCAAAACCAATGTCGCTGAACAGACAGGGTTTAAGAATACCATTTGAGGTAAGTCTCAGCCGGTTGCAGAGTGCACAGTCTCCTCCGATACCCCCCTCTACTGTCGTAAAATGACCACTATCCAGGTTCATCTGGTGTATATATCTTATTTCTAAATTGTTACGCGAACAGAAATCCGCTACAAGCTTTGCATCTTCTTCTTCTTTTGAATTTCTGACGACACAATTTATTTTCACGGGTATAAGGCCGGCTTCCCTGGCTGCACTGATCCCCTCAATTACATCTGCGACATTACCTCCGCGGGTTATGTATGCAAATCTTTCAGGATCAGTTGTATCGAGACTTACATTTACCCGTTGCAGGCCGGCCTTCCTCAGATCTGCGGCAAAGTTTTTCAGCAGAACACCATTGGTTGACATAGAAAGGTCTTTAAGGCCCTCTATTCCGGCGATCATCCTGACCAGATCCGTGATACCTTTTCTTACAAGAGGTTCACCTCCGGTAATCCTTACCTTCCATATTCCCATCCTGACAGCAGTTTCAGTGAATTTTACAATCTCGTCGAAAGTCAGAATATCTTCATGCCGGAGGAGTTTTATTCCCTCCTCAGGCATACAATACCGACACCTGAGATTGCACCTGTCGGTGACCGAAATGCGCAGGTAGGTTATTTCTCTTTTATATCTGTCGTACACTTACCAGTTCTCCTTTTTCAATTGTCCGGGCTCCAACCGGAAGCATCACAATTCCCCATGTATTTGCCAGAGCCGTAAGATGACCTGATCCGTGATATTCAACCGGCAGCGCCATGCCGTCGGGAGTAATGGAAACGGGGATAAGTGTCATCCGTTCGGTATACTTTCGCGAGAATCCTTCTTTCATCGGTAAATTCAGCGTGAGAGGTTTCCAGTCCGATCCCAGCATTTTGCATATCAGTGGTCGTACCATAAGTTCGAAAAGCATGAATGCTGAAACCGGGTTTCCCGGTAATCCGAATAGAATCGCGTTTTCATGAATTCCGAATGTTGTGGGTTTTCCGGGTTTTACTGCCACACTGGAAAATAGTATTTTCACTCCGGCTTTCTCAAGAACTGAAGGAACGAAATCGAAATCGCCCATTGACACTCCTCCTGTTATCAATACCATGTCATTTTCTGAAAGAGCCTGCTCTACCATAGAAAAAGTAAGTGCTTCATCATCTTTTGCTATCCCGTAATACCTGGCAACACCACCTGCCAGGGAAACCTGATGAATAAGCTGATATGAATTGGAATTTCTTATCCCTGAAGGAGAAGGATTCTCACCTGGCTCCACCAGTTCACTTCCGGTGCTTATAATACCTATCCATGGCTTCTTTGATACTTCAACACGGGTCTGACCTGTCGCAGCCATTATACCTATATCCTGCGGCCTGATAATCTTTCCGGGATTGAGGACCACATCACCTTTCTTAATATCTTCAGCCCGGAAGGAGATATTCGATCCTCTCACCGCCCCGGTCACTCTTATTCTACCGGATGGCAGCTGTTCTGTAAGCTCCACCTCGACAACACAGTCGGCACCTTCAGGAACGACAGCTCCTGTCATGATCCTGGAACACTGATTTACGCCTGTTTTTTTCAAAGGAGTATATCCTGCCGGTATCGTCTCGATGATATCCAGGTCATTCCCAAGGTCACTTTTTCTGGCAGCAAATCCGTCCATGGCTGCCTTGTCATAGGGAGGCAGATCGGTATCACTGAATACGGGCACAGATATTACACGGTTCAGTGACTCCGTGAATGGTATTTTCTCTGTACCCATTCTCCGGCAATCTGTTTCGGTAACAATCTCCAAAGCTTTCTCAAATGGTATCATATCTATTTTTTGAATATACAGAATTCAACCTCAACATAATAAAAATTTTCCTTCTTCAAATCACCCGGAGCCATTTAAAGCAACAGCAGCGGAAGGTTCGAAACTGATCCATACTTCCGACATTTCGGCTATCTGCAGAGCTCTGAATTCATCCCTTGTTATGTCGATAAAAAATCTTTCTCCGGCATCGACGGTTATCTCCATTCCATAGTCTGAGGGAATTATTTCCCTTACCACAGCACTGTAACAATTCTGATCAGGAAGGACCGGTTTGTTCTTATGGATCTTAATTGAATCACTCCTGATAATGAGAATACCATCTTCAGGGTAGCTTCCATCTGAAAGGATAAAACCGGCTTTCGAATGGCTTATTGCCTTCCATATTCCCCTTTCGTTGATGAACCTGACTTTATAGAAATTCCGTATGCCGGAATAACGGGCAACAAATCTGCTGACCGGATTTGAGAAAACATAATCGGGCGGACCCGACTGGATCATACGTCCGTTATGTATCACTCCCACACAGGAAGCAAGACTGATTGCTTCCCTGTAATCGTGGGTTACATGAACGATTGTTATTCCCTTCTTATTCAACTGTCTGAGAAGCCTCCTGATATCATCCCTGAGGCTGGCATCAACCGAGGCGAGGGGTTCATCGAGAAGAAGGACCTTTGGTGAGGTTATCAGGGTACGTGCCAGGGCGACCCTTTGCAATTCGCCTCCGGAAAGATTATATGTTACCCGGTCAAGCAGATGTGCAATATTCAATTCTCCTGCAATATGTTCCACTTTTTTACGGATAATGTTCTTTTCTGTCTTCCTGCACCGGAGAGGGTAGGCAATGTTGCCATAAACGGTCATATTGGGAAATATGGCATAATCCTGGAATACCAGGCCTGTTTTTCGGTTCTGTATCTTTTTATTTGTGACATCTTGATTATCAATCCAGATATTGCCGGAATCAGGTTTTTTCAGACCTGCAATGAGTTCCAGGAGCTGGGATTTTCCTGAGCCGGATCGCCCCAGAAGAACAAAGTATTCTCCTTCCGGAATATTGATACTGATATCCGTCAGCCTGAAATTTCCAAGCTTTTTATTTATGCCTTCAAGTCTCAGCATTTTTTTCAGCACTGAAATTCTTTCTGTTTATTGATATCAGACGAAGAAAAATAAAGAAAACAAGTGCCACCAGAATAAAAAGCACTGATACCGGTCGTGCCCAGGCAAGCCCGAAGGAGCTGAACCTTTCATATATCAGTACGGGTGCTATCATTGGATGATAGGCCACCATCACCACAGCTCCGAATTCACTCATTCCTCTTGCAAACATCATGACAAAACCGGTAATAATACTCCTCCATGCTATGGGAAGCGATATGGTAAAGAAAACTCTCGAAGGACTTGCGCCCAGAGTAAGAGCTGCCTTTTCAAGCCTTTCAGGAACGGCTGCAAATCCGTCGCGGGCCGAGTTTATAAGGAAAGGAACGCTGACAAATGCCATGGCAAGGGCAATGCCGGCAGGATTGTTTACCAGTGTAAGCCCTACCGTGTCGGCAGCCTTGCCCAGGAAGCCATCCCTTGAGATAAAACCCAGAACAGCGAGTCCGGCGGCAGTGTGGGGCAGCACAACCGGAAGGTCTATAAGACCCTGAACCATGCTCTTCAGGGGAAACTCCTTCCTTGCCATTATCCATGCCAGCGGGATACAGGCAAAGGCAAAAATAAAGGTGGCAACAAAAGAAACCCACAGGGTAAGCCAGATACTCTGTCTTACGTCACTGTCATTTACTGCCTCGAGCAGGTCATAACCTTCCGTATGAAGGAACATCCCGAGAAGCGGTGCCAGAATGAAAAGCAGTACCAGCGATGAGAGGAACAGCATCAGCAGTGAAAAGGGAGTCTGGCGTATCATCTCAGGTATTATCTGTTAACATATGTCTTCAGACTGGCAGGTATCAATCCGGGCTGTAAAGTTAATCCCGGCACTATTGGTTCCTGTCCGTTAATCCTCATTATCTCTCTCCCTTCTGGTTCCAGGAGCATGGATACGAAATCGAGTGCCCCTTTCATGTTCGGGGCATCGTTTAAAACGGAAATGCTGTAATTAATATATTCGCCGTCAATCGTCATGGAACTTCCCGGTTTGCTACCAGCTATCCCGACAGAAACGAGGCTGTACACCTGGTTCATTTCCGGGTTCCCCAGGTTTATTTCATCGGGCAGGACAAGGTATTTCATTTTGTGTTGAACGGCCACTGACCTGTAAATGAATATATAATCAACTGCATTTGATTCTATCAGGGCAACAAGATCAACCTCCTTGGGTCGTATAAACGACCGGTTTTTTTCAAGGAATCGTCCCGACAGGTCAGGCTTCCCGTAAAACCTCTCTGCCAGCTTCATTGTAAGAACAGCTCTGTATCCGCACGGGTCCGTATCCGGATCCGACCTGCCATAGATGACATCCTCCCTGAGCAGAATATCTGTCCAGTTGTCAGGATTGATCTCAGCGGCATGTCTTGATTTATCCTGGTAGGCTATGACCATTTCGTTCGTGGCAAACCTGATATTCCATGAAGCATATTCGGGAATGATAAGCTTTTCAATAACAAGGTGATCGGCAGAGGCTATTATATCGCAGCTTTTCTTCAGTTCTGTGATCTTTCTTGCACAAACAAGGCTTCCTGCAGGTTCAAGTAGTACTTTTACAAGGGGATATTTTTTTTCATATTCATCAGCCAGCTGCCTGAACGGAACAGAAAGACTACCAGCATGAAAAATTCTCAGTTCTTTTTCTGCATTGTCTGAATTTCTGCAGGCCGACAGAACAGAAGAGATAAGCAATACTAAAATAAGTCTTTGTCTCATTTTCAGATTTTATGATGAAGAAATGCACGTTTTAACGTGCTTCGGACCTGAGATTCACTGGTAGTTTTTAACAACATCGATCACTTCAGGGAAATCCATTCCTATTTTCCGCAGAAATTCTATTTTCGGGACACCATTGTTGTTCCAGCCACGTCTTTTATAAACTGCATCTAACAGACCTTCATACTGTTCCTCCCTGTATTTTCTAAGCAACTTCAGCTTCTCCCCCGAAGTCATCCCTGCTGTATCGATCCCGGTTTTTTCCTTTAGCTGTTTATCATATCTTTCAGCACGCGATTCGTATTCTTCAACTGTTACAGGCCCTGCGGCCCTGAAGGGCTGACGGTCATGAATCCTGGTTCCGAATCCGAGCCTGAGATTAAACACACGCTGGAAGTTGTAAACCCTCTCTGAATCTTCTATAAGTCTGTGCTTGTCAAATTCCCTTCCCGTTACTGCTTTGTAGATAGTAACATAATTATCTACATGTTCGGGCACCTTCGCAGGCTCATCTGTTTCGGCATTATTTGCCGGCTCCACATCATTCCATGGAAGTTTGCACAGGCCCACCAGTCCGAACCATGTTCTGAACATAGGGAAGTAATGAAGTGCCTCGGCTTTATCTTCAAATGTCGGTATCTGGTTATTGACCATATCCATAAAAATAAGCCATGCCTCATCGTGCTGTGGCCCTTTGTTGGTCATTGCGAATCCTCCCTGCTGCGCCAGAGATTCCTTCGATACATACTGGGAATATTCCAGTCCTTTGTTTTCCATCCCTATATCATTGAGGAAACCGGCATCACCCCATCCGTTGGCAATGAACATCTCCTTCATGCGCCGGACACCAAGACCGGCTACCTTTCCGAAGCCTTCCCCCCTGGCCAGCTGGTGCATCAGTTCAAGGGCTGCAGCGGCATTCCCGAATTTAAGCTCCAGTCCGCCCGTCCTTTCAGGGTTAAGAATCCCGTTTTCGTAACATTCCATGATGAATGCCGTAAGGGTACTCCATGTTATTGTGCAGATGCCGTAGGTATCACAATAGAAGTTGGCTTCGATGATATATTCAGGGTCAAAAATTCCGCAGTTGGAACCCAGTCCTGCGGCATTTTCATATTCAGGGCCATCAACAAGTACTTTCTGCCCTTTATACGGGCCTGTTTTCAAAGCAAAGTCTTCGACTCTCTTGCTGCACGACATGTTACAGCCAATCCAGCAGCCGTCCGGAACATTCTGGGTGAAATAACTTTTCCATACCGAAGAATCCACCTTAAAAGCTTCGGGGTGGCTTCCGAATTTGTAATTATTCACCGGCAAAAGATCATGATCATTCATTATCTCCATCAGATGAGCGGTTCCCACCTGGCGCATCTGGCATTGTTTGTCGTCAAGTTCCCGCATTTCTTTATTGAACCTTTTGCCTCTCTCCATAATGGCCTCAAGGTCGACAACATTGTTAAGGTTACCCTTTACCCCGGGGATCTTGCATACCAGAGCCTTGATTTTTTTATCCCTGAACACTGTACCTATGCCTCCCCTTCCGGCCTGCTTCATACGCAGTTGCTTCTTTTTGGGATCGTAGAAGCTGAAATTCAGCATCCCGATCAGAGAATGCTCTGCCGCCGAACCTGATGACACTACACCGATATTCTTCTTTTCTTCTTCGGTATCAGCAAACAGCTCCGTCAGATCCTCTATCAGGGCATGACTGTCGAAATGACCGTTAAGGGCTTCATACAGTTCAATTTTATGGTTGATGCCATCAATATAGATAACCAGGTCTTTTTCAGCCTTGCCCTGAAGCTCTATGGCATCGAAGCCTGCGAATTTCAGAAAAGGGCCGAAAAAACCTCCTACATTGCTGTCCATTACCGAACTGGTCTGAGGAGAGATTGTAACTACCAGCGATTTGCCTGTTCCGGAGTATTGAGTAATACCTCCTACCGGCCCCGAAGAGATCACAATTTCATTTTCCGGATCGTTCCATTTTGTGGAAGGTTTCGTTGCTTCCCAAAGCAGCCTCAGGCCGTACCCCTTGCCGCCGATGAACTTTTCCTTCATAACAGGGGGTACGTCTTTTTCCTTTATCTCCTGTGTGCCGACATTTAAATATAAAACCTTGTCAGTGTAACCCCTGCTGAGAGGTATCCATTTATAATCTCTGCTTAAAAGAAGCCTGTGCTGCGCGCTGATCGTTTCTCTATCCATACCGGGGAATTATTTCAGCATTAATACTCTAAACATCAAAAATACAATTTTCCATGCAGGTTTCTAAATGATATATATCATTATGAAATGAAATAAGAAGAGGCACACGAACGTTAGAATACCATTATTGCAAATAGATAAAAAGGTTTGTAACTTGCAACCCTCTAAATAAGCAGATGATGACACGTTTAAAATATTTGTTAGTAGTCTTTTCGGTCCTTACAGTAACAGGATGTGAAAAAAATCGCTGGGCTGATTTCGAGGCAAAGCTGATTCAGGAATATATTGATTCACTAGAGGACACTGTTTATGTTAAATATCCCAGTGGATTGTATTATATAGAGCTTAATGGGGGGACAGGGCCATTTCCGGCAGACAACGATACAGTATATTTTAAATATAAGGCCGCATTCATTGATTATGTCCAGTTTGACACCAATGAACCTTATACAAAACCCGTAGAATATGTATTGGGTTCTTACGTTGGGATGTCAGTAAAAGGTGTTGATGAAGGTTTACATTATATGAGAAAAGGTGGAACCGCAAGATTGCTGACGCCTTCAAGTCTTGCATATGGTTTCGAAGGTATCTGGGGAATAGTGGCCGGATATACACCTATAATATGGACTCTTGAACTGGACAGTATCAAAGTTCACGCAGGACGGTGATAGTCATCTGGTAAAAAATCTTAATGATGAACGATACCGCTATCAGGGAACACCTTGCCCGTTACAGGGCAGGTATTGCCGGAGCGGGCGGACTTGGATCCAACTGCGCCATGGCTCTTGCCCGCTCAGGTGTGGGAACCCTGCTTATCTCCGATTTCGACCTGGTTGAGCTTTCAAATCTGAATCGCCAGTACTATTTTATGAACCAGGTGGGTATGCTTAAAGTATCAGCACTAAAAGAGAACATTGCCCTGGTATCGGACAAGATAAAAGTTATAGCCCATCCCATCAGGCTTGACAGGAATAATATTCCGGAGATTTTTGCAGGCTGTGATGTGATTGTGGAAGCTCTCGACAGTGATGAAATGAAGCAGATGCTTATTGAGACTGTACAGACTTGTCTGCCGGGGATCCCCGTTGTGGTCGGATCCGGATTGTCAGGCTGGGGGAAAAGCAATGAAATCCGGTATCGCAAAGTTGACGATACTCTTTATGTATGCGGGGATGAATATTCAACACCAGGCGAAGATATGTCTCCGATGGCACCCAGGGTGCTCATGGTTGCCGGCATGCAGGCTAATACGGTGATTGATATCCTTATGAATAAACCCTGAAATAACATCTGCCGATGAAGATAATGCTCAACAACAGAGAAGAAGAATTCGATGCCGATACGCTTAGCGTCAGGGAAATGCTGAACCTGAAAAAATACTCATTCAGGCTTAGAGTAATAAAGATCAACGGTGAACTTATCCCTTCAGGGCAATACGACACAACCTTCATAAATGACGGTGATGAGGTTCTTATGATTTATCTTATGAGCGGAGGTTAAAAAAATATGTAATTTTGTATTATTATGCTAAAGGTCAGGTTCACAGATAAAATACCTCCTGTTCTCAGAAACAAATACGTTCTGACCAGCCTGATCTTTGCGGTGTGGATACTGTTGCTCGACTCCAGCAATCTTGTCGCAAGGTTCAGGGAAATGCGTGAACTCCGCAATCTGAACAACGAAAAGGAGTATTATCTCAACAAGATAGAAGAGGACAGTAAGAAACTCAGGGAACTCAGGACCGACGATCGGAATCTGGAGAAATTTGCCAGGGAACAGTATAAAATGAAGAGACCCGACGAAGATCTTTATATTGTTCTGACACCGCATGAGGACAGGCAGATTTCCCGAAAAGTCAATTGAAATTACCAGTCTCTTTTTCAGACAACCGGTATTCCAGCAGAAGATTCAAAGCATCTGTTCCGTCCGGTCTCTTGCCTGTCATCCTTAAAAGCTCAGCGGCAGCCTCAGCAACAGGGACTTTACATAATTCCGACCTGTGAACATGATTAAGGAATTTTACCATTCTGAACATATTGAACCACATGAAAAACCTCTTGATGAAGGCTTCGTTCGAAGACGTGTTATTGCTTATCTCCATCATTTTTTCTACCCATTCCATTACTGGCAGGAATGATTTCACTCCGGGAGGAATGGAATCATATATTTGTGAAAGATGTTCTTCTCCTCTTCCGCAGAGACTCCCGGCACACCTGAAAAGGTCTTTAAGTTCACGAAAAGAATATGGATTAAAAGTCAGGAAGTCTGCCTTATCTTCACTGATGAGTTTAGAAATTGTTGCCCCTGTCCCAAACGGAACCCTGTCCGACATCCGTGGTGAAGGATATACTGTTGTGGATCTCAGGTTGAAGTATCCACCCAGGGGAATAAGTTTCTGAACCATGTAGAAATCCTCTCCGGCCTGTCTCCGGTTCATCCCCCCTGACTTCATGTATGCTGAAGCCCTGAAGGCAATTGCCGAACCTATTGTGTGAAATACCCACGGGTGACCGGTGTATTTCATGGCCTGGTAGAAATACCTCATGTGCAGCTCATAATACACAATATGCCTGTACGTCTCGGCTGAATATGATGTGCCATTCAGGGGATGCTCAAAACCTAAAGAGCATGCATTACGCTCCTGATAAGATGAAAACTCGTGATGGAGGGCGGTGAAATAATTCGTGGCGACGTTACAATCGGCATCGAGACTTACGATTATCCCACCGGGATTACCAATGGCATTAAAACGTCTCAAGGCCTCGTCCATTCCTGTTTTACGGGCCAGTCCCACACCCCAGTCATTCATTGAAGACTGTCCTGTATCGATAGCATAGAGACGGAAAAAACATGATTCATTGTCATGTTTCCATTTTTCGATGTGGCCTGCGCAAATGCTGTTGTTCTGAAGAGATTTCAACCCGGCTCCCGGGGGGGCATTGATAACTATAATCACCTCTGAGCTGCAGACCGGCCGGTCGCACTGAAGAAGGGAATCGAGAAGACCTGTAATGTCAGGTTCATCGAAAGCCGGAACAACTGCAATAATGCCTGTGTCGGGAGCAGGTTCTTCCGAAATAAATTTAGGGAACAGGGTTTTTTTTGAAAGCCAGTCAGTGGCAAAAGCTGCCATGAAGCTTATTTTTTCTCATCCTGATATTTTATGTTCAGGGCATCAATGATGCGCTGTGTAATATCCAGACTTCTGTCGCCGTAGAGAACAGGGCTTCCGAAGCTTTTGCCAAGGATGTACTGATACTTATAGTCCGATTTATTATCCTCGAGGAAAGTTGTAATATAGTCAACAATCTGCCTGTTCATAACCTGCTCTTCTTCAAGGAGCTGAGCCTGAAGATTCTCATGCAGTGCGAGAAGGTCCTGCTGCTGCTGATAAAGGGCTTGTTCCATTTCAGCAGCTGTAGCCCTGGTAACAAGGCCTTTAGTAACCTTTTCCTGAAAATCTCTTGCATTTTTTTCATAGGAACTCCTTTTTGAATTGACTTCAGCTTCAGCATTTTTCTGCTTTTCAAGGAGTTCGTTCCTCCTGTCGAAGAACATATCAAAATGATAGATCACAGAATCAATATTTACGAATGCAATACCATGCAAATCAGGGGAAGTGTTCTCCGTAATCACATCAGCAGATTTTTTTTCTTTGCCGGTAGTAAAATGCAGAACGTATAGGAGTCCAACTGCAACAAATAAAAGGGCAAATAAGGCAATATCAAGTTTCTTCATTTCAGATGAAATATTTATTTAACATTCAAGGCGCAAATATAAAGAATAATAACTTAAGGCCGCAAGTGACGAGGAATAATTATGGTTATCAGAATTCGGGGCATGGGATAGCCCTGATCCTTCTTTTCTGGGTACCCAGCGAAAATGTAGTGAATTCGTAAACAATTGAAATTTCATGGGCTCCTCCTGTTGAACCTATCAGGTTCGACACTGTAAAGTCATAGCTGTAACCTATGTGCAACTGGTCGGTTTTTATACCTACGAGTCCTATGATTGCATCGCCGGCCTGGCTCGTCAGGAATGGGATGCCACGATACCATAATCCGAAGATAAGAGGATCCCTGTAATAGTATAATCCCACGTCGGTCTGATGGAATTTTGCCTGTGTCTGGTAATTCAGGGCTACAGACAGCACTTCACGGAATTTTGTCCGCAGCCTTGTTTTCTTATAGAGCTGGACACCCCCGAAAAAATTGAATTTTATTGGAACGGTAGCATCATCTCCATAAAAGGAAGTCTTGGGAACGAGCAGGTGATCGAGAGTAAACCCGGCCCACATCATTTCGTTGTATACAACCGCCGAGGTTGCGAAATCGACGTCGGCTACTGTCTCAAAAGGAGGCGGGTAAATTGAGGGAACAGTACCGCTTCCTGTAAGCTGGCTGTTGAAGATCAGCTTATATATATCGAGTCCGAGATAGTAGAATTTGAAATTTACACCGGGCCGGATATGCCACTCTCTGTTGATCTGAAAATCGTATGAATAGAGCAGACCTATATTTGTTGTGCTCAGGTCACCCGAGCCGGCAACATCATAGGTAGCCAGAACTCCGATACCGGAATTGAAGTTTGGCATAGCCTTGTCGAAAGAGATACTGTATGTATGGAATACCCCCGGAACGGCAGGCCACTGATTTCTGTAATTAATACCAAGCCTGTATTCTTCCGTAGCCCCCGCAAATGAAGGTGCAAGATAAAGCTGATTTGCATAAAACTGAGAAAAGGTCGGGTCCTGGCTAAAACAATCTGCAGAAATGGTGAATGCCAGCAATAGCACATATATTTTCCTTTTCAGCAAGTCTGATCCGGTTAGGTTTACGTTGACGAATTTAGTGAAATCATATCACAATTATGTCATATATAACGAACTTTTGAACTGAAAATGATAAACAGAAGATGAATTTTTCATGAAGATGTTTAAAACCTTGCCGGACGCAGCAACATCAAATCTGGCTCATGATATTAACTTACAGCACTTTATATTCTTTTCATTTAATTTTTTATCAGGGTCACGTCACCCATCCTTGTAAAAGTCGTGCTGTTAATAAAATTCCCTCTCACCTTCCATACATAAACGCCCGGGTCACACAAGCGGCCCTGATAATAACCATCCCATCCATAGTTGATGTCGTTGCTTTCAAAGATCATTACACCCCTCCTGGTAAATATTCTGAGCTGATAATCGCTTACACCCGAGAATACCGGATGGAATATGTGTGATGCTTCATCGCTTTTTGGACTGTAATAGCCGCCTGAAGGTCCGTTTGGATTTGGAATAAATGCATTCGGGAACTCGATAAAGCAAGAGGAAGCGGTAAAGGCATTCTCAATCACCATCGAATCGGCACATCCATATTCAGAAATGGCAATGAGCCGGACAGTATAATTGCCATCTCTGCTGTATTTATGCCTTGGCTCAAACACACCCGATCCATTACCATCGCCGAAATCCCAGTTGAACCTCTGGGCACCCTCTGAATAATTGCGGAAGAGGATCTCATCATCAGAATCAACATTGTTTTCGCAAATGACTTCAAATCGTGCTTCAGGTTTAGGATGCACGGTTATCATCACAGAGGAATTATGCACCATGCCCGAGGAATAGACTGTAAGGGTAACCTTGTATTCACCTTCTATATCGAAAAGCCAGACAGGATTTCCTGCAGATGAATGACCTCCGTCGCCGAATCTCCATAAACACGAATCATAGGCTGCCGCCATGCATCTGAAACTTACCTGCAACGGGGCACAACCCTGTGTTACAGATGCATTCATATACGAACCATCACCTGCAAAAAGCCTTATTTTCCTGTCCCCCATGTCGGTAACTTCATGCATTGCTTCTGCTGCCGGTATGCTGACTTTTCCGGCACCTTCGGAATCAAATCGCATCTTTTGTATCGGTTCATTCCCGGAGTTCCTTATGGCTGTTTCTTGTATTTCTAATTCTTCCCTGGCTGATTTATTTTCCCTGGTGTTTCGGTTCTCCGGATCACCTGTATTAATGATTTTGTCGGACTTACTTATTACCGGGACATCCCTGCTTATTTCAACCGGTTCGGGCTCAGTGGTTTTATTTTCCGTTGAAGGATCGGAAGCAAGTATGATGGCAATCGCAGCACCGGCAGCTGCGACAGCTCCTGCATACCATATATTTACACGGGCAGGATTGAAACGCAGGAACTCCCTTATTGCCACGCGGCGCATCAGCCTTGTGCCTGTTGACGCAGAAGGAGTGACCTCTGCATTTTCAAGCTTATGCCTGAAGAGATCATTCAGTATTCTGTCTTCACTGTTCTGTTCCACTTCACTGTTCCTTTTCTTCACTTTCATTTTGCCAGCACTCTTCTTTGCTGACGAATTGTATTTTCTAACCTTTGATATCCTGTTCTTTACCGGACGTGTATTGTTTTTTCAACCTCCTGAGCTTTTCCAGCTTCTCCCTTAACACCGCTCTTGCCCTGCTATACTGAGACTTTGATGTATTTATATCTATCCCCAGCATTGCTGCAATCTCTTTGTGATGGTAGCCTTCCACTGCGTAGAGGTTAAATACCATCCTGTATCCAGCCGGCAGCTCATTCAACACCTTAAAAAGTTCGTCAGAAGTAAAAAAATCATCCTCGAAACTATTCACCCCTGTTTCTAAGCTTACATACTCTTCAATTTCAAGATGATACCTGTACTTCAGATTTTTGTGATAATAAGTTATCGCGGTGTTGACTGCCACTTTTCTAAGCCATCCTGTAAAAGAACCTGTACCTGTAAACTCATCTATATTGAAAAAAATCTTGACGAAACTGTCCTGCAGAATATCTTCCGCCTCAGCTCTGTCGGAAGCATATCTCAGACAAACACCCAGCAAAAAACGGGAATACTTGTCGTACAGCCTCTGTTGCGCTTTTCTTTCATGTTTCGCGCACCCCTCTATTATTTGCTGGTCGCTCATCATATACTGAGGACAATTTTAAGACTTTGCAGACAGTTATTTGGTTGCACAGGAGTAAAAATTAATTCAAAATAAATAATTTCATTTTTATTTACCATTATAAATGACAAAGGTCAGTAAAAAGGATTGAGCTATCCTCTTAAATTAGCAACTTAAATAAATATAATTGATATCTACCTATGTTCAACAGATTCATTGCTGCAATACTGCCCTGGTTCCCCAAAAAATTCGTTTGGATATTTTCCAAATCATATATCTCAGGGGAGACCGCTGAAGATGCCATGCGTGTTTGCAAAGACCTCAACAGCAAGAATATAAAAGTCACCCTTGATGTTCTTGGTGAGTTTATCGAAAATCTCGGTGAAGCGGAAATGAACAAAAAAGAATACCTTGATCTCATAGACCTTTCACAGCAAATGGGTATCGACGGTAACTTCTCGGTAAAACCTACAAGTTTCGGGCTTTTAATTGACAAGGAGGTTTGTTATAAACATCTCAGGGAAATAGTGGCGAAAGCTGCCTCCTACAAGAATTTCATCAGGATCGACATGGAAGACTCACCCTGTACAACTCTTGAAATTGAGTTGTTCAGGAGACTGAAGGAAGAATTCCCGGCCAATGTAGGACTTGTAGTTCAGGCCTACCTCAGGAGAACTCTCGACGACATAAAAGGGCTGTCCGACCTGAACAGTGAAGATATTCCATTGAATTTCCGTCTTTGTAAAGGCATTTATGTTGAACCGGAAGAAATTTCCTATAAGAAATACCAAGAGATAAACCAGCATTATCTTGAAGACCTTGAGTACATGATGGCCAATAAAATATACGTCGGGATCGCCACTCACGACAAACCTTTGATTGAAGGAGCATACAGGCTTATAAGGAAATACAATGTACCAAAGCACATGTATGAGTTCCAGATGCTTTACGGAGTGACGCCAAAGTTACGCGACAGTATTGTAAATGAAGGACATACGATGAGGATATATGTGCCTTTCGGGGAAAAATGGTTCGGCTACTGCACACGCAGGATGAAGGAAAATCCAAGAATGGTCCAGGACATAATAAAAGCTGTTTTCATTAAAGGATGATCTCACAGTCTCCGGAAGAAATGCCGGTTCCGTTTTTTTGAGTTCTGAAAATATGGTTTTATTTTTCCTTAAGTAACTCCAGGTACTTTCTGTATATCATATCTGCTTCAGAATCACTTATCACCGGTATTACCATTACCGGCTTCTCAGGAATACCGTTTATGAGCAGATAAGCTGCAGGAATAAGTAATAAGGGGCTCAGGCCTACAAGCTTATCGGAAGGTATCTGCCCTTTTGAATAAGCATCGTTTTTCTGCTGTTGTCTGATGATCTCATAATTCATTGCCGGATCGCCCAGTTCTCCCTGAACCACTCTTCCCTGATATGCAGACACTGCAAGATTGAATTTTGCATTGTCGAGTTTCTTATCGGAGCTTATCTGAGGCCTGAGCAGATCGGATCGCAGGGATGCAATCCTTGGCATAATAACAACCTGTTGAATCCCGAGTGTGTCGGTGTGCATAAAAACACCTGCAATGAATTCTTTACCGCTGAGAGAATCGTCTACCTGTATTGTGGCAGGCTTATACCCCAGACTTCTGAAAATCACAGTATCGCGCCTGTTTACATAGAATGCAAACCTTCCTTCCTCATCACTTACACCTGAGAATATCCTGTTTATGAATATCTGTGAACCGCCGATAGCTGCATTCGTTTCTGCATCCCTGATCAAGCCGTGGAAGAGTAACATCTTTCCTGTTGTTCCTGAACCCTGGCTGAAAAGGGAACAGGAACAAACCACCAGTAATGGCAGGATCAGCAAATGCTTCTTTATGGAATTCATTTCAGAATCTGATTATCAGCTCCGATAGTTCCCGTTTTGGTACATGATGATTCTGATCATCATCTCTCCAGTATCTGATGTCACCATCTTTCACCTTGTCGATAATGACATTTTCTGCCGGTTTACCCAGTGCAAGGATCAGCAGGATCTCATAATCCCCGGGGATATTTAACTCTTTTCTCAGCATCTCACGCTTTATTGACGCAATCATACATCCTCCCAACCCTGCTTCTGTTGCACCCAGCATCATACTCTGTGCTGCTATTCCATGGTCAACACCAAAATTATCTGTTATCGCAAGATCACCCAGTATTATTATGTAGGCTGAAGGTCTTTCACCTGGTCCCGGACCATCCCAGTCTTTCAGATATGCGGCCCAAAGCACTGAAGGAAATACTCTGCTGCAATCTTCAGGAGAAGTAACAAGCATGTACTTCAGAGGCTGCCGGTTGGCGCCGGAAGCTGAAAGCCTTGCCAGACCCACAAGATCCTCAAGGATTGAAATATTCACTTTAAAGGATTCATCAAAGCGTCTGAACGAACGTGTTTTAATTACAATATCCTTTAGCTTCATTGGCTTATGAAGTACAATGATTAATTAATTACCGTCACTGTAATATCCATCGCGCGATAAAAGATGGTCGAGGTTGGCCAGTCCATAGACGACCACAGCCGTTACAATTGAAGTGTGATCCTGATATTCGGGTATACTTTTATTATACAGATCGTTCTCCGTGTGCCATATTTCCTGATAGCTGAAGTCGTAACCTTTGGCATCGGGAGCTTCGAAGGAAAGAGTAGGCACACCCTTTACGGCAAAGGGACCGCTGTCGGTACCACTGGCAACCGCAGGCTTTGGACGCGGAGGCTGTGTTCTCTTACGAAGTGTGAAAGGAAACTCCGGATTGATACTGTTTAGAGGTTCACATACTTTTTCAAAGTCGTCATACATAGCCTCAGGAACCGTCAGTCCTGAAGCCACGGTGGGGCCTCCGTCACGGTTGAAATAATTGGAGATTTTCGGCAATTTGGCACCATTTGCCTCAACCCAGTGTTTGGAACCCAGAAGTCCGAACTCCTCAGCTGCCCAGAGACAAACGAGGATCGTCCGTTTCGGTTTACCACCTGCGGCCAAGATAAGCCGGGCAGCCTCCATATTCGGAGTCGCTCCCGATCCGTCGTCAACACCACCTGTTGCCACATCGTACGAATCGAGATGGCCTCCCATCATCACGTATTCATCCGGATATTTTGTTCCCTTTATGACTCCGATAACATTATGGTATTTTACCGGTCCGGGCTTGAAGTGATTGCGAATGTCAAATTCGAGCAGGAAATATCGTCGTTCCCTTGCCATTTTTTCTATTATAGCATACTGACTTTCGTCGAGCTTTATATCGCATACAGTGGGAAGTGTCTCAAATGTCATCCTGTCGATATTTTTCCGGTCGTAAAGTGCTCTTATCGGGACTGCCGATGACTGTATCACTCCCAGGATACCGGCTTCACACATCTCCTTATAGAAAAGTGCAGGTTCATCCTTCAGCTGAGGTGCTGACTGCTGCGGACCGAAACCAGGAGGTGGTCCACCCGGTCCCTGCATTCTTCCGCCCCGCGATGCCTGTCTTACGGAGTCATTGTATGCTATTACACTTGCGCGTATCGAATCACCCTGAGCCGACCAGTCGATTGGCCAGCCGCTGTTTGTTCCGGTTATCAGCACCCAGGCTCCCTTAAGAGCTCCTTTCATCCTGTCGAATTCTGCACGTGTTTTTGGCTCAAGCAGAACATGACCTCTCTGGACACCCTTAGTACCTGCTGTATATGAAGGAGTTGCAAAATGAAGAACCATGCCGTTATCTGAGAGCAGTCTGCCGAACCAGGGCCCGCGATTGAATCCCACAGGAACACTTCCTGCTTCGTCCATTATCACCTCCATACCCCATTTCCTGAACTCCGACGCACACCAGAGTGCCGCGTTTTCGTAAGCATCCGATCCGACAGGTCTGCCTCCAAAACGATTCGCAATTACATCAAGATGATGCATCGTACGGTTATCAGTCCTGCCCAGTTCTATTATCCTGTCAATTACCTTATTCTGCTGTGCGACAGCACCGACAGCTAAAAAAACCATCAGAGAAATTGAAATTATTCTTTTCATTATCATTATTATAATTATTGGCTCTGCAATCTAACAATAAAAAGTGAAAACATTATCATCTGCAGGCAGCCTAATCAGGCTGACGGATCAGGTGCACACAATTTTTCCTCAGGTATGATCAGTATCTTCTGGTTCAGACGTCAACTCCTAAGAAGCGGTCAGGAAAATCTGCTGAGGCATTTCAGGTATGATTCCTCTTTCATATGCTATCCTGAAGAGTTCCGTTATTGCATTTCGCCCTTCGGGGCCAAGATTGACCGTGAACTTGTTGACAAAAAGTTTTATGTGACTGTTCATAACGTTACTGTCCATTTCCCTTGCATTAGACCGCACAAAATCATATGAAGCCATAGCATTCTGATATGCATACTCCAGGCTCCTCCGGATAATACGGTTCACTTTCAGGGCTGTCTGATAAGGTATCCTCCTGTTTATAACCACTGTGCCCAGAGGTATTGGACAGCCAGTCAATTTTTCCCAGTATTCACCCATATCGGCCACCTTATGAAGACCCCTGCGGAAATAGGTAAAACGTGTTTCATGTATTATCAGACCGGCATCTGCTTCATCATTAAGGACAGCTCTTTCAATATCTGAAAAAAGGTATTCGGTTTTAATCTTAGCATCAGGCCATGCTATACTGAAAAGCATATTGGCGGTCGTATATTGGCCGGGGATAGCTATTCTTGCATTTATTATTTCGTGGTGACCAAGAGGGTTCTTGCTTATTAACAAGGGACCGTTCCTGTATCCCAGAGCACTGCCCGAATCAAGGATCAGGTATTCCCTTGATACATTGGCGAATGCATAGTAGCTCATCTTGGTTATATCCAGGTCTCCCCTGAAAGCTTTCCTGTTCAGCTCTTCTACGTCAGCGAGCAGATAGTCAAATTCCAGCCCCTCGTTATCTATCCTGCCATGGACCATAGCATCAAAAATAAAAGTGTCGTTGGGACAGGAAGAGAATCCTAGTGTCAGTTTCATCTTTATGTGCAGAGCAAATGTAAAAGTTCTTTAAGCTTCTCCGACAGATTCTCAAGGGCAAGCGGAATATCCCAGTTTTTAACATTCCTTGGCTCTACCCTGTTTGAGACCGACCTCATTGCCAGAAAAGGGATCTTCTCCCTTATGCAAATATAAAAAAAAGTAGCTCCCTCCATTGTCTCGATATCCGGATTATATTTGTCAGTGAGCCTTGTGATAGCTGTCAGCGAACCCGAAGCTGTATTGACGGTAATAGCATTCACGGGTCTGAAAAGCGCAAGCGCCTTTGTTACATATTCATTTTCAGCTTCAAGCCATCCATCCCTGAAGGGAAAACCATCCGGATCTGCCAGCCCTGATTCGGCAAGAGTTGAAAATCCGCTCTCACTTTCGATCCCGGCATCTGCAAAACAGTCCCTGACCGGCATTACCACATCCCCTTTATTAATGTGGTTCCTGTAACTTCCAGCAATTCCGGCATTTATCGCCAGTCCGGGGATGGAATTTGCTCTGATCCATTTAGCCATCTCCCACGAAGTATTCATTGCACCCACCCCTGTAACCAGCACAGATATCCCAGTGTTCCCGTAAAATATCCCGGATTCCTCCTGTCTGATCCCGGGAATTTTTTTCATTGAATCAGCTTCGGCAGCAGTGGCAAATACAAGAAGAATGCTGTCTATCATAATTATACCTCATTTTTCACGCTCATAACATGTTCTGTCCGGTAAGAAGGTCCTGAACCATCAGGACAGGATATGTCAGGTTCCTCGCAATCCAAATATATTGCTTTAACCCGTACCCTTATACACTTTATTTGTTAATATTGCAGCAAATATATTCGTTATGATATACATTACCCGAAGGGAGAGATTCAGTGCTGCACACAGAATGTTCAGGGCTGACTGGTCAGACGAAAAAAACATGGAAGTTTTCGGCAAATGTTCGAATCCCACATGGCATGGACACAATTATGTTCTGTGGGTTACAGTTAAAGGAGAACTTTCGGAGGACCATGGGTTTGTAATGAACCTGACCACGCTGAAAAAGATCATCAACGGGAAAGTGATTGACAAACTTGACCACAGGAACATGAACACCGATGTTGATTTTATGGCAGGCAAAATTGCCACAACCGAAAACCTTGCCATTGCAATCTGGAATGAACTTAAACCTGTGATCGAAAAAGAAGGTGCAATGCTGCACTGCGTTAAGGTGGAAGAGACAGAAAACAATTATATTGAATACTATGGCTAAAAAGGAAAACAAGACAAAATGTTCCGTGAGGACAAATGGAAACGGTTATAAGAGAATTGACAAGTGGGATGAAGAGAACATAAAAGAACTATCGGGTTTGTATTTCAGGATCCTTGAGCTGATAGGTGAAGATCCACGCAGGGAAGGACTTCAGAAGACTCCTGAAAGAGTTGCTAAAGCGATAAATTTCCTTACCATGGGTTATTCGCAGAATCCTTGCGATATACTGAACTCTGCAAAGTTCAGGGAAGATTACAAGCAGATGGTGATTGTGAAAGATATTGATCTTTTTTCCATGTGTGAACATCATATGATTCCCTTCTACGGTAAGGCACATGTGGCTTACATCCCCGACGGATACATTACCGGGCTCAGTAAGCTGGCAAGAGTAGTCGAAGCTTTCAGCAGACGATTGCAGGTACAGGAAAGACTTACCATGCAGATCCGCGACTGCATTCAGGAATGTCTGAATCCGCTTGGAGTGGCAGTGGTCATTGAAGCCCAGCACATGTGCATGCAGATGAGAGGCGTTCAAAAGCAGAATTCAGTGACTACCACTTCTGCATTTACGGGGATTTTTCTCAGCAACCTGAACACTCGAGAAGAGTTTGTTCATCTTATAGGATCAAAACTTCACTAGTTCTTCCGGATAATTTTTTAACATAATATGAAAGCATACGTATTCCCGGGTCAGGGGTCACAGTTCTCCGGAATGGGTAAAGACCTCTACGAAAATTTTCCGCTGGCAAAAGAGTTGTTCGAAAAAGCAAATTCCGTTCTGGGTTTCAGAATAACTGACCTTATGTTTACAGGGACTGCTGAAGATCTTAAGCAGACCAGGGTAACCCAGCCGGCTATTTTCCTTCATTCAACGATAATGGCTGCTGTTCTTGGCGAAGGCTTTATCCCCGACATGGTTGCCGGTCATTCCCTGGGTGAATTTTCAGCCCTGGTGGCAAATAAAACTCTCCTATTCGAAGACGGTCTGAGGCTTGTAGCAAAAAGAGCCGAAGCGATGCAGAAAGCCTGCGAGATGAATCCTTCATCGATGGCTGCAATAATAGGGGCCGACGACCATCTCGTTGAGGAAATATGTTCATCCGTCGCCGCTGTCGTTGTCCCCGCCAACTATAACAGTCCGGGGCAGATCGTTATATCGGGATCTGATGAGGGTGTTGATATGGTCATTGCAGAACTGAAGAACAGGAACGTCAGAAAAGCCATTAAGCTGGCTGTTGGCGGAGCCTTCCATTCACCCCTTATGGAGCCGGCACGGGCCGAACTTGAGGAAGCAATTAACAATGCACCCTTCGGCAAGCCAGTATGTCCGGTATATCAGAATGTGACGGCTTCACCGTCTACCGACCCGCTCACGATAAAAGCAAATCTGATCGCCCAGCTTACCTCGCCCGTTCGCTGGACCCAGACAATTCAAAGTATGATTGCAGACGGAGCTGTTTCTTTCACCGAGGTGGGACCAGGATCAGTGCTGCAGGGACTCATCAGGAAAATTAACCCCGACGCAGTTACCGGGGGAGTGGCATTCTGATCGTCCGGCTTTCTGAATTCGAACCGGCAAAAATATTCTTCTGACAATTGGGCTTATCTGTCTTCAGTGTCATGAAGGTTTCATGATGGCACCCTTATGTCTTTTACCGTCGACCATTATCTCCAGAGGCTTCTCAAATCTTACATGGCGCAAAATGTTGTCTTCATATACCGCTTCCAGACCATTGAGGTAATCAACATCATAATACCCTTCATTTATAAATGGATTTATTGTAAAGTATCCCACACGGAATGAAGTCAGATTCTGGAAAAAATGTGTCCCCTGGCTGGGATCGATATGATAATTCTTTAATCCCGATTCAATTATTATCCTTGCAGCAGATATCTGCGACCATTTTACAGGGATACCGAGCCACGGATCTGTTGACCCCCATCTCCCGGGTCCGATGAGGACATACCCGGCACTTTTGTTAACGAACTGTGCATTGAGGTTCTCAATCAGGGCTACGGTGTCATTGTTATGGGAGGCATTGAACGATTCAGGTTTTATATAAACAAGATCGTGAATGCCCTTGAACAATCCGTGCCCGAGAGCTGACATTGAAAGGATTATCGTTCGCTCAGGCTGTATGTTTTCCAGGTTAATATTGTATGTCTCATCCGAATGAACGATAGGCCTTATCTGAAGGAAATTGAAGATTTTCGGAGTGCCTGCAGGAGTTTCGAGGTTAACTGCAAACTCTATCTCTATGGGATTATTCATCTCTCTCTGCCCCAGGTCGAGAAGGGTTGAAAGTATTTCAGCCAGGGGGAAAGAATTGTGCTGGAGTATTCCTGCAAAAGTAATAACCTTCTTTCCGCTGTGCAGGATGCCGTCGCGCAGAACATTGTTCACCCTGTCATAGGTGGAAGCGAGCTGCCTCATTGCATTATCATTACCTGCATCATTTATGTCTATATGGAGAATATTCACGCCATCGTCGGTTGAGGGAACAAAACTTTCAATGTTAAGGTCGAGGGCGCGGAATTCCTTCTGTGAATTACGGACTGCGGTTTCAGGAGAAGAGAGCTGTAATATTTTCCTGGGATGTTTAGGGCAGAACCGAAGAGAAAGTCCTCCTTCGACAATCAGTTTACCCAGACCGAAAGCGACATTGGCAATACCATCTTCTGCCTTTTCCGAACCAATGGGATAGTAATTTATCGATCGTGCCACCCCGGAAATTGTAGGATAAAAAATATTTCCATGCCTGTTACCGCATATTTCCTGAAGAATGATGCCCATTTTTTCTTCATCGATCACATTAGCGGTAGCCGTCATATAAGCTTTGCTGGCCTTATAATAAACAGAAGCATACACCTCCTTGATGGCGTCCGACATTGCCTTTACCATCTGTTTGTTATCAGGAAGGCGAGGGATCATGTATGTTGAATAAACTCCGGCAAAAGGCTGATAATGCGAGTCTTCCAGCTTACTCGATGACCTCACTGCTATCGGGTGATTTCTCGACACATCCAGAAAAGCATAGAAATCCTGGTACACTCGGCCCGGAAGTTCGGCATTGATGAACCTGTTCAGAATTTCCTCGTCGGGAAGATCAGATAATGCCACTGTGTAGAGGTTGTTGTGATCCATAAATTCATCGAAGATGTCTGTGCTTAGCACGACTGTCCGGGGAATAGTGATCAGTACATCGGGGAAACGATTGAAGAGTTTGTGATTCTTGATTATCCTGTTTATAAAGGCAAGGCCTCTTGCCTTTCCTCCGATAGACCCTTCTCCGATACGTGAGAAGATCTGGTATTCGTCGAAACTTGTCTTGTCGAATTTCGCTATTACACCTCTGCCCTTCCCAAGACGGAATGAAGAAATTGCAACATATAGAAAACGTCGCATTTCATCCATGGTATCAAAATCGTCTTTCCTGACATATTTAAACATCTGTGCAACAGGAAAAAGAGCCCTGGCATTAAGCCATTTTGAGAAATGATTTCGTGTTGCATGGTATTCAAGTGTGTTGTCGGGTATTGTAAGAAGCTTTTGCTGAAGGCTTTGCAGGTCGGTAGCAATAGCTATCGGCTCGAGGGTGTCGGGATTTCTGAAGACAAATGGGCCGAAGGCAAGGTTCTGGATAATAAAGTTACGCAACTCCAGAGAGAGAGACTTTGAATATTTATGGATAAATCCTGCGCCAATGCTTTCGGCTTTTTCCTTGTGGCCAAGATTTGAAGATTGCAGTAAAAAGGGTACTTTGTCATCATCAGCCATTACCACCTCACACAGTCTGAACCCTGCATTCTCATCGAGGATACCGTCTCTTTTATAACTTATATCGGAGATGACCCCGAGAACATTGTATTTGAATTTATTATACAAATCAACAGCATCATTGAAGTTGTTTGCCAGAAGGATCTTTGGCCTGCCTCTCATTTTCAGCATCCGTTGATGCTCATTCAACGCTTCCCTCTGAAAATCAAGAGACTGAAGCAGTACTATCTTATATATATTTGGCAGATATGAAGATATGTAGCGGATCGAATTCTCAACCAGTATAATAGCCTGAACCCCGACACTTTCAATATCATGTTCGGAATTCATCTTATCCTCGATAAGCTTAATAATCGCCAGGATGAGTGAAGCGTCGCCAAGCCAGCAAAAAACATAGTCGATTGCGCTCAGGTCCTCACCCTCAAGCCGTAATGACACTTCACGTGAGAAATATGTAAGAACAACGATGGGGATCCTTTCATACTTCTCTTTAATCCTTTTTGCCATGGCAAACACGTCTGTACCCTTAAGAGATAGCATTGAGATAACCAGGTCGACGTTCCCTTCACCAAGTATTGCAAATGCATCATCGGCATTATCGGTCTGAATAAAAATCGGAGGATACCTTAAGTTTAAGGAAACATACTCGTTAAATATCTGTTCGTCAATTCTGCCATCCTCCTCAAGCATGTAATTGTCGTAATTACTGCAGATCAGAAGCACCCTGTGTATCCTCTTTTGCATTAACAGATTAAAAGAAGTATCCGTGAAATCGTATTTCTGCAGGTCAACAATTCCGTTAATGATTGTCATATCTGTTCATTTTTTTCAGTCATGGATATAACTGCGTATCCTTTTTTACCGTCCATCCTGATTAGCAGAGGACTGCTAAATCTTACATGCTTGAAAAAACTTCCTTTCGTTACTACTTCCTGAATTCTTATCTTTTCCCAGTTTACGTTGCCTTTCCGCGCAGCAGTGCTTACAGAGAAATACCCTACATTCATCGACGTGACATTATGAAAAAAATGGGAGCCCAGAGAAGCATCGAGATGGAATCCCGGCAAATCTGTTTCAACAATAATCCTGGCATTGGAGATTTGCGGCCACGCCACAGGTATGCCAATGAACCTGTCGCGTGAACCCCATCTTCCCGGACCAATAAGGACATACTTCCGGTTTTCACTTATCATTATGTCGTTTATTTTTTCAATCTCTGATGCCATCTCAAGAGTTTTCTGGTTATCAAATTCTTCAGGATCAACATATACCAGGTCGGAAACGGTATCGACAATTCCGTTTCCCATACTTCGCGGCGAATCAAGAATAATCAGATCCTGATCCAGTGAAGAGGGATTAAATGAATAAACTGCACCTCTTCCTACAAGAGGTTTCATCTGGAGAAGATAAAAAGAGGCATTGCCTTCATCATCTCTGTTCAGGTCGACTGCAAACTCAATCTCTGACGGATTGCCGGTAGCTTCGGTTACTATGTCAAGTATTGTTTTAAGTGTGGAAGCCAGAGGGATATAGTTATATTTCAGGATATCGGCAAAATTAATAACCCTTGGTCCGGGTGCATCAAGGCCTGGTGTAATGATATCGTTGTCAACATTCAGCACCGATGCTGAGTGCTTTATTGTTCCATGTCTTTCAGCGGTGGCAATATCGAGTTTTTCCAGACCCGCATTTTCACCTTCAAGAAGGTTGAGGTTCCTTTTGTTCATGTCGACGGCATAGAAAAATACCTGCGAGTTGGTATACATATCTTTCTGTGATATCACATCCAGGGCCGGATATGCAGGGGAGAACCTGAATGATTTTTCTCCTTCAACGACATAATGCCCCAGTCCCACAGCCATTACAGCAAATCCATCTTCTGGCATCATGTGGGCAACAGGATAGAAATTATATGACTGTGCCGTTCCGCTGATATGAGGATAAAATGCATCCCCGTATCTGTTCCCTACGACTTCCTGAATTACCACAGCCATCTTTTCCTGTTCGACCTTGTGGTTTATCGCCTCAAAATACTGACGGGCACTTTTTGAATAAGTTGATGCAAAGACAAGTTTAATGGCATCTGTCAACTGGTGCAGCCTTAAATCAAAATCATCATGGTTATTCGGAAGAAGATAAGTTCCGAATATGCCTGAGAACGGCTGGCTCAGTGAATCTTCGAACAGGCTCGACGATCTCACGGCAAGAGGTTTTTCTATATGCCTGAGAAAGATCCGGAGTTCCTTTTCAAGAGTGTAGCTGAGATTACCTGCCAGAAAAAGTTTTTGCAGAATGAAATGATCATTTACTTCCACAACTTTGTCCCACAGATGATTACGATCCATGAACATATCGAATTCATCGGTGCCAATTACGGATGTGACCGGAGCTTTAATGCTGATCCCTGGCAGGAGTTTGCCGAGCTCAAAGCTGTATATGAGAGTGTTGATAAATGCAAGACCTCTTCCCTTGCCGCCCAGCGATCCGCCAGCCAGGCTTACGACATTGGTTTCGTCGATAACAGCGGATTCCTCGAAATTCACAACCCGGCCTTTGTTGGTTTCCTGCCGGCGTTTTCGTATTATGTCTATTAAAAATTCCCGCAGCTCTTTAAGTGATGCAAAATCGCTTATTTGCAGAGGATTAATTATTTTGGCTATTTTCACTTCACCCCTGGCCATGAGCCATAGGGAGAAATGATTTTTCATGGCATGATAGGCAAGAGAATCTTCAGGAACAGTTTCGAGGTAAGCTTCGAATTCCTTCATCGATTTTGCAACAGCGATCTGACGGCCTGTATTATCGCGGTATACAAAATGGCCAAAACCGAGATAATAGTTTATGAATGACTTAAGGTCCTGAAGCAGGCTCTCTGAATTTTTGTTGATAAATGTCGATTTCAGTTCAAATGCATATTGTGCATTTTCAGGTTCTGCCGACTGCAACAGAGTAGGAAGGTTTGGCACCTCCTGCCTGATAAGTTTTATCAGTTCATACCCGGCTGAGTCACTTATGACTCCGTTTTTCGGAAAACGCATGTCGGAAATCACGCACAGGATCCTTTCTTTGAACTTATTGAATATAGTTATGGCACCTTCCCAGTCGGAGGCAAGAAGGATCTTAGGCCGGGCCCTGAGTTTTAATACTTTATAAAGTTCGTCGGAAGAGGCGTCTTCAATAAGGTTTCTGGTTTGCTCCATCACCAGCGTGTACAGCATGGGCAGATAACTCGAATAATACTCTGCCGAATCCTCAACAATGAGGATCACTCCCGTAAGTCCTTTTTTTGTGTCATTATCTACATTTACCTTATCTTCAAGGAGCTTCACCATAGCAAAAAACACCTTCGATTCTCCGGTCCATACAAAATAATTATCGAAAGGAACGCCCTCATTTTTCTGTTTCCTGACGAAAGGCACATCAGCAGGATTGTTGAGAAGCAGATAAGTAGGCAGATACGGATATTTATCCTTTATCTTTGAGCACAGTATCATCGGGCTTTCCTTATGAACACCAAGCATGATGATAACCATATCGTAATGTCTGGCTCTCAGTCGGTTAAATGCTTCATCCTCACCTGACACACCTGTTACTCTTGGCAGTGAGGTCAGGCTGAGCTGGTAATATTCTCCCAGCATGTGGTCTGAGAATCTTCCTTCGCCCTCTATTGTGTAAGCATCATACAGGTTTGCAACAAGCAATATCTCCCTGACTTTAAAAGGCTGAAGATCGTGAAATACGTCCCGCTCTGCATTATGCCTTTCCAGGAACCTCTGAAGCAGTTTCCTGCTCGGCACATTTTGCATATCCTTCTCAGGTTCTTCTGAAGACTTTGCCTTACGGAGTATATCGCGGGCCTTATAGCTGTTGATAAAACCAGTAAGCAGGCTGGAAATATTTGATATCAGGTCTCTCTCTTCCTTGAGAAAAGGTCCTTCATCCTCATTTGTAAATTCCCTGGTATAGAAGATCTCTATTACACCTGTTTCATTATCAATGGTATTGAATTCCTGGGTCATTTTCCAGGCTGTCTCCCTGAACTCAGGTGTTTCAAAAGACTTCAGGTTGTATTTTATCCTGGCTTCGGTGAACTCGGGATACTGCCATGCAGCAGGAAGAAGCAGCACTATCTGCTGCAGGGTCTCTTCGATGGGTTTTCCTTCCTTCAGAATCCCGGTGGTCTGATTTATGCATGAGAGTTCCTTTACCCTTTCCTGTTGTTCATGAAGCAACCTGCGGTATTCAGGTGATATCTGCCGGTCATTATCCATATTTCGCAACCACTTGAGGATGAAAAAATAAAAATAATAAAAAAAAGCCCCCCGTTAATAACGGAGAGCCAATAATATATTCTGAGATGAATTATTATCTCAGTCTATTGTCCATGTCGATCCGCTCATAAGAAGATCGTCCATGCATTTAATTTTTGAGTCTTTTTTTATTGCTTTTATCTGGTTCTCAACATCCGATTCATAGGTATGATCAGTGACTGAACGTATCACCCCCAGAGCTACCGGATAATCGGGATATTTCATGTTTGCAAGCATATATTGTATACCGGGATTAGGCTCATGCGCATCATGAACAAGAATGTTCTGTTCATTAAAGCCGTTTTCTCCCAGTTTCACAACTCTAAGTTTCAGTCCGTCGAGAATCAGACCCTTGTCATTTTCTTTTCCAAAGATCATGGGTTCTCCATGTTTCAGTATTATGGTCCGCTCCTCTCTGACCTCTTTCCCTGTCACAACTTCGTGTATGCCGTCGTTGAAAATAACACAGTTCTGAAGTACTTCCACAACTGAAGCTCCCTTGTGGGTTGCAGCTTCGATATATATCTGGGTTGAAAGAGCGACGTTGGAATCAACGGTGCGGGCAAAGAATTTTCCTTTGGCACCTACCACAAGCTCACCAACGGAAAAAGGTTCCTCCACAGTCCCGAAGGGAGAAGTCTTGGTTACAAGGCCTCTGTTTGATGTGGGAGAATACTGGCCTTTGGTAAGACCGTATATCTCGTTGTTAAACAGGATTATGTTGATGTCTATATTTCGTCTGATGGAATGGATGAAGTGATTTCCCCCTATTGCCAGGGCATCACCGTCGCCTGTGATATCCCAGACTGAGAGTTCCGGGTTTACTGTTTTGACACCCGTTGCAATGGCTGCAGCACGTCCGTGAATGCCATGAAATCCGTATGTATCCATATAATAGGGAAATCGTGACGAGCACCCTATACCTGATATGAATGCGAATTTTTCTTTTGGTATTCCAAGATCAGTAAGTGCCTTCTGTATAGAATTCAGGACTGCATGGTCACCGCATCCGGGGCACCATCTTACTTCCTGGTCGCTCTTGAAGTCTTTTGGAGTGTATTTTAATGTTTGTGGTTCTTCCATTTTATTTCTCCTCCAGTATTTTAATACAACTTTCCTTTATCTCCCTGATGGTAAAGGGCAATCCCTGCACCTTATTGATCTGCCGGTAGCTGAATTCGGAGTGCTTCATTCTCAGGTAGTCAGCAAACTGACCCAGGTTAAGTTCCGCCACAACGCGCTTACTGAATTTCCCAAAGACATCAGCCACATTCAAAGGCATTGGGTTGATATAATTGAAATGGGCAAGGCTCACCCTGTAACCTTCGGCCTGTAGTTCACTAACTGCCGTCATAAGATATCCACGCGTACCTCCCCAGCCGATAACAAGAAGGTCGCCGGAGTCCTCTCCCCAGACTTTAAGATCAGGTATCTTATCTGCAACTTTAGCCACCTTGCCGGCTCTCATCTTAACCATCAGCTCGTGGTTCTCCGGAATATATGATACTGTTCCCTTTATTGTTTTCTCAAGTCCTCCTATCCTGTGTTCCAGTCCGGGTGTTCCGGGTATGGCCCATGAACGGACCAGGGTTTCACTGTCCCTTTTATATGGCATGAAAGGTATTTCTTTTGGGTCAGCAATGGGGGGTTTTATTTCGGGAAGGTCTTTCATGCTAGGTATCTTCCAGGGTTCCGTTCCATTGGCCAGGTAACCGTCGGTAAGCAGAATCACTGGTGTCATGTGTTCCAGGGCTATACGGGCGGCTTCAAAAGCATATTTAAAGCAGTCGTGAGGTGTGCTGGCGGCAATTACCACAACCGGACATTCACCATTTCTTCCGTAAAGTGCCTGCATCAGGTCAGCCTGTTCTGTCTTTGTAGGAAGACCGGTGGAAGGACCACCTCTCTGAACATTGACTATCACTATTGGAAGTTCAGCCATCACGGCCAGACCGATAGCTTCTGATTTCAGGGCCAGGCCCGGTCCGGATGTTGAGGTAACGGCCAGATTTCCGGCAAAACTTGCACCAAGGGCCGTGCATATACCGGCTATCTCATCCTCAGCCTGAAAACTCTTAACTCCCAGATCCTTACGGGCGGCGAGCTCTTCCAGTATACCTGTTGCAGGGGTAATTGGATATGATCCAATGAATAGATTCAGCCCGGCCTTTTCTGCTGCTGCAAGAAGCCCCCACGCAGTAGCTGTATTGCCACATATATTTCTGTAGACACCTTTCGCAATCTGAGCAGGCTCCACTTTAATAACCGGACTAAGTGCTTCAATCGTTTCAGCGTAATAGTAGCCTGCCCTGAGTGCCACCTTATTGGCTTCTGCAATCTCAGGTTTTTTGGCAAATTTTTTATCAAAATACTGTTCGGTATATATCAGTTTCCTGCTGAAAAGCCAGTAAACCATACCCAGTGCGAACATATTTTTTGTGCGGAGAACTGATTTAGGATCAAGTCCGAAATCTTTCAGTGCATCTCTCACCATCTGAGAAATGGGAGCTGCGATTATATTATAGCCGCTAAGATTCTCCTCGGCAATGGGATCGCTTTTGTATCCTGCCTTTTCAATATTTTTATCAGAGAAATTATTACTGTCGTAAATTATTGTTCCACCGGGCTTTACCCACTTTGCATTGGCTTTCAGGGCAGCAGGATTCATTGCCACCAGTACATCTGAATAATCACCGGGTGTATATATTTCAGAATGCCCGAGGTGAACCTGGAAACCTGACACCCCTCCTACAGTTCCCTGTGGTGCACGTATTTCAGCAGGATAATCAGGAAATGTCGACAGGTCATTTCCGAATAAAGCTGCAGTGTCGGAGAACAGAGTTCCCGTCAGCTGCATACCGTCACCGGAGTCACCCGAAAACCGTATCACCACTTCTTCTCTTTCAATTACCTTGGAATTTTTGGCCATGATCGGGAAAATTTACAAAAGCCCTGAGAATTATCAATCAATTGTTTATGAACAGCAAAGTTAATTTATTAAGTTCGAAAGAACTACAATTAACGAGAATTGAATATGATTTTGGTCATGTATTATGCATTCATCCCTCATCTGTTACCTAATGCCATATATCAGCTCTTACCAGATCAATATCTTCCCCGAAAAACATCCTCGAGATTTTTCCGAACCAGGGCGTAAAATCGGATACGTAAAAAGAATCCTTTAGCAGCCCCGGGGTATTGGCCAGACCATTTTTTACAAGTAACTCCCTGAGCTTCTGTGCAACTTCCCTGGCTGAATCAATAACCTCTATGTTGAAATTAAAGAACTTGCTGATCTGGTTTTTGATGATAGGGTAGTGTGTACAGCCGAGGATCAGCGCCTCAATCCCGGTAAGACAAGGATTTGAAAGATAAGTCCTGATTATGGCATTGCTGATATCATCAAAGATAAATCCTTCCTCAATCATCGGGACCAGCAGGGGTGTGGCCAGAGATACTACCCCGGCACTCTTTATCTTTTCGCCAATTTTTTTATCGTATGTGCCTGAGCTGATGGTTCTTTTTGTACCGATCACGCCGATTTTACTGTAGGTCTTTTTAGCAAGGTAATCAACCACGGGGTCTATTACATCCAGTATCAGGGTATGAGGAAATTCTTCTTTAAGGACCTCATAAGCAGATGCTGAAGCAGAATTACAGGCAACAAGAATGATCTTTGCATCTTTCTCAAGAAGGAATTCAGTAATTTTTCGTGAGTATTGAATTATGGAGTCGGCCGATTTATCGCCGTAGGGTAAATGAGCCGTATCACCGAAATAAACAATGCTTTCGTCAGGAAGCAGTTGCCTGATAGCATGGGCTACGGTCAATCCCCCGACACCTGAATCGAATATCCCTATTGGTCTGTCTTTCACCTGATAATCATAAAAAAATGACCATCGGCCTGGCGGCGGATGGTCACCGGTAAATCATAAGTTCCTTATTTAACACCGAGTTTTCCTTTAACAAGGGCGGTAACATCGGTACTTTTAGTCTCATCAAAGTAGAGGAGAACACCGGTTCCTATATCAAAAATATAAACGAAACCATTTTCCTTACCCACATCTTTAATTGCTTTCTCAACTTTTTCCTGGATGGGTTGAAACAGTTGCTGCTGCCTCAGCCTGAGATCGTCCTGAGCTTTGGCCTGGAAATCCTGCATACGTCTGTTAAGGTCGATTATCTCCTGCTGCTTGGTCTGTTTAACCAGGTCGGTAAGGTTCTTTTCTTCCTTTGTATATGCATCGTTTTTATTATTCAGCTCCACCGACATCAGTTCCAGTGCATTGATCAACTCCTTCTGGAAATTTTCCAGTTTAACATTTGCCGAATCGAATTCGGGTAAAGCCTGCACAACTTCATTTCCGTTTACATGTCCGAATTTAAGATTCTGGGAATATCCTGCAGAGACTGTGATGACGATTAAAGCTAAAATAGCTGTTAGTCTTTTCATTTCAATAGTTTTAAAAATTATGCAAAAGTAATTATTTAATTGGTAATACCTAATTTCTCAAGTACCTGATCGCTTATATCATATTTAGGATTAGCAAAAAGCACATTTCCTCCTGAGGCAGTGTCGAATATCACCGCATAACTGCCGTCGAGGGCAATTTCCTTTATCGCCTTTAAAATTTCATCCTGAATGGGTTTAACAAGCTCTTCCCTCTTTTTAAAAAGCTCGCCCTCCATACCGAAATATTTATTCTGGAGTTCTTTTATCTCCTTTTCTTTGGCAATTATTGCTTCTTCCCTTTTGGTCTTCATTTCCTGAGAAAGAAGCGGAGCCTCACTCTGGTATGATTTAAACATCTGTTCAACGATGGCGTAGCCATCGGCTACCTCCTTCTCCCACTGGCCCGAAAGCTGATCGAGCTGTTCCTGAGCCGTTGTAAATGCCGGGATGTTCTTCCTGATATAATCAGTGTCAACAAAAGCGTATTTCTGAGCCACAGCCGTAACTGAGATCAGAATCATTAATCCTATTATTAAACCTGCTTTTTTCATTTCTTCCGAATTTAATATTCAACCGTTAAAACTGTTGTCCTATGACAAAATGGAATTGTGATTTATTTGCTCCGGATTCACCTGTCGGTACAGCATCAAATCCATATCCCCAGTCGATGCCAAGCAATCCGAACATTGGCAGATTGGCTCTGAGACCGATACCGGCCGATCTGTTCATTCTGAAAGGATTATACTCGTTCAACTTAGACCATGCACGCCCTGATTCAAGAAATGCCAGGGCATATATCGTAGCCTGCTGGTTGAGCGAAAGAGGATATCTCAGTTCAAAGGTAATTTTTGAATATACGTTTCCGGCAGGAGCTCCTGACCGTGAATCGATGGGAGTAAGTGAACCATTGGTATAACCTCTCAGGGCTATCACCTCTCGTCCGTAAAAACTGTAGCCTGTCATTCCGTCACCGCCGATGTAAAAATTTTCGAAAGGTGACGGACCTATATATTTATTATAAAATCCAAGATAACCGAAAGCGAAGCGCGCATTCAGTACAAGTTTGTCATTTTTCGTCAGAGGGAAATAATAATCCGACTTAAAAGTCCATTTATGGAACTCTATCCATTTGTATTTCTCTTCATCAGTAATATCGGGCGCCGACATATCCTTTCCGCTTATGAAGGTATATGGTGGTGTTGCCTGGATAGAAAAAGTAAATGAGGATCCACTCCTGGGATATATGAGGTTTGGACTGGTAGAGAACCGTGTGAGGCGCAGGTTCAGGCTTAAAAGATTTGACTGGCCGTTCTCAAAGAGGAATCTGTAGTAACTGTAATTGTTGAGGTCATATTTGGAGTAACTCAGGTCGCCGTAAATGCTGAAAAAGTCATCGGGCCACGAAAGTCTTTTACCAAGACCAATGGTAGCTCCGTCGATTATCATAGCCTGCCTTCCCTGCTCTCCTTTGGGGGTTCCGTTAGTCATTACCGACCTGTAAAGGGATACAGAGAAAGTGTTATTTTTCTTTCCTCCAAGCCATGGTTCCACAAAAGAGACATTATATGACTGATAAATACGTCCGTTCGACTGAGCCCTGATACTGAGTGATTGTCCGTCGCCTGACGGATAAGGCTTCCATTCATCGAGCTTGAAGAAATTCTTCATGGCAAAGTTATTAAACCTGACGCCCACAGTTCCGACAAGCATTCCTGCTCCCCAGCCTCCTGAGATTTCAAACTGGTCGTTGGCTTTCTCCTCCAGCTGGTACAGAAGGTCCACAGTCCCGTTGATCTGATCCTGCAAGGGTGTAGGATTGATCTTCTCTGGGTCAAAATGACCCAGAACCCCAAGCTGGCGTATAGATCTTATTATCAAATCTTTACTAAAGAGGTCCCCCGGAAGTGTATAAAGTTCACGCCTTGCGACATGTTCATTCGTTCTTGTGTTGCCTGCAATGATGATATCGTTCAGGTAGGCCTGATCACCTTCATATATCCTTATTTCGAGATCTATGGAATCGTTCTCGATATTGGCCTCCACCGGTGTGAGGTGGGAGAAAAGGTAACCATGGTCGAGGTACAGGTTACTCACGGCATCTTCGGCTCCGCTTAAACCGTTAAGCCGGTCGAGTATGAGTGACTGATTGTATACCGATCCTTTTTCGACATTAAAAACCCTTTCGAGATCTTCCTTTGTATAAACACTGTTACCGACCCATCTGACATTCCTCAGGAAATATTGATCACCTTCCTCTATTTTCAGTTTTATACCAACACGATCTTCAGAGATCTTGTATAATGAATCGGAGATAATGGTAAAATCCCTGAACCCATTGTCGTTATAGAAAGTTATAAGTTTTTCCTTATCGTCGTTGTATTTTTCATCTATATATTTCGACACCTTGAAGATATTATAGTTCTTCTTCTTGGTATCCTTCATCTGCCTCCGGAGTTTGGTTTCCTTGAAATATTCATTACCCTCAAAGGTCAGCTCGCCGATCTTGACTTTTTCCTTTTTATCGATGTTCACGTAAAGGATAATGTTATTGGGTTGATCGGGATCGTCCTTCTGCACAAACTCAACTGTCGTGTTAAGAAAACCCTTTTCAACATAATGTTCCTTTATTACCTTCTGTGTGTTATTCAGTATAAAAGATGTGACCTGTGATCCGACAGGTAGTTTTATTTTTTCATTAAGGTCTTCTGTCTCGGATTTCCTTATGCCATTCAGCCTGACAGCTGATATCCTTGGTCTTTCCTGGAGAAATATATCGAAAAAGATCGTGTCGGACCGGGTTTCAATAATTGACAGCCGAACATCAGAAAACAATCCCTGCTGCCAGAGTCGTTGAACTGCTTTTGTTACTGCATCTCCCGGTATTGTGATCTCCTGTCCTGTCCTGAGGCCTGAAATCCCTATCAGGGCGGGCACGTCCAGATACCTTACCCCCGAAACTGAAACACCACCAATGATATAATCACCTTCATCCAGATAATCGTATATCTGTTGCTTTTCCTGGGCCTTCAGGGTAAGCACACCCAAAAACATCAACAGTGCCGTACAAATCCTCACGTAGTCTTTTTTCCTCATTAACTGCTATTTTTCCGGGGTTCGTAAATTTGTTTTTCCGAACCTTCTTTCCCTTTTCTGGTAATCAATTACAGCATCATACAAGTCTTCTTTACCAAAATCAGGCCAAAGTTTTTCTGTAAAATATAATTCTGAATAGGCAAGCTGCCAGAGGAGAAAATTACTGATCCTGAGTTCTCCGCTAGTTCTTATCATTAAATCCGGATCAGGTATTCCTCTTGTTGCCATATGTTTTTCTATTTCAGCCTCGTCGATCTTGCCGGGATCCAGTTTTCCCTCAGCTGTTTCAGCGGCAATTTTCCTTACAGCTTCAGTTATCTCCCACCTTGAGCTGTAGCTCAGTGCAACTATAAGTGTAAGTCCTGAACAGTTTCCCGTAAGTTTCATTGTCTCATTTAATCTCTCCCTCACATCAGGTGTAAGTCTTTCAAGATCACCTATTGACGTTAGCCTGATATTATTTTTTATCAGCGTTTCAGTTTCGTTATTCAGCGAGCTTACCATAAGTCCCATCAGGGCTGCTACTTCTTTATCAGGTCTTCCCCAGTTCTCTGTTGAGAAGGCATAGAGGGACAGGTATTTTATTCCCAGGTCAGCAGAAGCTTCAATCACTGCTCTTACAGACTCCACACCTCTCTGGTGGCCAAAAATCCTGTCCATGCCATGACGTATTGCCCAGCGTCCGTTACCGTCCATAATTATTGCTATATGAGCCGGCAATCTGGTACTATCAATATTCTGGCGCAATGACATAGTTTATCGTCTTTTATTTCTTCGTTTGTCATCAACATCAGCGTAGGCAGGACATCCTACCAGTTTACTGTAGATCTTCCATGTTAATGCTATTCCGGCAAACGAATACCAGTCATTGTTATGTAACCAGCCATGTTCTGCCGGATCAACCTGATCTATGAGGCCGTCAAAGTTATCATAAAATGTTTTACGAAAGCCATATTCGGCCTCAAGACCCATATTTTTATAGATATTGACCTTAAAACCAAAGGAAAAGGGGATTACGGGCTGAGCTGAAAATCCTGCCGGAGAGTTAACCGCCGCTACTCCTGCTCCTGCAGCGAAATATGGTGACCAGTCCCAGTATTTGCCTGCTGTGGTATACGGCAGGAAATTAAATTCAAACTGCAGTGCAAGATCCCCTGCCATTGATGAAAATGATGCTGCTCTGGTTTGCTGGAAGCTGTTGCTGAAATCGAGATCGTCACCTCTTAAACCCCCGAAAAAAAGGCTTGCTCTCAGGGCATGACGCGGATGAAAGTTATAGCGGTAAAAAACTCCTCCCGCAGGGAGAGGTGAATACATCAGCCTGGAAGGATTAATGTCGCCGAAGTATGATGATACTCCTCCGAAAATGCCATAATCGGCATTTCTCTGTCCTGCAGCACCAAGTGAAATAAAAATCAGTAAAATGAACCAGGGTACTCTTTTCATCAACTATGATCCCGTTTATTATCTGCCAAAACGTGGCAACCCGTTGGGCCCCGTTCTAAGCTTGTAAGTAACTGTTAGATTCAGGAAATAATAAACGTCATTAGCCTTGGAAAATTGTGATGTATATCCGTCAAGATAATCGGTGAAAGCATATCTGCCACCCAGTTCCAGGCCGAAGTTAAGGTCGGGAGAAAAGATCAATGTCCCTCCGATTCCGGCAGGTATGGCTGCAGCAAAACCTCCTGTTTTCATCCCGCGCTCAAGAAGGGCTTCATTGGGCTGCACAGTATAGGTTATAGCACCGATTCCGGTGTAGGCATAGAAATCGAGAGAATTGAAGAAATGTCGGATGAAACCTGATTTCCTTCTCAGGAAAAGGTAACTGTTCTCGGCATAGTTCTTTACGAAATAATACTCGCCCAGGATCGCGGGTTCGAATGCTGATGTTGTTGATTCAAGAATCCTGGTTTCGTTTGATCCTCTTTCGTCGGTAGCATGAAAAAGTGCATAAGACAAGCTCAACCTGGCATTGATATTGCGTGTAATCCTGTATTTAATATTTCCGTTTATGTTAAACCTGGTCTGAAGGTAGGTAAGATCGCGAAAACCCAGTACGTTTTTTGTCTGGGAGAATCCACCTATGTCTCCGAAAAAAAATGTTGAACCAGCACCTGCAGCGGCTTCCCATCTTCGCATTTTCCAGAGCTGGGAATGTGAAAGAGGTACTGCCATTACAAAAATCACAAAAATGAGAATTGACCGTTTCATGATCTGGTTTTTTTAGGCTCAGCAGTAATATTTTAATCCAACCGACTCAATCCAATTGTAAAATAACAAGATACAAAATTAACTAAATATTATCAAATTACCGAGCCGGTGATCTGCTGATACGTTAAATTTTTCATAAACTTTTTCAATTCCTCTTGTCAGCACCCCACATAAGCCTGTTCCTCAGCGTACTATAGAAATCCCTTCCATTAAGCATCACGGTTTTCATCTTCCTGCCCCACCCCGAGATACGTATCTCCTGGTCTATCGAAAGCTTCCTGAACCTGAAGTCGCAGGTAATAAGGCATTCTTGGGTCCTTCCCTCCATTACCATTCGCAACCTGCTGCCCCCCGACAGTACTATTGGTCTGATGGTCAGGTTATGAGGTGAAATAGGCGATATTATGATGCTTTCATCAGAAGGCGAAAGTATCGGTCCCCCCACGCTCAGATTATACGCGGTCGACCCTGTAGCTGTGGAAATGACAAGTCCGTCGGCCCAGTATGTATTCAGAAACACCTCATTAACATATACATGTATTGTGATCATGCTAAGATTAGCCTTCTGGATCGTAATTTCGTTAAGGGCTACACCATGCTCTCCTTCAAACAAATACTCCGGTTTTAGTATTTCAAGCATGGATCTTTCAACTATCTCATAATCATTCCTGCATAGCTGATCAACCGACTTATCTATTTCTTCTCCGGGTATATTGGCAAGAAATCCCATTCTGCCCGTATTGACTCCGGCAACCGGAATTCCGAGGTCCTTTACCTTTAAAACCGTTTCAAGAAATGTCCCGTCACCACCCACACTGAATACCAGTTCGGGCATATCTGACAGTGTCCGGAAATCCGAAAACCTTTCAATATTATCATTCTCACACGGAGATAACGGTTCTTCTGAACTCTGATGAAGCTGAACATGTATTCCCCTGCTGCAAAGCTCTGTTACCAGGCTCTGAACTCCGTTTCGCGTACGCTCATTATTATCCTTACTGAAAATAGCAACCCGTTGCAGCATAAGCACTTACATGTTTAAATACTTTAATAGAAGATCATAACGCTCAGAATAGAATCTGTCGATCGAATCATTTGAGGTAACCCAGGTCTTTATTCCGTAACCATATCTCTCAAACGTCCTTATCAGCGCAAGAAGGTCAGTTGTGTTTACTTTTATCGTAACTTCAAGCCTTGTGGAATCTGCGGGGGAGGTGATATACATACTGAGGACCCTGATGTTGTTACTTTCCACTATCTGGGCTATCTGAGAAAGAGAATAATCACGTTCAGTAAGTTCAAGCACAATTATCCCTCCGGGCTGATCCATCGATGATATACCTGCTATGTGTTTGATCAGATCTGATGTGGTAATAATACCCGTGTAATGATTATTTTCATCAAGTACAGGCACAACCGACAATTTTAGCCTTGCCGCAAGTCCTATCACCTCAAATAAGTGCTGCCGGCCCGTCACATACGGTTTGATAAGCGTTAGCTCATGATTGCCAATAGGCTCTTCAGGCTGGTTCATGTCATAGATGTCTGTATCAGATATCAGGCCCAGAAAATCCTGGTTGTTAACGATCGGCAGATGTGATATCCTGAAAATCTCCATCCAGTTCAATGCGGTCTGACCTGTATCCGATGTTTTTAATGCAGGTATTACTTCGGAAATCAAGTCTTTGGCAACCATTTCTTTTTTATTTTAATTCAAATTAATAAAAAAAAAGCCAGTTCTGCTAATTTTGCATTATATAGAATACGTTACATCCTTAACATTTATTACATGACAAAACTAAGTGTTAATATTAACAAGATAGCTACTCTGAGAAATGCCAGGGGAGGAAATATCCCCAATGTTCTGAATGCTGCTATTAACTGCCAGAATTTCGGTGCCGACGGTATAACAGTCCATCCCCGCCCCGATGAACGCCATATAAGATACAGGGATGTCCTCGACATAAGAACGGTAATTAAGACCGAATTCAATATTGAAGGAAATCCTTCCGAAAGTTTCATCGATCTAGTGCTTTCGGTAAAACCCGATCAGGTGACTCTGGTTCCCGACAAACATGATGCAATAACATCCAATGCAGGCTGGGACACCCTTAGATACCGCGCATTTCTGACAGATGTGATAAGCACATTCAGGAAAGCAGGCATCAGGACCTCTGTTTTTGTCGACACACTTCCGGTGAACATTGAAAATGCAGCATATACCGGAACCGACAGGGTCGAATTGTATACAGAACCCTATGCCTCAATGTTCGCAACCGACGCCGTAAAAGCCATAGAGCCTTTTATTAAAGCTGCCGGTCTGGCAAGGGAAGCAGGACTGGGAATCAATGCCGGCCATGACCTCAATCTGGATAACCTCCGCTACTTCCATAATAACATACCCTGGATTCTTGAAGTTTCGATCGGACATGCACTGATATCAGACGCCCTATACATGGGCCTGGAAAATACCATACAACTTTATAAGAAACAGCTGTCTGATTGAATTTCTCATGAAACTATTCTTCAGAAAATCGGGTAAGGGACCCGACCTGGTAATCCTTCACGGACTTTTCGGATCTTCCGACAACTGGACAACAATTGCCCGGTCTCTCAGCGACAGGTTCACAGTCTATCTTCCCGACCTGAGGAATCACGGAAACTCACCCCATTCTGAGATACACGACTATTCCTCCATGGCCGATGACATATATCAGTTCGCAACCGGCAACAACCTAAAAAAATTCTTTCTCGCCGGTCACAGTATGGGAGGAAAAACAGCAGTGAAATTTGCACTGGAATGGCCTGAATTGCTTAATGGCCTGATTGTGGCAGACATTTCACCTTTCGAAACAGGAAGGGATAATCCTTCTTCATTCCTTCAACATCAAGATATCCTGAAAATCATTGCCGGAACAGATATATCACAGGCCATTTCACGCTCCGGACTTGAAAGCATTTTTTCCACACGTATAAAATCTCCTGCCATCAGGGGCTTCATTCTGAAAAACATTAAAAGAGACGATGATGGGAATTTTACCTGGAAAATCAACATAAGTGCACTTATGAAAAACCTCGGAAAGATAGCGGATTCAGTTGTTCCCCCCGACCGGTCAATCACACCTGTCAGCGGATTCCCTGTTCTTTTTCTCAGGGGAGAACATTCAGGTTATCTTCCGGAAGGAGACTTTGGCAGAATCCTTTCATTGTTTCCCGCAGCAGAGTTCAAAACAATAAAGAATGCCGGACACTGGCTGCACTCTGATAATCCGGCGGAAGTTACCGGGGCCATTTCAGGTATGCTGACAGCACAGGATCAGTAAAATATCATTTTATAACCGGTCAGATCTGAGTAACAGATTCTATACTGTCGTCGGCTATTCCGGGCAGGTTCATCAGACGTAGCAGAATGCGTGCTATGGTAATTACATCCCTTTCACAATACCTCACTATCCTGTCGAGGTCGTTGTTTGCCCAGTATACTGATGCTACCATGCTTCCGTCAATATCATCCTTTGGCGATTCTATTCCCAGGACAGTAGCAAGCAGTTCGAGAGAAGTAAAATTCTTATGATCACCGAATTTCCAGAGATCCATCGTATCAAGATGCCTGACTTCCCAGGGTTTTTTCCCCGCATTATCGAGTAACCCCGGAATTTGCAGACTGTTAATGATCATCCGGCGGGCAATATACGGGAAATCAAATTCTTTTCCGTTATGAGCACACAGAACAGCTTCTCTTTTCGATGAAGAGAATTTCTGCAGCATAGCTGAAAAATCCTTCAGAAGAAGCTTTTCATCGTCATTATAAAACGACTTGAGCCTTATGCTAAAAGGATCTTTCGTCTTTATAAACCCGACTGAAATACATATTATTTTTCCAAATTCACTATAGATGCCGGCTCTTTCATATACATCGGCAGCCGTCTGATCGGGTAAGCGGAAATTCCTTGACTTTTTATCCCACAGCTTCTGCATGGTCTCATCCAGTTTTTCAAGCGACGGAGCCAGAGGAACTGTTTCTATATCAAGAAATAAGACATCATCAATTTGTAGATTTGCGAACATTTTTGTTTCTATTTTTCTTCCGGAGATGTTTTTCAATGATCGACATCAGAACTTCTATCCCTACCTGGTTCTCTCCACCACCGGGTATGATAATATCTGCATATCGCTTGGATGGTTCAATAAACTGGAGATGTGAAGGCTTTACTGTATCATGATATCTCTCAAGAACCTTCAAGACAGAACGTCCCCTTTCAACTATATCGCGCTGAATGACGCGTCCCAGCCTGTCGTCGGCATCGGCATCCACAAACACTTTAATATCAAGCATTTCACGAAGTCCGGGATCAGCGAGTACAAGAATTCCTTCAACAATAACAACTTTTGCGGGATTTACCGGAATGGTCTCCCTGGATCTCACACATGTCAGATATGAATATATAGGCATCTCCACCGACAAGCCTTTCTTCAGTTGCCTGAGATGCTTGATAAGCAGCGTGAATTCAAGCGACGAAGGATGGTCAAAATTTATTTTCTGCCTCTCTTCGAGGGGTATGTCACTGTTATCCCTGTAATACGAATCCTGAGGCATAACCTGCACCTCTCCCTTCGGAAGTGCTGCCATAAGTTTATTTACTACAGTTGTCTTTCCCGACCCGGTTCCCCCGGCTATACCAACAATAAGCATTTAATTTGTATTTTTGTATTCTTCACGAATCAAAATTAATGAAAAGTTGGAATGTCTGAACTTTACCCTCTCAAATTCGAACCTGTACTGAAAAAGAAGCTCTGGGGGGGAACTGCCCTGGTAAATCAATATTTCAAAAAGGCCGATCCGGCAGCAAAATATGGAGAATGCTGGGAAATATCGTCAGTCTCGGATAATCTGTCGGTGGTAAGTAACGGTTTTCTTGCCGGTAACAATATCCAGGAGCTTATTGAAGTGTATATGGGAGATATTACCGGCGATTCAGTATATGAGAAATTTGGGGTCGAATTTCCCCTGCTGATAAAACTTATTGAGGCAAAAGAAGATCTTTCTATCCAGGTACACCCCGGAAATGAACTTGCGAAGGAAAGACACAGTGCATACGGTAAAACGGAAATGTGGTACATCCTTGAGAGCGAAATGGATTCCAGAATCTATTCCGGTTTCAACGAACCTGTTGACAAAGAGACATATCTTGAAGCTGTACGGAAAGGAACCCTTCATGAGCTTCTTAAAGCTGAGGAAGCTGTTCCCGGTGATGTGTTTTTCACTCCGGCAGGAAGAATCCATTCAATCGGTGCCGGCATAACACTCGCTGAAATCCAGCAGACATCCGACATCACATACAGGATCTTCGACTGGAACAGAAAAGATGCCGAAGGTAACGGGAGAGAGCTTCACACAGATCTTGCAACCGATGCAATAGATTTTAATTCTGCCGGTACAAGCAGAATAAGGGTAAGTCCAGTCCTCAATAAAACCGAGAATCTGGTAAACTGTGAATTCTTTACAACCAACCTGATCCATTTCAATGAAACTATACCCAAAGATTATAACCTTATCGACTCATTTGTCATCTACCTTTGCCTGGAAGGTGAATTCATGATCCGCTGGAACGGGAACTCTGAGTCTGTAATTAAAGGAGAAACAGTACTGCTGCCTGCAATGATTAGGGAGACAGACCTCGTACCATCAGGTGAAGCAAAGATTCTGGAAATTTTTATAAATGAAGATATCAACTAACATATTATTAAAATCTATCAACCATGAAGACGATGTTACACCTGTTCCTCTCTTTAAGCCTTGTACTGGCTGCAGCCGGTTGTACGGGAGGGAAAAAGGAGGCTATAAAGGAAGAGCAAGCACCTGTTGTCCCTGATACAGGATATACGGGAATCAAACAATATAAAAGCGGTATGTATACCGTAAGCGAGGTGACATTCAAAAACGGTGTAAGACACGGACTGATGAAAACCTTTTACCAGGGCGGACAGCTCCGTTATACCTTCTGGTATGAAAACGGATTGAGACAGGATTCGGCAAGATGGTACTTCCTTGAAGGACAGCTGTTCAGGACCACTCCCTACAAAAATGACACTGTCGACGGAATTCAGAAGCAGTATTACCGGACTGGCAAATTAAGGGCTGAAATTGGATTCAGCAAGGGGATGAGGATCCCCTATATCAGGGAATATACAGCCGATGGAAGACTAATGGGTTCTTATCCCGAAATTGTAATTAATGTGAATGACCGGTATGCAGGTGAAGGTTTATACAGGGTTAATCTATCACTTTCGGACAATGGTGAAAAAGTAACATTTTACCGGGGCGATTTTACTGACGGAAGATTTGACACTACAATTGTAAAAGCAATAAAAACAACAAAGGGCAAAGCTTCTGTCGACCTGAAAAAGGGACAGGGAGAAGGCTTAAGCTCCCTGAGTGTGATAGCTGAGATCCTTACTCCTCTCGGGAACAAATATCTTACAGGCAAAAAAATAGAACTGCCATATAACGACCTGAAATAAAACGGTCGCCATGATCATCCGTTCAGCCTCATTTGTAAAGAGCAGCACAACACTTAAGCAGTGCCCTCCGGATAAATATCCTGAATTCGGCTTCATTGGCAGGTCCAATGTAGGAAAATCATCGCTTATAAATATGCTGACAGGCTGGAACAGACTGGCAAAAATCTCAGGCGAACCCGGCAAGACAAGGACAATAAACCACTTCCTCATCAACGAAAACTGGTTCCTTGTCGACCTGCCCGGATATGGATATGCAAAAGTACCTGTTGCTCTCAGGGAAAAATGGACTAAAGACACAAGGGAATACATTCTGGGAAGAGGAAATCTTTTATCACTCTTTGTTCTCCTTGATTCAAGATTAAAACCCCAGAAATCAGATATGCAATTCATGGAATTTCTGGGCATTAACGGACTCCCTTTCGCCAGAGTATTCACCAAATGCGATAAAATGAGCAAACCCGGACTTGAAAACTCTGTAAAATACTATGATACGGAGATGCTCAAAAACTGGGAATCGATTCCTCTTACATTCATAACCTCGGCCGTTAAACGAACGGGAAGACAGGAGATACTGGATTATATTGAAGATTCTATCAACAACTTTTCAAATCCCGGCTCAGTTTTAAGGGATTAATTATTTTTGCACAGAAAAGGCAGGTTCAGGAAATTTAAATATAGAAAAATGTTTGGAAAAGCTCCATTGAAAATTTTTTCGTGCAGGGCATCAATGACACTCGCAGAAAAGATTGCAGGACATCTAGGAACAGAACTGGGCAAAAGCTCCGTTACAAAATTTTCAGATGGAGAATTCCAGCCCTGTTTCGATGAATCAGTAAGAGGAGATATGGTATTCATCGTACAGTCTACAAATCCGCCTGCCGATAATCTTCTCGAACTGTTACTGATGATCGATGCAGCTAAAAGAGCTTCAGCATATAAGGTTATTGCTGTCATTCCTTACTATGGATTCGCCAGGCAGGACAGGAAGGATCGCCCAAGGGTGTCGATCGGTTCAAAACTCACAGCCGACCTGCTGAGCGCTGCCGGTATTGACAGGATCATTACAATGGACCTCCACGCTGATCAGATACAGGGTTTCTTTAATGTGCCGGTCGACCATCTCTACAGCTCAGCTATTTTCGCTCCCTATATCGAAAATCTTAACCTCGACAACCTGACTATTTCCGCTCCCGACATGGGAGGCTCAAAAAGAGCCAATGCCTACTCCCGGCACCTTCAGTCTGAAATGGTCCTTTGTTACAAGCTCAGAAAAAAGCCGAACGTGATAGAAGAGATGTCGATAATCGGAGATGTCGAAGGCCGAAACGTCATAATTGTAGATGATATGGTCGATACAGCCGGGACACTCGTCCTTGCTGCCGATATGATGAAAGAAAGAGGAGCTAAAAGTATCAGAGCCTTCGCCACCCACCCTATCCTTTCCGGAAATTCAGTGGAGAGGATCAATAAATCAGCCATCGAAGAGCTGGTGGTTACCGACTCGGTTCCCCTGAACATCCATTCCGATAAGATCAAGGTGCTGTCAGTTGCAGAAATGTTCGCACGTACTATTCAGGCTGTCAACCTGAACCAGTCGATAAGCACAAATTTTGTATTCTGATTCCTTTGATATATATTTGCACTCCAAATTTTTAAAACCGTGTAATGGGAAGTTGCCATAGTGGCATCTTTGAGTAGCACAATAACATAAACAGCAATGAAAACAATTGAGATCAAAGGGACTCTGAGGAATGAACTGGGTAAAAAAGACGCTAAAATGATCAGGAAAGAGGGAAACGTACCATGTGTGATCTATGGCGGTGAAGAAAATATTCATTTCCATACCCATGAACTGAGTTTCAATAAACTGATTTATACTCATGAAGCTCACCTTGTAAATATAAATCTGGAAGATAAGGAATATCATGCCGTGCTGAAAGAAGCACAGTTCCATCCGGTCACCGACAAGATAATACATGTGGATTTCATCCGGATACAGGAAAATAAACCGGTGATTATCAATATACCCCTTACATTTACCGGTGAATCGACAGGAGTAAAGGCAGGTGGAAAACTTATTGTCAAAAAAAGAAATCTTAAAGTTAAAGGTTTAGCACACGATCTGCCTGAAGAGCTTATGATCGATGTTACCAATCTCAAAATTGCACATTCAATAAAAGTAGGCGATCTTGCTTTTGATAAAATTGAATTGCTCGATCCTAAAATTGCAACAGTAGTATCAGTGGCAACATCGCGTGTTGCGCTGAAGACTGAAGAAGAAGAAGCGGGCGAAGCTCCTGCTGAAGCCGAAGCTGCCGAAAAAGCTGCTCCCGAAGAATAGAAACCTGGCAATACTACACTTGCCGTATAAAAAGCAGGCACAATGAAATATCTGATAGTTGGCCTGGGGAATATTGGTGACGACTATGCAGATACCCGTCACAATATAGGTTTTACTGTTTTGGATGCCCTTGCACTGTCATCGGATGCCACTTTCCGTGATAAACGATATGGCTTTGTGAGCTCAGTCAGATACAAAGGCCGCGATCTGATACTTCTTAAACCTTCAACATTCATGAACCTGAGCGGTAATGCCGTCCGATACTGGCTCAATAAAGAGAAGATCCCCATTGAGAATATGCTTATCATCGTTGATGACTTAGCTCTCCCTCACGGAAGCTTCAGAATGAGAAGCAAAGGAGGCGCCGGAGGCCATAACGGACTGGCTCATGTCATTCAAACTCTGGGGACAGATGAATATACCCGCATAAGAGTGGGTATAGGCAATAATTTCCATAAGGGATCACAGGTAGAATATGTGCTGGGGACGTGGAACGAACATGAAAAAAAAATCCTGGATGAGAGGATACCTGTAATACTGGATATGATAAAATCGTTCGTAACCGCAGGAACAGAACTTACTATGACAGCCTATAACCCTAAAGGCAGACTGGCCTCCAATAAAGATAATAACGGTAATACCATTCATACCACGGAATTGCCCTAAGTGATGCAACAAAGATCAAATGACTGAAATCGTAGCCGTAAGAATTGATAAATTCCTGTGGGCTGTAAGAATATTTAAGACCAGGGGCCTCGCTGCATCAGCATGCCGTATGGGACGAATATTGATCAATGACCTCCCGGCACGGCCGTCCAAAACACTTCAGGGAAACGAAACAATTTCAATTAAAAAGCCACCTGTAACATATTCATACAGGATAAGGAAACTGACGGGTAACCGGCTGCCTGCCAAAATAGTAGCTGAATATCTTGATGATCTGACTCCTGAAAGCGAAAGAGCTAAAATCAAATTAAGCCACCGGGGATCATTTTTCTACAGAGAAAAGGGAAGCGGCCGCCCCACCAAGAAAGAGAGACGACTGATCGACAGAATGTCGGACGATCTTACAGGCATCTGAGCAGGTGGTATAAAGACTTAATATTACTTAAAATACTCACAAAATCAGATCAATATTTGATTCCGGAATACCATTTTATTTAACTTGCGTCGGCAAACAGGCAAGGGAATGGGGAAGGAAAATATCGAAAAATATTCAAGGGGATATGCTCTCCTGAAAATGATGTTCGGCTTCTGGCACAACAACGTTTTCTACAGGAGGGTAATAGTCCTTGGCCGTGATAATATTGACCCCGGGAGACATAATATCTTTGCACCAAATCATCAGAATGCGCTGATGGATGCTCTCGCTGTCCTGTTTACCCACAAGGGACAACCTATTTTCCTCACCCGGGCCGATGTCTTCAAAAACAGTTTCATTGCAAAAATCCTGTATTACTTCAAAATGCTTCCTGTTTACAGGATAAGAGATGGCTTCAGAAGCGTAACTGGCAATGATGTGATATTCGACAAGACTATCGATGTGATCAGGAACAGGAACGGACTGGTCATCCTGCCTGAAGGAAATCATGCCGGCTTCAGAAGACTTCGCCAGCTGAAAAAAGGCATCGGCAGAGTAGCCTTCCAGGCGGAAGAAGCATCAGACTATAAACTCAATATCAGGATAATACCGGTCGGACTTGAATTCAGTCATTATTACCGTTACAGGCAGGTGCTCACAGTTATCTACGGAAAACCCGTGGAGGTATCAGAATTTCATGATCTTTACCGTAAAAGTCCGGAAGTTGCACTGAACAGCCTCCGCAGCAGACTCTCTGAAGAAATGAAAAAACTGATAGTTCACATAGAATCTGAAGATGACTATGAAGCTATCGATGAGCTAAGGACACTGATAAACGGACGCTACAGCGATAAGATCAGATTCCCGAAACTGTTCAGAGACAGGATCCTTATTGAAAAAATGAACCGTTTAAAGATCTCCGATAACCATCTCTACAGGAAAATCTGCTCCTTAAGCCTGACCGTAAAAAAGAAAGCCGGGGAGCTGAAAACAGATTACAGGCTCCTGGCAAAGAAAAAACACCCCACAGGCTGGCTGATTGCGGGGATACTGGCACTTGCTGCCTCATTTCCGCTCTTCCTTTACGGAAATCTCTTCAACATGACCTTTATGGAGATACCTAACCTTCAGAGCCGCAAAATTAAGGATGAACAGTTCCGGTCGTCGATCAAATACGGTATCTCGCTTGCGCTGGCTTTGATACTTACCCCCCTCATCCTGGTTATGACTCTGGTTCTGCTTACTCCCTGGTGGCTGGCTCTTCTTTTCTTTATCTCACTGCCTCTTTCAGGCCTCTTTGCATGGAATTATTACCTTCTGTTCCGTAGAATTGCAGGCGGTTTCAGGATTAAAAGCTTTACCATGAAACGGAATAAGGACTTTTTCCGTTTGAAAGAAGATCATGATGAACTGGTGCAACTGGTTGGCAGCCTTTAGCGATGAGCAGAAGAAATTACTTTAATAATAAAAAAATCTGGATAACCGGGGCTTCTTCCGGTATTGGGGAAGCTCTGGCCATTGAACTTTCAGGGAGAGGAGCCTCACTGATAATTTCTTCAAACGATCCAGAAGGTCTGGAGAGGGTTAAAAATGCCTGCAAAACAAATACTTCAAGTATAATATGTGCCCCCTTCGATCTTTCAGAGACTTCGGATATTGAATCACTGGTAGAACAAAAATTGGGAGAATCAGGGGGAATTGACTATCTGCTGAACATAGGGGGAGTTAGCCAGAGGGCAAGGATAGATGAAACATCCATGTGGCTTGAAAGAAAAATATTTGAGATAAATTATTTCGGAACAATTGCCCTTACCAAAGCCATACTTCCATACATGGTAAAACAGAAGTCGGGGCATATCGCTGCAACAAGCAGCATATCAGGAAGATTCGGGTTTCCGCTTCGCTCAGCCTATTCAGCCTCAAAACAGGCCCTCCATGGATTCTTCGAAACGCTTTACCTTGAAAACAAAAAGAACAATATACGTACTTCAGTAATTATTCCCGGGAGAGTTAGAACAGAGATCTCACTTCATGCTCTGAATTCCCATGGACAAGAACACGGAAAGATGGACCCCGGCCAGAATAAAGGGATCACACCGCGAAAAGCAGCCCTGAAGATACTGAGGGGTCTGGCTGCAGATAAAAGAGAGATACTGGTTGGCAGCTCAGAATTAACGATGTTATATATCAGGAGAATATGGCCGTGGCTGTTCTTCCGGATAGGGGATAAAATAAAATCCACATAGCTTATTGTAATATGAGTGCCTGCTATATGATGCTGATGTCATATCAGTTTGATGACGAAAAATAATTATCAGAAAAATATAATATGAAGAATTATTCTATTGCCGGGATCCAGCAGATTGGTATTGGAGTAAAAAACCTCGGAGAGGCCTGGAAATGGTATATTGATCATTTTGGAATGGACTGCAGGATCTTTGAAGATGAGGCAGAGGCAAAACTAATGCTTCCCTATACCGGAGGCGAACCGCGAAAACGACATGCAGTTCTGGCTCTGAACCTGCAAAGCGGAGGTGGATTTGAGATATGGCAATACAAGGGAAGAGAACCCCTGCCTTTAGACGGGGAAATAAGTCCCGGAGATCTTGGTATACTTGCATGCAAGATCAAGGTAAAGAATATTGATGAAGCCTATAAATTTTACAGCGACAGAAAAGTTACCCTATCTGCTGAAATGCTCGAGGATCCTGCAGGGGAAAAAACATTTTTCGTGAAAGATCCATACGGTAACCTCTTTCAGATGGTGGAACGTAACAGCTGGTTCATGAATGAAAATAAAATATCGGGAGGTTCCTATGGAGCGATGATAGGCGTTTCAGACATCGACAGAGCATTACCTGTTTATTCCGACATACTCGGCTACGATGAAATCTCATACGACCATACAGGTACTTTTACCGACCTTGCCGGCCTGCCAGGAGGATCAGGTCTCTTCAGAAGAGTGCTTCTCAAAAGATCACAGCCGGTAACCGGTCCTTTCAGTAAAGTCTTCGGTCCAAGTGAAATAGAACTGATAGCCTCCTCCGGTAAACCCGGAAGGAAGATTTTCGAAGGACGTTACTGGGGCGATCTTGGTTTTATTCATCTGTGCTTCGATATTAGCAACATGGATGAGCTAAAGAGCTACAGTACAGCAAAGGGATTCCCATTTACCGTCGACAGCAAGGAAAGCCATGAGGGAAACAGTTTTGACATGGGTGAAGCTGCAGGCCATTTCTCATATATAACAGATCCCGACGGCACCCTGATTGAATTTGTGGAAACGCACAGAATACCACTGCTGAAAAAACTGGGATGGTATCTTAACCTGAAAAAGAGAGATCCCCATAAATCACTGCCCGACTGGATGGTGAAGACACTGCGGTTCTCTAAAGTGAAGACCTGAATAACAAAGAGCCAGTAGGTGACCCACTGGCTCCCTGTTCACGATTTGATAGTTATCGCCCTTTCTGACGGTTTTTTTTCAAGAACCTGTAAAAGATATTATCCTTTTATACCAGCTATCTCTTCCACCTGGCGAAAGACCCGCATGAAATTGCCTCCCCATATCTTCTCAACATCGGGTCTGGTATAACCCCTGCGCAGCAGTTCTATTGTAATATTTTTCATTTCTGCAACGCTCATACAACCTTCCACACCTCCGCCGCCGTCGAAATCCGTGCCTATACCTACATGGTCAATACCAATTACCTGAACTACGTGGTCGATATGATCAACCACATCGGATACCGTTGCTAGTTTTCTGTACTTGTTCCAGAGTTCCCGCCTCTCATCACTGTAAGCCTTTCTCTGTTCAGATGTCAGAGCCCTGAGGTCACCGTATTTATCCCTGAGCTCGCTCATTCTGGATTCCAGTTCCGGGTTTGGCTCCGGAGTCTTGATATAACTGCTGAGAATACAAATCTGGATAACACCTCCATTTGATTTTAAAGCCTGCAGCATGTCGTCAGTAAGGTTTCTGGGGCTCGAGCACAGCGACCTGGCTGAAGAATGGGATGCTATTACCGGTGCTTTTGAAACCTCAATAACATCATAGAATGATTTATCCGAAATATGAGATACATCTACCATCATTCCCAGACGGTTCATTTCCTGAACAACCTCTTTTCCGAATTCCGACAGACCATTATGCTCCGGTCCGTTGGCATCGGTTGAAGAATCACAGATATCATTATTCTTTGAATGACAAAGTGTTATATATCTTGCCCCCAGATCATAGAATTCTTTGATCCTGGTAATGTCATTAGCAAGAGGATAGCCGTTTTCAATTCCGATAAATGCAGCGATCTTACCATCTTTTTTCAGTTTGTACGCATCCCCGGGGCTTTTTGCAATTCCGGCCATAGAGGAATTCATTTCCACATTCCGGTGAATAGCTTCAAATATTGTAAGAGTCTGCTCATAAATATGCTGGTAAGATGAGGAATCCCTTGGACCCTGACCGAGAAAAACAGCAAAGAATTCAGCGTCGAGTCCACCTTCATTCATCCTTGGAAAATCAACACATCCGTCATCATGGTTCACTCCAAGATCAAAATCAGACTGCATAAGACGCATGGGGGTATCACAATGAGTGTCCACAGTAAGAATTTCCCTGTGCAATTTATCTGCCCGCTGAACAAGCTTTTCCTCACCCGATTTGCATCCTGACAGTAGCACAAATATCAGTAAAACAGGTACTAATTTTTTCATTGCCCATAGTTTTTTGTCAACGCAATATAAGTAAAAGTAACCTGCCGGAGCATGACATGATTTTATCAATTAACACTAATTAACATAAAAAACTTAAAGAAAAACGGAACCCGATTCAGCAGTTGGATTACTCCCATATTTGTTTATTTTACTGTGAAAACCATTTTCATATGAATCCTTTAATAATTCTGGCATTGATCTTTCAGATTGAAGTGTTTCTTATTTTATATTCTCACATGCGACATGTTGTAATCTCTCCGGCTTCCTGGGTTACGGACTAAAGTCCTTTCTTTCCAAATCCTGTGCCGGCGGCTGAAGCCGCCGGCAATTGGGATGAAGCCTCAGATAAAAATTTCTCAGATAAATGATTCAGCCCGATGGCATTTTACTGCTAACTGCTTCAGCCGGATAATGAGGTTGTTATATATACATCCCGGAGCTTGTTGCAGTCTAATGTTGCCGTCGGCTTCAG
>DAIOVL010000018.1:0-70020 GCA_036759025.1 Bacteroidales bacterium
CGGCAGGCCGCGGGAGTAATTTGTCGTTGCGGAGAGAGGGGGATTCGAACCCCCGTTCCACCGATAGGCGGAAAACGGTTTTCGAGACCGCCGCATTCGACCACTCTGCCATCTCTCCCTTTTCAAAAACCATACGTTTTCGAGACCGCCGCTCCCGATAGCCATCGGGACGACCACGGCGTCTATCCCGAGTGACTCGGGACCATCTCTCCTTTATAAAAGACCATACGTTTTCGAGACCGCCGCTTCCGATAGCCATCGGGACGACCACAGTGTCTATATATCAAGACTGCAAATATAAACAAAAAAAAATCCTTTCGCATCAGCGCGAAATCACCAGCGACGATGCTCTAACCTGTCTCTTACCAGATACAATAACTATATAATACCCATTCTCAAGTTGCGAAACATCGAGCGTCACCGGACTTCCGGAAACCGAAAACTCCATGACGGCCTTACCCGATACATTTACCATTCTGACATACCAGGGGTCTCCGAAACCTGCAGGAACAGCGACTGTGACAATATCATCAGCCGGATTAGGCCATATCCTGATCTCCGCTGCTTCCTGTACAAATTCATCCGCAGCACTCGGACTGCCCCAAATCTGACCGGCATAGGAGGTGTTGTCAATGAAGGGATTCCGGTTTCCCTGGATAATGAAGACAGCTTCATTCCTGTCTCTTTCCTTCTGGCTCACAGGATCCGATTTATCCCATTGCAGCAACATGTTCATTGCCCATGGCTTCGGCTGAGCCCCGTCAACCATATCGCTTCCGGGCCATGACGAGTCTTCACCGTAATACCGTACCGCCATATAAAAATAGCTTCGTGCAAAATCACCCTTATAGGCATCAATGGGCTCGAATATAGTTTCTGAATATCCGGGGTAAGAAGAGGGACCCAGCCTGCTTCCGTTCGTCGAAGTCCAGGTAGCAGAAGAAGTTATCCCGAAAGGGTAATTACCCCTCTTGTTATTTACCCAGCCATCGGTGGGATACAGATGGAACAGATCGGTGTACATGGGTTCCACTTCCCCCCCGAACCAGCTCTTTGGAAATGAATGTTCACGGTTGTAACAGTCGCCTTCACTGTCATAATTACCACACTGGTTGGTTATGAAAATATATGAATACACAGGTGATCCACCCGGTATGTCGGAATACATGTCCCATACCGTTCCGTCACTTTTTTTGTCGGTCGCCTGGAAATGTGTCCACAGGTCGGTGTACGTCGCTGCAGTGTGATCATCAATGATGTCGTGAAGAGCCTGCTGAAGTGCAGTCCCGGTAAGTCCGGCTGCAGGATCGTAGTAGCCTGCAGGCTGACCTTGCAAAACAAGCACAAGCATTAATAATAATACTGTTATTCCGGTCCCTCTGCCCACCGAAAGATTAATGAAGGTGGCCGGCGAAGAATCTCTTCTTTTTATCCGGAGATTTTCAAGCATCTATTCTTCAGCAATAACCACATTATCAAGCTCCCAGGTTGATGTCTTTGACGGAACGCCTCCCGTATATACCCAGGCAACGGAAATAATGCTACCGTTATAGGCTGAGAGGTCTATTTTACCCGAAGACACAAAGTCGCTGTAATATGAAGGTGTCACCGGTGGCCGGTTGAAATCATGTTTTGTCCAGGTGCTCGTCCATGGTGTAGCCGAGCCTGAATAATCAGTCGACACGAACAGCTCAAGAGTGGCGCCGTTATCGTATCCGACAGCACTTTCGAAAGTCATATAAGGAGCTGTGGCTACCGACAGATCGATCTGGGGAGCTATCATCCACGAAATTACAGATGCCTGACCAGAACCATAAGCAGTGGTTTCAACAAAGGGACCTATGCTGCTCGTCTTGTAACTGAACCATGTCTTTGAGCCGGCCTGGGGATATGTCTTCCAGCCCGGAAGTGCAGAAACATCAGTATAATTTGTGGTAAGAGTATTGAAATTCTCTGACAGATATATCGTTGAAGGTACACCGCACAGGTCGCCTTCCATGTCGAGCTCCGACGGTTCACGGAGAAGGATCTGAAGCTTGTTGAAATAGGAGACAACTCCCTTCAGGGTTCCGTTACCTGAAGGCATCGTTTCTCCTGCAAATGAAGCTGCTGACCGGGTATAAACATCAGCTTCTGAAACGCAATCAGTTATTATTCTGGTACCGGAAAATGTACCTGGAGCTTTAAACTGAACACCCTGTATTTCAACATATTCTGCCTGGTGCTCGCCCTGCAGTATCTCAGCCAGCGTCACACTCACAGGAACAGGATTTACACCTGTGAGACTGATGACCTCCACCTGGTTTGCCAGGGGATTCATATCCACATCTCCGAACTGAAGGAGTCCGTTATAAAGAGTGAAACCTATACCCCTGCAATTGATCCTTACTTCCGAGTTCATTGAGAAACTGTTCGTTCCGGTGACGGCGAGGCATATTCCGGCCGTGCTGTCCTGCAGGTAGGCAATGAAATCAGGGACATTTCCCAGCTCCGGTGTCAGAGTTATTATTCCCTGAATATATACGCCCGTGTCGACCTGTGTTTTTCCGCTCCCGTACATATCCCGCAGTTGCTGTATGGTCATATATTCGATCACGGGCTCGGGCGGGGCTATCGGCTCCCTGTCACATGAGCCTGCAATCACCAGTGCACTTATCAGAACGACCTGTATGTAATATTTTATCTTCATGAGTTGCTTTTCCTTTATTTGGCTGTTGTGACTGTTATATTGTCAATTCTGTAGCTTGTGCTCTCGGTATCGCTTCCGGTATATCTGAAGGCGATGACACACGTTTTGCCGGCTTCAACAGGAAGACTGATGTTTCCGGAGGAAATGAATGTATGATCGGGATCACCCTGTATGGCCAGAGTACAGCTAACAGGAACCCATGTTGCCGTAAGCAGGTTGCGTCCGGTATAATTTGTTGAATAAAAAACTTCGAAGGGCTTGCTGCCTGTTGCATGTTCCCAGTAGGCTTTGGCCGTTTCAAACGAGAGGACCTTCTGTGTTGAAATTGTAACCGGCCTTGTTATAAGCCATGTTACCATCGAGGGGAGGTTTGAATTATACCCTGTGGCCTGGGCATATGTGTTCCCGGAGTAATATTTTGCCTGCCAGTTCCTGTCACCTTCCTGGGCAATATTCTGCCATCCGCTTATCAGCACTTCAGTATTATTAGCGAAGGATGAAAAATCCTGAGTGATGGTTTCAACGGGAGTGCCAAGATCGGGAACCCCCGGCATACACCTTTCATTAGTTAGTTTTACTTCCGAAAAATCCCTTATGATAAACTGGTAGTCGGAACTGAACCTTGTAATGATGCCGGTCATTGTGCCGTTTGTTTCAGGAATGATATTTCCGGCGAAGGAAGCATAACCGGATGTTCTGACTATGATCTTGCTGTTACTGCAGTCGGTCAGATCGCGGTTCAACGACTGAGGAGGATCTGATTCTATGTCCGCATAGGTCTGGTTCACCGCATTTCCTGCAAACTGAACGTCTTTGAGGGTGACCAGTTTGCCCAGGAACGCAAGGCTCTTTGCCTGGGCAATGGTGATGGTGTCGGGCCGTGTCGGATTGTTTACAGAGGTCTTCAATACCTGCCTGTCCATGTTCATCCCCGAAACCCTGATGTCTCCGTCTTCTTCGTGATAGGGCGTACTGCCCACCTGCCAGAAATCGCCGTAATCACCTATATAGCAGCCTTTAAGGTTCACTATTACCGAGTCGCCGATGTACAGGCCGCTTGTGGAATCAAATATCAGTCTTATGCCTCCCGAAGCATCCTGGACAAAAGCTTCCTTGTACAGGTTGCCGTCTTTTTTGTCACTTGCCGTTACAATGCCCCTGATTGCCCATTCTTCAGTTATCGCGACAGGTTGCCTTAAACTGTAATTGAGTGCCAGCTGGTCAGCATAAAGAGCCTTTACCTGCTCAACAGAGACAATGTTGTCCGGACTGAACAACACTACCGGCGGATCATCTTCGTTATTGAAATCACAACCGGAAAGCATTGCTGTCAGTAAAAATAACAGGGAAATATTTTTCAACATTTTCATTTATAGCTTTTTATTTTGTTCGTTTTTATAAGTATTCTACAGATATTTAACCCACCCTTTTAAACTTTAAACTACATCCTCACACTGAAATTAAGGAAGTAATTGAACCCGTTATAATAATACACCTTCGGATCGAAAAGATCAGGTCTGTCTGGATCGTACCTGTATTGCTCGAAACCTCCCGTGCCAAAGCTTTTATTGTTTAAAATATTACTGATGTTGGCGCTTAGGCTGATAAAGGTGTCTTTAATTCTCCATGATTTACCCAGGAAAATATCGAGAAGATATCCCGGTGCCTGTTTTTTCTGGATATCCCAGTACTGAAAATAGCCGGTTTCAGCATCTTTGGTGCGTGTCACAGGGTTGAAATCGAGGTATATGTTATCATAGTAGCTTCCCGTTATGCTTGCCCACCAGTATCTCGACGAGTTGTATTCGAGGCCCAGGGAAAAGGCAGTCTGAGGTGTTCCGCTTTGTCTGAAATATTTTATCCACACCTCTTCAATACGAAGAACCTCATTGTTATTGTCCTGGGTAATGGTGATATTCGGGTTATTAACCCACAGGTACTGTCCCAGGGCTGCAGCAGTGTTCAGGGTAAGGCCTGTCGTCAGAGTTACTTCCGCACCTATCTCCAGACCGTAATTTTCCTTGTCGATGTTCGTCATCGCGTAGTTGACAAGTGTCATAAGGTCGTCGTGGTAAAAAGTGGTTACCTCTGTCTGTTTCATGAATTTCGTATAATAGCCGGTGATCCGTCCGGTTATCCACGGAGCCCGGAGGACGTAGCTGGCATCTGCCGAAATAATAGTTTCCTCCTGAAGGTTGGGCGTGGCGGTGTTCCTCGTCCTGGGTGAAAGGAAGGAATTGCGGAACAATGGAGGGTTGGTTGCTATCAGTGTATTCAGCGTGATAAGGTGTCTTCCCGTGATCCTGTAATCACCTCCTGCCTTGACACCCCAGGTCATATAATCAAGCACTTCCGATTTACCAAGCGAATTATCGGGAAACAGTCCTTTCCTCATCAGGCCTTCTCTCCACATTGACGTGTACCTGACGTTTCCACTCAGGTAAACTGAGTAACGGTTGTGGCTGTACCTGCCTGTTCCCCAAAGTGTCCCGCCTCTCTGAAAAACATAATAGTTGTTGCCGATAATGTCACCTTCAACTGCAAGGTTGTCAGGGTTCTCAAGGTCATTCTGAAGGGCATCCCGGTTTGCCGGCTGATCGCTTTCGGCGAACTTGTCAATATCGAGCCAGAATTCACCGCCCAGGAGATCTTTTACAGTGTTGAAGTTATGCCCTCTGAAGATGTCGGCAAGTATACCACCGGTTACATTTAATCTTTCATTCAAATCCCAGGATGCCCTTGTGTTGAGCTGGAACTGAGAGATGTCGTTACGGCGGTCCTCGACAATATATTTGGATCTCAACCCTGTAACATTATTTCCGGGGATCCCTTCAGCATCTTCCATGTAGAAAAGGTTTTTGCGGTTGGCAAAATAGAAACCGTCCCAGTCGATATGGCTTACAGAGGGGTCATTGACCCAGGCTGTGGCTATTCTGAGTGAATCTTCCTGATCGGTATAGTATGAAGGAAGCTTCCGGTAATAGTCGGGGCGGGGGTCGAGGGGATCGTACCAGTTAAGTGCCGAGTAGCCGCTTTTTCCGAACCAGTAGCCAACGGTAGTCTGAACGTCCACTTTTTCACCCGGATTCCAGATATGTGCAAGTGTGAGCAGAGGTTTGTTATTGCTGCGAACCCTTGAGTTACGAACCTCTCCGTTCTGATAACCCCAGTAAGGGTTGTAGAAATTGTCATTCATCAGGTCGTAGATCTCCTGTGTGGTCCCGCCTGCTACGCCTCTTTCATATATGGCATTCAGGGCCGTGAAGTTAAGACTGTGACGGGGATTTAGTTTCTTCTCCACCGAAAGGAAAAATGAGTTTGCATCGTAGAAAGTCCCTTCTTCGTAGCCTCTTTCGCTCCAGCGTTTTGAATAGCTTCCGGTGATGGCCCAGTTGTTATCCATCAATCCGGTGGAATAAGTGAGCATAAGCCTGTTGCCGTATGTCCGGTTTGAAAGTGAATACACGGCTTTTATACCTGTCCTGTATTCCGAGGCTCTTGTATTTATTCGTGTTGCACCACCTACGGGTTCAAAAAGGAAGCCTATCGGCTCTGGTCCTGAGGTGACCATGGCGCTTCTCATGACATCGTTAAGGCCTCCCCAGTTGGACCAGTAAGGAGATCCAGACTCTATATCGTTCATTACGAAGCCGTTGAGACTGACGTTACTGTAGTTTGCATCATAACCTCTTACCCTGAACATAACCGGTCCGAAAGTATAGGCTGCGTTGCTGAGGAAAACATCAGCGCCGGCACTAAGGATACCCTGTACCGATTGTGTTTCAAATCCGTCATCTTCAATACCTTCACTGATATTTAAAGTGAAGAGATCCTGCCTTGATAATGCCGATGATCTCAGACCCGTCGTTCCGGCATCAGTTACTTCATCTGTTTTCACAACAACTTCAATTACAGCCTGATCAAAATCGGTGTTATTGATGTATAGTATATGTTCCCCTTCGGGAAGCGATAGCGAAAATGTACCATCACTTGTTGTGATCCCGACCACTCTTCCCGAGGCATTTGTTATTTCCGTGCCCGGAAGTCCCGTCTGTTTTTCGGTATCAATCACTTTTCCTATTACCGTACCCTGCTGGGAATATCCTGCTACAGAGAATATTGCCAGGGATAAAAATAAGATAATCAGTTTGTTGTATTTCATGAGCGGTGATAAAATTTCGCTGTAAATATACTACAAATCCTGTTTCCTCAGACTCATGGCATCATATTTGGTCGCAATGCTTTATATATTAACTTTACAGCTTTCAAAACGGACTGGATGAAGAAAATGCTGGTTATTGTGGTGATGGTCTTCCTGTCAGGACAGGCTAATTCACAGACTTACAGGGCTGGACTGATAGCTTTTTATAACCTCGAAAACCTTTTCGACACTATTAATAATGATAATGTTCTTGATGAAGAATTTACACCAGATGGACTAAACCGTTGGACAGGTGTCAAGTATCTGAAGAAGCTAGGCAATATGGCTGAGGCCATCTCACGAATAGGAGAAGATGATGGCTGGAAGGGAGGACCGGCGATACTGGGTGTCTCCGAAATTGAGAACCGGGGTGTGCTTGAGGATCTGATCCGCCATCCATTGCTCAGGGAAGCAGGTTATCAGATTGTTCATTATGACTCGCCTGACAGGAGGGGTGTTGATGTGGCGTTACTGTATCGTACTGCTTTTTTCAGGGTCACTGCTTCCGGCAGCAACGAGCTCAGAATATTCAACGAAAGTGGTGAGAGAGTTTTTACCCGCGACCAGCTAGTGGTTTCAGGGATTTTTGATGGGGAACCGATGCATTTCATAGTTAATCACTGGCCTTCACGCAGCGGAGGTGAACTGCTTACAAAGCCCAGGCGTAACGAAGCGGCAATGCTTACCCGTCATCTCGTCGACAGCCTTCTGGCAATTGATAAAGAAGCAAAGGTCTTTGTTATGGGAGACCTCAATGATGATCCGACCGACGAAAGCCTTCGTAAATATCTCCGGGCTGTTGGAAATCCTGAAAAAATGAATGAGGATGAAATGTTCAATTGCATGTATCCGCTTTTCAGAAAAGGGGTGGGATCATTGTATTACAGGGACGGTGTAAATCTTTTTGACCAGATTGTCATCACTCAGGCGCTCACAGGGAAAGATTATTCATCATATAAATTCTACCAGGCAAGGGTATTCAACAGTCAGTTTCTGGTTCAGAAAGACGGACAGTACAAAGGTTACCCTCTCCGGACGATGGTAGGCACAGTTTTTCAGGGCGGCTACAGCGATCATTTTCCTGTTTACGTGCTGATTGTCAGGGGACAGTAAAAGTGAAGGTGATCACTCCGCTGCAACAAGCTTTATTCCCACCGGCCGGTGATCGGAAATATAGTATGAGTATTCCGGATAACATGGTGCTGCCTTGTAAACCATCGTGGTGTCTAGATTGAAGAAGAGTTCATCGGTTATAAGAATATGGTCTATATGGCTTGGCCATGAGGGGTAGGACCACCACAGCTGACTCCCCGAAGCAATTTCCATATCGGCAAAACGGTAGTTTTCAGGATCGTTAATAAAATTGAGGAAAGGATTTTCATCAGCCCCGGTGCCGGTAATTTCGTCGTTGAGATCTCCAAGTATGATCACTGCATCATCGGCCCTGTCGTTATCGATGTAATCTTTCAGCAAAAGAGAAGCCATCCTCCTGCTTGTCTCATTTTCAAATCCTCCGCAGCATTTAAGATGGTTGTTGATGAGAATAAGGTCTAAGCCTGTATTTTTATGCATTATACTGATCTCAAAGGGGGGCCTCGGGAAATATTCGGAACCACTGAAGAGAAGCCTTGCCGAGCCCTGGGAAACTGATATCTCAGAGGTTTTCCAGATATAGGCAAGGTTCCAGTCGGAATTGTTAATAAGGTAGAAAAGGCCTGAATAACCTGGCATGAGGCTAATAAGCTGATTGAAGGAAGCTTCTGATGCCACCTCCTGAAGTGCATATATGTCGGCGTCGATGGTATTCAGAAGAGAGGCGACGGCTATTGCTGAAGAATATCCGTTCAGAGGGAATGTTTCAATGTTGAATGTTACAATATCAAGACTTGAACCTGAGCCCGGGTAAGGGATGCAGGGAACGAAGATATCTGATTCTCCCGGAGAGGGAGGCTCAGGTACCTGCCGGCATGCGGCTGCAGTCAGTAAGAACAGTATATATATTATTATACGTAGATCCTTCATGTATTGTTTCAAAAATTAACCGCAAAGGTCGCAAAGTTATTGTGTCTTTGCGCACTTTGCGGTCAATATTTTTAAGAAGTTAAATTGTCTGAAGCAGGTTTTACTGTTTAACAAACCTTCTGACCAGGGTCCCTTCTGTTGTATTTATCTTCAGGATGTAGGTTCCGCGTGTCAGTCCCGAAACAGGAATACCGACAACTTCATCGCTGGAGGTGTTGATGGTTTTGATCACCTTGCCTGCTATGTCGAGCACTTCCACCGACCTGAGTCCGGGAACATTGCTAAGGTTAAGCAGCGAGGAAGCCGGAACCGGGTAGACCTTTATGTCATCTCTCTGAAGGGCATTTTCTATACCTGTAACCACTGAAAGATCGTTCAGAGTACGGCTTGCTATCTCAACAGTTGTGTTGTATCTCATTGCAAGTCCTGTAACATCATAGTTGCCCATGGGTATTATTGAGCCCACTATATCGCTTTCGGGGGCTTCAAAGGTGAAGAATTTGATAGTGTTCACACCATCAGTAAGGTCGTAGGTCTTTTCGGAACCGAATGTTGCTGATCCGTCTGCAATGGGAAAGTTGACATTTACCAGCTTGACAAGTCTTGCTTCATATGGGTCGAAGCTGGCAGTAATTTCTGCTATTGTAACGGATGTAACAACAGGAGTGTTGCCGCTGGAAGCCACGGAAACAGTTGTTTTTGTGGGAACGATCTGATTCATTCCGTTATAGTATCCTAATTTACCTTCCAGGTTCTGGATGTTGTCACCAACAGCAAGAGGGGTTGTCAGTATTGCAGAAGCATCGTCGATCAGTAATCCTGCTCCCGAATCCTGGATATATTTCTGGTTCCTGTTGGCTGACGACCTGAGGAAGGTGACGGTTACTTCGGAGCTGATCTTGACGATATCGTTGATAATACATCTGTTCTTCAGGTCGGTGAGGCTTGTAGCCACGGCAATCAGCGTGAAATCTCCGCTTACAGAATTAACGGCTGCATTGGAGGCATCAGAGATCCTGATCTGGTACTGGGTTCCGTACAGCGCATCTCCCGGAATGATAAAATTCAATAACCCTGAGGCTGCCGGCATGGTTTCAACGAGTGTTTCCCATTTATATGTACGGTCAGAATCCACCACCCAGGCTTCTATTTTAACATTATCCACGTTTGCCGAAGTCCAGGTGATATCCACGTTCTGTCCTGCATAGTATGTCTCACCGCCGGCAGGAGCTGTTAGTGTAATTGTTGCTGCGGAAGCGGATACTGTGGTGAATGTGATATTTGAACCGGTGGTTTCGTTCCCGCTTAGGTCTTCAACGGCTCCCACAGCCAGGTAATAAAGCTGGGAGTTATCCAGTGAAGCCGAAGGCGTGATGGTTATTACCTTTTTTGAGTCATCAATTGTAGCGGAGAAAGGAACGTTATCGCCTGAAGCATCGGTCTTTTTAAATGTAACCAGACTTGCAAGATCGCTGTTCTCCAGTGCATTTCCGTCGGTTTTTCTTATGGCTTCATTGTAGGTAACAGTAGGAATTACACCTATGGCAACGTCGGTTGCTTCGTTTTCCGGATCAAAATCAGGGATTGGTGCCTGGGAATCTTCAATAATGAAAAGGTTGTCTATCCTGTTATTCCCTGAACTTGATGTTGCTCCTGTAACGGTAAGTTTCAGATAAACAGTAGCAGCATTGTTTATAGCTTCTATTGATGTAAGGTCAACAGTCTCAACTGACCATGTTGAAGTCTTATTGGCTGCATTAGTGGCGCATGCAGTATAAGAAATATTATCAGTACTCCATTCCCAGGAATGGGTGTCAAATCCAGTGGAAGTACCTCTCGTAGCAAGCAATACTTTAATTTTACTTAATGCCAGAGTCGAAAATTTAATAACAAGGCTTTTCCCGTTAGCCGTGTTATTGGCAAGAGCCAAGGCCATTCCGGATGCAGGTGTAGGTCTTGGATCATTCAGAGTAGTACCACTGAAGGCAGTTAGTTCCGGGCTTGTAGGAACTGATATCCATGAAGATGAACCATTAGTTCCATCAAGGTAGATGAACGAGTTGGATGTTGAACTGCCATAATCTGCCTGGATTACACTTGCTGTGGGCACTTCGCTTGTAGGTGCCAGTAAGCCATCAAATGACCACGAAGCTATAATTGTCTGTGCTGAAACATTGGAAAAAAAACCAGCCAGAACTATAAAAACTAAACTGAGTAGAGTTTTTTTCATATCGTATATGTTTTGGTTTAACGAAAATTAGCCTTACAAGTTCAGAAAATCCGGTCAGAATGACAAATATTGAAGCCATAATTAATTAACAAAATGTCATTGCCCATAATGATCAAAAATCCTACCTTTGCATTCCCTGATATGACAACCTAAGTAAAAACTAAAATAACAAGTCGTGAAAAACATTTTTAAATTATTCATTATTATTGCTTTAGCTGCAATGACACTATCATCATGCAATAAAGGGCCCGCGATCGACAAGACGAATCCCTTTGCCACCGAATTCGATACTCCGTTCGGAGTTCCTCCCTTCGAAAAAATCCATGCCAGCCACTATATGCCGGCCTTCGAAGCAGGTATGGAACAGGGAAGAAGGGACATAAAAAAAATACTGTCCAACCGTGAGAAACCCGATTTCGAAAATACCATCGAAGCACTCGACCGCAGCGGGGAAATGCTTCAAAGGGTCTCTTCAGTCTTCTTCGGACAGGCAAGTGCAAACACAAGCGACTCGCTTCAGCAGATCGAAGTCGAGATATCACCCAGGCTTACAGAATACGGTGATGAGATAAGACTTAACCCGGAACTTTTTGCCAGGATAAAATCAGTGTGGGAAAACCAGGCTGATTTCAATCTTAATGATGAACAGAAATATATCCTCGATAACCTCTACAAAGAACTTGTAAGGAACGGAGCCAACCTGGATCCGGAAGACCAGGAGAAGCTGAAGAAGATAAACCAGAGACTCTCTCTCCTGACAGTAAAGTACGACCAGAACGTATTGCAGGAAACCAACGACTATAAACTTATCGTCGGAAAGGATGATCTTAAAGGTCTGCCCGAAACCGTAATCACAGCTGCCGCCGATGCCGCCAAGGCAGCAGGACAGGAAGGCAAATGGCTGTTTTCAACACAGCGGCCAAGTATGTATCCTTTCATCACTTACTCTCCCGACAGGGATCTGAGGCGCACTCTATACAATGCTTACACCATGCGCGGAAACAATGGCAATGAATACGATAATAACGTGATTCTCGCAGAAATTGTAAAACTCCGTGCCGAAAGAGCTGAACTGCTCGGTTATAAAACCCATGCCCATCTGGTTCTGGAGCCGAGAATGGCCAAAACCCCCGCAAACGTATTCAATCTTCTAAACGGCCTTTTCGAAAAAGCCAATGCTGTGGCACGTAAGGAAGTTGCAGAGATGCAGGCCATCATCAACCGTGAGGGAGGAAACTTCAAACTTGAACCTTCAGACTGGTGGTACTACGCCGAAAAACTCAGAAAGCAGAAATATAATCTGGACGACACCGAGCTGAGACCTTATTTCAAATTCGAGAACGTGAGGGAAGGAGTCTTTGCATGTGCTACAAAACTATGGGGAATTACATTCACGCCCATCGCCAACTGCCCGCTTCCACACCCCGAAGCCTCCGCTTTTGAGGTAAAGGAATCCGACGACACACATATTGGTGTCCTGTATACCGACTATTTCCCGCGTGCAAGCAAAAGGCAGGGAGCATGGTGCGGAACCTACAGAAGCCACAGGATAGTAGATGGGAAGAGCATCAGACCGGTAGTCACGACGGTGGGTAACTTCACCAGGCCCACAGGCGACACTCCTTCATTGCTAAGCCTCGACGAGGTGGCAACCATCTTCCACGAATTCGGTCATGCCCTAGATAATCTCTTCAACAGAAATTCCTATAACAGAACCTATGTAGCCTGGGATTTCGTTGAACTTCCTTCACAGATAATGGAGCACTGGGCTCTGGAACCAGAAATGCTCAGTATCTATGCAAAACATTATCAGACAGGTGAGGTTATCCCTGAACACCTGGTCGACAAGATAATAAACAGCGGATACTTTAACCAGGGTTTCGCCAACACCGAGGTTTATGCAGCTTCATTGCTCGACATGGCTTTTCATACACTCGAAGCACCAGCTGAGATCGATATCCAGGATTTCGAAAAGGAGTTTACTGATAAATTAGGTCTTATCCCTGAAATTGTGCCGAGGTACAGGAGCACATATTTCACGCATATTACAGGTGGATACGATGCCGGATACTATGCATATACATGGGCTTCGGTTCTCGATAACGATGCTTTCGAGGCTTTTAAGGAGAAAGGTATATTCGACAGGGCAACAGCTGAATCCTTCCGCCGTAATATTCTGGAGAAGAACGGGATCATGGAGCCTATGCAGATGTACGTCAATTTCCGTGGCCGCGAACCTGTTATAGAACCTTTGCTTAAAAATAAGGGATTGCTGTAAAAATTACATAAAAGCACCCTCTGCCTCTTCAAGCGAAATACCGAGAGCTTGAAGGGCAACCTTGTTAAGCAGGTCCTTTTTGCCTGTGATGTGAAGTGTAAACTGTCTATGAGTCATCACTTCTCCGGGTTTCAGTGCTGCGGCAGGAGAGGAACTCTCAAGCTCGTAGAAGGGTCCCATCTGTGAACCGTCTTCCAGGGGACCGTCGTTGTATGAGTTGAGCGCATCGCCGGAATATGGTTCTTCCTGTAACTCCCATGCAGAGTTTACATAATCCTTGACTCCTTCAGGCAATCTGCATATCAGAAGTGTCAGGATATTGTTTGCAGAGTCGTAGCTTCCCATAATTCCTGTGGCCCTCAGCGGCGGGATCCCGATCTTGCCCCGGCTCTTTCCGTCGGCCCTGAAAAATATGTGGCTATCGGTGACCTTCAGCCTGTCGCCGGCAATACTGCCGAAGTAACTATCGTTTACCGGAGGTCCCATGATTCGCGCATCACCCTGATTATAGGGTATTACAACCACCACTGATGGTGAAGGAATAAACATTCCCAGCATCCATACCGAAAGAAGCCCCCCATCCCTTGTCCACGCACTTTCTCCGGTGTTTATCAGCCTGTTGACCGAACGGTATGCCACACTGCTGAGACCCGTCAGGTCAAGCCCTGTCTCGCTGATAATGCCATTCCTGGTCAGTAGTGTCACCTCTCTTTCAATCCTGAAGGTCAGACGGGTGCCACTGTAGTTTTCTGTTTCGGTTTCGTGAGAAAACAAAGCCGAAGTGTCGGTTCTCGCTGATACTTCAAATGGTTTGGTGTCGAGAAAATCAGGAGTCTGCCAGTTATCATAGATGAATTCTTCTCCTTTTTTGAAGAATATTGAAAACTGTCCTCCTTCCGGTCCGAGCCATAACCTTTCCTCCCCTCCAAATGCGTTGATATGAGGCTGAATCTCTCCGGAAGCAATGAGCCTGTGGTTTATCCACCCGTAGCTGAAGCCCGCATCCCCCTCCGCAGTACTTGTCATCACCCGTCCCTGCCATGAGGGAACAAGTGTAACAGCTGAATTACCCCGTTTCAGTTCGATGATCGCGACATGTTCGCTGAGAAAATCGCGATCGTATCCGTAAGAACCTGATTTGTTATTCGTCATGGATTCATGTTTTTGATTTTCCTTTTTGCCGCTTCCTGTGCATGAGATCAGGGAGACGAACAATATCAGCAACAAAGGTGTTGTTTTCATCTTCTGCTACAATTGGTTATGAACAGTATTTTGCTTTGCCTTTCTGCCACGGATCAGGTAGCTGTACCTTCTCCACCCGGGTATTGCTGTAAGTGAAGTGAACCTGACCATTGCTCTCAGTGGCCTGAAATACATTACATAATGCATTATCAGGTACACAAGATATGCAGCTGCGATCATCAGTCCGATGTTTAGCAGCTCTGATAATCCTTTCCACCACCATACTGATGGTGCAAGACCTGTAAGTCCGATTATGGTCTTAGCAAGCCATCCGTATGCTGCCGATGCCAGGAAGATCATGCCTGTTGCCATGCCATGGGCAGTCTCAACAGCCTGCTTCGGACAAAGGTTCATACATCTCATACAGCTTTCACAGGTCATTTTCCAGTATGGGCGGCCCCTGACCATGGTGATCGATTCCGTAGGACATTCTTCTATACAAATACCACAGTTATTGCAATTATCGTTCGCAACAAAGGTCTTGGCAAGGAAGAATCGGCCGACAATGTAGTATGCCACGGCAACAGGTGATAAAACCATGTCGACCGGCAGACTGTACAGTCCGCGGTAAATTTTCTTTCCTGACAGGATATCTGAGGCAAACTTCTTCACTTTCGGTTCCCAATGGGCGATGATGGATTCTATAACTCTTGTTTTCAATCCAGGGTGGACAGATATCCAGTTCGACGGAAGATCGACCGGACGAAATCCGATACACCTGTATCCTTTAAGCCTGAGCATCAGTGCAGGGACGATGAGTGCCAGGCCTGAAATCCCGGGTGTGAATAATTTATACATTTTCATCCCTGCCCTGGTGTTCGCCAGGAAAATTTCCCTTCCAGCACCACGTGGAAATCCTGCAATGAATTTCAGCATTATCGGTGCTGCGTTGAATCCGTGAGTGGGGTAAATAAAACCTGTCAGAGATCTTTCATCCGGTGCCGGCATGCTTATATTCTTCAATCTGTCGATTTGCCGGACTACTGTATTAAAGCCCCTTCTTTCAGCCTCTTCTGCTATCCAGTATGCTGTGAGACGGGCGTTGCCTGTGCCCGAGATATAATAAAGATACAAAGAGTCAGAATTTTTCACCTTAATTATAATAAACAGATATGCCGGGAATGATGATCATGATACTAAGATATTCATATTAGTCGTAAAATATACAATACCGTTATATTATGTCTCTGAGTGGATTAATTGTTTGCACTTTTTTTTCTGTTAACCCCAAACCATTATAATCATATTATTTTTGTATCTCTGCACACGTAATGGGAAAGATGAAACTTACAGGCATGAGCGCTGACGAGATCTCCGGTCTTATCGAGCCGGGCGGATTCACCCGCAGTCATGCCGTCAGAATATCCAACTCAATCTACAAGAAAGGTATCAGCGATCTTTCATTTTTTCCGGGAGTCCCCAGACACCTGAAGGAATATCTTCATGAGCGTTCAGAGTCAGGTATTTATGAACCTTTATCATCTTCAGCCTCTGCTGACAGCAGCATAAAATTCGTGTTCTCAAACAGCCGTAAGATGAAGTTTGAGACAGTGTTCATTCCTGAGAAAAAAAGAATAACAGTTTGTGTTTCAACACAATCGGGATGCCGTATGGGCTGTTCCTTCTGTGCAACAGGCAGATACGGCTTTCACGGAAACCTTGATGCAGGCGATATTGTGAATCAGGTTATCGTTTGTCAGCGTGTAAAACCAATAACCCATGTGGTCTTCATGGGAATGGGTGAGCCTCTCGATAACACTGAAAATGTTCTTAAAGCATGCCAATTACTTACTGCTGAGTGGGGCATGGCCATAAGCCCGAGGAGTATAACCGTTTCTACTGTAGGCATCATTCCCGGTCTGATCCGCTTTCTCGAAGGATCGTCATGCAACCTCGTTGTAAGCCTCTTTTCACCCTTCCCTGCAGAGAGGGCGAAGATGGTCCCTGCCGAAAAAAAATACCCTGTGCAGGAGATAATCAGAATAATGGCCGGCTTCCCTTTAGTAAAGAAAAGAAGGTTTAGTATCGCCTATGTGATGCTAAAAGGGATAAACGATACAAAGAAACACCTGGAGGAGATAATGAAAATCCTCAGTGGTACGGGTATAAGGGTTAATCTTCTTCCATACCACAAACTGCCCGGAGATGAATATGTATCTTCCGGTACAGGGGTCATGGACCTTTTCAGGCACGAACTGATGAAATCGGGCATCTCTGCATCTGTGAGGCGTTCGAGAGGAGCAGATATATCTGCTGCCTGCGGACTTCTTGCTTCAGGCCTGAGCCGGGAGGAAGTCATCTGAGATAATTTTCAGGTAAAACTTTTTTTAAACACGGAGGCTTTCTATATTTATCGTGAAAATTTGTCGGGACAAAGCTTCTGATAGTTTAACAACAGCAAATATTTAATTACTCCTGAAAGCTTTTTCTACTCATGTAAAGTACCAGGTATAAAACATTTATTATGAAAAGGATCCTTTTTATTCTCCCCGTTTTCTTCCTTTTTTTCACCGGATGCGATAAAAGTCCTAAGGAAGGAACAGAAAGTGTCCCTGCCATCATACCGGCTCCCCTGTCATTGACTCCGGGCAAAGGACACTTCAGATTTACTGACAGAACCATGATCATTATTCCTGCCGCCGACGGTGAAGCCCGACTTGCTGCAAGTCTTCTTGCCACACTCTCCGGCAATCCGACAGGAATAGTCCCGGAAATTGTTGAAGGAGATAAACCGAAACGGGGATCGGTATTCATGGCATACGACCGGCAGATAGCAAATGCTGAGGGATATGTCCTGGATATCACTTCAAAACATATAAAGATCACTGCCGGAACGGCAGCAGGCTTTTTCTATGCAGTCCAGTCGCTCAGACAGCTTATGCCTCCCGCAGTTGAGGAGGCGAGCATTGTGGACGGATTGGAAATTTCCGTACCCGCCTGCCTGATAACTGATGAGCCTGCATTCGGCTACCGGGGGATGCACCTCGACGTCGGACGTCACATGTTTCCCGTGGCCGCCATTAAGAAGTATATCGACATGCTGGCATTACATAAAATGAATACCTTCCACTGGCATCTGACAGAGGACCAGGGCTGGAGGATAGAGATAAAAAAATATCCCGCGCTGACAGAGACAGGAGCATACAGGAATGAAACTGTCATCGGTCATGCCGGAAGGCCACCGCTTAAATATGACGGCACCCGTTACGGAGGTTTTTACACGCAGGAAGAAGTTAAAGAAGTAGTTGCCTATGCAAAGGAAAGGTTCATAACCGTCATTCCTGAGATTGAAATGCCCGGACATGCCCTGGCGGCTCTTGCATCATATCCGGAATTGTCATGCACGGGCGGACCTTTTGAGGTAGGTGAAAAATGGGGAGTGTATGAAGATATATTCTGTGCCGGCAGGGAGGAAACATTCACATTCCTTCAGGATGTGCTCTCAGAGGTGATATCATTATTTCCGGGAACCTACATTCATATCGGCGGCGATGAAGCACCAAAGGCAAGATGGGAAAAATGCCGTCTTTGTCAGAAGAGGATAAGGGATGAAGGCCTTGCAGATGAACATGAACTGCAGAGTTATTTTATTCAGCGAATAGAAAAGTTTCTGCTGGCTAACGGAAAAAGACTCATCGGATGGGATGAAATACTCGAAGGAGGTCTTGCTCCTGAAGCTACGGTAATGTCGTGGAGAGGTATCAAAGGCGGGATAGCTGCAGCAAAAGAGAAGCATGATGTAATAATGACTCCCAACAGCCATGTTTATCTCGATTATTACCAGGCTGAACCTGCCGGAGAACCGCTTGCAATAGGCGGTTACCTGCCTCTGGAAAAAGTTTATTCATTCAACCCCCTGCCTGCTGAACTTACGCCCGAAGAGCAGAAACATATCCTGGGAGTACAGGGTAATGTCTGGACAGAATACATAGCCACTCCGGAGCACATGGAATATATGGCTTTCCCGAGGGCTTTTGCCATCGCCGAGACCGGATGGACGCCTGACAGGCTGAAGGACTTTGAGGATTTTCTCGCCCGCCTGGAAGTACAGAAGAAGCGGTATGATGTATTGAATTTAAATTATTTCAGGGGAGAATACAGGAACACCAGGGCTGCGGGCTCTAAGTGATCAGTATTAAATACCGGTGTTAACAAGCTGGAAGAGATGTTCATCCAGCCAGCCGTCGGCAGTGCGTATCCATTCCTTCTTTATGCCTGCCCTGACAAATCCGAGCTTGGTGAAGAGATCTATGCTTTCACAGTTGTTTGAGAGAATATTGCACCATACCTGGTGGAGCTGGAGTGTGTTGAAACAATATTTTATCAGACATTTCAGTGCCATGGTGGCATATCCTTTCTTCCTTTCCTTTTCATCGGCTATCAGAATGCCCAGGCCAGCTCTTTTGTGAAATGGATCAAAGTCAAATATATCTATGGTGCCAATGGTTTTTTTCACGGAAGCAAGGTCGATCATCAGACGTAACTGTCCGGTCTCATAGATATTCTTATGTGAATTCCTGATATATCTTTTCAGCGTGTATTTTGAAAACGGAACCACTGTATTGCTAATGATCCAGTAGGAATCATTGTTTTCCCATTCATAAAGCAATTCGAGATCCTCCGGCTCAATAGCCCTCAGGTTGATTTTGTCACATTTCATAAAAAGGCAGATATGGTTTTATTAATAGAAACCGGAGTCAGCTTTTACCTTGACACTTTTTTAACAAAAATGTCATCGGGATAACCTTTCCGTTTCAGTTCCTGCAGCAGGGCTTCAGCTTCTTCCCTCGAGGCGAACCTTCCCGTCGTATACCTGTAGAACCTGTCGTTTTCGTTGTACATGACCTTCATGTCGTCGATGTGCTTAAAGTAGCTGATATCTACAGGATTATATAGAGCCATTACCTGAACGGTATAATATAATATATCGGAGTCGATCACATCATCAAGATTGCTGACGACCATATCTTTTATCAGAATGCTGCTGTCGATTGCTTCAACAAATGGTATGTCTTCGAGGTTGATCTTTTCGTAAACAGCTATGAGCGAAGAGTCTCTTTCCAGAACTGCATCAAGGCTTATTATCATCTCCGTGCTCTCTTCTGCAAGAAGTGTGTCAGTTGTCTTTGTGAAATATCCTCCGGCCGACCAGATAACCTGCATCTTTCCTGGTGGTACGGTAACGGAGTAATATCCGGTAGAAATCACCGGAGTGGTTTTTCCGGCTGTCTCTCCGGTGTTCAGGTCAACAACTTTTACCTGGTAGTCAGATCCTTCAGTAAGAGGCGCATCGTTGAGTCCGAAGCTGCCGATGATCTCCCAAGTGTTGTTTACATCTGCTCCATCCAGACCCAGGTAAAAAATATCTCTTTTCTTGTAATCGGTCTTCATCGAATAGAAGGCATTTATCCCGTTATTCAACGGTTTAAAGAACCTGTCATCGTCGGTGGTGTTGATGGGGTATCCAAGGTTCACGGGTTTTCCCCAGCCTTCTGCCGTTTTCAGGGAGCGGAAATTATCATAGCCTCCCATATTGTTATGTCCTTCGGAAGAAAAATACAGTATTGAGTCGTTGGCAGTAATGAATGGATTCTCTTCATTGTACGGAGTATTGACAACCGGGCCGAGATTAACGGCAGGTCCCCATTCGCCCTGTGCATCTTTTTCGGAAATGTAAATGTCCAGACCACCTTCCCCGTCGTCGCGGTTACTTGTAAAGAAGAGTTTTTTGCCGTCGGCCGATACAGATGCATGCGACTCGTAAAATTTTGTATTTATATTTTTGTTCAGCCTCGTAATGGGTGTCCACTGGTCGTTGACATATTTCGAAACGTAAATGTTGCCGTCGAACATATCAGTTTTGTAGAGGTACAATTCTGTACCGTCATAATTCAGGGCGCAGGTTGAGCAATCCTCACCGGCATTAAGTTGTCCGGTTATCTCAACAGGGTTCTGCCATTTTCCCCTGATTCTTCTTGAAAAAAGGATAACATTGACAAGTCCCCTGCGTTCGGTGTAAACAATTGTGTTGCCGTCGAAGCTGACAGCGGGATTTTCGTTCATGGCTCCCAGTGTAAAACCTTCGCCGAGGAGCTTCCTGGTAAGGGCAACAGGGTTTTCGACCTGCATGATGGCATTGTTGCAGGCTTCTATCTGCTGGTTGACGAAATCGAGATTCTGCATTCCCTTTTTACCTGTTTCGGCTGCCAGGTTCTGGAAGGTTTTGAATGTGCTGAGGGCTTTTTCATAGTCGTTGTTGATCATGTAAGCCCTTGCAAGGTAAAACCATGCGTCGAGAGGTGCTCTTTTTTCCCTGAAGGAGCCGGGTTTGGCATCGTAGGCAGCATTTTTCACAGCTTCCTCCAGATAGGGAATGGCTTTTTCTTTTTCGTCGGGGATGTTAAGATAACAGGTCCCGATCTTATAGCTCAGGTTTAGGTTTTCGGGATTCTCAAGTAATATATAAAGCTGATTGGCAAGCTCGTATTCTTCATAAAGATAGTATGACTCAGCCTGGGCAAAGATCTCTTTCATCTCCCTGGCCGACTGTCCCGAAGCACTCAGGGTTAAGATCATGAAGACTGCAATCTGAAGCAGCTGCCTGAAAATTTTCCCTCCGAAATTATTCATCATAACAAATGTAATAAATTGTATAAATCCACTAAGGGAGGAACTATATATTAATTATTACTTTCCTGATTTGTCACGTCTTCTTTTTATCCAGAGGAAGAAGATGATTAGTAATCCTGCTCCGGCAATCAGCCATAAGTACCAGAACCTGCATCTTTTGCCGGTTTCGGTTACAGGTTGTTCGGTTACAGGTGCAGCATCTGGTTCTTGTTCCCGTGCAACAGTGTCCTGCTTAACAGGAAGGATCTCTGTAATATCCTTACGTTGGGGTACAGCTGTATAGGAAGGTTTTGCTGCACGACGGGCCGCGATGTGCTTTTCAACTGCCACAACCGATGTCGTTACATTGCCATACCTGTCGGTTATAACAAATTTCACAGAATCGATATCATCGCGATTTTTCATTCCGTAGATGAAGGGCGTATTGTCAACAGGGAATTGTTCTTCGGCCAGCACAGAATCGCCTGCAATGTGCATTACCTTTAAAACGGAACGTGGTTCGGTGTTGATGGTGTAAAACGTTGAATCGCCTGAGACCTTCGTTTCACCAACTTCCAGGGCAGCAATGAAATCGGTTTTCGGGAGGAGGATGGGTGATAAATCCCAGATATCGTTGCCGGCGTTCAGGGGCAGGTCTATCTCGCGGCTGTATCTTTCAATAAAGGGTGCCTCAATGACAAGTTCATTCTTCCCGTGAAGTGCGTCCAGTTTAAAATCGCCTGTAAGTGGATTGGTATAGGTAACTGACCCGTTCCCCGGGAAGGTGATACTTGAAGCGCTGATCCTAATACTGTCTTCCTCAGAAGCTTTCAGGTCCTCAACTTTTACATTACCCTTGACTGAAAAGGTGCGGGGGTTCCTGTCTGAGAATATTTCAAGATGGTATATGTCGGCAAGTCCGAACCCGTCGTCATCCATCATCGAATAATAAGCCTGGTATCCTTGGTTCACAGGGTAGAAGAAGAGGTCGTCGCCTGTGCTGTTGACAGGATAGCCGGCATTTTCAGGTGCCGACCACTCTCCATTGTCCAGAAGCCGCGAGGAAAAGATATCATAACCTCCCATGTTGTGATGCCCCTCGGAACTGAAATAAAGTGTCCTGTCGTCTTCGCTCAGGAAAGGAGTGTCCTCGTTGTAAACAGTATTTATCACAGGTCCAAGGTTCACAGCCGGCCCCCAGGCATCGGCACTGTCTCTTTCCGACATATAGATGTCGAGGCCTCCAAGGGAACCTTTCCTGTTGGAAGTGAAATAGATCTTTTTGCCGTCATGTGAGATAGTGCCGTGTGACTCCCAGTATTTTGTGTTGATGTTGTCGTTTAGTCGTATAATGTTGCCCCAACGATCGTCACCGATCTTTTTTGTGACATATATGTTTCCGTCATAGTCGGCACCCCGCCTGTAAATATAAAGCTCTTTCCCGTCGGCAGAGAGCGATGTTGCAAAGTTACCTTCTTCCTGACCCAGCCCGAGATCAGGGATGATGTTCAAAGGTTCACTCCAGCTTCCGTTTACTTTTTTTGAATACATAACAGCCTGCTGGAATGGAGTACGTTTGTTATACACCATCGACATCTGGTCCGACGCAACCACAGGGTTCAGGTCGGGATACTGGTCGTTGATGAGACTGCCCAGGTTCTGCTTCCGGATATATACGGGCGTTTTCATCAGTTCGATTGCATTATGGCACGATTCGATCTGTAGCTTCACGACCTCCGGGTTGTATACTTTTGTGTCGAGGTTTTTGTTGAAAAGCTCGTATGTCTCAATTGCCTTTTCAAGCTGGTTGTTGATCCTGTAGGCATTGGCCAGGTAGTAGTAGGCATCAAAGGGAGCACCGCTCTCCCTGAATCTGCCCTCGCGGTAACGCATATTTATGTTCTCAACGGCTTCTTCAAGGAAAGGAACGGCCTTTTCATTTTCACCGGCAATGTTACTGTAGCACTGTCCTATCCTGAATTTAAGGTTTGAATTGCCTGGATACGACTTTATAAGCTGAAGGTAAAGCGGAAGGGCATCTTCATATTCCTCAAAGAGAACAAATCCTTCAGCTTCGAAGAACTTCTTCCTGTTTTCAATCCTTCCCTGGGGATACGCTACATATGCCGCAAGAATCAGGAGCATTGCCAATAAAAGAAACCTCTTCATCTTTATTTGTCAGGTATATATGTCAATCCAAGATCCTGTGACTGAAATAAAATCCTATATATGACCGGCATTCCCCGGGGGAACAGGTTTTATCTTTTTCAGAATCTGATCTTAAGGGTACTAATATAGAAGAAATATTAATAAAAAGGGAAAAAAGAATCAACCCTTTTTAACTAAATGTCAACAAAAACATTATCTGTCCGTATCTGGCGGAATGAAAATCCGGTATCGTAAATATGGACTATTTTCAGAAATTATCGGGGGAGTAGTTTTCCAGTATCTCCTTTATCCTGTTCAGGAATTTGCCCGCCAGTGCCCCGTCAATTACCCGGTGGTCGTAGCTCAGCGACAGGATCATAATGTGGCGTATGGCTATCATGTCTCCGTCGGGAGTTTCAACCACTGCAGGCATCTTCCTTACAACGCCGGTACCAAGTATCGCAGCCTGTGGCTGGTTGATGATGGGTGTTCCCGACAGGTTGTTGTAGCTTCCGAAATTGGTAACTGTAAAGGTCCCTCCTGTGATCTCATCTGGTTTGAGCTTGTTTTTCCTTGCCCTGTCAGCAAGATCATTGACATTTTTTGCGATACCAGTCAGGCTTTTCTCGTTGGCGTTTTTTATAACAGGTACAATCAGGTTCCCGTCAGGAAGGGCTGTGGCCATCCCGATATTTATGTTCTTCTTGATAATGATGTTATTCCCGTCGACAGAAATGTTGAGCATCGGGAATTCATACAGGGCTCTTGCAGTAGCGTCGATGAAGACTGGCGTAAGTGTCAGCTTTTGTCCTTCAGCCGCAAGGAATTTATCCTTTACGGAGTTCCTCCAGTTCACCAGCCTGGTAACATCGGCATCTATGAAGGAGGTTACATGAGGGGATATCTTCTTGGACTGAACCATATGGTCGGCAATCAGACGTCTTACCCTGTCCATTTCAACTACCACATCGCCGTTCTGAAGATTAATCTTTTCCCTTGCAGCAGAAGCAGGTCCTTCAGTATGTTCTTCTTCAGAGATCTTTCTTTCTTTCTCTTTAGCCTTTTCTGCCTCTTTCACCTTTTCCGACAGGAAGTTCATAACATCATCTCTGGTTATCCTTCCATCCATTCCGGTACCACTGATTTTGTCAAGGTCAGAATAAGCAATATTTTCACGGGAAGCAATACTGCGTACCAGCGGGGACAGGAATTTACCCGAAGGGGTGCGGCTTTTCATCTCGCGCGAGGCCGTTTCCGCCTCCCTTATCTGATTCTTCTCTTCATTTATGGTCTCACGGACCCTCTCAACTTCCATGAGCACCTTTTTCTCCTCATCCGGATTGGCAAGGGCGTCATTTTCCATGACCGCAATTATCTCTCCCACCTTTACCACAGATCCTTCCCTGGCAATGATGGATACTATCCTGCCGTCGGAAGGTGAAGGGACCTCAGAGTCGACCTTATCGGTGGCGACGTCAACGAGCGGATCATCTTCAGAAACCATTGCTCCTTCAGCTACAAGCCATTTATTAATTGTTGCCTCTATAACTCCTTCTCCCATAGCCGGGAGCACTATATTCATTGTTGCCATTTCTGTTGCTGAGCTTTTGTATTTTTATATATCCGGGACAAGTAAATCTGGTGACCCGTGAAATTGTTTTGTTAATAATTATTTGCCGACAGAATAACAAAAAACTTGCGTAATTGTTCCCGACAGACGGTTAATATATTTGCTTCGTTGCCATTTACGGGCTGCTGATATTGTTTTAATGCCGGCTTCCTAAAAGATATTCTTCTCCGGTTGGCGCAATCCTGATGTTTACCCTGCTTTCCGAAATTGTCTGCATGGAGTCAATTATCACTGAAGTGCTCAGGTTGCGGCCTGAATAAACCACTTCACGGATGCGGTTTTCCCTGATGATCTCTGATAGTTGCGAAAGATGTCCCAGGACTTCACACGTCTTGTCATCGGGGCTGATGCTTATCCTTCCTGCAATTTTATTCCGCCTGCCTTTCGAGGTCAGCAGGGAGACCAGGCTGCCAAATACCTCCGTATCTGAAACGACAACTGTCCTGATCTTAAAAGCCAGAGGACTCTTTGCGATCACTCTGGCCGGAAACGAAACTGTAAGTATGAAGAGTCTTTTCAGGAGCGCAAGGCCGGCACTGAAAAATATTGCTGCATTTATTAAGAAAAGGAGACCGTCAGATATGCTGCCTGAAAAATGTTTCTTGACGAAAATTGCCATCGCGTGGTAGAAATGAACAACAGCTTTCAGGTGTTCTTTTCTTGTGCTCTCACCCTTAAAATGAATGATCTTAACTTCAGGATAATAGTAGTTTCTGTAGCCTGCTTTTTGTATCCTGTAGCTGTAGTCTATATCTTCTCCATACATAAAGAACTCTTCATCCAGCAGACCTGCTTTTTCCACAGCCTTCCTTCCAAGGAACATAAAAGCTCCCGGGATAATATCGACATTGCCTGTAGACCTGTCATCAAGATAGCCAAGATAGTACCTGTTGAAAATTGAGGAGCGAGGGAAGAGTTTCGAGAGTCCTGTCATCTTGAAGAAAGCAGTGGAAGGAGTGGGCAGGGCCCTCTTTGATTCAGGCAGGAACCTTCCCCTTCCGTTTATCATTCTCACTCCCGCTGCACCTGCATCCGGATGTTCTTCCATGAAAAGGATACACCGGGTCAGGCCTTCTTCTTCGATGATGGTGTCGGGATTAAGAAGGAGTATATACCGGCCGGATGCTATTCTGAGAGCCTGGTTGTTGGCCGACGAAAATCCCAGGTTCTTTTCGTTCACTATCAGCTTAACCCGCGGAAACATGGTTGCTACCATAGCTGCCGAACCGTCGGCAGAGTTATTGTCAACCACGAATATTTCGCAATCGGTATTTTCTGCTGCCCTGTAAACAGAGAGCAGACACTGTTCAAGAAAATCCCTGACATTATAACTGACAATGATTACGGATAGATCCATATAATCTTATTTTCCGTTTATCTCGCCTTCCAGGACCGATGCTAGCCGGCGGATTCCCTCTTCAATGTCTGTTTTATCCGAGAATGAAAAGTTGAGACGCAATGTGTTGTGGCCTGAGTTGTTGCAGAAGAAGGAAGAGCCTGATACGAACGCAACATTATGTTCAACGGCCTTTTTGAATATCACCTCTGTGTCTATTCCATGAGGAAGTGTGACAAAAAGGAACAATCCACCCTGAGGCTCAGTCCATGTTACACCGGCCGGCATAAACCTGCGAAGGCAATCTGTCATGAATCTGCATCTTTCCCCGTAAAGGGAGATTGTGCTTTTCAGGTTTTTTTCAAGAAGTCCTTTTTCCATGTAGCAGGCAATGATCTTCTGAACGAATGCTGAAGTGCAAAGATCGGCAGTCTGTTTCGCCATAGCCAGCTTTTCGAGTAAAACAGGATTGCCTATTACCCATCCGACCCTGAATCCCGGAGAAAGAATCTTGGAGAAGGTGCACAGTGTCAGCACCCTTCCGGTTGTGTCGAGCTGGCACATCATCTTCTGTGTTTCGCCGCTGAACCTTATCTCGCGGTAAGGGCTGTCTTCCACGATCAGAAGATCATATTTCTCTGCGATTTCGATTATCCTCAGCCTTCTTGATTCCGGGACTGTCACTCCGGCAGGATTCTGAAAATCAGGGATTATATAAATAAACTTGAGTTTTTTCCCCAGGTCGCGGAGATGGATAATGGTCTCCTCAAGATGATCGGGCCGCATTCCTTCTTCATCGAGGGAAATGCCTTTCATCCTGGCGCCATAAACAGAGAAAGCATTCAGTCCGCCGAGATATGATGGCAGCCCGCAAAGGATATAATCGCCCGGATCGATGAATATTTTTGCAATGAGATCGAGAGCCTGCTGAGAGCCTGTGGTGATGATCAGATTCTCAATGTCAATGTTCAGTCCCTGCTGCCTGTGCCTTTCCACAAGAGCCTTCCTGAGCGAAAGATCGCCTTCGGTGGTCCCGTACTGAAGTGCATCGGCTCCATGAGTCTCAAGAACTTCCATGGTGATCTCCTTCAGGTCGTCGACAGGGAAGGTCTCGGGAGATGGCAGGCCTCCGGCAAACGAGATCATTTCAGGTTTCTGCAGAAGCTTAAGTATCTCGCGGATGGCCGATCGTTTCATATTCCTGGCCGCAGCGGAAAGGAATTTGTTTGCTGATCTTATCATTGCTGGTAAGGATTACGGTTATTAATTGCTCTTCCCAATGTTATCTCATCGGTATATTCCAGTTCATCGCCGATGGCAACACCCCTGGCAAGTGTTGTGATGGCAATATCATAGGAGGAAAGCCTTCTGTACAGATAATAATTGGTGGTATCGCCTTCCATCGTGGCACTTAATGCCAGAATCACCTCGCTGATCCCTCCCGACCTGACCCTGTCCTCCAGGGTGTCGATCTTCAGATCGGAAGGACCCACTCCGTCGACAGGCGAAATTATTCCTCCGAGTACATGATACAGGCCTTTAAACTGCCTTGTACTTTCTACGGCCATCACATCGGGGATGTTCTCCACCACGCAGATGAGAGTTCTGTCACGTTTTTCATCGCCGCAGAGACTGCAAATATCGGTGTCGGATATTGAGTTGCATATCTTACAGTATTTTATTTCGGAGTGAAGCCTGATAATGGTCTCCCCGAAGCGTTGTACCTCGGAAGGATTTCGCTTCAGCAGGTTCATCACAAGCCTGAAGGCACTTTTCCTTCCCACACCCGGCAAAGAAGCAAATTCATTCACCGCATTTTCGAGCAGCCGTGAAGGAAATTCTTTAGTAATCATAACAGATCATTTAGACAAAAATAATCCAATTATTGCTTCTTTTACCCTTAAGAAGGATTTTTCGGGTTGCTTTCTTTTTGCTATCCTTGTAACTTTATTTTCAGGATATGCAGCCTAAACTTATACTTGGTATCTTCCTTATTTATACAGCTCTTCTTTTTGCGGTGACCTGGATAACTGCAAGAAGGGCCGACAGCCATGCATTTTATATCGGTAACCGCAAATCACCGTGGTTCGTGGTTGCTTACGGGATGATAGGCGCTTCCCTTTCGGGTGTCACTTTTATGTCGGTGCCCGGTTGGGTGAGAGACACACAATTCAGCTATATGGTTGTCGTTTTCGGTTACCTTTTCGGCTATTTTGTCATTGCTCTCGTCCTTCTTCCGTTGTACTACAGACTTAAGCTGACGTCTATATATACATATCTTGAACAGAGGTTCGGCTTCTGGTCGTACAAGACAGGTGCCGGATTTTTCATTCTTTCGAGGACACTGGGAGCCTCTCTTCGCATGTTCCTCGTAATTAACGTGCTCCAGGTTTTTGTCTTCGATGCCTGGAACATCCCTTTCTGGGTCAATGCCCTTATCTTTATAATACTGATAATCCTTTATACACTGAAAGGGGGGATCAGGACGATAGTCTGGACCGACACCCTGCAGACGACCTTCATGCTTCTGGCGGTAGTGATGTCGATTTTCTACATAAGCAGGGAACTTGGTGAAAATGCCAACAGTCTTTTTACACAGATTGCCGACAGCAGGATCTCCAGGATGTTCATAACCGAATGGAACCATGAGCGCCACTTCCTGAAACAGTTCTTTTCAGGGATGTTCATTACGATAACCATGACCGGCCTCGACCAGGAAATGATGCAAAAGAATCTCAGCTGCCGGAACCTGAAGGAAGCTCAGAAAAATATGTTCACATTCAGCGGTATACTTGTGATTGTCAACCTCCTTTTCCTCGTCCTGGGTGCTTTTCTCACCATCTATTCAGTCAATAAAGGCATCAATGTTGCCATGTCGGATGATCTCTTCCCGTCGATAGCCCTGAATTATCTGGGACCGGTAGCAGGATTGGTTTTTCTCGTTGGACTGATCTCTGCGGCCTTCCCGAGTGCTGACGGGGCACTTACTTCTCTTACGACATCGGTGAGCATTGATTTTCTGGGTTTGCAGAAAAAGAAGGAGCTTTCTGAAAAGAGATCCACAAGGATCAGGTACTCGGTACACCTGTCGGTTGCCCTGGTGTTTTTTGTCAGTATACTGATTTTCAGCATCATGAACGACAGGGCAGTGATAGACAAGCTTTTTACGATAGCCGGCTACACTTACGGGCCATTGCTGGGTTTATACAGCTTCGGTCTTTTTACAAGGCGAAAGGTAAAGGATTCATTGACACCCTTGATTGCGGTACTGTCGCCGGTGATCTGTTTTTTCCTCAGCAGGTATTCCGTTCAGCTTTTCAACGGATACAAGTTTGGTTTTGAGCTTCTGCTGCTTAACGGTGCCATCACTTTTGCCGGGCTTCTGCTTTTCAGCAGACCGGGGAAGGATAAGTTATAGGATCCCGGCGTCATCATCCTGGGGCATGCATCAAACCTGAAACCGTAAGCCCTTAAGGGGCGTAATAAGATTCACCAGGGATCAGCTTCCGATGCGCTGTCTTCCAACGTTACGGGAAAAATCATCATTACCCTCTGTCTCTTCATCCCCGGGTTCCTCGACAGGTTCAGGTTTTATCTGAACCCTGATCTTTTTATAGGGTATGTTCCAGGTGAGAAAATAATTGATGGCGAAACTGAAAGAGCTTCCGCTTTCGCCGTAACCGGGGAAATAGATTGGGCTGACATGTTTATCGGCACCGGAGTAGATAAGCTTTCTTGCACTTACCATCCAGCCTATGCTGAAATTTTTGAACAGCTCAGCCCTGAAACCTCCTGAAGCTTCTATGAAATGACCCCATGCGCTTTGCCTGGGAACAGACGATGTTGTTGAACCCCAGTAGTTTTCATAGCTGAAGGAGGCCGTTTCGTAAGAAAACCTGCTTATCCCGTATCGTAATCCGAGTCCGGCCCAGTATCTGCCCTCAGCCATTTCAGGCCTGAGAAGGTTGAAATCCATCCCTGCCTTCAGAAAAGATCCTTTTGCTGAGAAGCTGTAGTTGTACTGGGAGTAGTGATAATCGGTGAACCCGGCACCGGCATATATCGATCTTACCTCGTTGAGGTCGAAGGAACAGTAAGCCTCCAGGTTTAGTATGTTTTTGTCGGTCAGATAGATAGCCGGACCGGCAATTTCAACACCGGCCCTTATCTTAAGCTGAATATCCACACTGTCGGTGGCTGCCGTAGCTTCGGGAGCTTCCACAGCTTCCTGTGCCGACAGTGGAGCCAGCATCATGATGCTAATAATATATACGAATATTTTCTTCAGCAAGGGTCGTAACGGTATTCTTTGTAACTGTTATTTTGTCGATGATATTTCCTGTAAACAGTGGATCTTCTATTGTATAGTAATAAGTATACCCGCATTCCTTCGATATCAGATGAGGGTAGGAATTGTAGGTGAAGGTTATTGTGTCGGTAACGCCGTTTATTTCGACCACGAAGCTGCATTCTGTTTCCGAAGCATCAAGAGGCAGAAGGGCCCGTTCAACTTTTTGCGACCTGTTGTATATCAGAGTTGTATCGTTTGCCCCGCCGTAAATGCTTAAACTGTCGGGACTTGCCATCAGCCCGGAAGTATCAGAGTAGAATGTTGATTTGACGAGAGCATTCGTCTCTTCAAAGCATGATCCGGGTGAACATGCCACGATACTGAAGATCATGACGACCGGTACCAGTATCATGGAATGGATATGTGATTTCTTTCCCGACATAGCCTGATTATAACGCTTCAAAAGTAAGAAAAATATGTTACCGGTTTACCGTCACCTCAACACGAAGGCGGATGTGAAGTCAGAGACAGTAGCGGCTGTATGGGGATCAGAACTTTGGTAATCCTTTCAGTATTTCCGTAATACCGTTCCTTATCCTGGAAAGAACTGTCAGATCCTTGTCGCCGCCGAAATATATTTCATTAATTATATCCCTGTAACGTTCGGTGAGGTAGTTTCTTCTCAGCTTGAGGGTCGGTGACAGTTCTCCCGTCTGGGGGCTCCATTCCTCTGTAACCAGCCGGAATCGTTTTATCTGTTCATGTTCGCCAAGTGATTTGTTCACTTCTTTCAGCTCCCTGCTGTACCTTTCGGTCACTTCGGGCAGTTCTGTGAGATCGCTGTTGTCGCGGTACTGGATATTGCGTTCGGCGCACCAGCCGTGAAGGAAGGTGAAGTTGGGAGATATGAGGGCGCTGGCGAACTTTTCATTTTCGCCGATGACCATTGCCTGCTCGATGAATATTGATTCCTTAAGCTTGTTCTCAAGAACCTGGGGTGCGATGTATTTCCCGGCGGAAAGCTTGAACATCTCTTTTTTCCTGTCGGTTATCCTGAGCCATTTTTCTTCTTCAAAAACACCGATATCGCCGGTATGGAACCAGCCTTCGCTGTCGATCACTTCGGCTGTAAGCTCGGGGGCCTTATAATAACCAATCATTACGTTGACTCCCCGGCAGAGTATCTCACCGTCGTCGGCAATCTTAACTTCGACATTTTCCAGCACCGGGCCCACTGTGCCGAATCTGATTTCAGGGATCCTGAATGGATTGACGGCAATTACAGGTGAGGTTTCTGTAAGTCCGTATCCCTGAATTACAGGCATACCTGCAGCCCAGAATATTCTCTCGAGTCGCGACTGGAGGGCGGCACCGCCTGAAACCATAACCTGCAGTTCTCCTCCAAGCGCTTCCTGCCACTTGCTGAATATCAGTTTCCTGGCCAGTCTCAGACGCAGCATGTAAAATGATGAGTTATTGTGAAGTCTGAACCTCAGACCAAGGCTCACGGCCCAGAAGAATATGGTCTTTTTCACCCATGAAAGGTCTTTTCCCTTTGCAAGAATGTTGTCGTATATTTTTTCGAGCAGACGTGGTACCGTGTTGAAGATATGTGGTTTCACTTCCTTTACGGCTTCCGACACCGTTCCCATGTTCTCTACATAGTACACGCTGATGCCCTTGTACTGGAAATGATAATTCATCATTCTTTCATACACATGGCAGAGGGGAAGGAAGCTCATGGCCCTGTCGCCATAGCCAAGATGGTGAGCCGTGGAGGTTGAGATTGCGTTCGATACCAGGTTTTTATGTGTCAGCATGACGCCCTTTGAGTTCCCTGTCGTTCCGGAAGTGTATATGATCGTAACCATGTCTTCCGGTTTGATGCTTTCCCTTATGGATGTAACCACGGGTGCATATTTCCCGGAGTTCTTCCTCCCTTCCTCTAGAACAGATGAGAATGGTCTGGCTCCTTCAACGGGGTCGAATGAGAAGATGTAATCTGTCAGCCCAAGTCTGTCGGCTGTGGATTTAACCTTGTTGAATATACCCTTGTTGCTGATTATAATCGCTTTCACCTCCGAGTGTTCAAGTATGTAGCTGTATTCTTCAGGGCTTATCGTAGGGTAAATGGGTACATGGATGATCCCGGCCTGGGCCAGTCCCATGTCAACAAAATTCCACTCAGGCTTGTTTCCGGTTATCGTGGCGATTTTGTCACCTCTTCCGAAACCCATAGCAAGGAGGCCGTAACTTACGGCATCAACATGTTCGCGGACCTCAGCCGTGGAGTATACTTTCCATACCTTGTCCTGCTTCCCCCCGTACATGTCGCTTCGCGGATATAAGGCGACATTGAGGTCGATAATATCAAAAGTCCGGGTAACTTCCATTTTTCAGAAAATTGATTTTTTGATGCAATTCCGATATAGTATATTAACAGTATATATATTTCATTAACAGTGAATTATACGTGATCATAAAATAATCAAAAAAAGGTTATAGGACAGATTCTTAAAATAACCTGATTCGAAAGGGGAAATGTCATTATGGATCACGATAATCTGAATGCAATTTAAGGTCAGTTATTCTTCAATCTGAGTATGTATTCTTTTGCCTTCCGAATGGCAGCCGGAATGCCACCGGGATTTTTGCCTCCGGCACTTGCGAGGAAAGGCTGACCGCCGCCGCCGCCGCTGATTTCCGGAGCAATTGCCTTAATTATCTCTACTGCATTTAGTTTCATGTTTTTAACAAGAATATCGCTGACCATCACGACGATATTTGCTTTGTCCCCGGATGCGGAACCTATTACCATAACACTGTTGCCGGACGATTTTCTGGCTTCGAATGCGATGGTTTTCAACATTTCCGCCGAATCGACATCAATCAGTCCCGACATAAATTTTATGTTTCCCAGGTCCTCGGCATTTCTTTCCAGTTCTCTGAGTTCTGAGCGTGCAGTAAGAAGCTGGTATTTTTCGATTGTTTTTCTCAGGGAGCTGTTCTCCGCAATTAGTTTTTCAACACCCTCCCTTATGTTTCCGGGAGTCTTGAGCAGTGCAGCCACATCGTCGGAGGCAGCCAGTTTGTCGTTAATATATTCGTAAGCACGGACCCCGGTGACTGCTTCTATCCTTCTTATCCCTGCAGCTATGGCTCCTTCCGAAACGATCTTTATCAGCCCTATGCCTGATGTCGATTCAATATGTGTTCCTCCGCACAATTCGACGGAGTCGCCGAAGCCTATCACCCTTACTGTTTCTCCGTACTTTTCACCGAAGAGGGCCATTGCTCCCATCTCTTTTGCCTTCTCCAGAGAGATGTTTTCGGTCACTTTTCTTGAAAGGTTCTGCATCACCAGCCTGTTTGCCGTCAACTCTACCAGTGAAAGCTCATCTCTGGATATCCTGTTAAAATGGCTGAAATCGAACCTCAGCCTTTCGGGTGTCACCAGTGATCCCTTTTGTTCAACGTGGCTTCCCAGGACCGACCTTAATGCATGATGCAGAAGATGGGTTGCAGTATGATTGGCTGCAGTCATCATCCTTTTTTCGCTATCTGCCACAGCCCTGAATTGGGCTTCGGGATTCACAGGAGCCTTTTCAGCGACATGGATAATAAGGTCATTTTCTTTAACGGTATCGCTGATCATTATCTTTTCCTTTTCCGAGATAAGATATCCCGAATCACCTGTCTGGCCTCCCGATTCGGCATAAAAAGGTGTCAGGTTCAGTACGATATGGCATACTTCTTTCCCTTTGACCTTTACGATCCGGTATTTACTTATCAGCACATCATCTTCCGTGTTTTCATAGCCTGTAAAGATCGTTCCTGGCGTTTCCCTCACTATTATCCAGTCGCCGGCGTCTATCACAGCTGTATCGCGTGATCTCTGTTTCTGTCCGGCCATTTCCTTTTCAAAGCCCTGCATGTCGAGTCTCATGCCATTTTCCTTGAGGATGAGCTGTGTAAGGTCGACAGGAAATCCGTAGGTGTCATAAAGCTCAAAAGCTATTTTCCCGGGGAAGAGGTCATTGTTTTTTTCCTTCATCTCAGCAATTATCTTTCCTGTCATCCTGAGCCCTTTGCCAAGGGTTTTCAGGAATGAAGACTCCTCTTCATGTATTATCCTTGAGATATGGTCTTCTGAATTTGCCAGTTCGGGGTAATTCCCGCCCATGCTTTTCACCAGGGCAGGTACAAGCCTGTAGATGAAGGGTTCTTCAGCTCCCAGGTAATTGTAGCCATATCTGATAGCCCTCCTCAGGATTCTTCGGATCACATATCCGGCTTTGTTGTTGGAAGGGATCTGTCCGTCGGCTACCGAAAATGCCACAGCCCTCAGGTGGTCGGCAACAACGCGCATTGCAATATCCGTCTGGGGCGATTCGCCGTATTTCTTTCCGGTTATTGATCCCAGTACACTAAAGAGAGATTGAAAAATATCGGTGTCGTAGTTCGATCTTTTACCCTGAACGATCATACAGAGCCTCTCGAATCCCATCCCTGTATCAACATGTTTTGCAGGAAGTGTTTCCAGTGAGCCGTCAGCTTTCCTGTTGTACTGTATGAAAACCAGGTTCCATATTTCTATTACCAGGGGATGGCCGGTGTTAATGAGTTCATGTCCAGGGATCATGGCTCTTTCCTTTTCTTCCCTTATGTCGACATGTATTTCGGAACAGGGTCCGCAGGGACCGGTGTCGCCCATCTCCCAGAAATTGTCCTTCTTTGATCCTTCCAGTATCCTGTTTTTCTGAGTGCCGAAGCACTTCTCCCATTGCATGAATGCTTCATCGTCGCGGGGAACATTTTCTTCAGGACTGCCTTCGAAGATGGTCGTATACAGCCGGTCCTGAGGAATTCCAAGTTTTTCAGTCAGGAATTCCCAGGCCCATTCGACAGCTTCTTTCTTAAAATAGTCGCCGAATGACCAGTTCCCAAGCATCTCGAACATTGTATGATGATAGGTGTCGTGGCCCACTTCTTCAAGGTCGTTATGTTTGCCTGAGACCCTCAGGCACTTTTGTGAATTAGCTGTTCTGAGGCTCTTTGGCTGCCTGTTACCCAGGAAGATATCCTTGAACTGGTTCATCCCGGCATTTGTGAACATAAGGGTTGGATCATTCTTTATCACCATGGGAGCAGATGCCACTATCTCATGTCCTTTCGAACGGAAAAATTCTAAAAATTGCTGCCTCAGTTCATTTGAATTCATCTGTAATTATCATTGAATTATGTTAATATCTCCTGAAATTGGCTTGTAAAATTAATTTATTTGATTTAGATTTGTCGGTTGCCTGAAATAAAAAGTTGAAAGATCAAGTCCGGATAATGGGGAAACGGAAATACTTTCTTGACCTTAACGACCTGCAATACAAGCAGGTAAGGCCTCCTTTGCGCAAACGTGTCATACGGTTTTTATTCTGGTTTACAGCTTCCCTGGCGTTATCACTTCTCTATATTTCAATCTACACCTCATTCTCAGGCTCTCCGAAAGTACATCTGCTAAGCCGTCATCTCGACGACATTAAGCTTAAATATCTCCTCGCCAACAGGGAACTTGACAGTTCAATGGAAGCAATCAACAGCCTTAAGCAGTCTGATGAGATAAGGTACCGTCCCGTCCTTTCTCTCGACAGCATCCCGGGTATGATAAGAAATCCCGGTTTTGGTGGTGTCGACAGGTTCACGAACCTGGATGGTTATATTTACTCTCCGCTCATTAAGTCGACAAGGATCAGGATTGAGGAGATGAAAAATATGACCAGTGTTCAGGATCATTCTTTCTCAAGCATTCTTGAAAGAGCTCAGGAATGGATGCATGAAATGGACCATCTGCCTGCAATATGCCCGGTTGATCCTTCTTTCAGACTCGGCGACGGTTTTAAATTCCGTGAGGTACACCCTGTTCTCGGAATCGGCAGGATGCACTATGGCCAGGATTTTTATGTTCCCTACGGAACGAATATCTATGCCACAGGCGACGGCAAGGTAGTTGAAGCAGGGTACAACAGTTATGGCTTCGGGAACTACGTGGTGATAGATCATGGATACGGGCTTCAGTCAATTTACGGCCATCTCAGTAAGATTCACGTGTCGAAGGGCGACATGGTCAAAAGAGGCCGTCTGATAGGTCTTAGCGGCAGTTCGGGCACATCGTCGGGCCCCCACCTGCATTACCAGATTAACAAATACGGATCACCCGTTAATGCCATTAACTTCTTCAATAACGACATCACCCGCGAGGAATTTAATGAAATGATCCAGGCCTTCAGCTCGGGTTCAAGCTTCAGATAACCCCTGACCGGTTGCTTAAAAGGATCGTTTTCTTATCTTTGCTGCATCATGCCAAAATCGAGATACAGATTTAATCCTGAGTCACTGAGCTTCGACAAGATACGGCTCGGCTACAAATCTGTCCTGCTCAGGGGGCTTGCCTATTTTACAGGATCTTTGCTGGTGGCTGTGGCATACTACATTATTTATGCTTCATTCTTTGACTCACCAAAGGAAAAGGCCCTGCAAAGGGAAATATCCCAGCTTACCCTTCAGTATGATATAATTCAGAAGGAGATGGAAGACCTGGGAACAGTAATAGGACAGCTTGAACAAAAGGATGATAATCTTTACAGGGCGATATTCGAGGCAGAACCAATACCTTCGACACAAAGGGAAAGCGGCGTGGGAGGTATCAACAGGTACAGGGACCTGGAAGGCTATTCCAATTCGGATATTGTGATCGAAACGACAAAAAAACTCGACCGGATCAAAAAGAAAATTGTTGTTCAGTCGAAATCGTATGATGATCTCTTTGACCTGGCGCGTACAAAGGAGGATATGCTGGTTTCAATACCTGCCATCATGCCAATCTCCAACAGGGACCTTACCCGGACGGCATCAGGTTTCGGACTCAGGATACACCCTATCTATAAGATCATTAAATTCCACGCAGGAATGGACTTCACCGCCCCGACAGGTTCAGAGATTTATGCCACCGGCAACGGAACGGTAGAGGCAGTCAACACCGCGTCAAGAGGATTCGGAAAACACATTATCATCGACCACGGCTACGGATACAAGTCTCTGTATGCCCACCTCGACGGTTTCAATGTAAGAAGAGGTCAGAAGGTAGAGAGAGGCGAGGTGATAGGTTTTGTAGGAAATACAGGCACCTCAGTGGCTCCGCACCTGCATTACGAAGTCAGACTTAACGGTAAAAGCATCGATCCTGTGAATTTTTATATGAATGACCTTAACGCCGAGGAATACGAGAGGATGATAGAGATAGTTTCGAAAACCGGCCAGTCTTTTGATTAGCCTTCCTGAACCTCCATGAGAATTAAGCAACTTTTTTTAATACTTTACCTTACTGCCGGTATTGAGCCTGCTCTGAACGCAAACCTTCATGCGGCAGATACAATCCCGGCAAACCGTGAAATTGCCGTAACCCTTGTCGGCGATATCATGCTTGGAACATCATTTCCCTCTACCCGCTTTCTTCCTCCCGGTGATGATCCCCTAAGACTTCTGGGAGACCTTGCCGACACTCTTGCCGCTTCGGATATTACATGTGGAAATCTTGAAGGATCATTCCTCGACGAAGGAGAACCTGCAAAAAAATGCCGCGACACGACTATATGCTATCTCTTCCGGATGCCAGAGCGTTATGCCGGAGCCCTGGCTGTCGCAGGATTTGATTTCCTGAGTCTGGCCAATAACCATTTCGGCGATTTCGGACCTCCCTCAAGAATAAGAACCATGGAGATACTGGATTCACTTGGTATCAGCTATGGTGGATTGCTTGAATATCCCTTATCATTTTCTTTACGTGATACCCTTCTGTATGGATTTTGCGCTTTTGCCCCTAATGCAGGCACTGTAAGTATTAATGATATTGAAGGTGCTGAAAAGATAGTGAAAGGACTGGCAGATACCTGCGATATTGTGGTAGTTTCTTTTCATGGTGGTGCTGAAGGTGCTGATTATCAGCACGTCAAAGCCGGAGACGAAATGTTTCATACCGAAAACAGGGGCGATGTGATTAAATTTTCCCACAGAATGATCGACGCCGGGGCAGACATTGTATACGGTCACGGGCCTCATGTGACAAGAGCTGTGGAAGTGTATAAGGAAAGGTTCATTGCCTACAGCCTTGGCAACTTCTGCACTTACGGCAGATTCAATCTGTCAGGACCAAACGGAATTGCCCCGGTAATAAGGATCAGCACTGACGTGAACGGAAAGTTCTTGTCGGGAAGGATAATACCCGTGTTCCAGTCTTACGGCGGCGGCGTGCGAAAAGATCCTGCCGGCAGGGTGATAAAAACCATAAGGGAACTGACTTCCTCAGATTTCCCCGATGCCGTTATCAATATTGATGACCTTGGAAAAATAACATATAAATAATGTCATGCCATACAAGGAGAAGCCTGTAGAAAAACTCTATTATTCAATCGGAGAAGTATCCAGAATGCTGGGTGTAGCAGTATCTACCGTCAGGTTCTGGGAGAATGAATTCGATATCCTGAAACCAATGAAGAACAGGAAGGGGAACAGGATGTTCACCCAGGGCGACGTTAAAAACCTTAAGATCATACATCAGCTGCTGAAGGTTGAAGGGATGACCATTCCCGGGGTGAAGAAAAGGCTGTCGGGCAAATGGGAAGAGACCGACTACAAATATGAGATAGGAGAGTCGCTTCAGAAGATAAGGGAAATGCTTACTGGGCTTCGTGATTCTATATGACCTCAGTTTCTTAATTGTTACTTTATGCAGCTAAAAGATCTTGCCTCATTTCTCGATACGGCTGTGCCGGTGTCATTCCAGGAGGGATATGACAATTCCGGCCTGCAGGTTGGCGATCCGATGAAGACTATCAGTTCAGGGCTTCTTAGTCTTGACGTTACGGAACAGGTCCTCGATGAAGCCATTGGATCAGCATGTGATGTAATTATCTCTCATCACCCCGTGATCTTCAACCCCCTTAAACAGATCTCCGGGAAAAACTCCGTTGAACGGGTAATTATGAAGGCGATAAGGAACGATGTGGCTGTCTATTCTGCACATACAAACCTCGACATCGTCGAAAACGGAGTAAGCCGTAAGCTGGCCGGAAAGATCGGACTTAAAAATGTAAAAGTACTTACACCTCTTAAACACAGGCTTTTAAAGCTTGTCACTTTTATCCCGGCTGACCACCTCGACAGGGTGAGAGATGCTGTCTTTGCCGCAGGTGCCGGTTTTATTGGTGCTTACGACCGGTGCGGATTTACAGTTGAAGGTTCAGGAAGTTTCAGAGCCGGAGAAGGAAGCAGACCCTTTGCAGGCGAAAAGGGCAGGACTCATTTTGAGAAAGAGATCCGTTTTGAAACGATTCTGTTTTCCTATATGAAGCGGGGAGTTGTAAAAGCCCTCCTTGAATCTCATCCCTATGAAGAGGTAGCGTTTGACCTGTATCCTCTGGAAAATGAAAATCTGAACGCAGGACTGGGTTGTGTGGGGAATTTACCTGAACCTGTGGATGAAAAATCCTTTCTCACGATGCTGAAGGAAAATTTAGGTTCCGGAAGTATCAGGTACTCAAATCTTACTGGTAAGAAAATATCTAAAGTGGCCCTCTGTGGTGGCTCGGGAGGACAACTCACAGGTGATGCCATTGCATCGGGAGCCGACGCATTCGTTACAGCAGACTTAAAATATCATAGTTTTTTTGAAGCTGAAAACCGTATTCTGCTTGTTGATGCCGGACATTATGAGACTGAAAAATTTTCCACAGAATTACTTTACGATCTTATTACCAAAAAATTCCCTAAATTTGCACTCCGGTTTTCAGAGATAAATACCAATCCGATAAATTACTTTTAATATGGAAAAAAGCAAAACGCACGAAGCCGAGATCTCTGTTGAGGAAAGACTTCGCGCACTATACAGCCTTCAGCTGGTTGATTCAGAGATAGATAAGATCAAGACACTCAGAGGAGAACTGCCTCTTGAGGTTCAGGACCTGGAGGATGACATTGCCGGACTGGAAACCAGGCTTGGCAATTTCAGGGAGGAGGTTCTCAACCTTGAAAAAAACGTCCAGAAGAAAAATCTTGAGATCTCGGAATCGGAAGCGCTGATAAAAAAATATGAAGAACAGCAGAAAAATGTAAGGAATAACAGGGAATTTGATTCACTTTCTAAGGAAATTGAATATCAGACTCTTGAAATAGAACTCTACAATAAGAAGATCAGAGAGTTCTCTGCCCAGATAGAAGAAAAGAAACAGCTCATAACGGAGTCGGAAGCCTTGCTCGCCGACAGACAATCTGACCTGGAGTCAAAAAAGGCAGAGCTGGAGGAAATAATCTCCGATACAAAGAAAGAGGAAGAGAACCTGTACAAGAAACTTGAAGAGGTTCAGGAGCTGATTGAGGAACGTCTTCTGACAGCATATAAAAGAATACGCTCCAACGCACGAAACGGTCTGGCAGTGGTTCCCGTACAACGTGATGCCTGCGGAGGATGCTTCAACCAGATCCCTCCCCAGAGACAGCTCGATATCAAATCGAGAAAGAAGATCATTGTTTGTGAATACTGCGGCCGTATTCTTGTTGACGACGAAATAGTAGGCGGTACCCGGATCTGAACCAGCGCCCCTGCAACAAAAGGCCTGCCATGCAAGCCTTTTAATATCATTTGATATGGCCAGTTCTGATTTTAAAAGGCTCATTTCAGCCGGAATACCTTCCGACCTTCCTCCTGCCAGGCCTTATGACAGGTTTGTTAGTCATGCACCGCGAAGAAGGGATGTTCTTGATGAACCCGGAAAGAAACTGGCTCTCAGGAATGCCCTCAGATATTTTCCCCCGCAATTTCACCGCACCCTGGCTCCCGAATTCGCTCAGGAACTCAGAGATCACGGAAGGATTTACATGTACCGTTTCCGTCCGCATTACGAAATGAAGGCGCGTAACATCAGAGAATATCCTTTCCGCTCGGAGAAGGCTGCTGCAATTATGCTCATGATCATGAACAACCTCGATCCCGAGGTTGCTCAGCATCCCCATGAACTGATAACTTACGGAGGTAACGGAGCTGTCTTCCAGAACTGGGCTCAGTACCTTCTTACGATGAAGTACCTCTCGGAGATGACCGATGAACAAACCCTGGTTATGTACTCAGGTCATCCGATGGGTCTTTTCCCGTCACATCATGATGCCCCGAGGGCTGTGGTAACTAACGGGATGATGATCCCAAACTATTCTTCCCGGGACGAATATGAAAAGTATAATGCCCTGGGTGTGACCCAGTACGGACAGATGACAGCCGGCTCATACATGTACATCGGCCCGCAGGGTATCGTCCACGGAACCACGATAACCATACTCAATGCTTCAAGGATTGTCGGAGATAACAAAAACGAAATGCTGTATGTTTCATCGGGCCTGGGGGGGATGTCGGGTGCCCAGCCAAAAGCTGCAAAGATAGCCGGAATAAGCTCGGTGACTGCAGAAGTGAACCCTAAGGCCATAGAGAAAAGGTATGCACAGGGATGGATCGATGAGGTTTATCCAGATATTGACAGCCTTGTGAGAAGGATCAGGGAGGTAAAAAGGAACAGGGAGATTGTGTCACTGGGATACCTTGGCAACATCGTTGAGGTATGGGAGAGATTTGCATCTGAAAACATCCACATTGATCTCGGTTCAGACCAGACTTCCCTTCATAATCCATGGGCAGGAGGATATTATCCTGCGGGACTGTCGTTTGAAGAAGCCGGGATAATGATGTCGGCAGATCCTGAAAATTTCAGGAAGCATGTACGGGAGTCACTTGTTCGTCAGGTTAATGCCATAAACATACACAACAAAAGGGGAACATATTTCTTCGATTACGGAAATGCATTTCTTCTTGAGGCATCACGTGCAGGCGCCGATATATTAAATTCTGACGGAGAGTTCAGGTATCCTTCATACGTTCAGGATATTATGGGGCCGCTCTGCTTCGATTACGGGTTCGGACCATTCCGCTGGGTTTGTTGTTCAAATGACAAAAGCGACCTGGAGACTACCGACAGGATAGCTCTTGAGACGCTCGAAAAACTCCGGAAAAAATCTCCCGACCGTATCGGTCAGCAGATGGATGATAATATTCACTGGATAAGGGAAGCAGAGAAGAACAACCTGGTAGTGGGTTCGCAGGCACGCATTCTGTATGCCGATGCCGATGGACGGAGAGAAATTGCTGATGCCTTCAACAGGGCAGTAGCCACAGGGGAGATAACTGCTCCGGTAGTAATAGGCAGAGATCATCATGATGTTTCGGGAACGGATTCTCCTTTCCGTGAAACATCAAACATTTATGACGGTTCTAAATTCACTGCCGATATGGCTGTTCATAACGTGATAGGAGATGCTTTCAGGGGGGCAACCTGGGTTTCTGTCCACAACGGTGGAGGAGTTGGCTGGGGTGAGGTCATTAACGGTGGCTTCGGCATGGTGCTCGATGGCAGTGACGACACTTCCCGCAAGCTCAGGATGATGCTTTACTGGGACGTAAATAACGGTATAGCCAGGAGAAGCTGGGCAAGAAATGAGGGAGCAATGTTCAGCCTGAAAAGGGAAATGGAAAGGAATCCTGATCTCAGGGTAACCTTTCCTAATTGTGTTGATGAATCAATAATCGACAGCGCCCTCTGACAGGGCATTGGGTTTCTCCGGTGTTCACCGGGAGGAAGTATCATATTTAATTTTACGGAAGCGGGAATTTTACACTGTCCTTTGTATCAGCACTGATGCGATGGCCACAATTCCTTCGCCCCGGCCTGTGAATCCCATCTTCTCTGTGGTGGTGGCCTTAACCGAAATATTCCCGGGTATTGTCTCAAGGATAGAGGATATGACAGTCTTCATCTCATTAATATAAGGTGCTATCCTGGGTTCCTCAAGACAGACTGTGGAGTCGACGTTAACCACCCTGAATCCTTTCTCTCTGATTATTGCCAGAGTCCTGGTTAACAGTATCCTGCTGTCGATATTTTTGAATTCGGGGCTGGTATCTGGAAAATGATGACCGATATCACCCATTCCCGAAGCACCCAGAAGGGCATCACAAATTGCGTGGAGAAGCACATCCCCGTCGGAATGTGCCACACACCCTTTATCGGAGGCAATATGAACGCCTCCCAGATATAGTTTAAGGCCTTTTTCGAGGCGGTGAAAGTCGATACCCTGTCCGATCCTGAGATCCATCAGCGCTTTGATGCATTCCTGAGGGCACTGCTGTCGAAAGACAATGAGAAGCGCAGGGTCCTTGCAAGTGGATGATTAAGGGCAACAGGCATCAGATAGGAAAAATCGATTGTGAAACCGCTCATCCTGAATCCGGCACCGGCAGTGAAGAACTGCCTGTTTCCCTTATATGTGTTCTCATGGAAATATCCGGCCCTGAGGGCAAATATGTTGTTATACCAGTATTCGGCTCCGTATGAATAGGTTATCTCCCGCAGTTCTTCCAGAAATCCGTCGGGGGCATCGGCAAACGATTTGAATAGAGCTTCAGGCACCGAGATATTCTGCTCTTCGGTGATTGTTGAATCGGGTGAAGGAACGAGCAGCTTGTTAAGGTCGATGGTAAGGGTAATTCTGTTGAAGCGGTCGAAATCGAGAGAAAGTGATGATCCCAGCTTGAGGTTCATCGGAATGAAATCGGAGTATGATTCGGTGTAGCTCATTTTGGATCCGATGTTGGATATGTTGAATCCGAAAGCAAACAGGGAGTTTTTGTCTAGCAGTGTCAGATCTTTATGGTAATATCCTGAGATATCGGCAGCTATCGACAGTCCGGGTTTGGTATCTTCTCCCTGGGCAGGGTAGCCGTGTGTCAGGTTTGAATAAATGAACCTGAAGGCAACACCTCCTGAGAAATTATCGGAGAAGAGCCTTGAGTAGCCCAGGTCAACTGCCCACTCGTTGGGATTCACTATAAGTTGTGTGGCACCTCCGTCGTCGGTGAACTCAATTTTTCCGTATGATGAATACATGAGACTTCCGCTCATCACCTGCTTGGTGTCGAACCTGTAGTATCCCGACAGGTAAGCAATATTTATGTCGGGGACCAGGTTCCTGAGCCAGGGTATGTAGGAAATACCGACTCCTCCTTTGCCGTCGATAAAGGCAAATTTCGCCGGGTTCCAATGCTGGCTGTAGATGTCGGGAGAAGTTGCAACTCCTGCATCGCCCATAGCACCGGCCCTTGAGTCGGGAGCTATGGTGAGCCATGGAACAACGGTCTGGATGGGATTGTAATCGGGTTCATCATTCTGGCTGAATGTCTTTGTGCCTGCTGAAAGGGCCACCAGAAGAACTAACAGTGCAATCGTCCTCTTTTTCATTATCATTCCTGTGATTCTATAAAGATACAAATATAAAACAAAATTTAACCTATGTTATTGTATTTTAGTCATAATATGATCATCCGTCCCGATGCTTCAGCTTTTTCTCCGTTACCGGTGCTTACCGATACCCTGTACAGGTAAATTCCCTTCTCAACCCTTGATCCTCTGCTGTTCTTTCCGTCCCATGTTACGGGGTAAAGCTGGTATCCTGATGCAAACCCTGTCGTTTCCAGTATTCTTACCAAACGTCCGGTCCCGTCAAATATTGCAATAGTGATCATCAGCATTTCGTCGGGCCGGTTGTGCCCGGCACTGATCTTTGTCGACTCTGTCGCAGGATTTGGATAATTGATGAGGTTTGTAAGGATGAAGCTGCCATCGGATTCGACCACGAAATGTATCAGCTCTTCCGAAGAGTTGTTGTAGTTATCCCATGCCTTAAGTCTGAGGGAATGATTTCCTTTGGCAAGACCGTTAATATTATAGAGGATACTTCCTCTGGTGTAGCTGTCGAAATCACTCTCGAAATAGTTGTTCAGAACCATGAAGGAATTCTGATTATTGTCGAGAACTGCTGTAATATCGTGTCCGATACCCGATCCTGTGGTGTTTATTCCTCCAGGGTCTTCCAGAATTGCATAGAGTGACGGATCAGCCCCGGTGATGCCTCCGTTCCTGAAAAGGGTGTCGTTCATGAAAAGACGAATAGCCGGTCCGGTGCTGTCTGTCACGATGGTATTGGCAAAGCCCCCTGCCACAATGTCGCTAAAGTACCCTCCTGATTCATTTTCAGGATCCCATGCATAATAGCTTATCCTGGCGTTACCGTATTTATAGTCAATATCTCTCGGGACGATAAAAGAGAATCTGAAGCGGCCTTTTTCAGCAATAGTTTTTCCGTTGAAAATTATGTTGTTATGCAGGTTGAACTTCATGGTTGTACCTCCGTCATTGGCCAGGGTTGTTACCTGCGAAGCTTTATCATAGACCGTTGTAACCAGCACCCCGTTAAAATCACCGGCTTCGATGCCCGCGTCATCCTCAATGTGCCCCGATATGGTTATTTTGGCCAGTGCTTTCAGACTGTCTATTCCTTCAGTAACAGCCACGCTGTTCACCGAATCGGTAACGATGTTTCCGTTCCGTGGATATGCAAGCCGGACTGCGGGATCACCAAGTAGCGAAAAATTCCTTTTGTTGGGTCCGCTGCCCGAGTTGTTCTTGGCTATCCTGATGATATCTCCCATCCGGAGGGGCTCACCTCCGGCACCGGAATCGAAGGCAGCATCATAGATATTCCTGTTAAGGAAATAATTCGGAGCCGAATAGACTATCCTGGTGGTCGACATAAGGGCTATAGCCCCTCCATCAGGATTCAGCAGTGCCATTTCTCCCGCTGAGGTCTTTCCTGTCATATCACCCGTGATGATATTCTTATCCATATCGTCGAATCTGCTGAACTCACAGGTGGCAGTGATAAAAAGCGGGAGTCTGGAACCATTTTTCCACCCGAGTATATCTTCGGTTCTCATTACTCTTTCGTGTGCCAGGCCTGTCTCACTTCCATGTCCGACATAGTTAAAGATAAGACAGCCATCGTTTATCCGGTCATTGATGGCATTTCTTGCCTCAGGATAGGACTGTCCGTTTGCCGAGGTGACCTGGCGGAAAGCATCGAGATATATCTTGTCGATGTTGAACTGGGGAACGCTGTCCTGAAGCAGTGATGCAAGCCCTTCTGCATCAAGCATATGGGCGTTTCCATCTTCGTCATCAGCACTTATGCAAATAATATTTTTCCAGTTGCCCTTACTGCCGTAAAGCATGTAGTCCCTTATTTTTCTTACCAGAATACCTGCCTGCACAGTGTCCGCAACCGGCAGTCTTCCGATACCTATGTCCTCTGTCCCTTCAGCTTCTCCTTCTCCGTCTTCGAGAAGACCGAAAAAATCATCAGATGTAAAAGATGAAACGACAATGTTTGAGATCTTCGACTGGTATGTGGGTATGAAACATGGATTACGCGGAGGTGGCGTTCTGTTCTCGTATGAGCCGTCGCCAAATAGAAGCAGGTAGCGAAGGGGCTTATTCGTGCCTTTTTGCCTCAGGAACTTATACCTGATAAAATTTCTTATTGCCGAAATGTCGGGTATGCCTCCGGAAAATTCATTGTATATCTCCCGTGGGGTTATCACCAGGGAAAGAAGTCCGCTGTTGCTGAAATGTATGTCTGCAAGCTCTTCGGCATGCTGTCTGAACAGAGGGTGGGTTACAATGATCATATCCACGGCTTCTGAGCCGTGAAGATCCTGGTTCGGCAGCTCTCCGGAAAGGAAGAGAGGTGACAGGTGATCGGAACCAGTGAAGAAAACAAATTTCCTGAGGGTGTCGGTCTCAGCGCGGAAGCTTATGTTTCCGCCTGTTTTCTGGTACATCATGATTCCGGGAAGTTCAGGATTTGTAACATCCCATATTACCGGATCGTGAGAAGGGCTGCTGAAGCTGAATTCCGTTATCTGTCCAGAGGCAACTGAACGGGAATCAGAATAGAATCTCGTTTGTCCCCTGTAAGCATTATCAATCCTGGCATGCAACTGAATAAAATCAAGCCAGCTTCTTGCTCCCGGTTCTCCGTTATTGAAAAATTTAAGTGAGAAGAGGGGTGATGATGAAAGAGGGTAAAAATAACCTGACGAATCTGTTATCTGTGCCCAGGTCCCCGTATAGTTTAGCATGTTCACGTTCTGAACCTGGATGCTCTTCTGAAGTGTGGTCCCTTCATAAAACCTGAAAAGAGATGTTACCGGGGAGCGTGCCAGCACCCTTATCCTGTATTTCATCTTTTCGCCATCAGCAAGATCTTCAAAACCGGGGTTTATCTCCACTCCGCTCAGCGATGATACCGGTTCATACCATTCCCTTCCCGATTTTATAAGGTTTTCATTGTTAATTTCCCTCACAAATAGGGCATCCGATTCTGATGACCAGTAAGATACTGATCCTGAAGGATATTCAATTGGATTTATTGTCAGGCTGACTCCCTTTCCGGATGTCAGAAAATAGAAAGCCGTATCAGAATAATCATGTTTTTTAAAGATATAGTTCTGTGTATATGGATCATACTTCCACCTGTCGGGGCCCTGTCCGAAGAAAAGAATATAATCGCCGGTGTTAAAAACGCCGTCATTTCCTGTTTCCTTATAAATTGCAATCTGACTCAGGTCATCGGGAGCGCTGCCGTCGTTATAAAAAGAAAGCTGCCCTTTATTACATGCAAATATCTCAGGATCGGAAGGGTCTTCAAGGCCTGTTTCCTGCAGTGTTGAATAGTCGATGCGATAAATGCCGTCACGCAGCACAGCCATCCGGAACCATTTGCCCCCCGACAGCATGGAAGATGCTGCTGCCGGCTCACCGTCGGTCTGTGCTTTCAGGCATAAAACAGACGAAAGAATAAGAAATGCCGATATCTGCAATAATCTTGACATCTTTAGGGGCAAAGATAAAAATGAGTTTCAGTTTATACGTTAAATTTGATTCTTTGTGAAAGCGACCGGTTTTAAAAAATAATAACGGTGTAGCTGCGTTGATATTGCAGTGCTTTATGATGGCAAGGTTTCTGACACAATTGGTTCCGGCGTTTATGCTTCTTTCCGTAGCTGTTTACGGCCAGGAGGGGTTTAACTATCAGCAGACCATGATAGCCAATCCTGCTCTGACAGGAAGTGCCGGTAACGGTATGTTGAGGATGTCGTACATGAATCATTATCCTGGCAATGGCTATAATCTGCACTCAGTGTTCGTTTCGTACGATGGTTTTTTTCCTGTCCTTCACGGTGGTGCCGGATTTTACGTTTCCGATGAATATCCGGGCGGCATCATTACCAATATAAGAGGAGGATTTTCTTATTCATATTTTCTGAGAGCCTCACAGGACCTGTACATAAATGCCGGACTTTCAGCTTCCCTTTATCACAGGGGATATAATTTCAGCGGTACTGTTCTGCCCGACCAGATCGATCCTCTTCTGGGAGCTGTTTACCCGTCGTCAGAAGTCCTGGTGGCAGAAGGCCGCACCGTTTTCGATCTTGCTACCGGTTTCCTTTTTATATACAGGAATTTTTCAGGGGGTTTCTCTGTCAGACATCTTACCCGGCCCGATCCGTCAGACCAGGACGATCCCGGTGGTTCGCTCGGAAGAACATTTCTTGTTCATGCTTCGGCTGAAGTGAACACATCCGGAAAATTAAGATTTTTTCCTGTCATGACGGCTGAAAAAGGTAGCAATTTTTTCTTTGCAGGGGCCGGTGTTTCCGCAAGAAGGGAAAATCTTTCAGTGAATGCACTTGTTCTTACAGGAGACGACAGGAACATTGACCTGCAAACCGGGTTTTCGTTCGCCGCGGGTAACATCAGGATGTTTTACAGTTACAGGTTTAATATTTTTACCGGGGAGACGCTGATGCCTTTTTCTCTTCTTCATCATACAGGGCTGGTATTCAGTTTATACAATGTTGATAAAAGAAAACTAATCAAAACAATAAATTTCCCCGATTTGTAGTTATATTTGGTGATCAAATGGAGTTGGGATTTTTAAAATTTATTATATTTGAATATTCTAAAAGCTATAAATAATAGGAGTTATGTGTAAATTCAGGATTTTAGCGGTGGTGTTTATAACTTCACTTCTTCTTGGATCATGCAGTCTTTTCAAGAAAGGTGATCAGAATGTCTCTTCTACAACAGGATGGGCTTACAATGATCCCGACAACGGAGGATTTGAAGTTGCTGTGGGAGCTGAGCAGATGACCGGCCCGGGTCTGGTTCTGATCGAAGGAGGCAGGTTTACCATGGGGCAGGTTGCACAGGATGTTCTTTTTGACTGGAACAACAAGCCGAGAACCGTTACGGTCTCCTCATTCTACATGGATGAGACCGAGATCACCAATGTTGATTACCGTGAATATCTCTTCTGGCTGCGCCGTGTTTATGTGGATTATCCTGAAGTTTACAGAAGAGCACTCCCCGATACACTCGTATGGAGAAGCCCTATGGGTTTCAACGATCCCTATGTGCAGTACTATTTCCGTCACCCATCCTATAATAATTACCCCGTGGTGGGTGTCAGCTGGGTCAAGGCAAATGATTACTGCCTGTGGCGCAGCAACAGGGTGAACGAACAGCTGCTCATAGATGAAGGAGAACTTCTTCCCAATCCCAATCAGGTAAACCAGGATAATTTTGATACCGAAGCCTACCTGGCAGGTCAGTATGAAGGAGTTACGAACAAGCTGAGGGAAAGTCTCAACCCCAACCAGACTGAAAGGAGGACAAATTTCGAAGACGGGATACTTCTTCCAAATTACCGCCTTCCAACAGAAGCAGAATGGGAGTTTGCAGCTTATGCACTCAGGGGCACCACATTCGAGGAACGTATTTATGAAAGAAGAATATATCCGTGGGACGGCCACAATGTAAGAAATGCAGAGCCCAGGCACCGTGGTGAGATGATGGCAAACTTTGTAAGAGGCCGTGGCGACATGATGGGCGTGGCAGGAAGTCTGAACGACAACGCAAGTATTACCAGCGAAGTAAGATCATACTGGCCTAACGATTACGGACTTTATTGCATGGCCGGAAATGTTAACGAATGGGTTCAGGATGTATACCGCCCTCTTACATTCGAGGATGTTGATGAGTTTAATCCTTTCAGGGGTAATGTCTTTACCGACCTTCGGCGTGACGCCAACGGCAGGGTGGTGACAAAAAACAATCTCGGAAAGCTTTATGTGGATACAGTCAAGGCTGCCGACGTGTCAGACAGATACAATTATCAGAAGGGAGATTACAGGAATTATCGTGATGGCGATCAGAAATCATCCATCCTGAATGCAGAATGGGCCACCGAAGATGACCCCGACAACCTGAAAGGCTCATCACGTATGTATTATCAGGGTAGTGGCGGAGAAAATACCAGCACAGCCGATTTTGTCACGCTGATAAACGATAAAGCCAGGGTGTACAAGGGAGGATCATGGAAAGACAGGGCCTACTGGCTCAATCCTTCAACAAGGAGATTCCTCGATCAGGAGGAATCAAGAGACGATTTAGGTTTCCGCTGTGCAATGATAAGGGTTGGAAGTCCGGCAGGATTCTGACAGCGGACAAACGGGAAATATACGGGGCTGTCTCAAAACCCTTTATTTACCCCCTGCCCCCTGAAGGGGGTTCTGAAAAAGATTGTAAAATTTCCCTGTCGGGAGATTCAGGGGTAAAAAAAGAAACGAGTTCTGAGACAGCCCCTTTTATATAATAAAGGTACTACAGTCAATAATAAGAGTGTTCAGTCATGAAAACGGAACTGCTATATAGTCTGTTCAGAGAATCAACAGGGATCTCCACCGATTCAAGAAATGTTAAAAAAGGCGAGATATTCTTCGCTCTCTGGGGAGATAAATATAACGGAAACACCTTTGCAGCAGGTGCCCTGGCAAAGGGAGCCTCCTGGGCAGTGATCGACGATCCGGCATTCGAAACAGAGAAGACCATTCTCGTCGATGATACCCTCTTCGAACTTCAGGCACTTGCCTCTCACTACCGGAAGGAAATGAAAGCCGAAGTCCTGGCAATAACCGGAACAAACGGTAAAACGACTACTAAAGAGCTGATAGCAGCAATACTGGGCAAAAAATATAAGGTGCATTCCACACAGGGAAACCTTAATAACCATATCGGTGTCCCCCTTACCATCCTGTCAGCCCCCGAAGGAACGGAAATGATGGTCCTCGAAATGGGAGCAAACCATGTCGGTGAGGTACGAACACTCTGTCATATCGCCAAACCAGATTTCGGAATAATAACGAACATCAGCCCTGCCCATATAGAAGGATTCGGCTCCTTCGAAGGCGTTGTGAGGGCAAAGACCGAACTGTATGAACATCTCCGCAAAATAAACGGAGTAGCCCTTTATAATGATAATGACAATTTACTTTCCGAAAAAATTTTTAAACTGGTAAACCGTGCCGTGCCATTTTCAAATCCTTCTGGAATAAAACTCGAGTTAACCGCAATCCCTTCCGATTTAAACCTCAGGGTGAACGTGAAGTACAGGGAAACAACACGCACCATCAGCACAAGACTCTTCGGCGGGTATAACATTGAAAATCTGAGAGCTGCCATAGCCACCGGGCTCTTCTTCGGCGTCGACATGAATGATATTGCCGCAGAAGTGGAAAAATATGAGCCTGTGAACAACAGGTCGCAGGTTATGAAAACAAAGAAAAACACCGTGATCTGTGACTCATATAATGCCAATCCTTCAAGTATGAAAAAAGCCCTGGAATCATTTGCAGCACTTGAGGCTCAAAACAAGGTCTGTATCCTGGGCGACATGCTCGAGATGGGCGACAGGGGAGAAGAGGAACATACACGCATACACAGGATACTGACGGATCATAACCTGCTTAATGTCATGCTTGTAGGTCCTGTCTTCACCAGAGTTTCAGCAGGCTTCAGGTTCAAGACCTTCCATGATGTGAGCAGACTGAAAGAATATCTTAAGCTTAAGCCTCTGGAAGGTTGTCATATCCTTGTAAAAGGATCGAGAGGTATCATGCTTGAGCAGGTATACGAGATGCTTTGAAAAAAGCATTATGTTAAATGTCAGTTACTGAAACTGACATTTATCAGAAGAACCTCAGGACGGCTTCCTGAACGGACCCTCGGTCCCCATAATCCGAAACCTGACGAAACTATGAACTGGGAATTTCCTTTACGGAGATAACCGTAACTTACTTCGTACATTCTTTTGGTAATGAGATTAAGAGGCCAGAACTGTCCGTTATGGGTGTGCCCGGATAGCTGAAGGTCGACTCCCGCCTTCTCTGCTTCTTCAAGTTTAACGGGCTGGTGATCAAGAACGATCAGCGGCCGGCTGCGGTCCGCATTTTTCATTATTTCTTCCAGAGTAAGCCTTTCCGCTGAGTTATGCCACCTTGAATCCCTGTCAAGCCTTCCAAACAGCTGTATGCCTCCCGGAAGAACTTCCATCTCATCTTTCAGAACCCTTATTCCATGGCTTTCAATATATGGTATGGTACGTTCGGCTTTTCCAATGAATTCATGATTGCCGGTAATGGCAAATAATCCGTCGACACTCTCAGGAGGATCGAAATACTTAAGAAGATCGCCCCTCAGCACCGGTCCCATCTCACCATCAACAATGTCGCCAAGGAGAAAAACCGCCTCAGGCTTTAGCTCATGCATCATGGCAGAAAGCTTTCTTATGCTTCTTTTTCTGATTATACTGCCAAGGTGAATGTCAGAAACTGCCACTATCCTGAGATGGTCAACGCCATCTGTCTTTTTTCCGATTGTGACATTGTATTCCGTGACTTTCGGGCTCACGGCATTGATGAAACCTGCTGCAATCAGAACTACCGACAATGCCGTTGTTCCAATAAAGGACCATCTCCTGATTTCCGGAAGGGCTTCGCGGCCGATGACACCTGTGAGTTTCAGGATAAGAACCGTAATGTCGGTGAACAACAGGAAAAGGAAAGCATAGAGCATGAATGCAAGCCAGAACCCGCCTGCAATATTAAGTATATCCGAAAAAACAGATGAATGATTTGTTTCAAGGATCTTTCCAGTAACAAACATCGATGCAAGGAGGATGAAAGCAGTAAAATACAGTATCCTGTTTTCCCTTGCCCAGGATAAGGAATTATACCCCTTGATGAAAATGTACAGATTACCAAGAAAATATACCGTAAAAACTATACTGAAAAATATAAGGAACTGATGGTTTTTCATACGTGTACTAAATAAAATTCAGAGACTGCTGTATTTTTTTCGTTTCATGATATAAAACTCAAAAACAATGCTCTTGTTCAAAATCAGCTCCGGAAATTTATACCCGCCCATTTCACCGATCATTCTTCTTTTCTCCTGCAGCACCTTTATCTGTTTTCTTACTTCGTTATGAGCTTTCCAGACCGATCCGGCTGCTGAAGCCTGTCCCTTAAGGAGGAAGGACAAAGCTGCCACACCGTCAAGGAGCTTCCTGGTAAACACCGTTTTCCGTAATTTGTCATCCGGAAGATTTTTGTAGAGAAGATAGAGGCTGTTGCGGAAGTTCAGGAAAGTTTTAAATGGGGAACTGTAGGGGAGGGCTCCTCCTCCCACGTGAAATACTTTTGACTGTGGGACAAAAGAGATGCTGTATCCCAGACGGTGAAACCGCCAGCAGAGATCTATCTCTTCCATGTGTGCAAAGAAGTCGGCATCAAAGCCGCCTGCTTTATGCCATGCTTCAGCACGTAATGCCATGCAGGCTCCTGATGACCAGAATATGTTTACGGGAGTATCATACTGACCCCTATCTGGTTCTGTGTTAGTGAAAATTCGTCCGCGGCAGAAGGGGTATCCGTATCTGTCGATGAAACCTCCCGCGGCTCCTGCATATTCAAAATGATCTTTTTCTTTCCAGGACAGTATCTTAGGCTGGCAGGAGGCAATGCCGGGATCAGAATCGAGAAAGCCGGTCAGGGGCTCCAGCCAGCCAGGAGTAACCTCGATATCGGAATTGAGAAGCACATAATATCTCGCATCTATTTGGCTGAGAGCAAGGTTGTAACCGCCAGCAAAACCGTGATTTTTGCCGAGTCTTAAAACCTTTACACTGCCTTTGAAGGATTCAAGATATTCACACGACCCGTCATCCGATCCGTTATCGGCAACATACACTTCAGTATCTGGTCCGGAGGAGTGTTCAATCACTTTCCCGAGGAACATTTCAAGGAATTCCTTCCCGTTCCAGTTCAATATTACAACTGCAGTCTTAATCATCCGGGGTCTCTCTCTTATGTTTCCAGCGGCGATGACTCCATACCCAGTATTCAGGCTTTTCCCTGATAATCTCTTCCAGCCTTCTTACGTGGGTTTCTGTAATCAGATGCTCCTGGATCCCCTTCGTATGTTCAAAGAGCAGCTCTGCTGAAAATGAATAATATCCCCTCCTGATTTTTTGTATGTTGATGAATATCAATGCCATGTCATATTTTGAGGCGATTTTTTCAGCTCCCAGGTATACCGGTGTGTCCTGGTTCAGAAATGATGTCCGGAATCTGATGTCATTTTTCGGGGGCGTCTGGTCTGTGAGAAAAGAATACAGGGATAACAGGTTTTTATTGCGGTTTTGCAGAACGTCGCGGACAACATGCTGCATTGGTGTCAGTGTCATTCCGTACTGTGAGCGGCAGTCGATCATAAACTGATCGAAGCTCTTATTGCTCAGGGGCTTATAAATTGAAACGAAATTATATTCTGCCCACAGGGGGAGGCTTGTAAGCCATTCCCAGTTACAGTAGTGCCCGAGTACTGCAACAACATCACGGCCTTCGCCAAGGAGCTTCTTAAGCAAACCGGGATTACTGAAAGAGATCCTTTTCATGATCTGCTTTTCCGACATATGAGTAAGCTTGAAGGTTTCAATAAACAGATCGCACAGGTGATGGTAGAATTTTTTTTCAACAGTGATAATTTCGTTCAGGGTCTTTTCGGGAAATGAGTTGGCAAGATTTGTTCTGACGACCTTTCGGCGGTACCCCGGGAAGTAATAGATCAGGGGGAAGATCAGATCGGAGAATAAGTAAAGCACTCTGAGAGGAAGGAGAGTAAAAATCCAGTTCAGACCATAAAAAATATAATAGCCTGTCTTGCCCATTTTCAGGACATAAATTTACTTACAATTTCCTGAAATTCGTTATAAACATTTTTGTTGGAGGCTATGATCTCACTTCCGTCCAGGTCTTTTTCCCGGCCTGAAAAATCGCTTACCCTGCCTCCTGCTTCGCGCACCAGCACTATTCCCGCTGCCACATCCCATATTTTAAGGTCGTATTCGTAGAAGGCCTCAAAACGGCCGCATGCAACATAGGCCATGTCTATTGATGCTGATCCCAGCCTTCTCATTCCGTGGGTGGTCCTGCAAAAAGCTGAAAGGCTTTTAATAAAACCTTCAAGCCTGCTGAAGTCGTTATAAGGGAAACCTGTTGCAATCAGGCTGTCGGACAATCTATTTGCTGATGATACTTTTATGGGTTTGTCGTTAAGCCAGGCTCCTCCATTCTTCCATGCCCTGAAAAGTTCTCCTCCGCCTGCATTGCATATTACGCCTGCCACAGGCTCGCCGTTATCTGTCAGGGCCACACTGATGGCATAAGGCTGCAATCCGTGAACAAAGTTCGTGGTCCCGTCAAGCGGATCAATTATCCAGCAATATCTTGCGCAGGTGCCTGATGATGTACCCTCTTCGGCGATAAATCCTGCTTCAGGAACAACAGGTCTCAGTTTTTCAACCAGCATCTCTTCAGACTTCTTGTCGACATAGGAAACAAAATCGTTCATGCCTTTCACTTCAGTCCGGCTAATATCGAAACCAAGGGCTTCCCTTTTGATGAAATCCTCAGTTTCCAGAACAGCCTTTGCTATTCCGTCGCAAACACTTCTCAGGTCGGTCATATTGTTAGAATTCAATAATATCAATACTCATTATTTCATCTCCCACAGGTTCCTTAAGCCTGACTTCCTTAATTTTACCGGGAAGAGAGGGATTCCAGGGATGCTCCACTCTTATGTAATTCCCGGTGTAACCACTTATCATTCCGTTAACCTTTTTTTTCTCGAATAGCACTTCGGCATTTTTTCCACTGTTCCTAAGGAGGAAGTCCTTATGCTTCCGGTGTGAAAGATCTATCAGTATTTTGCTTCTCTTTTCCTTTTCCTTATGACTGATTTTGCCGCTCATGGATGCAGCCCTGGTGCCGGGGCGCTCCGACCATGTGAAAACATGAAGATATGACAGGGGCATCTCCACAAGAAAGGAAAGGGTTTCACTGAAATCTTTTTCAGTCTCGCCGGGAAACCCGACAATTACGTCGGCCCCGATACCGGCCATGGGTATCATCTCCCTTATTTTTATTACCCTGCCGGCAAAAAGCTCTCTTTTATATCGTCTTCCCATAAGAGCAAGGATCCTGTCGGAACCACTCTGAAGAGGGATATGAAAATGTGGAAGCAGCTTTCTGTTTTCCGTGCATAATTCAATAATTTCGTCGGTAAGCAGGTTGGGCTCAACGGATGAGATCCTGTATCTTTCTATACCTTCAACCTTAGTAAGCTCCTTTAGCAGGGTGGTGAAAGTTTCGCCCGTCGATTTTCCGAAATCACCGATGTTTACTCCTGTAAGCACTATTTCCTTTATGCCTTTTGCTGCGATTTCTTTTGCTTCGCCGACCAGTGTACTGACAGGGGGATTCCTGCTGCCTCCCCTTGCCAGGGCGACGGTACAGTAAGAACATCTGTAATCACATCCGTCCTGCACCTTAAGGAAGGCCCTTGTTCTGTCGCCTGCTGAAAGTGAATTGACGAATCCTGTCTTGTCTGACAGTTCGCATGAATGGATCTCGGGATGTTTTGTTTTTTCGTGATTTTCAATAAAACGGGCCACATCGAATTTTTCGGCTGTGCCGAGCACGAGGTCAACACCGGGAATTGCAGCAATTTCCAGGGGTCTCATCTGTGCGTAACAGCCAACAACTGCTATGAATGCACCGGGCGACTTACGGATGAATTTAGTTATAGCCTGCCTGCATTTTCTGTCAGCCGCTTCCGTCACCGTACATGTATTTATAATATAGATGTCGGCTTTGGAGCTGGCAGGCACTCTTTCAAACCTGTCTTCCGGAAATGATCCTGATAAAGCAGAAGTCTCTGTGAAATTAAGCTTGCAGCCGAGAGTATAGAATACAATTTTCTTTTTTTCCCGGTCATTCATTACCGTATGCGGCAGTGTTATTTTTTCTGTGTTACCACGACATTACGGAATTCAATGGCTTTTCCTTCGCTCTGCAGGCAGATGTGTCCGGCCGCAGGATCTACCTGTGTGCCTTTGTTCTGAAGTATACCATTTATATATACCGTTATGCTGTTTGCGGTACATGTAACCTCCATTTTGTTCCATTCTCCCGCTTCTTTCTCCGATGATTCTGCCATTTTCTTTATCACCCGTACCGATTTGTCGGTTCTCTCAGCCATATCGGCACCGTTCATGGTAACAAAATCACCGGCACTGCCAGCTTTAAGCTGAACCTCAACACATTTGGGCCATATTGTGTCAGGTTTCTGGGCATTGATAAACACGCCGCTGTTGGTTGCTTCAAGGGGCCATCTCCATTCAAGGGAAAGGACATAGTCGGAAAAGGCCTCTTTTGTTCTCATATAGCCGAATGGTTGTCCGGTGATATGGATGACTCCTTCTTTCACAAGGAAGACCCCGGAAGGATCAACAGACTGATCTCTCAGGAAAAAATCCCAGTTTTCCAGGTTCTTTCCGTTAAAAAGGTTCACCGTCACAGGTTCGCTGTCGACAGATTTTTCGCTTTTTCCTGTATTTGACTTGCACGAAAGGGCTGCTGCTATAATGATAATTACAGCCAGGGATAAAATGGATCTTGTTTTCATGTGGATACAATTATAATATTATTCAAATTTAAGCAGTTTAATGAGTATTTCCGGGTTTTTCGGGAGAGCGTGTACGATTTTTTTATGCCTGTCTCTGAGTTTGTCTCATGTGGGTTCCGGTTCTGTCTCTATAAAAGTTTACTTGCCAGTTCGGCCAGGAAGCTTCTTTCCCCCTTTACCAGGTTCACATGTGCAAAGACATCCTGGTTCTTCATTTTGTCTGAGAGGTAGCTGAGTCCGTTTGATGCGGTGTCGAGGTAAGGTGAGTCTATCTGCTCTATGTCTCCTGTAAATATCATTTTTGTTCCTTCCCCTGCACGGGTTATAATAGTCTTTATCTCATGAGGTGTAAGATTCTGGGCTTCATCTACTATGAAAAAGATACTCGAAAGACTTCTTCCCCTGATATAGGCCAACGGAGTGATAACCAGCTTTTCCTCTTTCATCATATCGTTTATCCTCATGAATTCAGGGCTCTGGTGACTGAATTTGTGTTTGATTACTGTCAGGTTATCGTAGAGCGGCTGCATGTAGGGGTCCATTTTTTCCTTTATGTCGCCCGGGAGAAATCCAAGATCCCGGTTTGCCAGCGGGACAATAGGTCTGGCAAGGAAGATCTGCTTGTACCTCTTATGTTGCGCAAGTGCGGCTGCCAGTGCAAGGAGTGTCTTACCGGTGCCTGCTTTGCCGGTGAGCGAGACAAGCTGAATTTCGGGATTTGTAAGTGCGTCGAGGGCGAATGTCTGCTCCGCGTTCCTGGGATCGATGCCGTAGGTGGTTTGCTTTATAACCCTGTTAAGCACCCGGTTAACCGGGTTGAAATGAGCCAGGGCACTGGCACCACTGTTCTTCATTATAAAAAACTGGTGACCTTTAAGATCTGCTTCAATCTTAAAATCGTCAGCTATCACTCCGTCAGGGAACTCATACAATTTGTTGATAAGATCATGGTCGACGCCTTCCATTACTGTAATTCCCTTATAAAGGTCGTCGATGTTTGCAACCTTGTCATTTTCATAGTCCTGTGCCTTGATGCCCAGTGACTTGGCCTTCATCCTGAGGTTTATGTCCTTGGTAATCAATACAACAGCCTTGTCCTTGTTGGTGGTGCAGACATAATCTGCAATTGCCAGTATTCTGTGGTCGGCATTTCTTTCAGGGAATGAAGCATTTACTTTCTCGGAAAAATCCCTTCCTGTTTCAATATGCAGATTGCCCAGGTTTTCTCCCAGAGGGATATTTGCTGTTAAAAGCATATCGCCTGAAAGCTTGTCGAGCTCCCTGGTGAATTCTCTTGCGTGAAAATTGATAAGATCGTTTCCTCTTTTAAACTTGTCTAGCTCTTCAAGAACTACTATCGGGATAATTACATCATTCTCCTCGAAATTGTAAATACACTTGTAATCATGAAGAAGAACATTAGTGTCAATAATGAAAAGCTTTTTGTTGTGCTTTTTTGCCATATTTTATTTTGTTAATAATCAGTAATTTACACTAACAGGGAAACGCTCTTTATCAGGAGGGTAAAATTAACTAAAAAATTGCCATAAATTGCCACCTGTTATTAAAGTTAGTTATTTTGTGGATAAATGAACCGGGCATATATGCAGCTTAAATCTGATAATTATGAAATACAGTGAGGCCATAGGATTTCTGTATGAGAGTCTTCCGGCTTATCATCGCATAGGGAAGGCTGCGTACAGGGACAACCTGGATAACACCCTTGCTCTTGATGATTATTTCGGACATCCTCACTTTAAATACAGGACTATTCATATAGCTGGCACAAATGGTAAAGGATCTGTATCACATCTTATTGCATCGGTACTTATGGAAGCCGGTTATTCAACCGGACTTTACACTTCACCGCATCTCAGGGATTTCAGGGAGAGGATACTCGTTAACGGGGAAATGATCTCAAAGAAGTCCGTAGCGGGTTTCGTAGAAAGGCACCGAAAGATAATTGATGAACTTAAGCCCTCATTCTTTGAAATGACTGCAGCAATGGCTTTTCATTATTTTGCCGTTATGAAAACTGATGTCGCTGTTATTGAAACAGGGATGGGAGGCCGCCTCGATTCAACTAATATCATAACTCCCGTGCTTTCGGTAATAACCAATACGGGACATGATCACATGGAATTTCTGGGCCGTACCCTTCCGGAGATTGCGTCAGAAAAAGCCGGTATAATAAAACCTGGAATTCCCGTAGTGATAGGTGAAACACAATCAGAGACTGAAGGGGTATTTGTTGCCCGTGCCGCAGCGAACAACGCAGAGATAAGTTTCGCTGATAAGAACTTCAGTTGCACACCCGGCCCCACTCCGGGATATTCCGAAAACAGGAAATTTATTGTTAAAGATTTAACGGAAGGTCGCTGTTATGAAGGGGAGATACCCCTTGGCGGTGATTATCAGAAAAAAAACCTACAGACTCTGTTTCAGGCAATGGGGATGCTTCGCCGCGAATTTACCATAAGTGACCAGGCCCTGCTAAGAGGAATTGCCCGGGTAGTCAAGAACACGCGTCTCCTCGGCCGTTGGCAGATACTTTCACGTGATCCTCTGGTTATTTGTGACACAGGTCATAATCCCGAAGGGATAAAATATGTAACGGATCAGCTGGCCAGGACGGAAGCAAAAGTCAGGCACATGGTAATAGGTTTTGTAAACGACAAGGACACTGATGCTGTACTGCCCCTTTTCCCACGTGACGCAAAATATTATTTTACCAGGGCCTCGATAGACAGGGCTATGGACGAGAAGGTGCTGATGGAAAGGGCGATGGAACATGGTCTTAAGGGAAGCTGCTGGCCCACAGTTGCAGAGGCTCTGGCTGCTGCCAGGGAGAATGCAGCCCCGTCGGACCTGATTTTCATCGGAGGCAGTACTTTCGTTGTTGCCGAAGTAATATAAATAAAGTAATTTAACAGGCACGGGACAGACTCACCCGGGAAGCAGAAAAAAATTAATTCTTTACTATACCAGGGTTATGAAAAGGACATTCGCAGTTATCATTTTATATGCTGTTACATTAATGCCGGTGGCAGCACAAAGTGGAAAGAAGATCACCATCATTCATACCAATGATCTCCATTCCAGGCTTGCCGGATATGCCCCGGAACTGGCCTATACACCACTTTCAGTCAATGACGATGCCACGGTGGGAGGTTTTTCCAGAATAGCATCAATAATTAACGGCGAAAAGAAAAAGGCTGCCGGTGTAAGCCTTGTCGTTGATGCAGGAGATTTTCTGATGGGTACATTGTTCCAGGCACTCGAGCCCTCAACGGGATTTCAGCTCCGGCTTATGAAGCGGATGGGATACGATGCCGTGTGCATTGGAAACCATGAATTCGATTTTGGTCCCGGTACTCTTGCAGAAATTATTAGTTCATCAAAAAACGCAGGCGAAATACCTCCACTTCTTCTTGGTAATGCCGTTTTCAGTGAAGAAGATACTGCCGACGATCAGCTCATGGAATTGTTTGACAATGGAACAATAAGCCGCAGTTTTATTCTTGAAAGGGACGGAATTAAGGTTGGATTCTTCTCACTTCTGGGAAAGGTTGCAGATGAAAATGCTGCCTTTGCACCCCCTGTGACATTCTCAAAACAGGTGAAAACAGCCAGGAAGCTTGCAGCCGGGTTAAGGAAGCAGGGCTGCGACATAGTTATTTGTCTTTCCCATTCGGGGGTCTCAAAAGGGAAGAAAGGTGAATGGGAGGGAGAAGATGTGTCTCTTGCCCTTAAGGTAAAAGATATTGATGTCGTTATAAGCGGACATACGCACACCCGCCTCGATAAGCCGTTAATGATAAAAGGAACGACTGTCGTTCAGACAGGAGAATACGGGAAAAACGTAGGAGTTCTGACGCTCGGACTAAATGAGGGGACCGTCTCAGTGGATGGCTATAGTCTTATTCCTGTCGACGACAGGGTGGAAGGAGATGAGCCGGTGAACGATTTGATAATGGAGCAGAAGGAGCTTGTGACAGAAAAAATCCTTGCTCCGGCAGGGATGGACTACGACAGACCTCTGGCTGAAGCGTCGTATGTGCTTGAGTGCGATGAACAGGGAGATGTGGCAGACAGTAATCTGGGTCCCCTGGTTGCCGATGCCATTCACAGCTATGTCAACAATCATGTTGCAGGAGGAACAGACATATCGATGGTCGCTGTGGGTGTGATACGCGACAGGATTATGCCTGGGCTGCAATCGGCTCCTGATATCTTCAGAATAATGTCGATGGGAAAAGGTGACGACGACATACCCGGATATCCGCTATCAAAGGTGTATGTTACAGGGCGTGAACTTAAAAGCATACTCGAGATACTTATGATGGCAGGCAGGTCAACCCCTTCAAATTATTGCTATTATTCGGGAATGAATGCTGAATATGACCCGGGTAAAGGGCTGCTCAGGAAGATACAGAAAATTACCATTCTGAAGAGTGACGGTACTCAAAAAGTTGTAGACTTCTCAAAAAAGAACAAAACTCTTTATGCCATTACCGCAAATTCATATATGCTTGAGTTTGTGGGGATAATAAAGAAGATGAGCAAGGGACTGATAAATGTTGTGCCTAAAGACGCCGGTGGCAGTCCGGTGACTGACATGAAGAAAATGGTGATGGACTTCGACAGCAGCAAAGACGGCATCCAGGAAGGAAAGGAATGGCTTGCCATCGTGGAGTTATTGTCGGGCATGAATGATATTAACAATAACGCGATCCCTGATATTGATGAAAGATACAGGATGCCTGTAAGAAGTCTTGTAGATATATCAGCAGGCGACCCTGACTAAGGGGCTTACCATTTGCTGTAGGGATTGTCCACGATTATCCTTTCTTTCCTGTCGGCAACATTAAAACCAATCTTCCAGATCGTTCTGGTGACAAGCTCCATTTTGTCAAAGTCGATTTTTTCAATTACGTCTCCGGGTGTGTGATAGTCGGTATGAAGTCCTGTGGTGAAGAACAGTACAGGGATGTCATTTTTTACAAAATTGTAATGGTCGCTCCTTGAGAACAGCTGAAGTGTGTGGTCTCTTCCGCTCAGAGAATAATCAAAATCAAGGATAGTCGACTCATCCTCCTCTTGTGCTATTCTGAGCAATTCGGCACTCTGATTGCCTGTGATCACGAATACCTCATGGGAGCCAGTCATGGGATTTTCTGCAGTAGTGTCAGCAACTCCTTTAAGCCTTCCGATCATGTCCATGTTCAGTGTGGCTACTGTTTTTCCGAGTGGGACAAGAGGGTTGTTTACGTAATGTTGAGAACCGTACAATCCAATTTCTTCTCCTGAAACCCAAAGAAACAGGAGTGATCGCTGAGGTTTCTTTTTCAGGCTGTTAAAGGCACTGGCAATGGACAGAAGGGCGGAACATCCGGAGGCATTATCGTCGGCGCCTGCATTAATTTTATCTCCGGCAGCTCCTATGTGGTCTGCATGAGCCATGAAGACGACATATTCATCCTTCAGGGCAGGATCACTTCCATCGATGACAGCAGCTATATTGTTAAGGGTTATTTCTTTCTTCAGCAAGCTTTCTGTTATGGTAACCTGTTTTTCTTGTATGGTGAAGCTGGCAGGTTTGAGTGAAGAGTCTATTTCTTTTTGAAGTTGTTCGAGCGTCCTGCCGCTTCCTTTCAGCAGCTCATCCGCAACGCTTCTGTCTGCCAGCAGTATTTTGGGCAGATTAGGCATCTGGATCGTCCGGGGCTTTTCACCCTTGAGGTTATAGGATGAATTAAGTTGCCCCGATAAGCCCGGGTATTTCTGGTCGATGGAAGTGAATCCTGATTTTGGATCCATTACGATCATCACAGCTCCGGCCCCTGTGAAAAGAAGGGGTGTAAGTTTTGCCTGAACACTCATGAACGAAGACCAGTCGACCCCCTCGAAAAGATATTTTTTCCCGTCATCAGTTGTTGGAGCCCCCCACATTACCAGTAAGATCTTTCCCTTTGCATCAATACCGTCAAAGTCATTGTATCCGTACCTGTCCTGCCGGAGCCCGTAACCTGCAAAAATGACTTCTCCGCTCACAGTGAAATCTGCAGGACCGGTAGGAAGTATCTGGTATAATGGTTTTCTGATTGTAACTGTTTCGCCATTGCTGCCGGTTATGCTTATCATTGTTTTTTCGGGATGCATAATGCTTTTTTCAATGACGTATGGCTGCAAAAAGCTGTTGCCTGATGCAGGCTTAAGTCCCATCAGCCGAGCCTGCGTGATGATATACTGCTGGGCAATCTCAAGTCCGGATTCACCGTTCTCCCTTCCCCGCAGAAGGGGAGATGCGAGAAAAGACATGTGACTTTCGAGATCACGTGCTGTTATATTTTGAATGCCGGAATCCTTCTTTTGGCTGATAGCAGAGCCTGTAAAAAAGGTTATGAGCAACAATGACAGAATAAGAAAATAATTGCTTTTCATGGGAGTTACTTAAAAAATTCAGAGAATAAATTTAGAAAAGATTTCATCACAGGATTCCCCTTTACTGTTTAAAGTCTGTCTTTTCTGACTTTTTTATTAAATTTGCCGCCTCATTTTAGCTGTGATGGTTAATATTTATTTCTGGATAGGATTTCATATACTCATCTTTCTTATTCTTGCACTCGACCTCGGAGTATTCAGCAGAAAAGAACATAAAGTGCCTCTCAAAGAGGCTTTAATCTGGGTGAGTGCATGGGTTGTCCTGGCTATTTTATTTAACGTATTTGTATATTATGAGTTTGGAAAGACAAAAGCCCTTGAATTCCTTACCGGTTATGTGATCGAATATTCTCTTAGCGTTGACAACATATTCGTATTCATCCTGATATTCACATATTTTGCCGTTCCTGAGAAATATCAGCACAAGATTTTGTTCTGGGGAATTCTGGGGGCTCTGATAATGAGAGGTATATTTATTTTCGCCGGTGTCGCGCTGATAAACAGGTTCCACTGGATAATCCTGATATTCGGAGCTTTTCTGGTGATCACTGGTATCAGGATGCTCTTTCAGAGTGAAACTCATGTGGATCCTGAGAAGAATCCTGTGGTAAGATTTGCACGACGGTTTATGCCTGTTACAAAAGAGCTCCATGGAAGCAGGCTTTTTGTCAGGGAGGGTGGAAAATTATTTGCCACACCCCTGTTTCTCGTTCTGCTGGTAATAGAGTCATCAGATCTGATCTTTGCAGTCGACAGCATACCTGCCGTTCTTGCAATAAGCCACGACAGATTCATAGTATACACGTCCAACATTTTTGCAATTCTCGGCCTGCGCTCATTATATTTTGCCGTTAACGGTATAATGGGATATTTCAGATACCTCAAGACAGGTCTGGCATTTGTACTGGCTTTTGTCGGATTCAAAATGCTGGCTTCATTTTTTCACTTCGAAATCCCGATTCTTCTTTCCCTCGGAGTCATTACAGGTATTCTTCTACTTTCGATTTTATTTTCGATAATCATCAGGAAGAATAAGGAATCCATCTAGGTTGATCATATATTTAAGGGAAATTGTTAATTTTACTTTTTCTGATAAAAATTGTGATCGCTTTAGCCTGTCGTTAACATCGGTCTGATGAATCTTAAACATCATAAACCTGGCACACCGTGGACTTTAATAATGCTTTTCGTCATTGTTTCGGCACTGAGCGTTTCGGCAGGTCTGTTTTATTACAGATATCTGAAACGGGAATCCCTCGAAAATACTGCGCAGGAACTATCAACTATTTCAGATCTTAAGGTAAGACAGATAGTCGACTGGAGAAGGGAAAGGATGGCCGACGGTAATTTCCTTCGTCAGAATATTACTCTTACAAGGAGGTTCAGAGAGTTTCTGGATGAGCCTGACAACAAAAGGATCCAGGATGATCTGCTTGCGACAATGAAGTCGCTTGTAGAGTACTACGATTACAGGAATGCTCTTTTTCTCGACGTAATGTGCAACGTACGCCTCTTCTATCCGGCAAGGGATACGGTTATCGGAGATTTGCTGATGGAATCTCTGCCCGATTATCTGAATAATGGAGAGGTGGTTCTTACTGATCTGCATAAGGCTGACACGATCAGCTTTGTTCATCTCGACATGATAATTCCGCTGAAAATTCCGGGTGAATCTTCATGTTTTGGATTGATCGTCCTTAGAATTGATCCTGAAGAAGTTCTTTATCCTGTTATCCGGATCTGGCCGGTAGAAAGCAAATCGGCTGAGTCGATGCTTTTCAGCCGGGAGGGTGAGGAGATAATTTACCTCAATGAGCTCAGGCATTTAGATAACAGGGAACTGGTATTCAAGCTTCCGTTCAATACACCCGGATTGCCTGCCGGCATGGCACTGCAGGGTGTCAGACAGACGACAAACGGAACCGATTACAGGGGAGTGCCGGTAATTGCAGCAATGAACAAAGTCCCTGAATCGCCGTGGTACATGGTCTCTAAAATCGATCGCAGCGAAATCTATGAAGAGATGAAAAAGGAGGGCAGGATGATCTTTATGGTTATCACCCTGATTCTGCTTACAACCGGTCTGCTTGCCGGATTTCTTTGGAGGAACCAGCGGCTTCGATTTTACAAAAGCAGGTATGAGGCAGAGATTGAGAGACTTGCCCTTGTGAAACATTACGACTATATACTGAAATTTGCAAATGATATAATCCTTTTGTTCGACGGCAACTATCAGATCGTTGAAGCAAACGATAAAGCGCTTGAAACATACGGTTATTTACGCAATGAGATGACCGGTATGAGTGTAAAGGATCTTAAAGCCGGCAATACTCCCGGCAGCCTGGAGGATGATCTGAAGGAGCTGAATGATATCGGATATTCTATATTTGAAACTGTTCACAGAAAAAAAGACGGATCAGTTTTTCCCATAGAGATCAGTGCCAGACTGTTTGAAATAGAAGGAGTAGCATATTACCAGTCGATCAGCCGCGATATTTCGGAGAGAAAACAGACTGAAGAGATTCTCAGGGAAAGTGAGGAAAGATTCCGAAAACTCTTTGAGGAAAGTCCTGTCGGACTGGTGATGACCGGTAAGGACACCTCAATTATCAGAGCTAATCCTGGTTTCTGTAAGATGATCGGGTACACTGAGGAAGAACTTACCGGGATGACATTGAGAAATTTCACTCATCCCGATCACATTGGTGCCGATGAAGTCGGAGTGCTCCTTCTGGTTGCAAGAAAAACACCTGTTTATCATACGGAAAATAAATATATCAGGAAGAACGGTACCATTATCTGGGGCTCAACAACCATAGTGGTAATACGTAACAGAATGGGAGAGGCACAGTTCTATTTTGCCATGATTGTCGACATAACTGCAAAAAAACTGGCTGAAGAGGAACTTGAAAAGTCAGTTTCTCTGCTTGAAGCCACGCTGGAATCAACAGCTGACGGCATACTGGTCGTCGATACAGAAAGCAGGATAGTCAGGTTTAACTCCAAGTTCGCCGATATGTGGCGGATACCTGACGAGATCCTTGAAAAAATGGATGACGATCTGGCTCTTAACTATGTCGTGGGACAACTGAAAGACCCGGAATCTTTTCTTATGAATGTCAGGAAACTATATTTATCACCTGATCAGATAACCTCAGATATTATTGAATTCAAAGACGGAAGAGTATTCGACCGCTATTCTCAACCGCAGAAAATAGGGGGCAAGATCGTTGGAAGGGTTTGGAGCTTCCGGGATATTACAGATCGCGAAAAAGCCAGGGCCGAACTTGTTGCTGCAAGGGATAAGGCACAGGAAAGCGACAGGCTGAAGACTGCATTCCTTCATAATGTTTCGCATGAGATACGTACACCCATGAATGCCATCCTGGGATTTTCAAACCTGATAAATGATCCCGGTCTTTCTTCCGAAGAGAGAAAACAATTCACGGATGTAATCTGTCAGAGCGGAAATCAGCTTCTTTCAATAATTAATGATATCGTCGACCTTGCGAGCATCGAAAGCGGGCAGATGAAGGTTACAATAAAACAGATCAACATAAATACAACTCTCCGCCGCCTTGCAGAGCAGTTCAGCTACAGGGAGAAACCTCATGCGATAACCCTGAGCCTGCAGACACCTCTGCCTCAGAAGGAGGCAGAGATAATGACTGATGGCACCAAGCTCATTCAGGTTGTGTCGAACCTGATCAACAATGCCTTCAAGTTCACAAAAAAAGGTAAGATTGTTTTTGGTTACCGTGTTGATGAAGGTTTAGTCGAGTTCTTTGTAAAAGACACCGGTATAGGGATCCCGGAGGAACATCTGCCAAGGATTTTTGACAGGTTTTACCAGGTCGACAGCGCTGTATCAAGACAGTATGGAGGAACAGGGCTTGGACTGTCTATCTGCAGGGCCTATGTTGAACTGCTTGGCGGAAAGATATGGCTTGAGTCGGAACCGGGACGGGGGACAGTTTTTTACTTCACGATCCCCCTTGTCAGGGCAGATAAAAAAGAATAACCTGTTTCCCAGGGAAAAAAATAATAATAACGATCTGTAGCTGAACAATCTCTTCTGCTGAATGTTTTAATAGACGGAATTAGTACTAATTTAACAACAATCAGCTATGAAAAGGACATCAGTTATTTTTATTATGATCTTTGCGACAGTCGCCTTATGGGGACAGAATGCAGGGATCACATCACAAATTTCCTCCCAGGAAGGAATTAACAGCAGAATCCCCCTGATAGGGGAGAAGGCTCCTGTTTTCACTACAGAGACCACAGCAGGGACATTCACCTTCCCTTATGACTACGGAGATAACTGGAAGATATTATTTGCCCATCCGCAGGATTTCACACCTGTATGTTCATCGGAACTTCTCGAGCTGGCAAACCTTCAGAAAGAATTTGATAAAATGGGTGTTCGCCTGTTCGTTGTCTCAACAGATCCGCTGAAGACACATGAACAGTGGAAGAAGGCTCTGGAAGCTATCGATTACAAGGGAAGGGAACGTACTAAGATCAGATTCCCTCTGGCGGAGGATCTTAATCGTGAAGTTTCAAGGAAATATGGCATGCTTCATGCCTCATCAAACTCTACCCGTTATGTCAGAGGTGTTTTTATCATAGACCCGGCGAATACCATCAGGGCTTTATATTTCTATCCGATGGAAGTGGGAAGGAGTACTGCAGAGATCGTCAGGACCGTTGCAGCTCTTCAGACCGTTGACCGTACTGCCATGATGACTCCGGCCGAATGGCTTCCCGGCGATGATGTTATTGTTCCTTATCTCCCTTCAAATGGGGAAGCAGGTGCTAATAAGATGCCGGAAGGCCATTACAGCCTTGCCTGGTTCATGATGTATAAAAAAGATACAAGATAAAATAGTCTGCAGTAAGGACTTTTTTTGTTGTTACATGCTTTTTACATGAGAGGGTGTCTCAAAAGGGCACCTTCTTTTTTTATATGTTCATTTCTTTTTGTTC
>DAIOVL010000019.1:0-61072 GCA_036759025.1 Bacteroidales bacterium
TTCCTGGTCTATATCCGGGACCAGCCTCGGTATCCCTGAGGTAGAATTGTCTGTCCGGGATTTCTGGACTTTACCTTGGATAGGGGAGTTGTTTGCATTCAAGGGCAACTTTTCACATAGTTGGATGGGGGATCTCCAGATGTCAAGATTTATCCTCCTTGATACGTTGACTTTAAGATCATATCTTCATCAGAAGTCACTATACGGGAGGTTTGGAAAACCGTCATGGAGAATCAAATTTTACGCCGGTTTAAACCACCAGGTTGTCTGGGGAAGTGAACAGGATTATTATCTTGAAGACTACACCCTTACGCCATTGCAGACCTATTTATATGTTGTAACCGGGAAAAAGTACAGCAACGGTTATATCCAGGCTGAGAGGCAGGGAAATCATCTGGGCTCACTTGACCTGGGTCTGGAGTACAGATTTAATACAGTAACAATTTTCATTTACCGTCAAAGCTTTTACGAAGCCGGTGCTCTTTCGAAACTGGCCAATATCCAGGACGGACTCAACGGAGTAAGCCTGATAAATAATGAACATGGTACAAAATGCATCTTCTGGAAACGGTTTGTGGTTGAGTTTCTATATACAAAAAACCAGGCCGGGCAACCATGGTCTCCTGAAACGGGTTCCCCATATGAGCCATATTTTAATCATGGTCAATATATTACCGGATGGTCTTATAACGGAATAGGGCTTGGAAGTCCTTTTATTACCACCAGGGCATACATAAGGAAAGACCTTCCAGTCCACCCGGACGAGTATTTCGTAAATAACAGGGTAATGGTATTCCACCTTGGGGGCGAAGGGGCCATTAATAGTATTTCTTACAGGTTCAAGGCTTCATGGTCAAGAAATTATGGGACATACCTTACTACTGATGAGGAACAGTCTACAGGTCTTCAGGATCCGGGTTCTTACGGTATCTTCGGGGAACAGGATCAGTTCTCGGCACTACTGGAGCTGAACAAAAAACTCGGCAGTGGTTTTGGTATCGGTTTAGTCGGAGCCTGTGACCTCGGTCAGCTTTATTATAATTCCAGTGGGGTATTCCTGAAAGCTTCCTATTCATTCAGTTTATGATCCATCTGAATATTGCCCGGGATCTTCATATAAACTATTGAGGCAGATAACCATTTAGTATGATGTTACGAGTTGGTATAACCGGACAAGCCGGATTCATAGGGACGCATCTCTATAATTATTTGAAAATAAGGAAAGAGGAAATTGTTGTTATTCCCTTTCATGATGATTTCTTTGAGCAGCAGTCAAAGCTTGAGAAATTTGTAAGAGAATGCGATACTATAGTCCATCTGGCAGCCTTGAACAGGCATAATGAACCACAGACGATTTATGACACCAATGTAAAGTTAGTCAGTCAGCTGATCGCTGCACTTGACAAAACCGGCAGCAGACCTCACGTCCTTTTTTCTTCCTCCACCCAGGAGGAGCGTAATAATGTCTTTGGCAAATCAAAACTTGAGGGCAGAAGGTTGTTTTCCGAATGGGCAGAAAGAAGTGGCGGGTTATTTACCGGTATGATAATTCCCAATGTTTTTGGGCCTTTTGGTAATCCATATTATAATTCTGTGATTGCAACTTTCTCCCATCAGCTTACCCATAATGAATCTCCCAGGATAGAGATTGATGCAAATCTTAATCTGATCTATGTGGGTGATCTTGTTAAAACAATTCACTTTCTCATCACAAACAGGCTTGGAGACAGAGAATTCAGAGTACAGCCAACTGATGAGGCAAAGGTTTCAGAATTGCTATCACTTCTTCAGAGTTTTAAGGATCAGTATCTTGAACATGGAATAATACCTGATCTGAGTGATCCTTTTGAAAGGAACTTATTCAATACATTTGTTTGTTACATTGATCATTCAAAATACTTTCCGTACTTTCTCAGTCAGCATGACGATGATAGGGGTAGATTTGTGGAGACGGTTAAGCTTCACAGCGGTGGACAGATATCATTTTCAACCACCAGGCCGGGAATAACCCGGGGCAATCACTTTCACACCAGGAAAGCGGAGCGGTTTGCCGTTATCAAAGGTAAAGCAAGGATACAGATACGGCGTATCGGGAGCGATGAAGTAATTGATTTCAAACTTGACGGAAGCAATCCCTCATATGTAGATATGCCGATATGGCATACACATAATATTACAAACATCGGGGATGACGATCTTTATACGATATTTTGGATCAGTGAATTCTATAATCCTAATGATCCTGATACTTTTTTTGAGCAGGTATGAATAGTGCAACTATCTTTTTCAGAGCTATGTGCATAACTTAAAGAAGTTCTTTTATATGACAAATGAAAAACTCAAAATTCTAACGGTAGTAGGAACCAGGCCTGAGATCATCCGTTTATCCCGGGTAATGACCCTCCTTGATGAGCATGTGAATCATATCATTGCACACACCGGGCAGAATTACGATTACGAGTTAAATGAAATATTTTATAAAGACCTTGAGTTGCGCAAGCCGGATTTTTTCCTGAATGTTGATGTTTCATCACTTGAAGCATCAGTTGGTGATATAATAAGGAAATCCGGTGAGCTGCTACGCAAAGAAAGGCCTGATGCCCTTCTGGTTCTTGGGGATACAAACTCATGTCTTTCGGCTTACATGGCCAAGAGGTTGCATATTCCCATCTTTCACATGGAGGCGGGTAACAGGTGTTTTGACTTTAACGTACCCGAGGAGATTAACCGACGTATAATTGACCACATAGCAGATTTTAACCTGGTTTATACCGAGCATGCCCGCCGTCATCTCATATCTGAGGGTCTCACGCATAGAAGAATCTATCTTACCGGTTCACCTATGTTCGAAGTGCTGAATTACTACAGACCAAAAATTGAAGCATCCACTATTCTGCAGCAGTTGAATCTTGTACATGCGGCAGACGGTCTTACGGAAAATTCTGATGCTGAAATAAATCTCTCAGGAAGGGGCTACTTTATGGTTTCAGTACACAGAGAGGAAAACGTTGATAATCCCGAAAATCTCAGAAAGATACTGGTGGTTCTTAATAGGCTTGCTGAGAACTACAAGGTAAGGATTATAGTGTCAACTCATCCCAGGACCAGGAAGCGCCTGGAAGCAATGAATGAAATGATCATGGATCCCTTGATCCTGTTTCTGAAGCCCTTCGGGTTCACTGATTACGTTCACCTGCAGATGAATGCATTATGCACTGTCTCAGACAGCGGAACAATCAGCGAGGAATCGGCGATCCTGAATTTCCCGGCTATATCATTGAGAAATTCGATGGAGCGCCCCGAAGCTCAGGATGCAGGAACAATAATGCTTACAGGTTTAAATAGTGACACAGTTTTGAATGCGGTGAAAATTGCCATGAAGGCGTCCGGGTCACACATTCAAAAGAATGTGCCTGCTGATTACCTGGTTCCGGACACATCCTGGAGGGTCCTGAAACTTATCCACGGATTGCCTGAACTGTCAAATAAATGGCATGGGGTTAGCTTGAAATGATTTTTCAGGGGATACCGGGTATTCCATAAGTATTAACAAAAGACGTATAAGGGATAAACAGTATTAGTAATATATCATCCTGAATAATTTGACCAGACTGATTTGATAAGGCGGGAAATTAAAAACTGTCCTGGCTCTGAGCCGAAACGGATCATTATGTAAATTTATATCCTAATAAATTCATCAAAAGATGCAAAGAATGCCAGTTTTAACAGCATTTGTTATCATAATGATAGCCGGGTCTTGTGTTTCCAGGAAGAAATTGACCTATCTTCAGTATAACGCCAGGTCGGCCGGTTATGAGATGACACAGGAGGCAATATCCACAGTCACTCCTTCTGCATATAAGATAATGACCAATGATTACTTGTTTGTCAGGGTGATAACGCCAGATCCGCAGTGGTCAGCACTTTTCAATATGCAGGCAGGTGATGGCAGCATGACCCAGGAGTCTGCTGCCCTTTCAAGTTACCCTGTGGATACAGGTGGTGAAATTGAGATTCCTTATGTAGGAAAGATTAAGGTTGCAGGCAAGACTTTGTCTGAAATAAAACAGGATCTTGAGTCAGTATTTAAAAATTACCTGACTGATTATGCAATTACTGTCAGGATGGTAGATAATAATATCAGTATCATCGGGGAAGTCAATGCCCCCGGCAGGTATCCAATTACAAAAGACCGTCTTACTGTTTTTGAAGCTCTGGCAATGGCTGGCGACCTTAGCGTATACAGCAACAGACAGAGAGTTCAGTTGCTGAGGCCTTCCCCTTACGGACCTATTATAAAGGAATTCTCACTCTCAGATCGCAGTATCCTTGATTCAGAGTACTACTACGTAATGCCTAACGATGTCATCTACGCGATGCCGATGCGGGGGAGGTCTTTTCAGCTGAACACATCCATCTACACACTTTTTTTGACCACCATATCAACAGCCCTGGTTATTATAAGTTACTTCAGAACGCTCTAACCAATTAAAAAATGCAGGATCAAAACACGCTTAATCTTGATACTCAGGATAAATTGTTCAGGCAGAGCAGCGGACTTGATCCGCTGGTTATTTTCAATCTGTTAAAAAGAAACTGGTACTGGTTTTTAATTGCAACTTTTATTTCGGTTTTTGCCGCCAGGTTCTATATTGGTCACACGATGCCTGTTTATCAGACGGGAGTAACCATACTGATAAATGAAACAGAAGACCGTCCGCTGGTTGATAACTCTGAACTACTCCAGGGGCTTGGCCTGCCCGGCGGAATGAAGAACCTTGAGAATCAGATTATGATCCTTAAGTCGAGAGCACTGACGGAAAGGACGCTTGAACAATTGCCGTTTGACATTGAATACTACATCAAGACATTCAGAAACAGGCTTCCAATATATCCCGACTCCCCTGTAAGGGTGCATTCCGAAACATTTGTACCGCTTCCCAAGGATATTGAATTCTCGATCAAATACCTGGGGAACAATATGTTCAATCTCAACTCGGAATCTGAGTATTTTCAATTCCAGAAAACCGCAGCCTTTGGAGAGACTATTGAAGTAGCAACAGGTAATTTCAGGATTGATTGTTTGGATGAGTCTGCATTTCAGAATATCAAAGACCAGATTATTTATTTTACCTTGCACAGTATGCCCGGGCTGGTAAATTATTTCAACAGCAGGATCAATGTTGAGTTACTTTCTCGTGAGGGATCCATTCTCAGGTTAAGTATGCTGGGTACCAACAGTGCAAAAGATGCGGATTTCCTGAACAAGCATGTAGAAGGATTTCAGGCTATTTCTCTTGATAAGAAGAATACAGAAGCTCTCAGAAGAATCCAGTTCATTGAGGATCAGATTGTGGGTATTTCAGATTCACTCTCCACAACAGAGAACAAACTGCAGCAGTTCAGGTCATCGCATAAGGTCATGGATCTTTCAGCTCAGGGTCAGTCAATTATTGCCCAGGTGACTTTGCTTGAAAATGAAAAGGCCCGCCTGAATCTTGAGGCAAACTACTATGATTATCTGGCTGATTATCTGATCAAGGATGCCTCAGGTGAAATTCCAATTGTACCCATAACCATGGGTATCACAGACCCTGGGCTCACCCGGCTTGTTGAGGAACTGGCAGAGCTTCAGGGACAATTGTCTGCACGGGGTGCCGGCGAGATGAACCCACTCCAGCGAAATCTCGAACAGAGGGTCAGGACAACAAAAGATGCACTGAAGGAGACACTTAACGGATTGAGAAGGGCCAACAGTCTTGCCAGATCCGAAAACCAGGAGCAGATAAACAAAGCTAATGCACAGGCCTCCGCGTTGCCTGTGACCGAAAGGCAGCTATTGGGCTTTGAAAGAAATTTCCGTCTTAATGATGAACTATATACATTTCTTCTTGAAACCAGAGCCGAACAGGAGATGCAGAAAGCATCGAACAGGGCAGACAGTGAAGTTATTGATCCTGCAGATTCCCGGTATAGTTCAAGAGTTGCACCAAATCCCATCAAGATATATTTCCTGGGTCTTTTCGCCGGATTTGGTGTACCCTTCCTGATAATCTTCGTGAGCTTTTTATTTGACAAAAAGCTTAAAGATGAAGATATAAAAAGGATGGCTCAATTACCTGTGCTGGGCAACATGCCTCATAATTCAGACAAAACAAACCTCGTAGTATTCAATAACCCGAATTCAGCCATAGCGGAATCTTACAGGTTATTAAGGGCAAGGATGCAGTTTCTTACCAAAGAAGAGGCTTCACCTGTAGTTCTGGTAACCTCCTCAATGCCAGGAGAGGGTAAGACATTTACTGCGATCAACCTTGCCTCAGTATATAGTTTACTTGGGAAAAAGACGGTACTGATCGGATTTGATCTCAGAAAGCCTAAGATTTATCAGGACTTCAAACTAAGTAATGAGAAAGGGATTTCTACATGGTTGATAGGCCAGGATAAGCTTCAGGATGTAATACAGGAGACAGCATTTGAAAATCTATCAGTTATTTCAGCTGGACCGATCCCGCCCAATCCCTCAGAACTTACTGCCCTGGGCAAGACAGAAGAGCTGCTAAAAACGCTCAGGGAAAAGTTTGATTATATTGTGATCGACTCTTCACCCATAGGCCTTGTCTCAGATACTTATCATCTTGCATCCATGACTGATGCCTGCCTTCTTGTTGTCAGACCTGGCTTCACCTTGAAGGAAATGTTTGAACAGACCCTGCACGATATAACCGCAAGGGGCACAAAAGGAGTAAGTCTAATTATCAATGATATAAAGGCAGAAGGCAAGCATTATGGCTACGGGGAGAAATACGGTTATACAAGTGATAAGAAATCATCAGGCCGATTCTTTAAAAGGGGGCGCAGGACTAAGGCTTAACCTGATATCAGTAACCAAGATGTTTGTCTGATGGATCCATCTCTTATTGATCTTCCAAAATTCCTTGACCTGAGAGGTAATCTTTCATTTATTGAGGAAGATACCCATATCCCATTTAAAATCAAACGAGTATACTGGATATATGACGTCCCGGGCGGCGAGCACCGTGGCGGACATGCGTTCAGGGAGACGGAAGAGCTCATTGTTGCCCTTTCGGGCAGTTTTGATCTCAGGTTACATGACGGCAAAACTGCATACAATTTTTCACTTAACAGATCTTATTATGGTGTACTGGTTCCAAGGATGGTCTGGCGAATGATTGATAATTTCTCAACTAATTCCCTGGCCTTGATAATTGCATCCACAGACTATAACGAGGAGGATTATCTGCGCGATTTTGATATGTTTAAATCGATGGCAAAAAAGTGAAGTATCTGGCATCTGATATTTATAGCTGTAATGTGGTGGAGCTTATTAAAATCCATAATCCCGCCGGGAATATTACAATTGTCCAGAACGGAGATTTCCTGCCGTTTGATATAAAACGGGTTTATTATCTCTATGACGTTCCGGGTGGATCTGAGAGAGGCGGTCATGCCCACAAAGAACTTCATCAGCTTATAGTCGCTGCCAGCGGATCATTTGATGTTATACTTGATGACGGGAGAAAAAGAAAAATTGTGACACTGAACAGGCCTAATTACGGCCTGATTATCGTTCCGGGAATATGGCGTGAGATTATTAATTTTTCTTCTGGTGGAATATGTCTGGTATTAGCTTCTGAAAAGTATGATCCAGATGATTATATAAGGCGATATAAAGATTTTTTAATGTGGAAATCACTGAAGTAACTACACAGGAATATAGGGATTGCATAAAATCACCTTACCATCTATTTGCTTCATCGGAGTTTAATGACCTTAATAAGGGGAAAGCCGATGACATACATTATCTACTATTTCGGGACGATAAAATCAGATTAGGAATTATTCTCGGAAGGCAGGATAAGACTCTAAAATCTCCATTTTCAGCTCCTTTTGGTGGTTTCTCCTTTGTTTCTGAAAATGTAAAAATTCAATATTTGGAGAAATCAATAAGCTTATTATCAGAATGGGCAAGTTCAAAATGTATTGAATCAATAGAGTTAACATTGCCTCCTCTCTTCTATAATCGGAATTTTATAGCGAAGCAAATAAATTGTCTTTGGAGGATGGGTTATGAATTATCTGTGATTGATCTGAATTATTCGTACGATATCAAAGAAATTGGCGATTTTATTCATGATAAAATGTGGAGAAATGCGCGTAAGAACTTGCGTATTTCTATGGAAGCTGGGTTGAATTTATTAATGGCAACTGACGAGCAACATATGAGGATAGCATATGATATAATTGCGCAAAATCGAAGTCATAGAGGTTTCCCTTTACGAATGACGCTTGGGGAGGTGCTGGAGACAAGTAAACTTATACCTTCTGATTTTTTCATTGTAGAAAACGGCAGCAAAATTCCAATTGCATCTGCAATTGTTTTTCACGTTTCAGGTAGGATTCCACGTGTTATATATTGGGGAGATCTCTTTGGATATTCTGAAGTAAAGCCTATAAATTTCTTATCCTTCAAACTCTATGAATATTACAAAATGCTTGGCAAGGAATACATAGATATAGGTCATTCTACTGAAGGATCGGTTCCTAATTACGGACTATGTGAGTTCAAAGAGAGTATCGGTTGTAGCATATATCCAAGGTACACTTTTAAAAGATTGCAATCGGGATGTTTGTAATTAATCCAGATAAGTTTCTCATGCCTACCTATCGAATCAGTCCATTTAGGACTGATGATATTGGGAAAAATTTATATCTAACGAATACATCAGCAATTGGGAATTATCTCCAGGATAGATTTAACGGGTTAAATTATATATATACTCAGAATGGGAGGCAGGCAATTAATATTGCACTGAGACATTATTGTCTCTCGGATGAGGATGTAGTTACAATTTTTACCACTTCCGGCAACTTTTACATTAGTAGCTGTATTACTAACGAAATAGAGAAGTTTTGTAAATGGTCAAGAGAAATTCTTCCTGAAACAAAAGTGCTTTTCGTTAATCATGAATTTGGGTACCCTTTCCCGGATATCCAGGAACTTAAGCTACTTAATCTGCCTATAATTGAGGACTGTGCGGGTTCTTTCTTTTCTGAGGATAATGAGTATCCCATTGGTAAGATAGGCGATTTTGCTGTTTATAGCTTTCCAAAAATGTTTCCTATTCAAGTAGGAGGCCTCCTTGTTGCGTCCGCTCAGATTCGTGAAATATATATAAAAAAATTACCATCAGAATCCCTGATATACATAAAGAGAGTTCTCTCAAACCAAATACAGGAAAGAGACCGGATTATTAGCCAAAGGCTATCCAATTATAAGGAGTTAGGCTGGAGGTTTCAGACATTAGGCCTAAACGAGAGGTTTGTGTTGGAGGATGGAGTTGTTCCCAGCGTTTTTATGTTCCGGACCGACAATCAAAATCTTGACCTTCCGGAGCTCAAACAGTATTTCTGGGCACATGGTATTCAATCAAGCGTCTTCTACGGTGAAGAAGCCTTTTTCATTCCTGTCCATCAGGCGTTGACAGAAGCGGACCTGGATTACTTTTTTGAAGTTATGAGATCATTTATTCAAAACCGGGTAAAATGAAAGTTGCGAATATTTTCCTTGGCAGGGATGTGGAGATCGATCTATCATCTTCTGTAAACAATGTTAAGATAGGGGATAACGTAAAGATAGCCAAACGATGTTCAGTATACGGAGGTTTTGATAACCTGCTTGAAATAGGAGCATCAACGTACATAGGTATGAACAGTATACTTAATGGATATGCTGCCAAACTTAAAATTGGCCGTAACGTTAGTATTGCCCAGAATGTAAATATAATGGTTGACTCAGGCCCCAATGGTTCCCCGGTCATGCAACGGGTATTTCCTGTTGAGAAGAAACAGGTTACCATCGGTGATCATGTCTGGGTAGGTGCCGGATCGATAATTATGCCTGGGGTCTCACTGGGAGATTATTGTGTAGTTGCTGCAAATTCATATGTCAACAGATCATTTGAAGCTTTTACTATTATAGGTGGTAACCCCGCGCGGATCATCAGGACGTTCACCGAAGAGGAGAAGCTTAAAATCCTCGGAGAATGATAAAATTCCTTGATATACAGAAGATAACTTCCAGCTTTGAGCCGGAAATATCCATAGCAATTGGAAACGTACTAAAACGAGGATGGTTCCTTCAGGGGGAAGAGACCTCCTCTTTTGAAAGGGAATATTCTGAATTCACCGGGACGAAGCATTGTATAGGAGTGGCAAATGGTCTGGACGCTCTCAGACTCGTTCTCAAGGGCTATCTTGAGATGGAGGTCATGAAGGAGGGTGATGAGGTCATTGTGCCGGCCAACACCTTCATAGCAACTATTCTGGCTATTACTGACAACCGGCTTAAGCCGGTTTTTGTTGAGCCGGAGATTTCCTCATACAATCTGGACCCTGCCCTTATAGAAAGAGCGATCACCCCAAGGACTCGCGCTATTATTGTTGTGCATCTTTATGGTAAGATATGTTGGCCGGATGAACTGACGACTATTGCAAAACAACATGGGCTAAAGATCATTGAAGACAATGCACAGGCTGTTGGGGCAAGGCTCTGTCTGCCGGAACCTTATAACCCTGGGGGAGTTATTTCTCAGTCATTACGTTCCGGGGCGCTGGGCGATGCCGCAGGTCATAGCTTTTACCCCGGCAAAAACCTTGGGGCCCTGGGTGACGGAGGTGCCGTAACAACAAATGACGATGACCTTGCCCGGGTGGTCAGAGCCCTGGCAAATTATGGTTCAACTGAGAAATATATTCACGATTACAGAGGTTTGAATTCAAGATTGGATGAAATACAGGCTGCAGTTTTACGTGTGAAATTACCCCGTCTTGATGCTGACAACCAACGAAGACGGGAGATTGCTCAGTTTTATCTCAATAATCTGAAGATTTCTGAACTTATTCTTCCTTATATAAATTCTCCGGAAAATCATCCTTTGAATTCTGATTCTAAAGTGCCGGATGAGAAACTCATGTACACTTCCCTGGGTCAGGATCATGTATGGCATCTGTTTGTGATAAGACACCCTGAACGCGACAGGCTCAGGCAGTATCTCGGAGACAATGGGGTTCAGACACTCATCCATTATCCCGTACCTCCCCACTGGCAGAAAGCATACAGAGTGTATTCAGATCTGGATTTACCGGTCACAGAGAAGATTCACAGAGAAGTGCTGAGCTTGCCTGTCAGTCAGGTAATGACTCTGAATGAAGTAAGGGAAGTAGTTGAGATTATTAACAAATTCAGATAATAATTCCGGGCAGATTCTGGTCGGTTTGTTACTGATATAACATTGTCTTTAGAATTGCCAACCAATACATTTAAAACAGAGTCAGGCGCCCAGCTTCCGGAACAATCATCTTACCGTCAGATTTTTAAGGCAACCTCCCTTTTTGGAGGTGTGCAGATTTTCCAGATCCTTATCGGAATTGTAAGGACTAAATTTGTTGCTGTCCTTTTGGGCACTACAGGGGTTGGCATAATGGGCCTGTTCAATGCTCCGCTTCAGCTAATTCTGTCAGTTACCGGGCTTGGTATTACCTTTAGTGCTGTCAGGGATATTTCAGAAGCTTATGGGAGCAATGATCAGGCCCGTATAGGAGAAACAGTTACAACACTTAGGCGGTGGTCATGGTTTGCAGGCATACTTGGTCTGGTATCCACGGCAGCCATGGCCCCGCTGCTTAGCAAGTGGACTTTTGGCAATAGTGATTACACATGGGCATTCGTTTGGCTATCAATTACAATGCTCATGCAGACAATCAGTAATGGCCAGAGATCCCTTCTTCAGGCAGGCAGGAGGCTCAGGGATCTGGCAAGGGCCAGTGTATGGGGTTCCCTGCTCGGACTGGTTACCTCGGTACCACTCTTTTATTTTTTTAGAATGAAGGGGATTGTCCCATCTCTAATCATTACCGCTGTAACTGCTCTGATCTTATCGTGGCATTACTCCAGAAAGGTCGAAATTCAACCTGTGAAGATGTCTTTCCGGCAGACTGTAGAGTCAGGGAGAAATATGGTGAAACTTGGCCTGGTAATAACCGTCACAGGGATAGTCGGCTTCCTTACAGGTTATATTCTGAATGCCTTTATCAGCAGAACAGGAGGAGTTGACCAGGTAGGACTTTATAATGCCGGGTGGTCAGTCATCGGCCAGTCAACAGGTCTTGTCTTTGCTGCAATGACCACAGATTACTTTCCAAGGTTGTCTTCAATAAACAACGATGACAGCAAAATCACATCACTGGTAAATCAGCAGGCTGTGATGGTTTTGCTAATCCTGGGACCAATTATTGTATTCCTCATTACAGCATTGCCCCTCCTCATACGGTTACTCTACACAGTGGCATTCCTCCCTGTGATCTCATTCGCCAGCTGGATGCTTATTGGAATAATCCTCAAGGGGCTTGTATGGCCTGTCGGATTCATTTTTCCTGCCAAAGGCGACCTGAAAGTATTTGGCATAATTGAGATCAGTGCGATGGTATTCAATATTGTTATAAATATTTTGGGATACCGCCTGTACGGGCTTAAAGGGTTGGGAATATCTTATATAGTTGGGTATATATACGGGCTTTCCGTTACACTTTGGTTTGCCCATAGAAAGTATGGCTTTGTTTATGCAAAGCCTACGATCATGGCGTTCATGACAAGTATTTCACTTATTGCTGTCGTCTTTATCCTTTGTAACTTCATTGAAGGATGGGGAAGGTATGCAACCGGCGCCACAGTGCTTGCAGCATCAATGACTTATTCATTTGTCCAATTGGATAAACGGCTGGGTATAAGGTCCCTGATAAATGATTTTTTGATTACGAAATTCAATATTGGAAAGTCAGCCTGACTATTAATAAGAATAAGTACCCTGTAATGATAAAAGTCAATTTCTGCGATTTCTGGCCCGGATTTGGGACCCATAACCTCTTCCTTAAGTTTCTTGAGCAACATTTTAATGTTTCAACCGATGGCAGGCCTGATTATCTTTTCTATTCAGTCTATGGCAGAGATCATTTAAGATATGATGCCCCTGTGAAAATCCTTTACACCGGAGAGAACCTTGTGCCTGATTTTAATCTCTGTGATTATGCTTTGGGTTTTCATTACTTGGAGTTCGGAGACAGATACATGAGATTTCCTCTTTACGCATATTATCAGTGGTATTATAACAGACTTTTATCAAATGATGTTAACAAAGAACAGGCTCCCTTAACTGATGAATATCTTGTAAAAAGAAAATTCTGCAATTTTGTCTATTCCAACAATGTGAATTCGGACCCGGTTCGGGATTCATTCTTCCATCAGCTCAACAAATACCGTAAGGTTGATTCAGGCGGCAGGCACCTGAACAATATAGGAAGTCCTGTCAGAGACAAACTCGCTTTCATAAAAGACTATAAATTTACGATTGCATTTGAAAACAGTTCTGTTCCCGGTTATACAACTGAAAAGCTTCTTGAACCTGTAATAGCCAGATCATTACCAATATATTACGGCAATCCATTGGTACATCTTGATTTTGAACCTGGCTCATTTTTAAGACTTGAAAGCAGAAATGACATTGAAAGAGTGATAGAAGAAATAATCACACTTGACAGAGATGATGAGAAGTATTTTGAAATGTTGAATAAAAATAAATTCAGGCCGGAAAACAGGACTGATATCTGGGAAGAAAAACTGAGGTTGTTCTTGGGAAATATTTTCGACCAGCCCGTGAATGAGGCATTAAGGAGGCCTGTGCATGGTTTCAATAAATTTTATGTTGAGGAGTTAAAGCTTCAGTCACAACTGTTGTCAGGGAGGAAGCGCAGGAACTCATTGAAGAACATGATCAAAAAGAATATTTCCAGGGTAATACATCGTTGAGATCAAAATAAAATTTAAATGTCTTTGGTTTCGGTAATTATTTCCACCTATAACTCTGCAGCATTCATAATTGAGACTCTTGAAAGCATTCTTCATCAGAGTTGGAAGGAAATTGAACTTATAATTACAGACGACGCTTCAACTGATGACACCGTCACCATCTGCCGTCATTGGCTTGAGGTTAACAGTGGGAGATTCACGGGGGTACAGGTTATTACCTCGGAGGTAAATACCGGGGTATCGGCAAATGCAAACAGGGGGCTGAGAGCTGCTAAAGGTGAATGGGTTAAGTTTATTGGTTCGGATGATACACTCTTACCTGGTTGTATTGAGGATAATATGCATTTTATAGCTGAAAATCCCAGCATCAGGATACTTTTTTCAAGGATTAATATATATAACAATAAATTCAGTCCCGCTAACTTTCTTGAAACAACACCCGCCGGAGAAATTGCAACTGACAGCATTCTCTGGCCAGGACGTAATGCCGGTTCACAATACCGCATGCTACTTGTTGCTGACCGGATACATTTCTCACCTTCAGTTTTCATGCATCGCGACCTTGTCATTTCACTTGGCGGATTTGATGAAAAATTCAGACTCCTGGAAGATTATCCACTCTGGCTTAATATAACCAAAAATGGCCATAAATTGTACTTCATGGACAAGGTGACTGTTAATTACAGACAACACCGGGGTGCAATTAACAACACTGGCAGAACATTTCTTGTCAATCCAAATTATTTCAGGGCTGAACCGTTCAGAATGTTGTATACTTACCCCTTCCTGCCACCTCTTGTCAGGTCAGAACAAAAATTCAGGTGGATAGTATCGCAATTCTTCAGAAATGACTTGCTAAACCGGTCAACAGTCTTAACAAGTTTTCTTTTCAGAACACTGACAATCTATCTGAATCCGTTCAGGTATATTATAAAGCTCGGAAAAGTCTTCCGGAAAGATTTAATGAAAAGCGAGTTTTATTCCTGATAAGATATAAAGGTTTCTTTTTTCCCGGGCAATAGCATTTCCGTTTTTCAGAGGATTTCATTCACGGAATCCATCCGGAATTTACACAACAGTATGAAGCGTCTTTCCGTAATAATCCCAATGTACAACGTTGAAGACTACGTTGAAAGATGTATCCGGTCACTTGAAAATCAGGACATCCGGCATGATGAATATGAGATTATTTGCATTAATGACGGTTCGCCTGATAACTGCAGGGAAGTCATTAAGTTACTTCAGAGACAGTTCACCAACATAGTCCTGGTTGATCAGGAAAACCAGGGGGTTTCAATCGCAAGAAACAATGGGATCTCAATAGCAGGTGGTAAGTACCTTTTGATGATTGATCCGGATGATTATGTGGTGGAAAACTCACTCAGGGAAGTACTTGAATATGCAGACAAAGCTGATCTGGAGGTCATGTACCTTGGGTTTGCGATACATACCCATGAAGGACAGATTGTTTGGCAGACTGATTATAGTAAAGCGGCCGGCGCAGTACTTGCTGGGGTTGAGGGGTACTATGCCAGCCGCAGAAATGATACAAGGGATCCTGACCGGTCCTGGGCTATGCTGTACAGGTCAGACCTGATAGGAAATTACAGGATCAGGTATCCGGAAAATGTACCTTATCTTGAGGATGGCCTTTTTCTTGTTAAAGTGTTTGCCACTGCAAACGCCACCGGATTTATGGACTTTGTATTTTACAACCGGACAATCAGACCTGGGTCAGCCACAAATTCTTCATTGTTTTATTCTGAAAGGGCAGTAGCCGGATTTATCACCGCTGCAAATGACCTGAAGAAGTTCGGGAATGATTATGAATTTTCCGGAAAGCAGAAGGAGCTTATTAATCACGGAATTGTGAACTTTGTCCTTTTGTCATTGTTCCCGCTCATCAGGGCAAGATCCATTGTGCGATTTGTTAAAACTATCAGAAAGCTCGAACGGGAAGGATATAAAAAGATTAATATTTCAGGAGTTGCTGAACCCTATCTCTCTTATGCGAAGAAGTATAATAAATCCCCTTTACTTTTTGCTGTTTCATACTGGAGTAACCTTCTGAAAAGAAAGGTCTCGGCTTCGACAGGCCGGGGTGGGTGAGTTTCCCCTTCAGCAAACCGATCAATTTCCAATTATACTAATACCGGAAGATGGCTGACTCCTCACGGAAGAAAATAGTCCATATACTTACGCCCGATAAATTCACCCTGCCGTTCGTTGAGATGGTCAACAGGGAATTCGGGTCAAATGATCACCTGTTCCTTTTCACCTCTGACCCGGGGCTGGCTGTTCAGAATAATAGGTTTAATATAAAATCACTCCGGAACCCTTACCGGAGGTTCTTTTTTGAGAACACCCTTCTCTTTCTGAAATGCGCCAGAAATTCTGGCAAGATCATCCTTCATGGCAATCCATTGCTTTTTTATCTCGTCATGTTCCCATGGCTCCTGTCAAGGACCTTCTGGGTGATTTACGGTTATGAAATTGACGATAACCTAATTAAGATCAGGCGGTCGTTTATTGATAAGTTCATACGCAGGTTCGTATTTAAAAGGGTCTACGGGCATATTACCCATATAGAAGGCGATTCCGAATTGCTGAACAGCCATTTTAATTCAGGGGCAGTGTTTTTCTACTCACCTATCTACCTGAGCAACGTGGTGACTGAGGCACAAAGACCTTCCACCGTCGATGAAGGCAGGAGAACGACGGTCAATATACTTGCCGGTAACAATACAAGTCCCACCAACAATCACGAGTCTGTTTTTAAGATGCTGCTACCCTACAGGGAGGCGGATATAATGATCTATTGCCCGTTATCATACGGCTCATACAATGATTACAGGGATTCGGTAATAGCTCTTGGCAGGGATTATTTCGGGGACCGGTTTATACCCATGACCGGGTTCATGAAAACGGATGATTACATAAAGTTCCTGGGCGATATTGATATTGCAGTATTCAATCATCAACGGCAGGAAGGAATGGGGGTAATCATTCAGTTACTGAACCTTGGGAAGACAGTTTATATGAATCCTCTTACCACCTCTTACAAGTCATTCATTAAGAGGGGTTTCATGGTCTTCGACAATTCATTGATCTCACAAGGCGGCCTCTTTGCAAACAGGGAAGTGTCCGGTAATACAGCCCTGACTTCATCATATTACAGTTATGAAAGGCTGGTTGAGTCCTGGGACACGATCTTCAGACACAGGTCCTGAACAATTTCCTCCGCAGGTTCATTTCTTCGTTAATAGCATAACATTCTAATGTGCGGTATAGCCGGTTTCGTAGCTAAATATGGTAATCCTCTGCCTAATAACTCGGTACTGAGGATGACAGACCTTATCTTTCACCGTGGGCCTGATGATGAGGGTTATATCTTCCTGAGCACGGATAAAAGTATAAGAGTGGCGGGAGGGAAGAGCACGCCCCCGGCGGTCTGGGAAACGCCGACCGAATACCGGCCATCGGTTGAAGCGGGTGATTACAGCCACCAGTATTCACTGCTGGCATTTGGTCATCGCCGGCTTTCAATACTTGACCTTTCTCCGGGAGGACATCAGCCAATGTCATATAAAAACGGGCAATACTGGATCGTTTTCAACGGAGAGATCTACAACTACCGTGATATACGTCATGAACTTGAGAAAAACGGTTACAGGTTCATAACCGGCTCTGATACGGAAACTGTCCTTGCTGCCTATGCGGAATGGGGAGTGAATTGCTTTGAGAGGTTCGTCGGTATGTGGGCACTGGCCATATATGATCATGGAAAGAAGGAGATCGTTCTATCGAGAGACAGGTATGGGATCAAGCCTCTCTACTATTATTTTTCACCTTCCGGAGGCTTTTATTTTGCAAGTGAGATTAAGCAGTTCACCGTTCTGAATGAGTGGAGATCACAGATGAACCCGGGCAGGGTTTATGATCAGCTTATCTATTCGTTCACGGATCATACAGATGAAACCATGTTCTCCGGAGTGTTTCAGCTTCCTGCCGGTTGTTATTACAGGGCTGAGACAGGAAACCTCAGGAGAGACATGACCGGCAGGATTGAGGCCACAAGGTGGTACACACCGGTCCACCTGCCATTCAGGGGTTCATTCAATGATGCCGCCATGGAGTTCAGACGGCTTTTTGAAAGGGCAGTGAGTGAACATTTATATGCTGATGTGCCTGTAGGTACAGCACTTTCCGGGGGGCTTGACTCATCATCAATAGTATGCGAAGTAAACCGTATACTCAGGGCTGAGGACTCCACAGACCTTCAGAAGACATTCTCCTCATGCTCGGTTTATGAGCAGTTCAGCGAAAAGAAATGGATGGATATTGTGGTTGACCATACAAGCGTGGATGCCTACTTTGTATATCCCTCGCTCGATCAGGTCTTGCAGATCACACCATCAATCTTATGGTATCATGATGAGCCTTATCAGTCGCAGAGTGCATTCCTGGCCTATAATCTATTTCAGCTGGCCAGGATGAACAATGTCAAGGTCCTTCTTAACGGTCAGGGCGCCGATGAATATCTCGGTGGTTATGGCCAGTTTACAATAGCCCGTTATGCCGGCATGGTCAGGAGACTCCGCTTGACGGGCATGCTGGCTGATATAAGGCGGTCAAAGCCCATAAACAAAGTGTCGGCTTACGGAAATATCAGCGGTGTTGCATTCCATCTGTTACCTGATATCATGAAGCGAACCCTGACCAGGTTCAGGAGCAGCTCTGATAATGTCAAGGAAATAATTGATACCGGGAAGCTGAATATCGAGCCTTCACACCCGTTTGACCTTATCCCCGTGCGTTACAGGTCTGTGCCTGAGATATCTGATCATCTTACATTTTATAGTACACTTCCCAAATACCTTCATTGGGAAGACCGCAATTCAATGGCTCATTCGGTTGAGGCGCGGGTACCGTTCCTCGATCACAGGCTTGTGGAATTTGCCTCCGGGCTGCCTGATGATTTCCTCGAGAAGGATGGAGTCAACAAGAGAGTGATGCGTGAAGCCCTCGATGGACTGATCCCTGAGAAAATAAAAAACAGGAGAGACAAAATGGGATTCATTACTCCCGAGGAGATATGGGTCAGAAAGGAAAACCCGGCCGTCTTCAGGAGGAAAATCGAGGAAGCCGTGGAAACTACAAATGGAATAATAAAACCCGGTGCACTCGGTTATTTTGATCAGGTGGTAAAGGGAGAGCAAAAGTTCGACTATACTTACTGGCGGTTGATACTTTTCAGCGAGTGGGTTAAAAAGTTTGATATAAAAATCTGATTTTCAGGAAGCAGGTGATCACAATTAAATATCTTGACTGGGACAGTGTTTTTTTCGGTTTGAAGATCGGCCAGGCAGAGGTTCCGTTTTTAGATGCCGGTATAATAACTGAACTTAAAACAGCCAGGCGAAAGGGAGATTTTGACCTGGTTTATCTGTTCACGGATAACCCGGGGAGTGAGGCCCGGGGATCAAAACCAGATATTCTTCCTGAACCGGTTGATATTAAGGTAACCTATTCAAAGACGGTCGTTGGCGGGGAAGAGCTCCATTACCCGGGCATTAGAACATATGATGGCCCGGTAACCGGGAAATTAACAGATCTTGCAATAGAAAGCGGTCATATGAGCCGTTTCAGGAAGGATCAGCGCCTGAATCCAAGGTTCGTTGATATGTACACTGCCTGGATTTCGAGATCCGTCAGCGGTGAGCTTGCTGATGCCGTTCTTGTGTCAGAAGATCAGGATGACATAAATGGTTTTATCACTCTTAAAAAGAACGGCCCTGTATGTACTGTCGGGCTTATAGCTGTTGACAGTATGTCAAGGGGCCGCGGTATTGGCGGAGGGTTGCTGAAAGAAGCTGCCGTCTGGTCATTTGAAAAAGACTGTCATGAAATAAGAGTGGCAACCCAGACGGAAAACCAGGGGGCCTGCCGCCTATATGAAAAGAACGGGTACTCAGTGATGTCTGTGAAATATATCTTCCACATATGAACAGACGCCTCGGCCGTCCCTCTGGCAGACGGAAGTGTTTCACAGAAGGTGTTTCCGGCTTATTACGGCCGTTAATCTTTAAACTTAATACGATCAAGCATTCGAACGATGGATATGATACCCTTCAATAAACCCTATCTTACCGGCAAGGAGATGCACTTCATCTACCAGGCAGTTTATTCCGGCAAGATATCAGGTAACGGGCAGTTTACCCAGAAATGCCAGAGATACTTTGAAGAAAGGTACGGCTTCAGGAAGGCATTGCTTACCACCTCCTGTACCGATGCACTGGAGATGTGTGCGATACTTGCCGACATAAAGCCTGGCGATGAGGTGATAATCCCTTCATACACATTTGTCTCAACCGCCCTTGCCTTCGTAAGGCAGGGCGCCAGGATCATCTTTGCTGACAGCCGCGGTGATCACCCTGGTATGGATGAACATGCTATTGAAGGACTGATTACCGAAAGAACCAGGGCGATAGTCCCGGTCCATTATGCAGGCGTGGCATGCGACATGGATGTGATCATGTCTGTTGCCGCCGGACATAACCTGCTGGTTATTGAAGACGCAGCACAGTCAATTGATTCGACATATAAGGGGAAGGCCCTGGGCAGTATAGGGCACCTTGCTGCATTTTCTTTTCATGAAACCAAGAATATCAACTCCGGCGAGGGAGGACTTTTGGCTATAAACGATGAGAGGTTTATAAGACGGTCGGAGATTATATGGGAAAAAGGGACTAACAGGGCTGAGTTCTTCAGGGGAGAGGTAAATAAATACGGATGGTCAGATATCGGCTCCTCATTCCTGCCATCAGAGATAATTGCTGCATACCTTTGGGCGCAGATCGAAAACATTGATGACATACAGAAAAGAAGAATCGCGATATGGTGGAGATACTACCGTGGACTTAAGGACTGGGCCTCGGCCAGTGGTGTGGGGTTGCCGTTTGTGCCCGACTATGCTTCACGTAACGGACATATGTTCTATCTTGTATGCAGAAGCGAAGAGCAGAGAAGCCGGATGATAGGCAGACTTAAGGAGAACGGGGTGCATGCTGTTTTTCATTATCTGAGTCTTCATAACAGTGAATTCTATCACAAACTCCACGGTGAAAGGAAATTGCCAAATGCGGATCTGTATACCGAACAGCTTGTGAGACTGCCCATGTTCTACGAGTTGAAGGAGAGTGATATCGACAAAATCATAAGTATCATAATATCTTTATGATCATACCGGTACTGGGAAAAAAACATACAACAGGCTTATGTCGCACAAACTGAGACTACTCCTTGTCTCCAATGCATTTTATCCTGAAATCTCCCCGCGCAGTTACAGGGCTACCGAGCTGGCCAGGGAATTCTGCCGGCAGGGGCATGATGTGGTTGTAGTGACAAAATCACGAAGCTATGATTACACAGATTTTTTGAAGGAGACACCTGTTGACATCAGGATGTGGAAGGGAGATAAATTCCCCCCTGTCAGTGTTGCCAGGCGTAATCCCTGGGCCCTGATAACCAGGGCGATAAAACGAGTCATGATGGTGCTCTTTGAATACCCCGCCATTGAGGATATGTTTCATGTCAGGAAAATGTTAAAGTGGGAGGAAGGGTATGACATGATGATCTCATTTGCTGTCCCATATCCTGTTCAGTGGGGAGTAGCCTGGGCACGTAACAGGAAGCGGAGGATCTCACGCATCTGGGTAGCAGACTGCGGAGACCCTTATATGGGTGATGTCCTCGATTCCTTCAGAAAGCCTTTCTACTTTGCCTTCCTGGAGAAATGGTTCTGCAGAAAAGCTGAATTCATTACGATACCCGTACAGTCTGCCCTTACAGCCTATTACCCGGAGTTTCATGATAAGATTAAGGTGATACCTCAGGGATTCAGGTTTGATATCAGGGATGACCTTAAAAAGGGGCCCGGGCATACAGTTCCGGAATTTGCCTATGCCGGGAGGTTCCTCCAGGGAATACGTGATCCACGGCCACTCCTGGAGTTCCTGTCAGCGACAGACCTCCCGTTCAGGTTTCATGTATTTACCGATCAGCCTGAATATCTTGACGATTACCGTGAGCGGCTGAATGACAGGCTGATAGTCTCAGGGTATATACCCAGGAAAGAACTTCTTGATATGCTCTCCGGTATGGATTTTCTGATTAACTTCGACAATAACACCACACTGAATATACCCAGCAAATTGATCGACTACTCAATTACAGGACGCCCGGTACTGAATATCCGGAAGGACTTTTCGGCTGAAAGCATTATGGCGTTTCTCACGGGCAATTATTCATCGCGTATGGATTTACCCGATCCGATGCATTATCACATAAGCAAAGTCTCAGGGCAGTTCCTTGAGCTCCTAAACCCAACCCCGTGATGATGAGCAGGTCATATACAGGAGCCTTTACAGGTACCACCCTGGCAAACACCAGGAATTATCTTATTCTTTTCATCCTGTGGCCATTCCTGTCATTCATGGTTGCCATTGCTAACTTTTCCCGCAAGGAGGCCAGGAATGTCGTATATATTTTCATTATCTATTACGGACTGACATTTGTTAATAATAATATGGCAGTTGATGCCTACAGGTATGCTCTGGAACTGAAGGCCAATTCACTACTTCCTTTCTCGGATTTTTTCAAGGTTGTAGGCGGTTTGTACAGCGACACTTCCGTTGATATTGCAGAACCCCTGATATCTTTTATAGTCTCCAGGTTCACAAGTAATCACGGTCTTTATTTCGGTGTATGGGCAGCTATTTTCGGGTTCTTCTATATTAATTCCATCGGGCTGCTCTATGAACGTTACCAGATCAACCAGGGATGGAATACCGTTGTCCTGATGGTTTTCTTCATTATGACTATCCCTGTCACAATGATCAGCGGCGTAAGGATGTGGACTGCAGCCTGGATGTTTTTCTATGGTGCATACCGGGTAATAACGGAAAGGAATCCGAAATTCCTGATTGTCACATTGTCGGCTTCCCTTGTCCACTGGAGCTTTATGTCTGCCAATGCAATACTTATAATTTATTACCTCGCAGGGAACAGGAATTTAATTTACCTGCCCCTGGCATTATCCTCATTTGTAATACCCCAGCTGGCAGCACCCCTGTTCAGGTCTATCGCACTGAAGATGGGCGGGGGTCTCCAGCAGCGATATACAAACTATTCAAGTGAAGGTTATATAAGTGCAGTCCAGGAGGGTGCGGCACAGTCAGCCTGGTTCATTCGCATTACAAGTGATCTTGTTTTTTATTACCTGTTGATATCCATAGCTGTTATTCAGATCAGACACAAGTCTGCTATGGACGGGAAAGCAGAAAGGAACCTTTTCAGCTTCCTGCTTCTTTTCCTCGCCTTTGTCAATTTTGGCATGCCTATACCCTCTTTCGGTGAGCGGTTTCTGGTTTTGTTCTTTTTGTTCGCCACAGCTTACCTGATGCTGTATTTTGTGAAACTACCGGGTGAGAAGATATATTTCCTGATTATCCTGGGTTTGTTCCCCATGATGTTATATTCCCTTATCAATTTCAGGCTGGGCACAGAGAGCATAAATGCATGGATATTCTCCCCCGGTCTGGGTGTTCCACTGTTTGCTCCGGTACTTTCATTGTATGAGGTCCTATTCATGTAAGTCCTGAAATATGGGGAATACTATTATTTCCGCGCTCAGGAGAAACCTGGCGGCCCTCCCCGGGTGGCGCACCGGCAGAAAACTTGTGGTCATTGAATCGGATGACTGGGGAAGCATCAGAATGCCCTCGCAGAAATTTTACCTCGAACTGCAGAAAGCAGGCCTCGACCTCGTTTCTGATGAAGGTGCCCTTTTCAATAAATTTGACACGCTTGCATCCGCTGAAGACCTTTCCGGGTTGTTTGGCGTACTGGGCTCAGTCAGAGACAGTTCGGGCAGGCCGGTGGTGATAACTCCCGTTTCGGTTGTCGCCAACCCTGATTTTGACAGGATAAGACAGAGCGATTTTACCAGGTATTTCTTTGAACCGTTTACAGAGACTCTGCGCAGATATACCGGCTGTGAAAATTCATTCGCACTCTGGCAGGAAGGAATAAGGCGAAGGCTTTTTGTCCCACAGTTCCATGGGCGTGAACATCTGAATGTATCTGTCTGGATGAGAGCATTGTCCGGCGGCAACAAAACAGCCATGACCGGATTTGATCATTCCTTCTGGGGAATGACAACAAGGGGAGAGCACGGGATAGGGGTAGAGTTCCAGGCGGCCTTTGACTTCACCGACCCGGCTGATCTGCTGTACCACAGAGAAGTATTATCAGGAGGCCTCAAATTGTTCGGTGACCTTTTCGGCTATAAGGCCTCATACTTTGCCCCTCCGAACGGGCCTTTCAGCTCGAGTCTTGAACCCCTTCTTGCTGAAAATGGAATTGAGTACCTGTCAATGCCAAGGATTCAATCCGAACCTATGGGCTATGGAAAAGCTGAGAGGAGAATCCACTGGATTGGAAAAAGAACCCGGACAGGGTTGACAATCATAACACGCAACAGTTTCTTTGAACCTGTTGTTCCCGGCATCGACTGGGTGGACCGCTGTATGTACGATATTTCAGTGGCTTTCCGGTGGAAGAAACCTGCAGTAATAAGCTCCCACCGGGTCAACTTTGTGGGAGGATTATCACATCAGAACAGGGAGCAGGGCCTGAACCGGCTTCATGACCTGCTTAAAGCGGTTATGAAACGCTGGCCGGAGGCAGAGTTTGTGACTTCAGAAGAACTTGGCGACATCATCAGGAATGGGTAACACAATCACATCAATTAAGAACAGCCTGCTGCATAATATTGCAAATATCCCCGGCTGGCGATCACCAGGAAGGATAGTTGTAATAGAAAGTGATGACTGGGGCAGTATCAGGATGCCATCAGCCGAAGTCTTTTCCAGGTTCCGTTCAGGCGGTTATGACCTTGCCGGCAGTGATTACAACAGGCTCGACACCCTGGAGAGCAATGATGATCTTACCTCACTCTTTGATATACTTGCTTCGTTCACCGACCATAAGGGTAACCACCCCGCCTTTACTGCCAACTTTGTTGTTGGCAATCCTGATTTCAAACGGATCAGAGAGGCTGACTTCAACAGTTACTTTTATGAGCCTGTTACCGAAACATTAAAAAGGTATAACGGGCGGGACCTTGTACTTTCACTGTGGAATAGTGGAATGAAAACCGGTATATTCCGTCCCCAGTTCCACGCCCGGGAGCACGTTAACATTGTCAGATGGATGGATGCCCTCCGGCAAAAAAGTGAAAAGATATTATTCACCTTTGATAATGAAACGACATTTTCAGGTGACGGGGACTATAATTTCATGGAGGTGCTTGATTACAATTCTGAAGCAGATCTAGACTTAATGAGAGAAAGCATTACAGAAGGCCTTGATCTTTTTGAAGATATCTTCGGCTTCCGGTCAGCATCATTTATTCCTCCCTGTTATACATGGAGCAGTGACCTGGAAGAGACTCTTTACAGGGGTGGAGTGAAATACATCCAGGGCCTGATGGTCCAGCAGATTCCCACCGGCAGTTTCGGGCATTATAAAAAGAAAATCCACTTCCTCGGTAAAAGGAATGTTCTCGGGCAGTATTATCTGGTCAGGAACAGTTTCTTTGAACCGGCACTGTCAGGTTATTCCGACGACGTTGACCGCTGCCTCTCCCGGATAGCCATTGCCTTCAGGTGGAACAAGCCGGCAATCATAAGTTCCCACCGTATAAATTATATTGGCGCTCTCGACAAAAGCAATCGTGACAGAACCCTTAATATGTTGAAGAAGCTTCTTTCCTCAATCCTTCGTGAATGGCCTGATGTGGAATTCATGACCACTGACAGGCTGGGAGACCTTATATCTCGTTCTGACGACAGAATGGGGAAGGAAGAGATAGTTTAGGTTAAGCATTGTAATAATTACAGTCGATCTTTGGTTAGTGTGATTGAAATTCCTTCACCTCGTAACGAATAGGCTAATATGGGCAGAGTAAAACCAATATCACCGGCAAGAACAGACAGGTATAATTTAATGATCAATACTGTCTTTGAGAAGTGCTTCAGGGAATTATGTGAAAAGTATATTACCGGAAGATTAATTGATATCGGTTGTGGAGAAAAACCGTATAAACACCTTCTTGAAGGCCTGGTGACGGAACATGTGGGTATAGACCATTGCGGCACTTCCCATGACAGATCCAATATTGACATTATCGGGACCGCTTACTCTATACCTGTGGAAAGCAACAGCTTTGACAGCGTTATCTGCACGGCTGTATTGGAGCATCTTGAAGAACCGGAGCTCGCCATAAAGGAGTGTTACAGGGTATTGAAGACCGGCGGCTATGCTGTCTATTCAGTTCCCTTTATATGGCATTTGCACGAAGAACCCCGGGATTTCTTCAGGTTCTCAAAATATGGGTTACAATATTTATTTGAAAAGACAGGCTTTGCTGTAGTCGAAATAAGACCTCTTTCCGGGTTCATTCTGACGTTCCTGCAATTGCATATTTATCTGGTTATGGGGAAATTTAACAAAGGCATAATCAGATTCCTGGGGATCTTTGAACTTTACAATTTTATTATCCAGCGGTTAGGAATATTTCTGAACAAATTTGACAGATCTTATGCCTGGACCTGGATGAATGTCGTGGTTGCTCATAAATGAGCTGTTTCAGGTAGGTATTTTACGTTTCAAAGAGGGATTTCCTTAAAACATTCAGATGATCAAATTGCTCATTACAGGTGATTTTTGTCCGGTAAACAGGATTGAAAAACTCGCCGCGAAGAAAGATTTTGAATCGATATTCAATGACTTCATGGATGTCATGACAGGTAATGATCTGATTATTACCGACCTGGAGTGCCCATTGACAACTTCGGCCGGATCCAGGAAGAAAACCGGGCCGCATCAAAAAGCCAATCCCGGCTGTATTGGTATCCTGAGCTATGCCGGGGTAGGACTGGCTGCCATGGCAAACAATCATATCATGGATTTCGGCAGCCTGGGAGTCAGTGAGACATTGGAGCTCTGCAATGCCAACGGCATTGGTGTTGTTGGTGTGGGAACATCGGCCAGGGAGGCCGCGGAACCATTTATTTTCAAAAGTAAGGGCAGGAGTATTGCCATCCTGAATTTTGCCGATGATGAGTTCATCACCTCTCCTGACGGTAAATTCAGATGTAATCCGCTTGATCCGGTAAACGCCTTCTATGCTATCACCAGGGCAAGGCAATCAAATGATAATGTAATTGTCATTGTGCATGGTGGCAATGAGTTCTATGAGCTTCCTTCACCCCGCACCCGGAAGCTGTACAGGTACATGGTTGACCTGGGGGCCGATACTGTTATTGCACACCATACTCACGCCCTGTCAGGTTTTGAGATATTCAACGGAAAGCCTGTATTCTACGGTCTTGGCAATTTTATATATGACTGGCCCGGGAAGCGAAATACAGGATGGAACAGGGGATATGTTGTCAGATTGTCGATATCGGATGAGATTGGTTTTGAGGTGATACCCCTTAAACAGGGGGATGAGAAACCAGGTGTCAGTCACCTGGATAAAACGGAAACGGATGCATTTGAAAAGCACCTCAGAGATCTGAACTCTGTAATTGCTGATGATGCAATGCTTGAAGAGAGGTTCAACGGTCATATCAACTCAGTAGCACCGATGTATGATGCCTATATCGAGCCTTACTTCGGTGCTTTTATATCCTCTCTGAGGAACCGGGGCTTGTTCCCGAAACTCATGTCCCGCAGAAAAAGGATGCTTCTGCTGAATATTATGCGCTGTGAATCACACCGGGAAGTATTACTTGGGATGCTGGAACGGTCAACAGGAAATGAGAAACCAGGCAGGAAAAATTCCCTGGAAGGTGAAAAATAAGTACCGGAGCCGCTCGGTTTGATATTATTCGGAATTACATATGTGTGGAATTACAGGTTATATCAATATTGATCTCAGGCCGGTAAGGAATACTTCTGCTATCCTGAAGATGCTGAAGGTACAGAAGCATCGCGGACCTGATGATTCAGGTGTTCGCCTGTTCAGCCTGGTATCGGATGATTCGGCAGAAGTATCAGGTCATGAACCTCTCTTCGTAGAACGGAATTTTGAGGGTGTGCTTGGCTTTAACAGGCTGAGTATTCTTGATTTGTCACAGAACGGGCATCAGCCGATGGTAAGCTTAGATAAAAAAGTCTTCCTTACACTGAACGGGGAGATCTATAATGCATTTGAGCATAAACCGGAGCTTGAAGCCTCAGGATACCGGTTTAAAAGCACGAGCGATACTGAAGTGGTTCTTGCACTCTACCTGAAATATGGATATGAAGGTATGCTTGAAAGACTGAACGGGATGTTTGCCATAGCGGTGGTTGACCTCGGGAAGAAAGAACTCTTTGTAACACGTGACCGTTTTGGGATCAAACCAATGTATTTCATACATACAAATGAAATCTTCGCGTTTTCCTCAGAACTTAAAAGCTTTGCATTTATTGACGGTTTCCGGTTCACCCTTAATGAAGATAAGCTCGATGAATACCTGTTATTCAGGAATAACCTCCATGGGACACTTTTCAGTAATATAGAATCGCTGGAACCTGGCCATTACCTGTCATTTAGCCATTACACCGGGTTAAAGAAAACAAGATATTTTGATAAGAATTCATACAGGCGAAAGAGCCATGACGGCAGCCTGAAAGAAATCGGAGTACAGCTTGAAGACTGGCTGGGCAGGAGCGTCAGAAGCCAGTTGATGAGCGATGTCAAGCTTGGATGCCAGTTATCCGGGGGCATTGATTCATCCCTTGTGACCTGGCTGGCTAATGCCGATAGTGAAAAGGGGAACTTTGAATCTGTTTCGATAATTTTTGATAACCCATTATACAGCGAAGAAAAATATATTGATTTTGTTGCAGGGCAGCTGGGGATAACGAGTCACAAGTTCCTTCTGGATCAGGACTATTACCTCAGTAATATTGAAAAAGCTACCTGGCACCTTGAATCGCCTCTTAATCATCCCAATACTGTTGCCATTTACAAACTTTCGCAGAGGGCGAAAGAGCATGTTACAGTTTTACTGAGCGGAGAGGGGGCCGATGAGGTATTTGGAGGGTACAGCCGGTTCTACGATATCAGATTCCCCTTTAGCAGGGCAAAATCAATACATGAAATTCACAAAAACCTGAACGATCCTGCCGAGTTGCTCCATTACCTGAATGGTGATCAGAGGGCAGTGATGGCAACGGCATATATGACACCTTTTCTCGCGGCGAAGCTCAGGCCTGGTTTCAGCAGGGGGCGGGCTACAGCCGAAAGGTTGGCGTTATATGCAAAGCTCTCAGGATCAAGATTCGACAGGCAGGTCAAGTATGAACTCACCACCTATCTGCCGGATCTGTTAATCAGGCAGGATAAGATGTCAATGGCCCATTCAATAGAGAACAGGGTGCCGTTCCTGGACAATGAAATCGTTGAAAACTCGTTCTCAATACCGGAAAGGTACCTGTTGTTAAGGAAGAGTCCTGAAGGAAGAAATACTGAGAAATACCTTCTGAAGAAATTGACTGCGGACACATTCGGTAACAGTTTTGCTTTCAGGAATAAGATGGGATTCGGGATTCCAGTGAGAGAGTTTTTACTTGAACCGGGGTTCAGAGGATACCTGAATGATTCGGTCATTCCTGGGATTAAAAAAAGAGGACTTTTTCCCCATGAACTGATCTCGGACTGGATTAACAACCTAAACAGTCTGAGATACACTGAGATGGAAGCGCTGTGGGTTATGATCTCATTTGAAATATGGGCAGCGGTATATCTGGATAAGGGATATGAAAATAGGTATACACAATTCTAAAGATTCATTCAGCGAAAGGTGGATCCCGTACTGTAAGGACAATAACATCAGTTACAGGTTAGTGGATTGCTACCGTACTGACATTATTGATCAGCTTGCCGATTGTGATGCCCTTATGTGGCATTTTAACCATAAAAGCCCGAAGGCAAGCAAGTTTGCGAGGCAGCTTCTCTATTCCGTCCAGGCCTCCGGAAAGCCAGTCTTTCCTGATTACAACACCTCCTGGCATTTTGACGATAAGGTAGGGCAGAAGTACCTCCTCGAAGCGATAGGGGCACCCCTGCCAGCATCATATGTCTTCTATACCAGGAAAGAGGCCAGGGAGTGGATTGACAGTGCTGTTTTTCCGAAAGTCTTCAAACTGAGAAACGGTGCCGGATCGGATAATGTATTGAAAGTCAGTTCCAGGAAGAGTGCGCGCAGGCTCGTAAATAAAGCCTTTGGCAGGGGATTCAGGCAGTATGATGCCATGGCAAACCTGCGTGAGCGTTACCGTAAATACAGAAACGGCAAAACAACCCTCCATGATGTGATCAGGGGATTGATCAGGCTCGGCTACACAACCGAGTATGCAAGGGTAACCGGGAACGAAAAGGGATATGTCTATTTCCAGGATTTTATTCCCGGGAATGATTCCGATATCCGCGTTGTGGTTGTCGGCGACAAGGCCTTTGCCATCAAACGGATGGTAAGGGCAAACGACTTCAGGGCCTCCGGCAGCGGGTCGATCCTCTATGAAAAGGAACATTTTAGAGACGATGTCATAAGGCTGGCTTTTGATATCTCAGAGAAACTCAATACTCAATGTATGGCATATGACCTTGTCTTCTCAGACGGAAGCCCACTGGTTGTGGAGATAAGTTACGGCTTCGCAATGCATGGCTATGACGACTGTGTAGGTTACTGGGAGAGCGACCTCACCTGGCATGAAGGGAAGTTCAATCCATATGGCTGGATGGTTGATGATCTCATCAGTTCCGTCAGGGCAAAAACAAAGTAAGAGGGATGTCAGACCCTGAAAACAAAGGCGTGAAGAAATACAGGCTCTGTCTGGTAATACCATCATTGCAGGCCGGCGGAATGGAACGCGCAATGTCTGAGCTTGCAACATATTTTTCATCGAAGGAGACACTTGAGTTACATCTTATTCTATACGGTATTACCAGGGAAGTGTTCTACAGCGTTCCCGGGTCTGTGACTGTACATAAACCTTCTTTCAGGTTTAATAATGGACTAAGGCTTTTCAGCACATTGAGGACACTGGCATACCTGAGGTCGGTGGTAAAAAAAATATCTCCGGATGCTGTCCTCAGTTTCGGTGAGTATTGGAACAGTTTCGTGCTTATTGCCCTGGCCGGCCTGAAATACCCTGTTTATATATCGGACAGATGTCAGCCTGATAAAAGCTTCGGGTTCTTTCATGACATGCTCAGGAGGAGACTCTATCCACGGTCAGCTGGTGTTATTGCCCAGACCGTGAAAGCAGGCGAGATCTATCATGCACAGGCGCTCAATACCAACATCCGGGTTATAGGAAACCCGATCCGGAATATTCCACCTGACCGCAACACCGGCAGGGAAAACATAATTCTTACTGTTGGCAGGCTCATTGACACAAAACATCATGACCGCCTGACAGAGCTCTTCCTGAGCATACCAGATCCCCGGTGGAAACTGGTAATCGTGGGATATGACCATCTGAAACAAAATATCTCCGTGAGACTGCAAAAGATCATCGCGGAGAACAATGCTGAGGCCAGGGTATCACTGGAAGGCAAAAGGGCTGATGTGGATGCCTATTATCTCAAAAGCAAGGTATTCGCTTTTACTTCCAGCTCGGAAGGATTCCCGAACGTCATCGGCGAGGCCATGTCAGCCGGACTGCCGGTGGTTGCCTTTGACTGTATAGCCGGACCGTCAGAAATGATCAACCACGGTAAAAACGGGTTCCTTGTCCCTCTCTTTGATTACGAACTGTTTCGCGAAAGACTGATAACGCTCATGGAAGACAGTGATCTGCGTGAGAACTTCGGGAGGCAGGCACGTAAGGATATTCTGAAATATTCAATTGAGAATATAGGTGAACAGTATATTGATTTTATGAAGTTATCAACCTGAAAACCAAATTGTTGAAATTATGACGATACTTGTTACCGGAGGAGCCGGGTTCATCGGCTCAGCAGTAGTTCCTGAACTGAAACGTTCCGGCCATGAAATATTTGTGCTTGATAATCTTTCTTTTGGGAAACGCGAGTTCATAGATATAGCCGATGATCATTTTTTCATTGCCGATATCCGTGACAGGAAAGAGGTTGAGAAAGCGTTCGGCATCGCAAATCCTGACATCGTAGTCCATCTGGCTGCTATTCATTTCATCCCCTACTGCAACCAGCATCCGTTTGAAGCCGCCGATACCAATATCAGGGGTACGATGAATGTCCTCGATGCATGCAGGACCATCAGGTCGCTGCGGAAGGTATTCTTTGCATCCACAGCAGCTGTATACCCCATTTGTGATGAGGCGGTGGGAGAGGAACATCCACAGCTGCCCCTTGATATCTATGGAATAAGCAAACTGACAGGCGAACATCTTTTTAAGAAGTTCTGGCTTGAGTCCGGTGTCGATACGGTTATTTGCAGATTCTTCAATGCTTTCGGACCGAATGAGACAAATCCTCATCTTATTCCCGAAATTGAAAAGCAGCTGAGGGAAGGAATGAGGACGATCAGGCTCGGGAACCTGACTCCCAGGCGCGATTTCATCCATACACACGATATGGCAAGCGCCGTAAGTACCCTGTTGTTGTTGGAACGTCCCGGCTATGATATATTCAATCTTGGCCGTGGTATCGAATACTCTGTTGTAGAAATTGTGGAGGCTTTCGAACGCCAGCTGAATGAGAAAATAACGATTGAGATCGACCCGGCCAGGGTGAGGAAGGTGGAACGTGAGCATCTCCTGGCTGACGTCTCCAAACTCAAAGGTGTTGGCTGGAACCCGCGCTGGGGTATCGACGAGGGGATCCGTGACCTAATCATGAGCTGGGACTTAAGAAACTAATACAAAGAATGGTAATGGAAGAGAGGCGACTTAAACTTGGAATCATATTCAATTTCAATCCCATCTGGATGGGTGGGATCATTTATATCCTCAACCTTATCAGGACGCTCGGCTTTCTTGACGAAAAGGAGAAGCCTGAGATATTCCTTTTTTACAGACCTGATCTCAAGCCCTTTGCAGACAGGATCAGTTACCCTTACCTGCACCTGATCAGCTGGAATTTCCCGCCTGTAACAAGCGGTTATTTTAAATCATGGCTGACCCGCAGGAACGTATTTGTTTCAGATATCCTGGCAGAATACGAGCTTGACGGCCTTTATCCGTTGCATGATTACCCGGTAAGAACCCGTAGCAGGACCAGGCTGGTTTCTTGGTACGCTGACCTTCAGCATGAGTATTATCCTGAATTCTTTACAAAAAGAAAAGTATTTGAACGTACACAGAGAATTAAACTTATCCTGAGAAACACCGATGACCTTGTTGTTTCAAGCAAGGCAGTGGCTGATGATTTCCATCGTTTTTTTAGGATCACGGAAGCTATGAAAATGCATGTTTTTCACTTTGTCTCTGTTATTGATGATCTGTCAGGTCTTGACATAGATGAAGTGAGGGCAAAGTACAATCTGCCTGCTGATTATTATATGATCTCAAATCAGTTTCACAGGCATAAAAACCACAGGGTTCTTCTCAGGGCCCTGGCATTGCTGAAAGAAGAGGGCAAGGAGGTTCATATGGCTATGACTGGCAGGTTCCCGGATGCATCGCATTCCCCTTACATGAGAGAGTTACATTCTCTGATTGATGAGAACGGCCTTAAACCTGATATCAGTCTCCTCGGTGTAATTCCACGCGATGAGCAGTTGCTCCTTATGAAACACTCAAGGGCTGTCATACAGCCAAGCCTTTTCGAAGGCTGGAGCACGGTCATAGAAGATGCCATATCTCTCCAGGTGCCTGTGATTGCCTCATCATTACCGGTAAACATAGAGCAACTTGGTCCTGATGGATTCTATTTTGAACCCGATGATTATAAGGCGCTTGCAGGTTTGCTGACAGGCCTCCCGGCACGTGAGAAGGATAAAATGATATATCCTGAATACAATCAAAGGATCAGGGAAGCGGCCAGGACATTTATGAAGATATTTACAGACTGAGGGGAGCTGACCGATGCCAGAAACTATGTCGCCGGGAATCGTATTCATTAACCAGGCCACCGGTTACCTGACAATTGATATCATCAATAGATTTGTCAATGACTTCAGGGAAGTGATTCTCATTACAGGAAGTGTCAGGGTCCAGGATACGCCCCCTGACCCGAGAATAAAGATTGTTTATATAGGTCGGTATGACAGGGGCAATAACCTCAGAAAAGCAGTTTCATGGATTAAAGGATCACTCAGGATCTTTTTCCTCCTGAAATTCAGGTTTGGCGGTTATGATAAATTTTATTTCACCGTTCCTCCCACAGCCTGTCTTATGGCGCCCTGGTTCAGGGGGAGATACTCAGTTCTGGTCTATGATCTTTACCCGGAAGCGCTTATCGCAAACGGATTCGGTGAAAGGGGCCTCCTCTACAGGTGGTGGGCACGACGCAACAGAAAGATATTCGCGGGAGCACATCGGGTTTATACCCTGAGCGGTGCAATGAAATCCGGCATAGAAAGGTACTGCCCCGGCAGGGATGTTATTGTTATCCCTAACTGGTCGGCATTCTCACATCTGAAACCTGTCAGGAAAGAAGACAACAGGATACTTGACAGTGAGGGTCTTGCAGGAAGGTTCATCGTACAGTATTCCGGAAATATCGGAGTTACCCATAATGTTGAGACACTGGTTGAGGTCGCCGGGAATCTGAAGAATGAAAGTGATATCATCTTCCAGATAATCGGGAGGGGAGAAAGAAGCAATGAAATAGCCCGGAGGATCCATGAAATGACACTTGATAACTGTATCATGCTGCCCTTCAGGAATGACGCTGATCTGTTCGAATCGCTTTGTGCAGCCGATCTGGCGGTTATAATACTTGATGACAGGACCCCCGATGTAAGCATACCCAGTAAACTATACAACATTCTGTCTGCCTCCCTCCCTGTGCTGGCCATCGCATCCCCCGGCTCAGGTCTCGCTGAAATGGTGACCGGTCATAAAATAGGAGAGGTATTTGACAAAAGCGATGTCCGGGGGATGAGCCGTTATATCCTTGACCTGAAAAACAACTCCTCCCGCGGGGAGTTTTATTCTGCCAATTCACTGAAAACATCGTCACTCTATACAAGTGAAAATGCAGGGAGATATCTTCAAAGTTACCTGGAGTAAAACTTAATTATAAAGAAATGGTATTCATCAGACGCCTGCTGTATCTCTTCTATTATTTTAAGGAGTCAGACAGGCAAATGCTTGCGAAATTCCTCCGGTATTCATCTGTCGTCACCGGCAGGTCAAGGCTTGCCATTGCCTCTGATGCCCTTGTATCGGCCGTACGTTACAATATTTCGTTTAAAGACTACTTCTGCTTCAGGTTCTATGAACCGGGCCGGTCTGACCGCGAGGAGTGGGCCGGGACAGGGTTCATGTATGAATACCAGCTCAGGATGAATCCAAAAGATTCAAGGAAGATACTCAAGAATAAGATTCTGTTCCTTGGCCATTTCCGTGATCTGATAAAGAGAGACTTTGTCTCACTGTCAGGAGGTCCGGATGACGTCACGAACCTCTCGGTACTCCTTAACAACCACGCCGGCCGTATCGCCCTGAAAGGGTCGCTAGGACAGGTGGGAGCGGAAGTGGAAATAGTAAAATGCGATAAGTATACGCCTGAGACGCTTCTTGATCATATGAAGAAGAAGCATTATGATCTGGCGGAAGAGTTTGTGGTGCAGCATTCAGACCTGAATGAGCTCTCACCATCGGGTCTCAATACAGTCAGGGTCATCACCCAATATCATGACGGAGAGGTCATTATCCTCGGAGCACGGTTGAGGGTCTCAGTCAACTCACCCGTAGACAACATGGCTGCAGGAAACCTTGCAGCACCTGTTGATACTGAGACAGGAACAGTTACCGGACCAGGTGTTTACAGCGATATAACAAAAGAACCTGAAAGCGTACACCCGGTAACGGGAATGAAGATTGAGGGATTCATTATACCTCACTGGGAGAGCGTTGTTAAACTTGCAGACACCGTGGCGCGAAGAGCCGGAGGAAACAGATCTGTGGGTTGGGATATTGCCATTACGGCTGAGGGCCCGGAGCTTATCGAGGGTAACCATAATTGGTGTAAGCTATTATGGCAGCTGCCGGTAAAAAGGGGTCTCAAAAGGGAATTAACAAAATACTTGTGATGGAAAAGCTGTTGCTGTTCATAAAACACCGACTCGGATTTTTATGGAAAATAATTGAGGCGGTAAATAATTCCCTGTTCGGTCTCATTTACGGCTCACAGCTTAAAAAAACTCTGCCCGGAGTATTTGCAGACTTCAGCCAGGGCCCTTTTCAGTACCGTGAACTGACAGGAGCTGATGCCGGCAGACTATTCCACCTTATAGGTGACCAGCCTGAGTCTGATCTTGACTATTTCAGACCGCATGGTTTTGACCAGGAATCGATCGCCAGGCAGACGAAGAAGGTCTCTTTTCTGATGATGGGAGTATTCAGCGATGATACCATGGTCGGTTATTTCTTTCTCCGCTTTTTTGCCAACCGGAAGTGTTTTGTAGGCCGTCTGATAGATAAAGAATACAGGGGAAAAGGGATAGGAGCAGTAATGAATAATATTATGTACGAGACAGCCTGGAGAATGAATTTCAGGTGTCTTTCAACGATTTCAAGGAATAACGATGCCGTGATGAGGGCACATTCCGGGAACAGGCACATGATTATTCTGAAAGAACTGAAAAATGATTACCTGCTGGTTGAGTTCCTGCCCTCTGATAACCATAAACATTAACCTTGAGGGTGGCGGTTCCTTCTGCCTGTAAAAAAGATGTTCATTAAGAGATGTTTTGACATTGTATTTTCTTTTTTAGGCCTGGTTGTTTTATTGCCGTTCATGCTTGCAGCCGGTCTTCTTGTTAAGACAGGCTCAAGAGGTCCGGTACTGTTCAGGCAGCAGAGGGCCGGACGTCACGGTGTGCCGTTCACTATCTATAAATTCCGGACAATGGTTCCTGATCATGGCGGCAGCTCTGTTTCCGTTATGGGAGAAAGCCGTATTACGCCGGTAGGTGCAGTATTACGGAAGACAAAAGTTGACGAACTGCCCGAACTATGGAATATTCTGACAGGTGATATGAGTTTTGTCGGTCCCAGGCCTGATATGCCTGAATATGCCGAACTGCTCCGGGGAGACCAGAAGGAGATTCTCTCACTGAGGCCTGGTCTTACCAGTCCGGCATCGATAAAGTACGCGAGGGAGGAAGAGATACTGGCAAAGACGCCAGACCCTCAAAAACACTTTGATGAAGTAATCTGGCCTGATAAGATGGAGATGAACCTTGAATATGTCCGTACCCGTAGCTTCATAGGTGATATCATTCTCATATTCAAAACTGTGTTTGGGGTAAGCGGGATAAACGAATCCATAAAAAAAAGGGGAGAGTAAGGTTACTCTCCCGTCTGAAAACACCTTCATGAATCACTCTGCAACTTATCGAAAGCCGTTTCTCAGAGGGCTTTTGCAGAGCTATCTTTTGATAAATTTCCTGGAATCGATAATCCTATTGCCTGAAGAGACGGCCACAACATAAGTGCCTGCAGGCATCTCGGGGAAATCGAAATCCATCGTAACTTCCTCCCCTGGCCTTTGTTCACTGTGTATTGCCTGACCTGTCAGGCTGTATATCGTAAAACGTCTTTCATTTTCCGCCACCCCTGACATGTCAATGGAGAAGTGGCCATCAGTAGGGTTCGGATAGAGTTTGATAATGCCGAATCCGGCGATCTCCATTTCTACCACACTCAATTCAACCCCTGTTGGTTGCGAGACAGCCCCCAGGTTGTCGGTAGCAATGGCTGTAATTATATAGGTGCCGGTATCAGCATTCTGCCACAGATAAATATATGGTGCTTCTGTAACCTCGGCAAGGGTAACATCACCACTCTTGAATTCTACTTTGATGACAGTGCCATCAGGGTCTGATGCTTCGGCCTCAAGCACAATTGTCTCATTTTTTTTGAATTTCCTTCCCCGGTTGGGGTTTTTTATTGTTACTACGGGTAGTTGATTGACCGCCTGGGCTGCTTTTTCAACGACAACAGTAACCGAGGAGGAGACTGTCCTGGCACTGAGATTGTCTGTTGCAACGGCAGTGATTATATATGTACCTTCCGGCACCTCTTTCCATGTGAATGAGTATGGTGCTGCTGTTTTCTCACCCAGTTTCGACTGACCGTTATAGAACTCGACTTTTACTACCGAGCCGTCAGGGTCGGATGCAACAGCATCAATGGTAATGGTTGCCGGAGAAACAAATGCACTGTTCTTTGTCGGCGATGAAATATTTACCAGAGGCGGCTGATTGGGTATTGCCGAACAGTTATTTATAACATTCTGTGCGGTAATGGTAGCTGCAAAGGCACCCTCCGCGGTCTTAAGGGGGTTTGACGCTGGCCTTGTATAAGCAACGGTAACGGCATCTCCGTAAACGACCGGGCTGGAAAGGTTAAGGTATACCTTCGTTCCGGAGACGGACACTGAACTTACTGTCCGGGTTACGGTGTTGACCTTTACGGTAAAAGCGGAAGAGGCTGGAACTATGCTGGCAAGCGAAAGGCTGTAAGTCATTTCCAGTCTTGAAGGAGTTGCATTCTCAACAACAGAGCTTACGTAGACCGGAACTGGTGCAGCAACATTATTGGTCACATTTTTGGCAGTAAATGTTGCGGCCAGCCCGCCTTCGGCTGTCTGGAGCGGGTTTGTCGCAGGCCTGGTGTATGCTACTGTCACAGCATCGCCATATACCACTGGGGTGGCCAGCGTAAGATATATCTTTGTCCCTGAGATGGAGACGGAGCTGATTGCCCTGGTCACGGTGTTTACCTTAACTGCAAAAGCGGTGGATGCAGGTATAATATTTGCCAGAGGGAGATTGTAGGTTATTTCAAGCCTGGAGGGAGTGGCATTTTCAATAACTGAGCTCACATAAACCGGGACAACGGTGGAGACATTATTTGTTACATTTTTTGCGGTGAACGTCGCAACCTGCCCTCCGTCAGGAGTCTGCACGGGATTGGCGGTGGGCCTGGTGTAGGCCACAGTCACTGCGTCACCATAAACAACAGGACTGGAAAGTGTAAGGGTAACCTTTGTCCCAGAAACCGCTACGGAGTTTACAGTCCTTGTAACGGTATTGACCTTAACCGTAAAAGCGGTGGTTGCAGGAATGATGTTTGCCAGCGTCAGGCTGTAAGTCATTTCGAGCTTGTCGGGTGTTGCATTCTGGATTACCGCACTGACATATGCAGGGGCAGGAGGGGTAACCGGTCCCGACCCGTATTCGGCATATCCTATATCGGGGGCTGATCCTGAATATGGAAGGCCTACATATACTCCGGCATCGATAAGATCACTGCCTTCCCTGAGCTTTAGAAAGGTTATGTCAGGAAGAGATCCGTCAGGTTTCCTCGGCAGGGTCAGCTGCGAAGCGTCAAGGCTTAAAAAATCCGCTGAAGTGACAGTCACAGCCGGATTGTACTTCCATCCCGGCCACCCTGACGGATCAGGGATCCACGTGTTGCTGGCTGCCGGATAAGTGGATGGATCATATATCATTGTCTGTTCGTATTCAGAGGAGGTGCTTTGAAATACCATATTATTCCTAAGCTGAGTTCCCCTGACCGTCGGATGAAAGACATCACCGAACCCCGAATAACAATTGAAGGCTGAATTGTTTTCGTAGATCGCATTATTCTGGGCACCGGCTTCGAGGTTATTATAGAAGCCTACATAATTACAGTTCGCAGCGATACAGTTCCTGATCACAACATAATTGTCATCTGGATTATAGTGGGATATCTGGTCTGTACCTATGCCTGAAGTCTTGATCCCGTTCCCTTCAATGTCAAAAGGAGCATATTTCAAAGTTGACATGACCCAGGAATTATTGATGAATCTTTTCCCTGCACCGTTCGGATCAATTCCGTCATCTGAGTAGTTCCAGGCGCGGCACCCTTCCCATATAAAGACCCCTCCGATGTAATTACCGCACTTCCAGCCGTCAGCGGCATTGCCCGGATTCAGGCTCAGGGAGTCACACAGGTTATAGGCATCACAATTGATCCACCTTGTGGTGTCAGAATCCCACGGAGCATCGGCACCGTCCCACTCATTCCAGGCTCCGCTCTCGAAATAAAACCCCCTGCCGGAAATATCATGTACGGTACAATTCTCGAAAATGATGTTGGCAGAGTTGGTGCCACTTATTCCCTGAGGCATTTTATAATTATATGTACCGGCAGGCTTGGGGCCTTCCCTCTGGTAAAGGTTACGGACCGTGAGGCCTTTGATATGCCAGTACTGAACCATGTTCAGCGAGAAGCCTCCGAAGTTGGTATAATACTGCGTATAGCCATCCTTGCAATCCAGGATGGGTTTATTCCCGACCTCAAAGTCAGGCGGATATGCCCACAGGTATATTTTTTTGTCCTGTGTCCCGCATCTCCCTTTCGGAGTGGGATATGCAGCCGGGTTGACCTCCGGGAAGTTATCATAACCCGTTACATAATATACCCCTCCACGGATAAAAATAGTATCGCCCGGATAGGCCATGTTTATACCTCTCTGCCATGTGGCAAAGGGGGTTGAAAGTGTGGTTCCGTTATTCAGGTCACTCCCGTTGGGTGCTACGTAAAAGGTCTTACCGGATACGACTGTGCTAACTACGAGAAGAACAGGCAGTAAAAATCTTTTCATAAACCGGACTATTTTGACGAACGTATAATTTGCTTTGACAAACGTAGCTATTTTTACGATTAAAAATGATTTTTGTTACATTTTTTTGTTTGTGTAAAAGGGGTTTAAGCCTGTGTGAATAACCGGATAACACCGCCACTGGCCCGATGTAAACAAATTTAATACACACGAAGCAGAACAGCTATTCTGATCCAAAAAATATATCAACAGATTCTCTGTAACTTAAAAATGAGAAACAAAATTGACTGAACAGAGTATAAAGAAGAGTTGTTCTATGTTAATAACAAATATGTCTGCATTATGAAAAGCTTCATCATGGCTCTTCTGATATCGGTGATGGTTCCATCACTCAATGGACAATCTGCAATTTTCCTTCATCATTCTACAGGTGAGGGTGTTTATGTTGAGGGAGGTGTTGCCGCATGGATGAGCAACTATAATTCTGCGAACGGAACCAGTTATTCTGTTACTGAACGCCCATATCCTGACACTCCTTATCCCTGGGAAAACTATCCATATGATTACTGGAACCTCTGGATAAACGGCCAGTGTAATATAACTAATCCGAATATTCAGTGTCTGAACACTATACTTCAGAGTTATGATATGGTGATTTTCAAGCATTGTTTCCCTGGTGCCGGTATCTCTGCCGATAACGGCGCACCCTCTGTAAGCTCTCCGATCAAGACTCTCGCAAACTACAAATTACAGTACAGGGCCTTGAGGAACCTGATGGACCAGTACCCGGGTAAGAAGTTCATTGTCTGGACTCTTGCCCCGCTTCACAGGCTTGAAACCACGCCTGAAGAAGCCTCAAGGGCCAGGGAGTTTGTGAATTGGGTCAAATCATCATGGCTGACAGAAGATGGTAAGGCACACCCCAACATTTACATATTTGATTTTTACAGCCTCGTCGCCGAATCTCATCCTACTCCGGTGAACGGTTTGGTTAACTGCCTGAAGTACGATTATGAAAAGAGTCACACAATAGTTGATTCACATCCCAATACCCTGGCAAATACTACTGTCGGGCCTCTCTTCGCCCAGTTTATTGTAAATACGTTCAAAGAGCAGGCAACGGGGATCACCGGGCCTGGCGAAGATCAATCCGGATTCATACTTTACCCAAATCCTGCGAAAGATCATATTACACTGGAATTTCCAGATATCACCGGTCCTGACATGATGCTTTCTGTAGATTTATTGAATCTCAACGGTCAGGTCGTATTCAGCAAAAAATTTAATAACGAGGGTACGCTGAATATTGATGCAGGCACTTTTCCAAAAGGCATCTATCTTATAAGGGTAAATAATGGGAAGCAGGTGTTCTCAGACCGGGTTACCCTGAATTGATATCCGGAACCGGCAGATCGTGGGTTTTGCAGGTGATATCTTATCGTCAGAGCAGGTTTCTCTTTCCGCTACAAATCCGGTATATTGCTTTATTATTAGCTTCGGTTGAATGGCCTGAACTGGCTTACTCCCCTGTATTACCGGAAAATAGGGTATTTGTCAATAGTTGGTCGGCGTTAGTCACAATTTGTTATCCGGTTAAAATAATAAGCATTAACATTGAATGCAACATAAACAATTACGCAGTTGGAAATAACCTCTCTGAAATTTGCGTTACTGGCAATATCTGCTGTTTTCATATTTCACATCCTGCCATCCAGGTACCGTTTAACGTACCTGGTAGTTCTCAGTTGCGGTTTTATTGCCACGTTCAATGTATTCCTGCCACTGTATGTGGCATTTTACGCTTTACTGAATTTCACTCTGGGTCACCTTATAAAGGATTCCAGGTTTTCTAAGGCCTTCTTCAGGACAGGCCTGATCCTGAATCTGGCACAGCTGATATTATTGCGTTATGCTTCTTTCGCCATTGATCCAATACTGGAGGTGTTCAGTCCCGGTCTTAAAGCTTCAGGCCTGTCTGGTATAATTCTGCCGCTGGGGATATCCTATTATACACTGCAAAGCATAGGTTACCTGATAAATATTAAGATGGGATGGGAAATGCCTGAAAGGAACTTTTTACGTTTCTTCCTGTATATTATATTCTTTCCTAAGTTTTTATCAGGACCTATTGAGAGGTCAAATCACTTTCTTCCGCAATTGGCATTTAACCAGAAATTTAATCCATCAGATCTATCTGAAGGATTCAAAATTGCCCTTCAGGGTTTTTTTAAAAAAATAATAATTGCCAATCATCTCGGAACTGCAGTTACACAAATATTTTCAGGTTCCTCTGATTTAGCAGGCCCTCAGCTTCTGCTCCTTATTCTTATACAGCCATTATATCTTTATTTTGATTTCTCAGGGTATACTGACATCGCCATAGGATTTGCGCGGGCATTCGGGATCCGGCTCCTGCCGAACTTTAACAGGCCATTTATGGCCGAGAACATGACAACATTCTGGCGAAGATTCCACATCTCACTCTCTTCGTGGTTCAATGATTATATTTTTAAGCAGGCCAGTTTCAGGTTACGGAGGTTAAAGGAGAATGCAACGGTAATTGCCGTCTTCCTGACATGGATCCTTTTCGGCATTTGGCACGGAGCCGGATGGAATTTTATGGTCCTTGGGTTATTGCAGGCTTTGGTTATCTATTATGAATTCAGGACAAAAAAATTCAGGAATTCCCTGTTCGCAAAAATACCTTTTCTTCTCAGACCTTGGGTCGGGAGGATTTTCACCTATGCATTCTATGCGATTTCACTTACCTTCTTTTTCGCTCCGGACCTTCTCTCCTCCCTTGGAGTTTTTGCGGGAATCTTTAGTCAGACTGAGGCAGGAAGGGCTCATCTTTTAACTGAACCTTTGTTGTTTGGGATGACATTCGTGGGGTTGTTCCTCCTGGTTGAGATTTTACAGAACGACTTTGCTGGTTTCTACAGTCGGATCCAATCTCTATGGCTGCAAAATAAGCTCTTAAGAATAATCGTTTACTATTCGGCGATAGTTTTGATACTTACTCAGTTGAACGGTAATGCAACCTTTATTTATGAAATGTTCTAACCAGGATGAAGCAAATGTTCGGATATTTTAAAAGGGTTTTATACTTTCTTGCGCCATTCCTTATTGTTTTTATAGCATACATTGTTATAGATCCTTTTATGGTCATCTACAAATATCCGGATTTTAACAAAAGGGCGTTTATACCAAAGAATCGTGACTTCGTTTCATCTGAAGTATATATGATAAATCGGGAGAAAGAACAGTATAATTCATTTATTTTCGGTTCGTCAACCGCTCTGTTTTTAAGACCAAGTATATGGAAGCATTATCTGCCTGATTCAGCAAAAGTGTTTTCATTTGATGCTTCACGTGAGAATATAGCAGGGATTTGGTCAAAGATTAGGTATATAGACAATAAAAACGAACCGATCAGAAACGCAGTGTTTGTTCTTGATTATAACTATGCTTTTGACAGGCTGGACAGGGAAAACGTTCTCTTTGTGAAACACCCGGTGATATTTCATACATCCTGGTATGATTTTCAATATAAAAACTTTCTCAAGGTATTCGATCTTAATTTCATGTATTCTTTGATAACCTATAGTATTACCAGGGAATTTAAACCGTATATGTCAGACTGCCTTCTGAATGAACGATCTAGAATCGATCCCGTCACAAACGAATATACTAACTTCAGCATCCAGGAGGAATTGGATAATGATTCAATTGGTTATTATGAAATTCGAAAGGACAGATTTCCGGTAAGGTCCGGGCAGCGCTGTGAATACCGTCAGCAAATAACTGAAAAACACAAAAAAATGCTGAAGGAGATAAAAAGCATCTTTGATAAAAATGCTACAGAATACAAAATAATTATAGCACCAAATTACCTGCAGGTCTCCTTCAACGGGAAGGACCTGGAAACTCTGAGGTCTGTGTTTGGCGAAGAGAATATCTTAGATTTTACAGGCATTAACAGCATTTCGGAGGAGAAGTCAAATTTCTATGACGGGCTTCATTTCAAACCTTACGTAGGCGAGCAAATGCTTGATAGTGCATATAATAAAGTAGCGGCTGCCAGTCATGGCAATAAATTGTGAAGGTTAAATACCCGGTAAAGTTCTCTGATACTTGAGACTGCAAAAGTTGAAGATAAAATAAGGGGGAGGCACGTTTATCAGTGTCTCCCCCTTTCCAATTATGCCCTTGATTCAATTCACTAGTAAGGTACAGTAAATGTATGGGTTTGGCTGTCAGCCATATCCTGGTTAGGCCATGCTCCATAATTGGGGCAAATTCCTGTACCATAAACTCCGGCCAGATCACCCACATATACATAAGTTTTGTCTAGCAACCCGTATGAACTTGTGACTGTAATAACAAGTGACCTTACACCTCCGGGGTATGCTTCGGTAATAGTTACATTTCCAAGGTTTGCCCTTGTGAAATCCTCAAGCAAGGCAAAAGAGCTCGTCTCCGGATAGTTTACAATACCCAGGTACTGGCACCATTCGGTGGTCGGCTGGAAAATATAGGAACCGTCGCTTCCGGCCCAGGTGTAACCATCAGGTCCCCACAGGAAAGTTTTTACAGCGATGACTTTTTGCGGAGGCATTTCACAGCTGACAAAACAGAATGTAAGGTTGCTTACCATGGGTTTTTCACCCGGGGCAGCCAGACCGCTATCACCGGCAGAACCGTCAGGATAATAATAAATATTCGCCGCATTCGAACCTTTGACAATTACAGCACCTACTTTGTAATACTTGTCATTGATCATTAGGCATCCGTCAATATTGAATGAGATGTAGATGCCATTTACGGTTACTTCCAATCCGTCCGGGAAAGACCCGGAGAACTCATTGTCACCATCAAGATCATAGTCTCCGTAATCAAGTTTGTCACCACACAGGTCAAATGAGGTATTGAAATATGCAGCTACCTCAGCGCAGGTCCTGTTACCGCCGTTATTATCACCTGGTATAATGTAGGGTGTAATACCTGCTACCGAAATCGGCGTACTAGGACCATAAACAATGACTGCTTTCTTTAGCATGACATCACTGTCACTGTTTTGTTCCTTCGAGCATGAAGTCACAAATGCCATAACAATAAGGATGGCCAAAAGGAGATTGAGTTTTTTCATATCACATTGTTTTAGTTAAAAAATTCAATATTCTCATGTTAATTTAACCTGTCTATGGTCCGATTCAATCTTTAATTTGACGAAGTTTTGTCAAAGCTTTATAAACGGCAGTAACCATAAGGTAAAATGGTCAGCTAATCGCCTCAGAAATCAATTATTCCTGATCTGCTTCCTGTAAATTTAACACAACATGGGCTTCAATTGTTTAAGATTTAACTTTATATAGTTTTCGGTAATTTTAATTGGAGACAAAGAGAAAATATAGTCCTAAACAAATGCAGGTCTGGCGGATTAATTTCCTTTAGTCATGAAGAAGTTGGTGTTATGTTATTATTTATTGTAACTTTATGCTAAATAAAAGTCTAAAATTTCGGATATGAAGAAGCTGTTGATATCACTCTGCGGAGTTATAATGGTTTTATATTCATTCCCTTCGTTTGCATATACAGGTACAGGTACAAGCTCTGATCCATATGTAGGTACAGTGACAGGTAATGTAGAATGGACTGGACCAGGAATCTATGCTGATGATTTGCAGATAACGGATGGATCAACACTTACTATTTCTCCCGGAACCTATGATGCATCGCTACTTATTATGACAGGGAGTACATTGACTATTGAAGCCGGAGGAACCTTCATTTTGAATCCCAATGCCTCTGCTACAATCAGCAACATTGAGAATTATGGAACCTTAAGACTGGAATCAGCCCCGAACGAACTCGGAGTGGCTTCACTTATTCATGACAATTATATTGGTACGGGTATTACTCAGGTAAGGTTGTACTTGTCAGGAGGAACTACTGCCGGAGGAGCATACAAATGGCATTATATTTCTATGCCTTTTACAGGTATTGCTCCAACAAGTTTCTCCACACTCAATCTGGCTCAATACGTTGAAACGCTTTCAACCACTACGGATAATTATCCCGGCTGGGTTGCATATGACGGATACCAATATTCATCCGGTACTACATTGGCAACTACATTCAACACACTTGATCTTGGGAAGGGCTATAACTATTATTCTGCTTCCAGTACCACTTTTACAATGACCGGGGCTATTAGTATTATCGATGAGTATGAAAACCTTTCATTTTCGGGAAGTTCAGATTTCCAAGGATACAATTTGATCGGGAATCCATTCTCTTCATGCATTAACTGGCAGACTCTTGTATCCACCCCTGGCAATGTTAGGAGTGCTGAAAATGCGATTTACTTTACAAATAATGGGAATTTTGCTGCATATGTTAATGGTGTAGGGGTGGCTGGAGGAACAGAATTTATCCCCCCCCTGCAGGGATTTTTCGTCAAATCAACAGCATCGAACGGAAGAGTTATCTTCGATAATGCTGCCAGAGTGCATAATCCTGACCAGCTCAGATATAAGAAGAAAAGTACGGCCGAGGACATGGCTACCCCAGACACCATCTCTATGGTCAGACTAAAGCTTTCATTTCCGGGAGACAGTGCAGACCTGGTTGTCAGGCTCAATAACAAGGCCACCAGCAATTTTGACAACGAATTTGATGCTTATACATTCAGCCGTACGCTTGGAGACATCAGTATGTGGACAACAACCGGGAATTCAGATTATTGCATTAACGGTTTGCCCTTCCCTCAGACAACATTGGAGGTTCCGATTGGAATCAATATGAAGGTCGCAGGTACATTCAGACTTTCAGCCAGTGAGATTAACAAGCTTGACATATACAATATTACACTTAAAGACCTGAATACAAATCAAACTTATGATTTGAAGAAAGGAGAATATATCGAATTCAATGCACCTGCCGGGATGATAACAAACAGATTCCTGCTTGTTGTTTCGAAATCCGGCACTGGAATTCCTGATCTGATTTCGGACAGCGAGAGCTTTAGAATTTTTGCAACTGCAGGCAGAACAATAAATGTCCTTTCAGTAACAGATGAACCATCTGTTTTATCAGGTTCTGTCACTGTTTATGATCTGACAGGAAGAAAGGTTCTCCATGCAGGGAATGTTGAATGGTCGGGTGAAGCAGACCTCAGGCAATTCGAACTGAGGCAGGGCGGTTCCGGACTTTACCTGGTGGTTGTTGAAACCAATGCAGGAAAATACGTCGGGAAGGTATCTCTTAAATAAGAATAACCGGGTGACCTTACTGAAGATAAAAGGCAGCAATTGATGCTAGCTTAATAAGTTTGGTATTATTTTACAATGAATTTACCGGCAATCGAGAGGTCTGATGAAGTAATTCTAACGAAGTAAATTCCATTACTTAGTTCTGATGTATTTATTTCAAAGACCTGCCCTCCTGACATAGTATTCAACTTCTTCACATATACAACCTGCCCGTATAAATTAGTAATAATTATTTTGCCGGGTTTCATCTCAAAACTCTCGGGGACGATTACATTAAGTTTCTCTTTAACAGGATTAGGATAAGATTTGACTTCAAGTTCGTTTACAGACTCAGTTTCCGGGTTGCCTGGAGCCGCATCAAATTTCTTTCGAATCACAATTCCTCCATCCCCCACTGCGTAATACATATTACCCGAGATGGCTGCGTCATTTAACATTACATTTGTCGGGGATGTCTCTTTAACCCAACCGTAAGGTGAATAGGTAAGTATGATACCGCTATATCCAACCGCAATGCCATGGTTGTCATCTTTGAAAAATATCGAATTCAGAGTAGGCATATTTTCTTCCAGGGCTATCTTATTCCATTCAGTCCCGTTGAAGTGAATTATTGTACCCTTGTTTCCAACAGCCCACATCTTCTGATTCTCGGGCATTACAATACTTTTTATCTCGACAAAGCCGGGATTGTAGGTGCTGAGAGGCTTCCTCTCAGGACCTTCGGACATCCTCATAATAGGCACACTCCTGCACTCAAGTCCCCCGGCAAGTATTGCTCCGGCTTTGGTGTCATTTACTGAATAGATATTACCCCTGATATTGTTACTTACATATTTCCACAAGCCCTTCTCATAGACCAGAAGGACTCCATTGGCTCCTGCAGCAAGACCATGATCAGCATCCCTGAAACTGACAGAAAGTAGCTTTTGTTTGGTGGGGCTTGGATAACTCTCCCATTTTGATCCGTTGAATCTTATAATGGTGCCGTTTGCCCCCACAATCCATCCATCATCTCTGCCGATAAGGCAAACTGAATAGAGATCATCTTCAGTTATTTTCGGATATGTAATCCAATTATCCTTGGTTTTGTAAAGTATAATACCATTATCACCCACTATCCACCCGGAGTCTTCACTATACAGATCAATGGAGTTAAGGTTGTTCCTGACGGGGAGGTTTTCTATTCCCCACTGACCATCAACGCTAAAGTTTATCAGAAGAACCAATACTATTGACAGAAAGGTTTGTTTTGATATCATTGGTCATGATAATTTTAATGTGAAACACCTACAGTAACGGTCCCGGATACTATTTCAGGGAGCAGAACAAGTTTATAAGAAATCTGGTTCCCTGCCTCTGTAAAGACATAGCATCTTGTATCCATATCATTGGTTCCGGTGTACGTGATATTTACCAGATCTCCATCCTCAGAGACATTTGTAATATCAATGTTATTCCTGGCCCGGATATATTGAACCGCATAATCCATCGATCTGAATTCAGGATTGAATTTAGAAATTCCTGATGTTATTTCACTCATCATTGTTCTCCAACTTCCGGAACTGACTGCTTCAAAGTGGAACTGGTGAGTAAACAGTGTAGTCAATACCATGCTCCCCAGAGACCGTGTTAGCTGCCGAACTCCCTGGGCTATTGTATGTGACATGGCGTCCTCCATCGGAACCCATTCATAACCATCATCATCCCTAATTTCAGTTACGCAATTAAAAAATGTGTAACCTCCATATGTGACATCGCCTCCATAATAAACAGGCATAATATCAGAGGAACGTCCGATATAAGACCTGTTAATCCTGTAAGGACCGGCCTCAAGCCATACACTTCCGTAAGGCGATCCGAACTGCATGTGAGTACCTATGAATTCAACTCCCATCTCCTGTAAGCCTGCCAGCGCTGTCGGATCAATCTCATAGTAATGCGCAAGAACAAACTTTGACATGGGCAGTGAATTTTCAGTATAAAATTCCCTTGCCTCCCTCGTATTCTGAAGGGCGTCAAATCCAGGCTCATTGTCATGATTATAGTAAATTGAAGACTCATAGAAAAAGGCATGCGGGGATGCAGTTGCAAGGCCACTGTTCAACAAGTTGCGGAAGAGAGACATGTTTTCCGCAGGTATAGTCTCAAATGTGCCACACCAGGGGATGAAGCCATACTCGTTACTGATTGTCAGCCATTCAAAATTACCTGAGATTCCTCCTCCATCACCATTAACATCATCAACCCGCATTGTTACTATGGGAGGCATTCCTTTTATTACGAAGGGTTTTCGGGCTGGCCACACCATGCTTTTCCATAAGATATCATCCATACCGAAAACGGGGCCAAGAACTTCTTCAAATACCCAGTCATAATCGTTCCATTTCACTATTCTGCCTAGTCCGTAGCTGGAAACTTCGATCAGAGAGGCAGTATTCCCTGATCCTGACAGGGAGGCAAGATCAGTCCCGCCGATCAGGTCGGTATTCTGATTGACAGACATTGCCCCGTTAAGTGTTAAAGCATCATAGTTGTTACTGTATTCTGATCCTCCTTCAATAAGAGGCAGATTGTAGTCGTCATCAGCATGGTAATTTGTGATGAAGTGTGAAGTATTAACCACATTTATTGTGGATGAACTTACATTAACGGGAGTTATTGATGTGGAAAGTGTACCAAGCGTATATCCGAAAAAAGCCGGGTCCAGACTCGTGAGACCCACACCATCATAAACTGCTGCATTAATCAGGGTAACAGGGTACTGTACAGTTACCCCGTCATATATATTCCGGTGCCCCAGGATTATCAAAGCATAATCATTCAGGTCAGGCAGATTCTGCGGAGTGGGCTCATTGTAAGTGTCATAGGGAATGCCAAAGTTTTCCAGGTAGGGCCTGATATAGTTGTCATAATCATCATAATATCCTGAGCCACTGTTAACAATGACAAGTGCCTTGTTGGTGATGGCAGGAGTATAAGTGCCAGATACTGTTATCGTTACGCTTGTTCCGATTGATTCGGCATTACATCCGGCTGCATCTGTGACGGAGGTAAGCGTATAGGTATAGGTTCCGGTGGAAAGTACACCTGTTGGGATTTGTTCCCCACTACGGTATCCTGTAACCGGAGTCTGTGGAGTTCCGTTGCGTTCATAAGCAACAGAATAAGGAGACATTCCTCCGGTTATTTCGATGCTGAAATTTGTTGACGTATTGCTGTATATGGAAATATCATCATGTAGTTGGGCAAGGCTGAATTCCTGATTTACGTTAATCAATACCGGAGAAGAGTATGCTGTAATGTTACCACTTGTGGATGCACGTCTGAAATATGATGTGACAGTAAGTGCGCCGGGAGAATAATCAGCTTCAACGGCTCCATCTATATTTGTCCAGTGAATGGTATCCGGAGAAACCTGCCACTGGTAGGTGTAGGTTCCTGTTCCGCCTGTAGGAGATTCGGTTTCAACAAGTGTTTCAGGAGTGGTCTGGTAGCAGATCGACTGTGGTGATGCTACGGATCCGGGAGTAAAAAGCTGAAAGACAACATCCCTGAAAAAACTGGCGCCATCTGAAGGGAATCTTGGTACCTGATCTGGATTGGATGTATAGAGTCCCCTCAAATAGTCTATATAGTTATTTGATGCAACCGTGTTGAAGTTACCCACACTCTGAACATACCAGTTATTCCCGGCACCATTGGTAATACTGACAATATAATTTGTTCCCGTGTGTACGGCCACAGCCTGTGGCAGTTGAAACTCCCTCCATCCCTCAATCCCAGCAGCAATATTCCAGGTATAGGGCCCTGCAATTGTAACATACCCTCCAATTTCAGGATCATCCATCCAGATCCGGACTATGTGGTCTCCTGCTTCCCGAATATCAGTATAGAGGCGAGCAGTAGTGATAAATCCATCCCTCAGGACGGCAAATTCGGTTCCCATATTGTAGATTGCCTCATCGTTACTGACAACGGGAGTCTCTGTTGTATAAAGAGTAACCGGGTTAATCCCGATCCGGACAGAGTTGCCGGCAACAGAGCCGCAGCTTCCGTCGGAGACCCATCTCCTGAACCACTTCGTTCCAAACATGATTTGAGGGCTATATCCGGCCCCTGTTGCTCCGTCCAGGTCGACCCACCGAAGGCTATCGTCAGAGCTCTGCCATCTGTAGGTAAGATTTCCGTCTCCGCCTGATGCCGGTTCATTTTCATAGAGGGGAGCCGGTATTTCTCCATACATCAATGTCTGAGGTCCGGCTACTGTTCCTGGGGTCAGATCCGGCAGGACTGTGATCTGAACTGAATTTGTTATACCAAGTTCGAGGCTGCTTGCGTCTGTGACCCTGCACCTGAACCAGGCGGATCTTCCGAGAACAGGGGGGGAATACACATCCCGGGACCCTGTTGTGCCGTTTATAGTATACCAGTTGACACCATCATTGGATCTTTCCCATCTGTAAGAATATGGCTTGGTTCCACCAGTGGGCAGTGTTGTGAATGCGAGTACCTTTGGAGCAGACCCGTAACAGATAGTCTGGTCAACACCTATTTGCCCGGCATTCTGCCCAAAAACAGAAATATTTATCGCTAAAAATGTAAAAATGACTAACCTGCGCATACCCGATGTTATTTCCAGAGTTAATGTTTTACTATGAACTTGCCCGATCCAATAACCTGCCCTCCTGAAATAATGTTAACTATATATAATCCGTCACTCAGCCCTGCAGTGCTTATCTGGTCAATTCTGCCCTGGCTTCCGCTGCCGATATCCTTCATCAGAACCACTTTCCCGCCGGAATTCATCACGGTAACTACAGAATTCCCTGCTGCCTTGTCAGGGATGGTTATGTTGAGGTTATCCGACGAGGGATTAGGATATGAAGATATTTTAAGGGGATATTGGCTTTCTTTATCATCGGGCACCGGTACTGACAGTTTAAGTTGCAGAAGAGTGCCGCTGTTCCCCACTGCATAATATGTGCTTCCGGAAATTATCGTGCCGTTGAGTTTTACACTTACATCCGGATTTTCTTTCACCCAACCTCCGGGAGTATAGGTCATGATGGTGCCTCCGTAGCCCACAGCAATACCATTATCTTTTGATGTGAAATATACTCCTGTCAGTGATGGCAGTTTTTCTTCGGTCTCCACTTTTTCCCATCCGGCGCCGTCATTATGGAGAATTATTCCGGGTTTTCCAACTGCCCATACAAGATTTGCCTCGGGCATGGAAAGCCCTGTTATCTCATAATATCCGGGGTTATGTAGTTTTGTGAACCGGTAGTTACTGTTGAAATCGGCCTTCATGAGAGGGATGGTAATGTTTTCACGCCCTCCTGCAAAGTAGGCCTGATTGTTATTTATCGTCACTGTATAAAAGTGCCCCGGGGTCATACGCTCCGCCATCTCCCAGATGCCGTTCCTGTAGTAAAGGAAAGTGCCGTTGTTCCCAACCGCGAATCCGTTATCAGCTGAACTGAAACAGACAGAATTCAGATCCTGGTGCGTCGGACTTGATACATTCACCCATTTTTTATCTTCGAGATGCAGAATGGTGCCCTTTGAACCCACAGCCCATCCTTCTGAGGAATTCAAAAGAAAGACCGAGTACAGGTTTTGATCGGTCACTGCCGGATATGACAGCCATGATCCGTAATCAAGATATAACATGGTCCCTTTGTCTCCCACAATCCAGCCACTGGTTCCTTCAATTATCGAAATGGAATTGAGATTATTCTTTGTAGGGACACTGACAGGAGTCCACTGGGCTGCTGCATTAATTGCAGCAAGCAGGCCTGTCAATGCAATCAGTATTGTTTTAATTCCTTGTCTCATCGTCGTAAGCAGTCAATTATTCATTAATACATACTGTGACCGGTGATACGGTGCTGGTTACTCTCGGCAGGGTTACCAGTCTCTGAGTTATCTGCCCTCCGGATTCAGTAAAGAGGTAGCATTTTGTCTCCATATCATTAGCCCCGGTAACGGAAATATTTACCAGGCCGCTCTCCGAATGGACATCTCTGATCGTAAGATTGTCTTTGGCCCTTACATATGTTAATGCATCGTCAGTCGACAGATATTCGGGATTATAGGTGGAGACGCCCGAAATCACCCCTGAAATCATCTGTCGCCATTCTGTGGCAGTCATGGTGATCTGGTCTTCATGTGTGAAGAGAACCGGCAGTGTCATGCTGGTAAAGGATCTTCTGAGGTGTCTTACTCCTCTTGCAATAACTTCGCTGACCGTACCTGTTCCGGGATACCATTCATACTGTGAGGAAGGGGGCCCGTCATCTCCGATTTCCGACAGACAGAGGTAGAATGGGGTTCCTTCCCAGTTTATGCTGTCAGCATAGAAATGAGGAACACCGGTGCCTCCCCATCCGTCCCTGTTGATTCGGTAAGGCCTGTTATTAAGCCAGTTGCCAGGATAATCTACCGGGTCGTAAATGATTTTAGTCCCCAGAAATTCAACTCCCATGTTCCTTAATTCCGGCAGGGCGTCAGCTGTTAGATAATAATAATGGGGAACCACGTATTTTGACATCTGCAGGTTATTGGCAGCAAAAATATTTCTTGCCTTTATCACGCTGTCAGCTGCTGAAAATACAGGTGCACCGTTGAAATTATAGTATATCAGTTCTCCATACCTTGCTGAATGAGGAGATGCCGTAGCCTGGTGGTTATCAACAAGTGTCTTGAGTTTGGAAAAGAACCCGGCAGGATCATAGCCATTGGGGTATATGAAGACTCCAACCCATGGAATCAGACCATATTCATTGCATATGTGCATCCACTCAAGGTTTATCATGCTTGTGCTCCGGTCATCCACGTCATCAACTCTCATGGTGACCATTGGGGGCAGACCCTGCATCACGAAGGGTTTTCTGGCCGCCCATAATATCCCTTTCCAGAGCAGGTCATCCATTCCCCATACTGGCCCGAGGTATTCGTCAAAGATCCACTGGTATGAGTTCCATTTTACAATCCGGCCACTCCCGAAATCAGCCACCTGCATCAACGGCACTGTGGAACCCCCGGTACCCAGCGATGCCAGAACGGTATTGTTGACCAGGTCATACGTGTGTGCCCATACATGCAATGACTGTTTTGTTGTCAAAACATCATTGGTCGGATAGTAAACGTCAGGTGTATGATATTCGGTAATAAAGTGATCCGTATCCAGGTTTATCTGGCTTGAATAAAAGTCAGCCTGAGTTCCAACGTTTTCGGTGAAACCGCTGATTGTGTCAAACATGTTGGGGTCGAAGCTGAACAGGCCTGTGCCCCCGGCCACAGCCGCCTCAAGTGCGGAGAAGGGATAATTACTGCTGTAGACAGCCCTGTGCCCCATAATAATGACGGCATACTGACTCAGATCAGGAAGCGGGTTGCCGCTGTGAGTGTCATAGGTGTCATAGGGGATGCCGAACCAGTCGAGGTAAGGTCTCAGATAGTCTGTGTAATTGAAGTAGTACGCCACAGAACTCGAGTTAAACATTACCAGTACATTCCTGTTTGCGGTTGAAGGCGCTGTCCCTGAAACGGTGATAGTTATGCTATTACCGGTTGAGAGAGGATGACAGCCCAGGTCGTCGGTAACGGAAGTAAGCGTGTACTCATAGGTGCCGGCTGCAAGAATACCGGTATTAATCTCAGTGCCTCCCTCGTAGTCGGTGATGGCGGTCAGGGGTACGTTGTTCCTTGTGTATTCGATAGTATATGGAGGGGTTCCTCCGGTTATCTCAACGCTTATATTTGTCGAAGTGTTTTCATAAATGGTGATTGAACTCATGAACTGGGACAGGGTGAAGGGTACATTGACCCGGATAAAAACAGAATGACTGTATCCTGAAAAGTCCCCACTGTTCACAATTCTCCTGTAGTAGATGCTTGAAGTTAGTACAGGAGGCTGGAAATCCTGGGCGACGGCTCCTGCCACATCATTCCATGTCTGACCGTCCGCTGAGCTCTGCCACTGGTATGTGTAATTACCATCACCGCCTGAAGGGGCTTCGGTCTGGGTGAGTGCTGCCGGTGCCGAGTTATAACAGATTGTCTGGTTCTGGCCTGCAGCCCCGGCATAGAAGGGGACAAACACGATGTCACGGAAGAAAGTCTCCTGTTCAGTGTTCAGAACCTGCAGAGGAGCGGTTCCTACAGATCCCGCGCCGGAATTTATATACCTTACATAATCATTTGCGACAAGGGGAGTGAAATCGTTGACCTGTGCCCACAGATTGTCTGTAGCGCTGTTGGTAACGCTGACAATATAATGCCTGTTTGCTTCAACGGCCACGGGTTCAGGAAGAGGGAACTCACGCCAGCCCGTTATGCCTGAGGTAAATGACCAGTCGTAAGGTCCGGCTATAACTTCCCATACTGTCAGGGTAATCTGTCTCCAGAGTCTTACCTGGTGAAGTCCGGCCTCGGATGGCCCGGTGTATATCCTTGCAGTTGTGATAAAGCCGTCAGTAAGGGGTTCGAATTCTGTCCCGAAGTCAAACCTTGCCCATGAAGGGAATCCTGAGGGTACCTCAGTGGTGAATATTGTAATCGGATTGACGGTGATCATTACGGTGTTGCTTGCCGTTGATCCGCAACCGGCGTCACTCACCCACTGCCTGAACCATCTGTCTTCTGTCAAGGCTCCCGGGGTGTATCCTGCCGAGGTGGCGCCCGAAATATCCGACCATGCCAGTCCGTCTCCGGAAACCTGCCACCGGTAGGAGTAGCTTCCCAACCCTCCGGATGGGCCAGATATTTGTGTCAGTGGAGCAGGTGCTGTCCCGTTATATATAGTTTGTGAATTTCCTATTGTTGCTGAAATAAGATCCGTTGCAACAGTAATTGTAACTGTGTTGGTAATAACGCTTGCAAGAGCTGCGTCGGTTATCCGACACCGGAAGTAAGCAGTCCTTGCAAGGACAGGAGGAGAATAGGACTGCCTTGTAGCTGAAGTTCCAGTAATGTCATACCATGAGGTACCATTGTTAGATCTCTGCCAGCGGTAGGAATATGGAGTCGTGCCTCCGGATGGCTGAACAGAAAAGGTTAGTTCCTGCGGAGCATAACTGTAACAAATGCTCTGATTACTTCCAATCTGTCCGGAACTGAGGGCTTGACCATGCATTAGAGTATGTGCCAATGCTAGGCATAAAATGGTAAAGGCAGCGCGCATAATTCTTTAATCCTTGTTAGATAAGAGCCTGACGAACAATTTTTCAGAAATTCAATGTTAAAAATACAATTTAAAGATCATAAAGTACAAGTATTTTGACAATTAAACAAATATAATTGATGAATGAGGAGCTGCTCGGAATTCTCAGTTTGAGCCAGAATTCATATATTGGGGTTATTATGGTTATTTAATAATTATACTTCTGAATTCCAAATGATCTCAATAATTAATACTTGAATCACAATAACAAAATAGCAGATTATTTTGTTTATAAAATGACACTATTCCTACATTAAGATTAAGAGTTTTCTCAGGAAATTATTTTTAGTACTTTAGTATTTGGGATTTATTAAAAAATGGCTGTAATGAAATCAAAAGTAATCTCATACTTTTTCGGATTAAGCATAATCGGTTTATTCGCATGTACAGGCAGACAGGATGAGCAGGCAGTCGGTCTTGCCTTCCTTCATCACAGCACTGGTGGTGTAATCTGGGAGGGAGATCCTTCACAGCTTGATCCGGTGGTTGTGAAGAAAAACAGGAGGTTAAAGGCACAGTTGCCCATAATGTTCGCAGAATACAACGAGGCACACACAAAGAATTATGTCATTAAGGAAATTATTTTTCCAAAGGCCGAACCCTATGGATGGAATAATTATCCATATGATTACTATAATATCTGGGTTAAGAATGCGGGTGAAAAACCTTTCATGAAAGAACCTACCCTTGAGATGCTCACTTCTCAATTTCAGGTTATAGTATTCAAGCATTGCTTTCCTTCAAGCAATATCCTTGGTGACAACGGGATCGCAGACATCAATTCTGACATCAAGACCCTCTCGAACTATAAGCAGCAATATCTTGCTCTTAGGGACAAGATTCATGAATTTTCTGACAATAAATTCATACTTTTTACGGGAGCAGTTCAGGTAAAGTCCTTTCTTTCAGAGGAGGAGGCTATAAGAGCCAGAGAGTTTTATAACTGGGTTGTTAATGATTGGGACCTGCCTGATGACAATATCTTTATCTGGGATCTCTACCAATTGCAAACAGAGGGTGGGTTGTATTTCAAAGATGAGTATGCCGTGTCACCAAATGACTCACATCCAAATAAGGAATTTGCCGGTATGGCTGCAACCCTGTTATTTAACAGAATAATTGATATTATAGAAAATAATGGTACAACCACAGATCTTGCAGGTAACAAGATCTAGATCATTTGTTGGGAATAAGCCAGTAATATTGGATATTAAACTTTCTTAATTTTTTTTCCTGTCGCACTTATTGTCAGATCATCCTTAAAGTCATACACTTGCGGCACCTTGTACAAAGCAAGGTGATTTGAGCAGTGCTGTATAAGCCTTTCCCTGGTTACCGAGCCTATGCTGTCTTTGCGGACAGTAACGGTTGCTTTCAGCATTTCTCCTTCGATCTCATCTTCCATTCCTTCAATGGTGCAGTCAATTACTTCGGGGAGAGCTAATATTACTGCTTCAATCTCCTTTGGACTGATTCGTTTGCCTCGTACTTTAATTATTTCTTTTGACCGTGCAGTAAGGTATATATAACCATCCTCGTCAACAGTGCCCAGGTCACCTGTATAAAGCCATCCGTCACGGATAGCATTTTTTGTACCTTCCTCATCGGCAAAATAGCCCATCATGATATTGTCGCCCCTGGCAATTACCTCGCCGGTTTCAGCTGGCTTTATTTGTTCCCCGGTTTCATTTACAACCCTAAGTTCCACTCCGGGAATACCTTTTCCCATTGATCCCTTTCTCCTTGGATATACCTCAGGTGGAAGCCAGGAGAGCCTGGCAGTAGCCTCTGTCTGTCCGTACATTACTATAAAACGGATCTCCGGATGAGCCTCTCTGAATTCGTCAATGAAAATTGGCGCCAGCTTCCCGCCTGCCTGAGTAACATACTTCAGGTCAGGAAAACTGGTTTGCTTGAATGAGTCAGATTTCCGCAGCAATATCTGAAAATGGCTTGGAACACCTGCAAAACCTGTGCACCTGTAATCAACAAGGCTTTTTAAAACACCTCCGAGGAAGATAAATGAGTTGTTGAATACAATTGATCCTCCGGCTCTTAAATGGGTATGGAGAAGGGATAATCCATAACAGTAGTAAAACGGGAGTACAACCAGCATCCTGTCATCAGAAGTAAGCTGAAGGTACTCAACGATTGAAGAGGTATTGGCAATCAGGTTCTTGTGGGAGATCATTACTCCCTTTGGTTTGCCGGTTGAACCGGACGTGAAAATTATCTCAGCACACCTTTCCCGGTCAAAAGTGGAAGGGAAAAGATCGGCTCCGGAAAGATGCTCAATTTCAGTTAGGTCGCCCGGGAAAATATACTTAACACCTGATTCAGACAGTCTTTTTGCCACATCCTCGGTCAAAAATACCATTAGAGGATCAGTAAGTTTTTTTATATATTCAAAATTCTCCTTTTCAATATGTGGATCCAGGGGAATACAAATGTTCCCGGATTTGATTATCGCAAGATAGATTTTAAGAAAAAAAACATTATTAACTGAAAGAAGAAGAATGTTCTTGTTCTGCCCGATTCTTGTGTTGAGCCATGAGGCAATCTTGTTGCAGTCTGAATAGAGTTCCTTAAATGTTACTTCCTCTTTCCCGACCAGGAATTGTTTATTTAAACCGGCCGTTTTTTCGAAAAAATAGTCAAATGCATTCATGGCCATCTTTTTTTATCCGTGATAATAATCTCTGACGGGAGGCATGCGAAGATATTCAGTCGTTTTACGTTTACGCTCAAAATTGCGGAAAAGTGCCTCAACGCGTTCGGTAGTCTCACCCATAACCGCAGCCACTTCAGCCGGCGGATATCCGTTCTCAAATCCATACCAGAACCTGTCCATCAGGGGGAATGGCAACTGGTAGAAAAATTCCTCCTGCGTTTGTTCAGCTGAATAAGTATCAGTTGTAGGTGTGCGTTCAATTATACCTTTAGGTACACCAAGAAACTCAGCAAGCTGGTATACCTGTGTCTTGTAAAGATTGCCTATTGGCATCACATCGCCTGCTCCGTCACCGTATTTGACAAAGAATCCCTGTTCCTGCTCGTGCTTGTTGGGAGTACCAACAACGCAATAATGAAGAGTTTCAGCATGATAATAAAGCATTGACATCCTGGTTCGCTGCTTGAAGTTTGAAGAAGCCACTATCTGCAGATACTCATTTGCAGGCAATATCTTGTCCCTGGCGTTACCGTCAGGATCAATAACGGTTAAATAGAATAAGGGAGGGATGTTGTTGAACAATCCGCTCTGACGTATCCCTATCTTCATCTTCCATGTTTTTGGATCATACTCCGGGAAAACACGCCTTACGGCCTCATCACGCCTCTCGTAGCAACCAAATCCCGACAGGGCTCCGGTTATCTCCTCCTTTATTGCTTTCACACCGAAGCGGGCTGCAAGTTCCCGGGCAAGAATCTCACTGTCAGGGCTGGAGTCCTTCTCTGGAAGCATTATTCCCAATACTTTATCCGGACCAAAGGCCCTGGCAGCCAGTGCCAGGCATACAGACGAATCTATTCCTCCGCTTATGCCAATCACTGCCCCATGCCTTTTAAATCTTAGCAATACATCTGCGCGAAGCTGTTCCGCAATGTTGTCAACTACCTTTTCGATGTTTTCAAGAAGGATGATGTCTTTGGTGAAGGGCTTTTGGGATTGCATGGCTTGCTGTTTTATATCTTCTGGTTATATTGTATTCCTGATTTTCCTCTCAAGTTGGCTGAGGAATTCCGGGCCTGGAATGAATGCCCGTTTAATCGGTTTCTTCTACTATTCTAAGGTTTCTCAGAGTACTGTTCCTGAACTCTGAATCTTTTTTCTCAATAAATTGACTGTAAACGAGGTG
>DAIOVL010000020.1:0-56258 GCA_036759025.1 Bacteroidales bacterium
AAATGAGAGTTTTGTTTTCATGACTGAAAGGTTTAATGGTGTAACGGCATAAAGGTGAAAAGGCTTCATGGCGTCAGGCCAGTAGTTTATAACAATTTGAATACAACAAGATAAAATATAAGTGAAGGTTATCCAAATTTTTTGACTAAAAGCTGGGATTTAGAGTTTGATCAAAGATTCACCTAAACTTCATAGGGTAAAGATTAAAGAGTACAGTCTACATCTCTCAGACTATATGCCGTAAGCTATCATTCACGAGCTATTTAGATCCATTCCATAATCTCCTCTCTCGTTAACACTACAAAAAGGTCAGACAGCATGGCGTCAACCAATTTTTCTTGCAAAAACCAAAAACCTTTAGTAAACTTGTGACTGATTAGCACTATTTCATAACTATTTAATTATCAACACAATGAACACACAGGATTACATTAACCGGGAAGACAGATATGGTGCACACAACTATCATCCGCTTCCCGTTGTTCTTGAAAGAGGAGAAGGACCGTTTGTATGGGATGTTGAGGGAAAAAGGTATTTCGATTTCCTGTCAGCCTATTCAGCTGTAAACCAGGGCCACTGTCACCCGAGGATAATCAGGGCGATCACCGAACAGGCCCAAAAGCTCACTCTTACCTCAAGGGCATTTTATAATGCTGTCCTGGGAGAATATGAAGAGTACATCACCAGGTATTTCAAATACGACAAGGTGCTGCCGATGAACTCGGGAGCTGAAGCCGACGAGACCGCATTGAAACTCTGCCGTAAATGGGCATATAAGGTCAAGGGAATATCGCAGGACAACGCAAAGATAATCTGCTGCGAAGGGAACTTCCACGGACGTACGATAACCATCGTCTCAATGTCGACAGATCCGGATGCAAGAAATCACTATGGTCCCTTTACGCCTGGTTTCATTATCATCCCCTACAACGATATAAAAGCTCTTGAAGAAGCTCTGAAAGACCCCGACGTTGCAGGATTCCTGGTAGAACCCATCCAGGGTGAGGCAGGAGTATTCGTTCCTGATGAGGGATACCTGAAAAAAGCCTATGACCTCTGCAAAAAGAATAATGTTCTTTTCATTGCCGACGAAGTTCAGACCGGACTTGCACGGACAGGGAAACTTCTTGCCTGTGAACATGAAGATGTACGCCCCGACATCCTTATTCTCGGCAAAGCCCTGTCGGGAGGAGTGATGCCGATATCTGCAGTTCTTGCCGATGATGAGATTATGCTTACCATTAAACCCGGAGAGCATGGATCTACTTTCGGAGGAAATCCACTTGCAGGGAAAGTCGCCATTGAAGCTCTGAAGGTTCTTGAAGAAGAAAAGCTTGCCGAAAATTCGGAACGTCTTGGTAAGATCTTCCGCGATGAGATGAAAAACATCAAGTCGGATATGATAGAGACGGTGCGCGGGAAAGGGCTTCTGAATGCCGTGGTCATCAGGCCTAAAGGAGGAAAGACTGCATGGGATGTTTGTCTGGCCATGAAGGAAATGGGAGTCATCGCCAAACCTACTCATGAACATATTATCCGCTTCGCTCCTCCGCTGGTAATAACCGAAGAACAGCTCAGGGAAGCAATAGTTCTGATAAAACAGGCGTTTAAGTTGTTTGAGTAGAAGATTTGAGGGCCACCTTCGCCTTTGGTTTCGGTGGTCTGAGAAATCTACGGTGACTGAAAGCTGCTGGTTTAATGATGCCGACTATGAAAAAGATCCTCCTCTGGTTCCTTGCATTCATCATTACTGTTGTTGCAGCACTCTACCAGAGAAAGACCGGTCCCACATATCCGAAAAGGATCAGCGTGGAGATCAATGATTCCATCTATGACCTGAAGCTTGTAAGAAGTCTGGGACTGGATGAAAGACCTGAGGTAAGGATAAGGGTTTACGACACTACGGTAAAGGCTGTCCTGTATTACAAAAGGTTTAAAACAAATGATGATTATACCAGTGTACCTTTCAAATACAGGGAATACCCGGTTAACTCCTTCATCATGAAAAAAATCTTCGGAATAAATGTGGAGAAGGGATTATATGCACATATACCACAGCAGCAGCCGGCCGCTAAAATTGAATATTATCTTGAGTTAAGCTATCCGGGAGGGACAAAAACACTGCTGAAAGAAAATCCAGTGGTCCTTCGCTTCAAAGGTGCCGTGCCCTCACCGGTCCTCACGCCTCATATTCTGATAATGTTTGCCGCCATGCTTCTGTCGACAGTTGCAGGACTCTTTGCCCTGGCCGGGATACCTTCCTTCAGGCTTCTGGGCGTCTGGACACTCATACTGCTGACAGCCGGAGGGATGATCCTTGGCCCGCTGGTCCAGAAATATGCTTTCGGATCTTTCTGGACAGGAGTACCTTTTGGATGGGATCTGACCGACAACAAGACACTGATTGCTTTTCTGTTCTGGATACTGGCAGTGATTATGAACAGAAAAAATCGCAGACCTGCATATATTGTACTTGCCTCGGTCATTCTTCTGATCGTATACTCAGTACCCCATAGCCTGTTTGGTTCGGAAATGGATTACAGCACCGGAAATATTATCCAGGGCTTCATTTTGTTTTTTTTCATCAGAAAACAAAAAAATCTTAACTTGATGCAGCATTGAAAAAATACCCACGTCTTTTCAACAGAAAACAGGAAGATAGTGGGTGCAGCATCTCATATAAAAACCAGTTCTTATTTAAAGATGGCAAATGTAGAAGCCGCATTCAGAAACCTGCACCAGAATCTGCTGGATGCATGTAAAGTTGGCGACCAGAAAGCACAGTTTCAGATATACAAGTTATACTACAAGGCTATGTATAACACCAGTCTGAGAATAGTTAACGACTCGATGGAAGCCGAAGACATTATGCAGGAAGCTTTCCTGTCGGCTTTTGAAAAAATTGACACTTATTCCGGAACAGTGAGTTTCGGAGCATGGTTGAAAAAGATAGTGATAAACAGGTCGCTCGACGCCCTGGGAAAGAAAAAAGCGGTCTTTGAAGATATTGAATCACACGTGGGGTTAAGGGATGAAAGTGAGGATGAAACCGAACGCTACCAGGAAGCAGGTATCAGGATGGAGGAAGTAAAAGAAGCAATAGAGAGACTTCCCGACGGTTACAGGGTCATCCTCTCTCTCTACCTTCTTGAAGGTTATGATCACGATGAAATTGCCGAGATATTGAAAATATCCAGCAGTACATCACGATCACAGCTTTCCAGGGCGAAACAGAAACTCATAGGTGAATTGAAAAAAGACAGAATGTAAATTAAAGGGACAGAAAACTATATAGGGATGAAGACAATAGATGAAATAATCAGAAGCAACAGGGACTTCTTCGAAGATGCAGAACCTTCGGAAGGTCACTTTGAACGGTTCAGCATGAAGCTGGAAGCAAGGTTTGGAACAGGTACCACCGTAAAAAGAAGTATCGTTCCCTACCTGCTGAAAGCAGCCGTCGTAACACTGCTGGTTACACTTTCATCGCTGTGGACATGGGATAACTTCATAAGGCCCGACCGCAACAGGATGACCCTCGGTGATGTATCACCACAGTACAGGGAAGTAGAGAATTATTACATTCACCAGGTGAACCTTATGGAAAGTGAACTTGGAAATTTAACCCTTCCCAACGACCCGCTGCATACCGAAATGCTTAAACAGGAAATGGAAAGCATGGATTCAGTCTATATCCAGCTTCAGAAAGATCTTAAAGCCAATCCTCAGGATGAAAGGATCATTAGCGCAATGATCGAACATTACCAGACAAAAGTGGAAGTGATGAACTACATTCTGAATCAGCTTAAGGAAATAAGGAATGAAAACTTAAACACCATGGAAGATGAAAAAGTCAGTATTTAAAAGGAGTACAATCCTTGGGACAGCTCTGTTCCTTCTCACCCTGGGGATCTCTGCCCAGGAGGAGGTGACAAAGGAATATAGTAAGGAGTACACCGCAGGCGAAAACACCGAACTCGAACTGAGTAACAGGTATGGAGATGTAACAATCAGAACTTCTGACGACAACAAGGTCGTGATCAAAGTGAAGGTCATGGTAAGATACCCTAACAGGGAAAAAGCCGAAAGACTTTTAAGCTATATAGATGTGGAATTCACTGAAAGCCCTGATCTTATAAACGCCCGGACAGTTATAGACGATAAGTTCAGCTTTTCAGGCTGGGGAGGAGAATCAAGAAGATTCCGTATAGACTATAACGTGACCATGCCCGAAAATATGAGTCTTGAACTTTATAACAGGTACGGTGATACAGAACTTGATGATCTCAGTGGTTTTGTCGACGTCGATATAAAATATGGCAATCTCCGTGCAGGAAAGCTGACCCGCGGACCAGAAAAGCCATGGAACAAAATCAGCCTTGCTTATGGTAAAGCATCTCTCGAAGAGGCCGCCTGGCTTGATGTGTATCTGCGTTATTGCACCGATTTTAACCTGCCTGAATCACAGGCTTTGCTCCTCGACAGCAGATATTCACGCATCACACTCGGAACTGTCAACTCACTTGTTGCCGACTCAAGGTACGACAGCAACTTCCGCATAAGCAACATTAACAACCTTGTTATTGATCAGGGCTATTCCAACGTCGATATCGGATCGCTGTCTAAAAAACTGGTGCTCACAGCAGGTTACGGCTCATTCACCTCCGACAATGTACCTGATAATTTCGAATCACTTGAAGTCGAAACCCGTTACGCTAACGTTACTCTGGGAATTGACGAATCAGCAGACTATAACCTGGATGCAAAATTATCATACGGCGGAATAAGGTTCAATGATGAAAATTTCAATGTAAAAAGGAGAATCGTGGAAAACACTTCCACCGAAATCGTCGGAACGGTTGGAGATGAAGAATCACCGGAATCATCAGTTAAGATAAGGTCTTCATACGCGACTATAAGACTTTACAGGTAACATTATTTTAACCATCAGCAATGATATATGTAGAAAAACCAACAGCTGAAAAATTGAACAGTCTTGATGTAAGTTCATGGAATATCTGGGAAAAGGAGACCTCAGAATTCCCCTGGTTCTATGATGAAAAGGAGATCTGTTACATCCTTGAAGGTGAAGTTGTTGTGACTCCGGAAGATGGACAGCCGGTCAGGTTCGGCAAAGGCGATCTTGTTACCTTCGACCAGGGCCTGCACTGCACCTGGAACATCCTCAGCCCTATAAGGAAACATTATAAATTCGGGGATTAACAAGACACATCCTGTACATGACATGTCCCTCCTTAAAGCTCTATTTGCAGGCTATGTAATCCTGTTCAGCCTTAACGGATTGAATACCCGTCCTGTGAAAGTTCCGGGTGTGGTGGTTGATTATATTCCCGCAGCAGCCAAGACATATATAGGCTCTCCTTCGATATGCATTCTGCCAGACGGAAGCTACCTTGCCTCTCACGATCATTTCGGAACTGGCTCTTCTGAACACACAAGGGCAGTGACCTCAGTTTTCAGATCAAATGACAAAGGGAAACACTGGGAAAAAATATCTGAGATTCAGGGACAATTCTGGTCGAACCTGTTTGTTCACGATGATGCGGTTTTTATTATGGGTACCTGGAAACACCACGGTAACTTTATTATCCGCCGATCCGATAACGGAGGACATACATGGAGTGAACCTGCAGATAGTATTTCCGGGCTCCTTCTCAGTGGCGAGTATCATACCGCTCCCATGCCTGTCGTAATACACAGGGGAAGGATATGGAGAGCTGTTGAAAATGCAAAATCGAATACCACCGAATGGGGCAGACGTTATGGCGCAATGGTGATATCAGCACCTCTTGCTGCTGACCTGCTTGTGGCCGGTAACTGGACACACAGCAACTTTCTGCCGCACGATTCAACATTCCTTGAAGGTAATTTCAGGGGATGGCTCGAAGGTAATGTTGTCGTCGATCCCGAAGGTAACCTTCTTAACATCCTGAGGGTGGCCACCAGGGAAAAAGGTCGCGACATGGCAGCAATTGTTAATGTAAGCGATGACGGAAAAACCGTTGCATTTGATCCTGCAAAAGGATTCATCGATTTCATTGGCGGAGCAAGAAAGTTTACAATTCGTTTTGATGAAACATCGCGCAGATACTGGACAATTTGCAATATGGCCGGTGAGGAATACAGTGATCTGGATGCCGGATCTGTCAGAAATACACTGGTCATAAAAAGCTCAAAAGACCTTATAAACTGGACCGTTCACGAAATCCTGTTACATCATCCGGATGTTAAAAAGCATGGATTCCAGTACATCGACTGGCAGTTTGAGGGAAAGGATATTATTTATGTATCACGCACGGCATATGACGACAATTCGGGAGGAGCAAATAACTACCACGATGCCAACTATATGACATTTCACCGTATTAAAAATTTCAGGAAGCTGGAAAGAAAAACTATTGATAAAGCTTACTGATACAGGAACCAGGGAGAATTCTTTTACCCACCCTGCCCCTCCAAAGGGGATTTTAATTGATCCATTTTCCGGTAACCAGTAGCCGGCTTTGCACTCAGTAGCTTTAGCGAAAGAGTGTAACCGCCTTTACAAATCCAACTCCACAACAGTAATTCCCGATCCGCCCATCTCGACATGCTCATCGCGAAAAGTTCTGACAACGTCGAGGGTAGCAAGGTAATCGCGGACAAGCTGACGAAGTATTCCGTTTCCCTTGCCATGTAATATCCGCAGGTTACGGTGCTGAACCATTATTGCATTGTCAATCAGATCCCTTACACGAAGCAGGGCTTCCTCTCCCCTGACCCCTCGTATATCAATCTCAGGTTTGAAATTGAGTTTCCGTTCACTGATAAGCGGGTCGGCTTCGGTATACACCTGCCCCGACCTTATGGTTTTTTTGAGTTCGCTTTTGCTTATCCTTTCAATTTTATCCTTCGAAACCTGAAACCTGAAACTTCCTGTTTCAACAAGCACCGTCCTGTCCTTGATCTCAACAATCTCACCGGCAGCCAGGGTATCCGACATCCTCACCGCGTCACCAACCTTCAGGGATTTTTCAGTGATTTCTTCCGCCTTCGGTTCGTCAGTCTTCCTTATTGGTTTGTGCTTCCCTGCTTTCCTGCTGAGAGCCGAGATCTTTTTCTCTACATCCGATTCAGCAGGCAGGAGCTCATTCACGATATTGCTTCTGAATTCCTCCAGCTGCTGACGTACACCCCTGGTCTTCTCCTTCTCTGCCTGTGTTTCCTTTATCTGTCGGATGGTATTCTCAATTACCCTGTTGGATTCTTTCAGCAGCGTCTCTGCTTCATCCTTTGCCTTCAGAATGATCTCCTTACGCAGTGATTTCATGCCGGAGAGTTCCTTTTCATACTCCTCAATCAGTTCCTCCAGCCTCTTTTCATGCTGACGTATGTTCATTCTTTTATTTTCCCAGTATCGCTTGTCGCGGGCAATATCCCTCAGATGCTTGTCATATTTTATATTCTCAACTCCTGCCTTCCCTGATGCATCATTCAGAATATCTTCCGGCAGGCCTATCTTCCTTGCTATTTCAAAGGCAAACGAGCTGCCCGGCTTGCCAATATTTAACCTGAAGAGGGGTTGCATCAGATGGCTGTCAAAGGACATGGCTCCGTTCACAATACCCTCATTTGATGATGCATAATGCTTCAGGTTGGTATAGTGGGTCGTCAGAACCCCAAAGACTCCTTTACTGTTAAGTCCGCCAAGGATGGCTTCAGCAATTGCACCTCCGAGCATAGGCTCCGTACCTGTCCCGAACTCGTCGATCAGCACCAGGCTCCTTTCGTTTCCTGTTTTCAGGAACTGCTTCATGTTGATCAGGTGAGAACTGTATGTACTTAGGTCATTATCAATACTTTGCTCGTCGCCAATATCAATAAGAATATCACCGAAGATTCCGCACTCCGAACCTTCGGAAACAGGTATGGTCAGTCCGCACTGAAGCATATACTGCAAGAGGCCCACTGTTTTCAGACATACGGATTTGCCTCCTGCGTTGGGACCTGAGATTAACAGTATCCTGTCTTTTTCATCAAGATGAATATCGAGGGGTACTACTTTTCTGCCTTCTGTCTTTTGAAAGGCCATGGCAAGCAGAGGATGAACAGCTTCTTTCCACGAAAGAAAAGGATGGTCGGAAAGAAGCGGATATATTGATCCGAACTGGTTTCCCAGGATGGCTTTTGACCGGATGAAATCGATCTCACCCAGAAAGGCATCTGAAGCAAGAAGATCGTCGATATAGGGACGTATGTCGTCGGCAAAGGTTGTTAAAATTTTAACTATCTCCCTCCTCTCTTCATACTCAAGTTCCACTATGTCGTTATTGATCTCCACTATCTCCCCGGGTTCAATAAATACTGTCTTTCCCGATGCCGACTGATCATGGATAAGTCCTTTTATTCTTCTCTTATCCCATGTGCTCACCGGTATCACACCTCTCCCGTTCCTTACCGAAGCTGCAGTATCTGCATCAATTATTCCGTCGGCCTGTGCCTGTCTGAGAATGGCATTTAAACGTTTCGCTGCGAGAGTGTTCTTTGAAATTATCTCCGACCGTATCTCACGAAGGCGAGGCGAAGCATTGTCCCTTATGTTGCCATGCCGGTCGATTATTCTGTCGATAGAGTCAACTACATAAGGATAGGTTTTCACCTGACCGCACAATTTCCGTAGTACAGGGTAGGTATTATCTTCTTTGGCTTTGAAGAAGTTAAGAATTGATCTGACGGTATCGAGTGAACGTTTGAGGTCAAAAAGCTCCCTCACTTCAGGAAAGGTTCCCTCCACCTTAATCTTATTCAGACAGCCGGAATTGCTGAAATAATTGTCGGCCGGGAAATTATCCTCAAACCTCAGCAGGTGCTGGAATTCGGATGTTGAAGTCAGCAGCCCGACGATCTTTGATTTATTATCAAGGAAGCGTATCCCTTCCACCATTGAGGTTCCCATGGGGCTGAGGCAACGTTCCCTGAGCAGTTCGCGTATACGGTCGAAGCCGATCTTCGATTCGAAGTTATCGGGGTATATCATGGTAAATTAAAAATGCAAGGTTCGAAATTCATAATTGATAACTTATACCCTGCTGGATAAGATCCGGATTTTCTAAGTGAAACCGTTTGTTAGTCCCTGGTTATGTTTCCGGGTTTGTGAAGCAGCACTTTCACAGGCTCAAGCGCCACAAGGCAACCCTTTTTCATGTTCATCAGTTCAGGCTCAATCAGAGCATAAAAACCAGACAGGACTGATGTCTTATCGAGCATTTCTATCATTACAGGTAGTTTTTCCGTCAATTCCCAGAAGCGTGCAGTGCTGATATTACTGCTAAGTCCGAAACCCATTATTCCCCTGAATACCGTCACTCCTGAAATACCCTTATCGCGGGCGAGTTCAACGATGAATTCATATAGAAGCTTCGAACCGATCCTGTCGGTACTGCTGGCATATACCTTCAGTATGCTGTATCCGGAATTTTCCATCATTATAGAATATTAGTTATTGCGTAACCGAAAAAAACTGCGGCAAATCCAAGAATCACACTAAGAGCTGTGTAAGCAAGAAGAGGGCCAAACTGACCATTGTGCAGGAGCATGAGATTTTCACCTGCGAAAGTTGAAAATGTCGTAAATCCTCCACATAAACCTACCATAAGGAACATTCTCCACGAACTGTCAAGCAATGCTGTTTTATCTGCAATGCCTGTGAGCAAGCCTATTACAAGACAGCCTGTTACGTTTACCAGCAGGGTGCCTACAGGAATGGCAAAAAACTCAATCCTCAGGTTCAGCCCTGAAAGAAAAAAACGGGCAACACTTCCGATAAAACCTCCTGCTCCTATTAACAAAATATTTTTAATCATCTTAATATCAATATATTATCTTTAGATATCTAATTCAGGCACAACGGTCATTAATATCCCATATGCGGCAAAGTTAATTAATGTTAATCATTATAAACGGAAACCATTCTTTTGATTCATTTTTAATTATTTTTAGGGCTTAAATTAATTTAATCTGATTCAAAATGAAAATAGTTAAATCAGGCATCACCGTTCTGCTGATGCTCATCATGCCTTTATGGCTCTGTGCACAGACTGAGAATGTTGATCTCGTAATGGTCTACAAGATCAAACAGGAAGGCTCGCGTAATTCAAAAATTGAGGATCTTGCGTTCGGACTAACCGACCTCACAGGACCAAGGCTTACAGGCTCAACCGGAAACACCCGGGGAAACGAATGGGCAAAAGCCAAGATGGAAGAACTCGGTTTCCAGAATGTCAGGATCGAAGAAGCCGGTGATTTCACCCGCGGGGGATGGGATAATCTGAAAACCTACGCTGCCATGACGGCTCCATATTATACCAACTTTGCATGTAATCCTGTTGCCTGGACAGGCAGTACGAACGGACTGGTTAAAAGCGAGGTCGTGATGATAGATGTAAGGACGGAAGCTGATCTGGAGAAATACAAGGGAAAACTCTCCGGAAAGATCGTTATGATGCCATCAGCAACCACAACCCCCTATCAGATAAGTTTTGAACCTCTTGCATCCAGGTATACAGATGAAGAGCTTGAAGCTCTTAAAACCGAATCCATCTCACAGGCAAGGCGAAGAGGTGCAGTCGGAATGCCCGCCGACATGGCTACACTGATGGCACAAAGACAACTCCGCACAAGGGTCACAGAGCTTCTTATGAATGAAGGCATTGCTGTGATACTCAACAACTCAGGAACATACAATATTCCCCGTTCAAACGGCGGAGGATATAACTCAGGAGACAAGGAACCGGTTGCCCAGCTGAATATCCCGATGGAAGCATTCAGCAGGCTGGAAAGACTGCTAAGAAATAACGTCCCGGTGGAGATGGAAGTGGAAATAAAGAACAAATTCTTTGCAAGCCCGAAAGTATACAACGTTATAGGAGAGATCCCCGGCACCGATAAAGCTCTGAAGGATGAAGTTGTCCTGCTAGGTGCTCACCTCGACTCATGGCACGGTGGTACAGGTGCTGCCGACAATGCTTCTGGCTGTATAGTAATGATGGAGGCACTCCGAATCCTGAAAGATCTTAATGTTTCCCCCAAACGGACTATCAGGGTAGCTCTCTGGGGCGGTGAAGAACAGGGACTATACGGATCGAGAGGTTATGTGAGCAAATACCTTGTCGACCCGCAGAGCGGAAAAAACAAGCCCGATTTTGATAAGTTCGCCGTATACTTCAACATGGATAATGGTTCGGGCCGCTACCGTGGGATCTACCTTCAGCAGAATGAGGCTGTAAGGCCTGTTTTTGAAGAATGGTTCAAGCCTTTCAACGACCTGGGTGCCTCAACAATTACAATACGAAATACCAGCGGAACCGACCATCAGTCATTCGACCGCTACGGACTTCCTGCATTCCAGTTCATTCAGGATGAGATCGAATATGGCCGTGGTTACCATACGGTGATGGACACCTGGGAAAGACTTGTAATGGATGATCTTAAAATTAACGCAATCATAACAGCATCACTGGCATACAATGCAGCAATGAGAGCCGAGAAGCTTCCAAGAAAACCTGTTATGCCGCAACCTGCCGGAGCCCAGGGCAGACCTCCGATGTTCTAAACCAAATAACCTTTAAACCATAAACCTTTAACCAGTATCCCGGATCAATGAAGAAATCTGCATACATATTATTACTGCTGTTCATCCCCGGAATAATTCTCCAGGCAAAAGATCCTGCTGAGAAGGTCTTCAAACCAAAGGAAATAAAAAAGGTGATGACAAGGGCTGCCCTCTGGCAGCTTGAAAACCCGAAACATGCATTGTACGACTGGACAAACGGAGCGTTCTATGCAGGAATCTCTGCAGCATACAGGACAACACGCGACAAAGCGCTCCTCGATGCCATGATCAGTATGGGTGAAGCCAACCAGTGGAAACCCGGCCCCCGGCTTCATCATGCCGATGACCATGCAATATGCCAGACCTACATTGATGTTTACCGTCTGAAGAAGGATCCGAAGATGATCAATCCCTTCATCGAACAGATGGAAAAGTTCCTGGCTACACCATACCAGACAACAGGTATCAGGGTCATCACCTGGTGGTGGTGCGATGCCCTCTTCATGGCTCCTCCCGCGATGGTTAAATTGTCGATGACCACAGGAGACAAGAAGTACATGGAAAAAAGCAATGAACTTTACCATGAATGTTACGACCTCCTTTACAACAAGGAGGAACATCTGTTCGCCCGTGACCTGAATTATGTCATCAAGGGAGATTCACTGGACCGTTATGAAGCTAATGGCAAAAAAATATTCTGGTCGAGAGGCAACGGATGGGTGATGGGTGGACTGGCCCTTCTTTTAAGTGAGTTGCCGAAAAATTATCCGGACAGACCTTTTTATGAGAACCTCTTCAGGGAAATGGCAGGAAAGATAGTTTCGATCCAGCAGGCTGACGGTCTGTGGAGGGCAAGCCTCCTCGATCCGGATTCCTACCCCGGAGGAGAAGCAAGCGGTTCGGGTTTTTTCACATATGCACTGGCCTGGGGTATAAACAACGGCCTTCTCGAAAGGGAAAAATTTCTGCCCGCAGTGAGAAAGGCATGGATAGGACTCAACGGTCTGATCCAACCTGATGGTCATGTGGGATGGTGTCAGCCTATCGGTGCCGATCCGAGGAAAAATTTCTCTGCCGACAGCTGGGAGGTATATGGAACGGGAGCTTTCCTGCTTGCAGGCAGTGAGGTTATAAAATTATAGCAATTACGAAAAACCTACCGGACCTCTTCCGGGGAAGAGCGTAAAATATTATTTTATCTGCTCCCCGGATGCAGAGCCGGGGGTTATTAGCGGTTCACCATTAATAAAACCTAATGAGCTGAGAAAGCGGTCCGTCTCATACAGGGTAGTGCTGTACATGGTATATCCTCTGTTAAAATTGAAGAATCCATGTCCCTGACCCTCATACAGGAATAATTCTGACCGGCTTCCTGCTTTCTCCATCCTGTGTTTGAAATCCTCAGCAGTAGCCACAGGTATATTCTTATCCATTGTTCCGAGAAACACTATGGCAGGAGGCACACCCCTGCGAATATTGTGCAAAGGAGATATCTCAGTATATCTTTCACCAAATAAATTGTAACCGTATCCTGTGGGGCCGTTATCATAAACCGGATTAAACAGCACCATGGCATCCGGAACTGAACTTACACTAATGTCCTCATAAGTCTCATCGAGCCCTGTCAGAGTGCCACAGGCTGCTGCAATGTGCCCTCCTGCCGATCCTCCCGCAGATGCAATGCGGTCAGGATCGATTCCAAGAAACCTGGCATTCCTGCGAACCCACCTGATGGCAGATTTTCCGTCGGAAACCGATTCAAAGGGCGTCACTGAATCCTGTTCAATCGTCCTGTAATCGGCCTGAAAAACAAACATACCCCTCGATGCCAGGTATTTTGCATGTTCGCTGAATTGTGTCGGAGTTCCTTTACGCCATCCCCCTCCGAAAAAAAATACTATTGCACTGTACTTTCTTTTTCTCAGACTGTCAACTGGCTCATTTACATATAAATAAAGGTCTCTTGTCGGAGTTTTCTTAAATAAATATGCTTTCCTCCCATCAATATTTACTGGTTCAGGCCCGGAATTCGCATCCCCTTTACAGGAAAACATAAAAAGAAGTAAAGTCAGGTACAGAGGTGCTGTCGTAAGTAAATTTTTCATAGATGATAACTGCTTTAGGCTTGGAATTTTATGTCAATGTGGAATGAATCAATAACCTGTGCTTTTCATTTCATCTACCGGTGAAAACGACGGATCGTTGCTGATTACAAATCCTCCAGCATATGAATCCCTGTTTTCAGGTACCACCTTCATTATATGACTTCCACGTGCAAGATAATAGTGTTCAGGTGTTCCACAATGTTTCCCTCCGACAGGCGATAACTTCCATGTGCCGTACATTCCAAAAGGCTTCCATGAAGTAGTTATTTCGTCATCGATAAACACAGTGAATCCAGGCATTTTTTTATCGGTATTGCATACGGAGCTTCCGTAAATCGCATAGTAACCATCATTTTTTATCTCAAAATTCCAGCTTACCGAGGAGGTCATCTCATCTTCAGGCACCAGGTACACATTACCGTTCTGTGGAGTAACGGCTTGTGACATATTGACTATGCTTCCGCCTTCAACAGGAAGATAAATGTATCCGGGACTAAATTTATCAGGTTTTACTAGAAATAAACCAGATGGTTCCGATTCATTACCAGAATTGTCCACGGAGCATATCCTGTAGTATACTTTAGTGTCAACAGGCAAACCCCAGTCGATAAAAATGTTCCCGGAGGGAGAACCTGTGAGAGTAAATTGATCACATGAAAAATCTTTGCTGAATGAACTGTAGATATTAAAATAACCAAAATCAACATCTTCAGGCTTTTTCATCTCAATTCTGACATTTCCCGGTGACACAAAATAAATTTTTGTTATTTCCGGAATCGACGGAGGAGTCTCATCTGTTTTCATTTTTCCATCGGGAATGAAACTGCCATCAGTTGTAAGTATCATTCTGTCGAGATCGCCATGACCTTCTGCAAAAGACATTTTAAGCTGTGTATATCCCTCCGTTAAAGCAAGCTGGTTACTGAATTTTTCCCATTTCCAGTTTGTTTCTCCGGGAACCAGAGTGTCTGTCATTTTATTCCCTTCCTGTAAAGTAAGCTTTCCCTTCCCCCTTATCCTGGCCCAGACATTATATTCACCGGAACATGATACTTCCGTTTCGAGAAAAAAGTTTTCCGTGCAATCTGAATCACGCGGACATATATAACGTCCGTCAGATGCATTCTTCATATCCGGTAGCTCGGTAATATGCATAGCAGGAATTACGGTTTCTGCCTCGATACTGATGGTAGAAAAAGATCCATCAGAACCAGAGGTTCCTGCTACTTCCATTGTTGGTCTGCTTTCAAGTCCGCTATGTTCAATAGCAGTCACAACATAATATTTCATGGCTGCATCAGCTGGTATTATGCAGAAGGTATCCTTAACCGGTTCGGCAAACAGCCTTTGATAATCCCGTCCGGTTTTATTTGTACCATACACAATATAACCTTTTGTTTCCCTGCACCTGAAAGGTCTGTTCCATATAAGTTTATGCACCGGACCCTCCAACATATTAACGGGCTTACGCGGAGGATCCGGCAAACGGCTTACCGACAGGAAAATATCTGTGAATTGAGCCAGCACATCGCTGTTAGAGACGATCTTAGTTCCATCCGGGCTGCTGTTAGGGTGCGGGTGGGTGGAATGATGATCGGGGTGCCATTTATTGGAATGATCGTATCTTGAAGTATGATTAGGAAACAGTGTGATTGCAATGTTCCTTTCATCGAGAGATACATAGTTTACCGATCCTGATCCTTCACCTCCGTCGCATGCAAAATACATTCCGTCGAGGCATGCCGAGGCATGTCCCCCGTAAGGAAAGATAGTCCTGAGATTCTTACCATCCTGATCCACAGCATCATATCTTACATCAAATTCAACCGTCCCGTCAGGCATTAGCTGACGGGCATTAAAGAACAGCATTTTCCCACCCGGCACCCAGTCAGGATGTCCGCCTTCAAAAGGTATCTCTCTCCGGTCTGATCCGTCATAGTTACTTGTCCATGTTGTCCTCGGATCATCAAAATTGGAAAAGATCCTTCCATCAGGCGATTTTGTGAAACGGAGGCGATGAACCATCCTTTCAAAAGGAGCCACATATACTTTTCCGTCCCTGGTAACAGTAATTGCCCTCGAAGGGTGGTCCTTATCGGCGTACTCACCTCCCATCTGGTCAACAAACAGAAAGAGGTTCTCCGAAGGATGAGGCGGCTGCATGGTACCCATGTCTCCTTTCACTTCTGTAATTAGTCTGGTTAAACCGTTTATCACATTCATTTCAATGATTCTTGTAAAAACAAGCCCTTCCCTGTTCTGCTTTTCAGCAAAATATATGATGTCAGGATATAAAATACTCCAGAATCCTTTTTCAAAGCCCATGCTTGCCTTATCTGATACAGGGCGGAGATTTGTTCCGTCGGAGTTCATCAGCCATCTTTCAGCTTTTCCGTTACGACGTGTAACAAAAAGAATATACCTTCCATCGGCGCTGAACACCGGTATATCGAAGTACTCATTAGACTCAATCGAGGGATCGTTTGTCAGTCTCCATATCTCAGCACCCGTTGCAGGATCATGAAAAACCGTCTTCTCGGAGAGGAATCCTTCCCCTGAACGAAAAAGACTCTGGTCCCTCCAGCCCTTTCTTATTGACTGTGCTGCAAGGTTCTTGTTTAATCCTGACCTGACAGCACTCTCATGTTCTTTCTGCAGGTTTCTGCTGCCAATGACAGGGACAAGAGTTGTCACTTTAAAATTATCCACGAGCATATGATTCGAGACAGTCCGGAGGCCAAACCATCCGCTTGTATAGGGCTGAGGATCAAAGTAATCGAAAATGATCTCTCCATCTCTGAAATATTGGATTATATTATTGCAGGCCACCAATGTTATTTTATATTTTCGGCCGGGTTCGAGCATATATTTTTTTTCTGCAAGGTCATGTTCAGGAAGGAGAGGTTTATCTCCATGGCCGGTATATCTTCTGAATCTGGTTGTTGTGTTCATATGGCCGCCCATTCCGACATAGTATGTCCTCAGGTCATCATAGTTACCAAATATACCTGCACGGTTAATACTATTTGACCTCCATCCGGTGAAGAGGTCATACGGAGCCCGGGGATGCCTTGCCATCCAGAAACAATTCAGATCGCGGCAATTATCATTCCTGCCTCCTTCAGATATCAGTGTTGCTTCGTATTCGATCCTGACAGGACCGTTGATCAGTTCTCTGAACCATACGGTAGTCCCTCCCCCGTCAATTTCAAGGCATCCATTATTTATCCGGGTCAGCCCGTCAGGTGTTTGCTCGACGACCCAGTTTGAAAGACTGTCATCAAAATTATCAACGAAAAGGATTTTTCCGTCGGAATAATTTTTATGAGGCTGGTCACAGGAATAAAAAAGAATTACCTGGGCAAAAAAAAGAAGCACTACATTTTTATTCATTATTGATAACATAAATAATACAATTTGAATTATTTCTTCAGATATGTGTTAATCTGGTCAGCGGTCATCCTCTCTTCGAGATCTACCCTATACCATCCCCATTTTGTCTTTATTACGGAAAATTTTCCGTCCGGACTTAACCAGCCTTCAGGTTGCTCTGAAGGTCTGTAAACACTGTCATATCCTATGTAGTGATGAGCAAATCGCCTTACATTTTCCGATTCTTCCAGATAATAGGCCTGCTCAAAACATTCACCTACACGTGGCTGCCATTTGAGGTCATATAGTGCCGGTCCATGAAGAGAGATGATTCCTGTTGAACCATTGAACCTGTTACAGGAGTGTTGTCCACCGCTTCCTCTTACATCTGAAGGCCAGCTGTCCATCGGAAACCGAATCAGTTTTCCGGGATCCTGAGGGCTGAAAGAATGAAAATATGCCTTCCCTGACTCAGATGGAAAACCCAGAGCGCTGTAACAAGCCGAATCGGCTTTGTTGTATCTTACCATCAGTCCGCAGAACAGAGAATCCCCAGATCTGAAAAAAGTCGGATCCATATGGGGCCGGCGCCTGAATAAAGCCGACAGCCTTGTGCCATTGTAATCACGGAGAGATATCCCTTCATCCTGCGAAAAGATATAGCCACCAAAAGCCACTGCATAGTCGATATCGCCAAGGGTAAAGACAGGAAAATCGCTGCCGGGATCAAAATATATCCGATTCCCCTTATCATCATTTCTGACAACCTTTTTAATCAACAGATTGTATACAAAACATGAGTCTCCTTTATTTCCGATCAGAATATCTCCAAAAGGATCTGCATCACTACCGTCACCTCCGGTTATATCATACCTGGTAAGACGGAAGGAGAAAAATTCATCGTACAGTTCTTTTTTCTCTGAAATTACATTCAAGGTATATATCTTATTATCAATAAAATAAAAAAGCCTCTCAGGATCGCCGGGCATCCACCTGAATGCAGTACGACATTCACGGCCGTTGAAAGAAGGCAGAGAGTCAATGATAATATCCTTAAGCCACATAAGGCTTTTACCGTCGAAAAATGTCAGTTTCCGCGAGGAAGAAGTACTTCCTGTCTCGAGCAAAAATAGCGAAGTATCGCTGTTCCAGTTATTCCTTTCGGAATTCATAATTTTGAATCCCCCGTCGTAGATAAAGGTCCATTTTCTTCCGAAGTTTGGATCTGTGAAACTTTGTCCGGGTATTTTGGATCTCAGGCTGTCGAATATTTCTGAAGGAACAGGAACAATATTATCAGATGAATAGGAAAGAGCTACATATCTTTTTACATCCTTTTCGGAATGCAGCTTTCTAAGGTATTCAAGCTCGGGAGGCGAAGAACTGTCATCACAACCGGCCAGGGAAAATAGTGCAAGGAAGAAAATTGTAGTTCGTATGGAAAACCCCATATTTACATATATAAATTATTCTGCACCAATTAATTGCCTAAGTTCGGAAATATGACCGGAGTATATCCCCCTGGGAGTTGTGTTGTATTTTTTGCACAATGATGCTGCATATCCCACGGCCACACCCATCTGTCCGGTTGTATGCATAACCCTCGGACCGCCCAGACCCACATGGGAGCAACTGAAACAACGGCCGGCCATCATAAGGTTTTCGATATTCTTTGAATAGAGTGAGCGAAAAGGTATATAGTAATGATCTAGTTTATAGTAAAGAGCCTCCGACAGAAAATCCGGTTTCAGAGAGTCTTTTAATATCTGCTGGTAATGAACATCTATGTTACGCTTTTCCATAACCACAGCATCAGGAAATTCCCTCATTTCCCTTTCATCCGTGAAGGTATATATGTAATCGCCCGTCAGTCGTCTTGATTCTCTCTTACCAACCAGGTAAGAGACCCATTCAAGTTTAAGATTGCCGTTTCGTTCATCCTTTTTGGCGTTGCTGAAGGATCCGTATATTGCTTTAAGCATGTGATCGCGTATCTGTTCGGCATCATCAATCTGATGGAGTTCATTTGTTGAATACTCCCACTTCCAGGTACCGGAGGTAGCAGCATAATCAGCTGCCACTACGGAAGCCCACGGGACATCCGGAAAAACAACCGGTTTTCCCGCATCTGACGTAAGCCACAGAACGGAGGATCCCATTACCCTGTTGTCGGGAGAACCGGGACTCCAGAGCTCTCCATACTGAGGAAGATTTTCCCCGTATTGTGAAGAATCTTCCCGCCCATACATATATTCTGCACCTGCCCAGTAACCTATCCATCCATCGCCTGTGCAGTCAATAAAGAAAGGCGCTGTGAATCTGATCCTGCTGCCACCGGAGGTATGCCGGGCATCGACGGCAGAAATACGCGAATGTAATGTATCAACAGAATATGCCCTGAAATTCAGGTAGATATCAATATTTTCATATTTCTCCATATTGTCATGCCTCTTTTTATCGTCGAGAACGGCATCAGGGGATCCGTTAGGCCACCATACCGTATTAAGCATGCTAAGTATCCTATCTGATTTCCATGTAATACCTTCAGTGTGGACCCTTATTTCGCTGCTCGCGTTACCTCCGAGGACCGGACGGTCGTGGATAAGGGCTACCTTCATTCCCTGTTCTGCAGCTGCTATTGAGGCAGCACATCCTGCTATGCCTCCACCCACCACAATGAGATCATATTTATACTCATCCGATGGTGTTTCTGATTCTCCCGACATACTTTTACGCCATGCAGAAAGTTGTAATGGTTCATCCGGCGGCGGTTTCTTTCCTGTACTCAGGAAAACTGCATCGCAGCGGCCATCAAAGCCTGTCAGGTCTTGCAATTTCAGGAAAATTATCATATCTTTAAAAGATATGGCCCCTGCATACTGCCAGCCCCAGCCTTCTTCAGTACCCAGAACATTCTTTAAGGGCTTGTCGTTAAGGATTATCCTGAATCTGCCGGGAGAGTCCCATTCGCCGGGAGCCCAGTCCATAGTTCTTGCCCATACATGATATCTGCCTGATGCAGGCAGGATGATCCTTGTTTCGGAATCCTTCACCGGCTTACCGAGTCCGTGAGCCAGAAGGTAAGTGGAACCAACCTGGTCAACAAACTGGGGATCTACAACCCAGCCGCCTAGATTTTCAAAGCTCTCTGCCTCAATAAGAAGGGAATACCGTTCTCTGTGGCAGGAAGTAAGCAAAAACAGAAATAAAATCAGAGACAGGGAATATTTAACCATACTTACTGAATAAAAATAGGTATAACAAAAATAAAGGATTTACCGGTTAACGGATATAGGTCTGCCGTTTTTTAGCCGCCTCCAGATAATTCGTCCTCTCCCGCTCTCCCACTCCCGACCTCTTTCCTCCACATGCCGCATGCCTCATGCCTGCCCCGCCTTCTGGTCGACCTCCTTCATCGAGAGTTGGATCCTTTTCCTTTCTATATCCACGTCAAGCACCTTCACCATTACATGCTGGTGCATTTTCACGACTGTTGCCGGATCCTTTATAAAGGTCCTGCTAAGATTTGAAATATGTACAAGCCCGTCCTGCTTGATCCCTATGTCTACGAAAGCTCCGAATTTTGTAATATTTGTCACAATTCCGGGAATCACCATCCCCGGTGTCAGATCCTCCATGTTATGAATGTCAGCAAACCGGAACTCCTTAATTTTAGATCTCGGATCACGCCCGGGTCTGGCAAGTTCTTCCATTATGTCTTTCAGTGTGGGCAGCCCGGTGACGGGAGTTACATACTTTTCAAGCTTTATCGTCTTCCTCCTTGTTTCATCGGTTATAAGGTCTCTTATTTCGCAGCCCAGGTCTCCTGCCATAAGCTCAACAACATGGTAGCTTTCCGGATGCACAGCGCTGCTGTCGAGAGGATTTTTTGCATCGCGTATCCTTAGAAATCCGGCACTCTGTTCATAAGCTTTCTCTCCCATCCTCTTCACCTTCATAAGCTCCTTCCTCGACCTGAAAGGACCATTTTCCGTCCTGTAATCAATAATATTCTGTGCGAGTTGCGGGCCGAGTCCTGAAACATAGGTCAGCAGATGCCTGCTGGCAGTATTCACTTCGACGCCTACAGCGTTAACGCAGCTCACCACAACCTCATCGAGAGACTGCTGAAGCTTCTGCTGGTCGACATCGTGCTGGTACTGCCCCACTCCTATTGATTTCGGATCTATCTTTACCAGCTCAGCCAGCGGATCCATCAGCCGGCGACCTATCGAAACAGCGCCTCTTACAGTAACATCGTAATCGGGAAACTCCTCGCGGGCAACTTTAGAAGCGGAATATACCGAGGCACCTGCTTCGCTCACCACAAAAACCTGAATATCATTCTCGAACCTCACATATTTCTTAATAAAATCCTCAGTTTCGCGGCTTGCTGTTCCATTACCGATAGCTATTGCCTCCGTTTTATATGCTGAGACGAGGGAGAGAATTTTTCTGACCGACAGAGCTGTCTGGTTTTGAGGAGGATGCGGATATATTGTCTCATTGTGAAGCAGGTTGCCCTGCCTGTCGAGACATACTATCTTGCAGCCCGTCCTGAAGCCCGGGTCGACCGCCAGTATGTTCTTCTGGCCAAGCGGCGAAGCCAGAAGAAGCTGACGCAGGTTGTCGGCAAAAACCCGTATCGCCTCCTGATCGGCCTTTTCCTTCGTGATGCTACGGAATTCTGTCTCCATCGACGATGACAACAATCTCTTCCAACTGTCCTTTACGGCATCTTGTACGAGCTTTGACGATTCATTCCTCCCTTTTACAAAAAGCGAAGCAAGAATCTCAAGGGCCTTATCCTCCCCGGGTTCTATCGAAAGCTTCAGAAAACCTTCCTCCTCACCCCTTCTCATAGCCAGAAGACGATGCGAAGGACATTTCCCAAGCGGTTCGGACCAGTCGAAATAATCGCTGAACTTATTACCTTCGGTTTCTTTTCCCCTGATGACTTTTGACCAGATGACTGCCTCCTTTTCATAAAGACGCCGGAGTCTTTTCCGTGCATTTTCATCCTCATTAACCCATTCGGCAATTATATCGCAGGCTCCTGCGAGAGCATCTTCAACCGTCACAACCTGATCACTGAGATATTCTTCAGCCCATTTCGAAGGATTGTCTTTTTGCTGGAGAAAGATCATCTCCGCCAGAGGTTCAAGGCCTTTCTCTTTGGCAATTGTGGCTCTTGTACGTCTCTTAGGCCTGAATGGAAGATATATGTCCTCTAATTCTGACATTGTCTCTGCAGCGTTTAGCCTGAGCAGGAGTTCAGGTGTCATCTTTTCCTGGTCTTCTATCGACCTGATTATCGCTTCTCTCCTTGTATCCAGTTCCATCAGCCTGTCGTATTCCGACTTAATATGAGCCAGTTGCACCTCATCGAGGCTTCCTGTCATTTCCTTACGGTACCTGCTGATAAAGGGAATCGTTGCTCCTCCGTCCATCAGTCGGATAGTGTTCTCGACCTGCCATTCGTTGAGGCCGAACCTTTTTGCAATTAATGCTATGTTTTTTTCTGCTGCCATGTATTCACCCCCCTTCCCCCCTCTTTGCCAAGGCAAATAGTGGGGTAATTTTGTTTATATTTAATCATAGAATCCTTTTAAACTAACTTAAGATGAAGCCATTAACAAATTATTTTTGCATAGTCACCCCCTCTTTCCCCTTGCAATTCACATGTACTCATCCCCCCTGCCCCCTTCTCTGGTGAACCAAAGAAGGGGGAGCTAAATCGTATGAGAATCTGCTTCCCCCTCTTTACGAAGTAGAGAGGGGGCCGGGGGGTGAGTACATGTTCCCCTATTCCACATACACCACCAATCCCTTCAGGTACTCACTCTCCGGGTGATAAATATTCACCGGGTGATCAGGAGGCTGGCTCATCTGGTGCAGTATCCGTATCCTCCTTCCGGTGTTTGCCGCTGCGGCGAATACCGACTTCCTGAAATTTTCCTTCGACACTACCTGAGAACAGGAAAATGTAAAAATGATCCCGCCTGGCCTTATTTGCTCAATTGCCTTCATATTCAATCTCTTATAACCCTGTAGAGCGTTTGCCAGTACATTATTATGTTTGGCAAATGCCGGTGGATCGAGTATGATGAGGTCATATTTATCCTTAATATCGTTCAGGTAATCAAAAGCATCTGTTTTGAAGGATTTATGCCGGGGATCATTTCCGAAGTTCAGCTTAATGTTTTCTTCAGCCATGTCGATGGCTGGTCCTGAGCTGTCGACGGTATGTACATGTTTTGCGTCTTTCATGGCATATACAGAAAATCCTCCCGTATATGCGAACATATTGAGAACGGACCTGTTTTCTGAATATTCTCCGAGAAGCTTACGATTCTCACGCTGGTCGATGAAGAAACCCGTTTTCTGACCTGAGGACCAGTCGATCCTGAACCTGAAGTCATTTTCTGTCACCACCACCGGCCCGGAATGTCCGTAGATAAATTCATTTGTTGCCTTTATCCCCGACATGAAAGGTATAGTTCCTTCGCTTTTATCATACACTGCCGTCAGCTTATCCCCCATAAGCTTACTTATTATTTCAGCGAATGCCATTCTCATTCTGTACATACCCACAGAATGCATCTGCATAACGGCCACTCCATTATAATAGTCGATTACCAGCCCGGGAAGAAAGTCTCCTTCAGCATGAACCAGTCTGTAGACATTCGTCCGGTCATTTGGAAACAGGCCGTTCATTCTGCGGTATTCAAGAGCCCTTCTGATTTTTTCCGTAAAAAAATCAATATCGGGGTCAACATTTTCAAAGGAAAGGATGCGCACAGCTATCGATCCGGGCTGATAATGGCCGACAGCCAGGAATTCGTCTTTGTTGTCATACACATCAACCAGGTCGCCCTCGGCCGGGGAGCCGTATATTTTTTTTATCGCTCCGGAGAATATCCACGGGTGGTAACGGCGCGGGGACTGGTCTTTGCCGGATTTGAGTACTATTTTTATTCCTGGCATTTCTTATCTTTGGTATATTACCCCTAAATCCCCTGAAGGGGACTCTTTTTGCCCCCCTTCAGGGGGGATGGGGGGTATTTAGTCAATTAATGCTTGTCAACTTTTTATATATCTCCCTGCAGACCCATGCGTCCGTTGCAGCATACACCTGCTGGGCTTCCGTCAGTTCCTCCGCTTCCCAGTCAGTCACCTGTTGCCGCTTGGAGATCCTGAAACCGAGCACAATCGCAGAAAGTTTTTTCAGTCCTGAACTTTGTATGCCGAAATCCCTGACATATTTCTGGAGATCTACAAATCCGGCGGGTTCAAATCTCCTTATCCGGCCGAGTACTCTGATATCATCATTTATAGCCACACCTGCCTTTAAAATTCCGGGATCGGCCAGGATTTTTGTAAGTCCGTCAGGCAGTCCTATTTTGTTGATCCTGAACAGGAAAGCATGGTTGTTGCTTGCCAGCTGGATCAGCGATACTTTGTTCCTGTGTCCTTTTCTGAAAGAAGGTCTCGTTTCGGTATCGAAGCCCAGTACCTTCTCTTTATTAATAAGGGGTAAAACCCTGTTGAATTTTTGAAGATCGTCGACGACCATTATTTCGCCCCTGAACCATGAAAGGTCGTATTCCTTCAGTTCATCGGTTGTCAGGGACTCTTTAAATTGGTTCTTCATCCTTGCTGAAGTCTTTAAATCTCTTTGAAATTATCCAATCACCGGTATCTGCTTCATTTGTACCAGTACTGGTTTCATCACTGAATTCTTCGATTTCCTGTCCGGAATACAGGAAAGCGTGGATGGCGTTCAGAGTATTTATAAGTTTTTTTCCCCAGATAGTTTCGAAATTGAGTCTGCATTCCCACACTGCATCGTTCATCACTTCAGACGTTCCGGTCTGGTACAGAAGCAAAAAATCCTTCAGGTCCTGGTATATATCGGCCATATTTTCGGCGATTGTTACCGGGACAGGTATTCCCGAGTCGTCGAGGGAATCACTCATTTCGCTTGTAAAATCGTTGGCATTCCCCAGTTTTAGTCTGAGCGTATCATAAACATTGTTCCAATCGTTCTCTGTCACAAATTTTTCATTCCCGTCGCTGAAAAATGGTTCCATTTCAGGAAGCAGTGAAGTTTTGAGGTATAGCAGTGGCAATAGTCTCTGCATTATTTTCAGCATCTCCATGCCTCCTATATCTGAAGCATGCTCGGCATACTTGCAATATTCGTTAGCAACAGCCACTAACTCGACAACATTATGAGAATAAACGGGATCGTTGTTTTTATCCATTTCTATTGCCTTTCTGAATTGATCTGCAAAAATAGGGAAATTATCGCGAAAACAGATCCCTCTCCTTCCACGAAAGGAGATGCTTTTCGTCCATTATAAGCTTCCTGTGGTCGAGTAGCCAGCGAATGACTTTTACCACTTTCTCTTCAGGTTGACTTACCCTGCTCACAAGCTCCCTGGCATCGAGCTTCTGAACTGCGAGTATATCCTTTATTTCCTCCAGAATCAGGTCGAATTCATATTTGCTAAGGTCAAGTTCATTTCTTCTTCTGCACACATCACATATCCCGCAACGGTCAGCCTCTTCTCCGAAATAATCGAGTAGGGTTACCGACCTGCACCTTGTGTCATAATCGGCATAGTCGATCATTTTATTCACCCGAATGATATATCTTTCCTTTACCTGGAGATAATTCGCAGGAGAAATAAATAGAGACTTCCTGTCAAGTCTTTCCTCGGTGAAGATGACCAGTGATGTCTTCTTCCCGGGAATATATCTTATGATATTCAATCCGGAAAGCTTCACAAGATAATTGTATACTGCATCGCGTGTCAGTGCTGCCTTTTTCGCAAGTGCGTCTTCACTTATCACCACAAATTCAGAGAACATTCCTGTGTACGATCTCAGCAGAAGTTTTATAAAGCTGTCGAAGGCTTCGTTCGCCACCTGAAACTTGTAGAGGTCGTCGCGGCCTACAATGAAATGAACCCTCGAAGGATTGTTAATTTCTTCGGTGAATTCCACATACCCTTCTCTCTGAAGGAAATTCAGACTGTTGTATGTTTCAATAACCGGAAGCCTGTATTTAGAAACGAAATCAGCCATATTGAAATCGAAGACAATGTCTTTCCCGGAGCCCAGGGGTACATTGAGAAAATTACAGAGGGCCTCATAAACATCCTTGATTTTTTCAACCGGGGGAAATTTCTTACGGACAGAGTCTTCAAGCCTCTTCCTGTCGGAAGGAGAATAGAGCAGTACAGCATAGGCAGGTTTACCGTCTCTCCCTGCCCTGCCGCTTTCCTGGAAATATTCCTCTATCGAATCGGGAATGTCCCAGTGGATAACGAAGCGGACTTCAGCCTTGTCGATCCCCATTCCGAAAGCATTTGTGGCAACAATGACCCGTGTTTCTCCCGAGGTCCACGACATCTGCTTCCTGTCGCGCAGCTCCGGGGTGAGACCGGCATGGTAAAAATCGGCGCTGATCCCCTTTGAAACCAGAAGTTCGGCCACTTCACGGCATCTCTTTCTGCTCCTGACATATATTATGCCGCTTCCCCTGATCTTATGAAGTGTTTTTACAAGATATTCTCCCTTATCCTCGACCTGCCTGACAAAGTAGGAGATGTTCTTCCTTTCAAAACTTGTCCTGAGAACATTCTTTTCCCCGAATTCCAGTCTTTCAAGAATGTCAGCTATAACCTGTTCCGTTGCGGTGGCGGTAAGAGCAAGAAAAGGGACTTTATCAGATATAAGTTCCCTGACTGAAGCTATTTTAAGATAAGACGGCCTGAAATCGTAGCCCCACTGCGAAATACAATGAGCTTCATCTATCGTTACCAGGTTCAGATTCAGTCTTTGAAGTCGCGACTGAAAGATACGTGTCGGTATTCTTTCAGGCGAGATATAAAGAAATTTGTAATCACCGTAAATGCAATTGTCGAGCGTGATGTCGATCTCTTCGGCAGACATCCCCGAATGAATTGCAACCGATTTTATCCCCATGTTATTGAGTCGTGCAACCTGGTCCTTCATCAGTGCAATAAGCGGCGTGACAACAAGGCATATTCCCTCCTTTTCCAGCGCAGGTACCTGGAAGGTGACCGATTTTCCGCCTCCGGTAGGCATGAGGCCGAGTGTATCCATACCACGGGCCACCGATCTTATAATCTCCTCCTGGAGGGGTTTGAACGAAGTAAAGCCCCAGTATTTTGTAAGGATCTGCCTGAAAGGCTCAATATTAATTATTTCATCTCCCATCTTGCTAATACAAATGTAATAACAGTTATCCTATTTTATGCATCGGGGACCGGAAGGGTTTAATAGCATCATGAGTTCATTTTGCAAAGGTTGTTGATTGAATGTTTTTTTAGTAATTTGCGCCTTTAAATTTTTAAAACCCAGCCCGATGTCATTTGAATTAGATAAGGTCGTATTTGAAGGTCTGACTTTTGACGATGTTCTTCTCATTCCTATGTATTCCGAAGTACTTCCGAGAGAAGTGGATCTGAGGTCGAAGTTCACAAGAAATATAAAATTGAATACACCTGTCGTCTCCGCTGCCATGGATACCGTTACCGAAGATGAACTGGCAATTGCCATCGCCAGGGAGGGTGGTATTGGTGTCATTCACAAAAATATGAGCATTGAAAGCCAGGCAGCCCAGGTAAGAAAAGTAAAAAGAGCCGAAAACGTAATGATCTTCGATCCCATAACAATAGGCCTTGATGGTACAGTTGCCGAGGCAATTGCACTGATGTCGGAATATGGGATAGGCGGGATACCGGTTGTCGACGGCAGCGGAATACTCAAAGGCATAGTGACCAACAGGGATCTGCGTTTTGAGAACAACAGGAAGAAGAAGATCACCGAGGTTATGACCACCAGCCTCATAACAACTAATCATCAGACCACTCTTGAGGCAGCATCGAGGATACTCCAGAAGCACAGGATAGAGAAGCTGCCTATGATAGATGAAAAAGGCAAGCTTATAGGGCTTATCACCTACAAGGATATTACGAAAACTAAAGACAGACCTAACTCCTGTAAGGATGACAAGGGAAGGCTGAGAGTTGCTGCAGCTGTAGGGATAGCATCAGATACCATGGCACGGGTCGAGGCTTTGATGGGAGCCGGTGCCGATGCTATTGTCGTTGACACCGCACATGCTCATACAAAAGGTGTTATCAGGATACTCAGGGAAATCAAGAAAAAATTTCCCTCCACCGATGTTGTTACCGGCAACATAGCAACCGGAGAAGCCGCAAAACAGCTGGTTGACGAAGGTGCTGATGCCGTAAAGGTTGGGATAGGCCCGGGTTCTATCTGCACCACAAGGGTCATTGCCGGAGTAGGTGTGCCGCAGCTGTCTGCAATATTCAATGTTGCAAGGGCCATTGAAGGCTCAGGGGTTCCTGTGATAGCTGACGGGGGGATAAGGTATTCAGGTGATATCATCAAGGCCCTGGCTGCCGGCGCCGACTCGATTATGGCCGGATCATTGTTCGCCGGTGTAGAGGAGTCACCCGGTGAGACAATAATATATAACGGCAGGAAATTTAAGTCATACAGGGGTATGGGCTCCATTGAGGCAATGCAGCAGGGATCCAAAGACCGTTATTTTCAGGATATGGAGGATGACATTCAGAAGCTGGTCCCCGAAGGCATTGCAGCAAGAGTTCCATATAAAGGCACACTTGCAGAGGTAATATACCAGATGATAGGCGGACTGCGGGCAGGTATGGGTTATGTGGGTGCAGCCGATATTGAAGTCCTGAAAAAAGAAGGGCGGTTTGTCAGAATTACCAGCTCAGGGATCATAGAAAGTCATCCTCATGACGTTTCAATAACAAGAGAATCACCTAATTACAGCAGAAAATCATTTGAATAATAAGGGCTTAACCGATATTATGAAACCTCTAATACTGCTGCTCCTAATATTCCTGGCATACCCGTGGTATGCCGGATGCCAGACTCCTGATGAAAAGGTTCTCATGACCATTGCGGGCAGAGAAGTTACGGCAGGCGAGTTTTTAAGGATGTACAGGAAAAGCCTCGAACCTGGGCAAACAGGAAGTCCTGAAGAGTACCTCAGTTTGTATGTAAACTTCAAGCTGAAGGTTGCCGATGCCATAAATGAAGGTATCGATACTACAGCGGCTTTCCGTAACGAACTGAATGGCTACAGAAACCAGCTCGCACAGAATTATCTCACCGACAATGAGATCAGGGAGGAACTTCTCAGAAAGACTTACCAGCGATATCAGACAGAAATAAATGCATGGCATGTTCTTGTCAGCTGCCCTGAGAATGCCAGCCCGGAAGACACTCTGGCCGCATGGAAAAAAGCTGAAGCACTGAGGCAGAGAATAGTAAGCGGCGAACCCTTCGAACAGGTTGCCAGGGGGGCATCAGATGATCCTTCAGTGAAAAACAACGGAGGAAACCTTGGATATTTCACTGTATTCCAGATGATAACACCATTCGAAGAGGCTGCTTACAACCTGCGTCAGGGAGCTGTATCCCACCCGGTGAGAACGCCTTACGGATATCATATAATAAAAGTCACAGATAAAAGAGCTTCCAGGGGCAAGATACTGGCAGCACACATAATGAAAGTTTCACCTCCGGGAACAGGAGAGAAAGAAGCTAAAGCCGCTGAAGATGCAATAAATAACATCTACAGTCAGCTTCAGGAGGGGGCTTCATTCAGTGAACTGGCACGCCTGCATTCCGATCACAGGGAATCGGCAGCTAACGGAGGAAGGCTGAACTGGTTCGGAACAGGAGAACTGATTTCGGAGCTCTCGGAAGCAGCCTTTGCCATCACCGATACCGGAAAATATTCGCGACCCGTTCGTACGGTCTTTGCATGGCACATAATAAAGCTCCTCGACAGGCAGGCTCCGGGCACCTTTGAAGAGACACGTTCCTTTCTCGAAAGCAAGCTGAATCAGACTTACCTGAACTCACTGAGCAGAAAATCTTTCGTGGAGAAGCTTAAAAAAGAATACAACTTCAATGTAAATGAGGCTGCCATGAACTGGTTTATTGTAAACACCGATACCAGCAAGATCAGGGGCCTGGAAAAATACAACAGGGCTAAAATGCCTGCAGGGAATATATATTCTTTCGCTGACCTCCATTTTACGAACAGAGATTTCGCTGCATACCTTGAAAAAAGAGCTTCACGGCTTGCAACAACTGATCCCGGATATTTCATAAAACAGTCGATAGAGACAAGTATTTCTGACCAGATAATTAAATATGAAGATGCCCTCCTTGAAGAAAAATATCCCGACTTCAGGTATCTGATGACCGAATTCCATGACGGAATACTGCTTTTCGAGATATCGGGCAGAAAGATATGGAACAGGGTGCAGGAGGACTCTGCCGGACTGCATGATTATTATGAAAGTCACAAGAAGGAATTTTTTGCTCCGGAATCTGTTACCGCAAAAATTTATACTCTGCGGAATTCAACCGGAGAGAAGAAATTCATCAGAAACTATCGTAAATTTTCGAGGAAGCCGGAGACTGATTCATTAATGATTGGATTTTATAACAGGGGAAATGATTCATTGCTTATTATCAGGGAGGGAACTTTCATAAGGGGAGATGAGACCGTAATCGACATGGTCAGGTGGTCAGAAGGATCTCATATTACCAGATCAGGCGGTTTTCCTTCAGTGGTGGTCATAAGTGAAGTACGCCAGCCCCAGCCTATGGCTTTTGACGAAGTACAGGGTGAAATGATCAACGGCTACCAGGGACTTCTGGAGAACCGATGGATAGAACAATTAAAGCAAAGATATGCCGTTACAATAAACGATCAGGTTCTGGACGAGATAAGGAAAAGAATTGCAGATGAATAAGGTAATATTATTTATTGTTACAGCAGCCCTGGTCTCGGGTTGTGCGAACCACAACAATAATAACAGGTTTGTGGCGGTCGCCAAAGTCGGAGATGAGGTTCTGTATCTTCACCAGGTGCCTTCTCTTTCAACTATGGCAGCAACCAGGGAAGACAGCCTGATCATCGTCCGCGATTATGTGAATAAATGGGCCCGCGAGGAGATGGTGTTCCAGAAGGCACAGGAAAACCTCTCTGCCCAGCTGAGGGATGATATCAACAGGCAGCTGAGGGAAATGAGATCCAACCTGACAGTTTACCAATACCAGCGGCAGATGATAATGGAAAGGATGGACACGGTTGTAAAGGATTCCGAGATGGAAGAATATTACAATGTCAATAATAATAGTTTTATTCTCGGATATAATATTGTCAAGGCCCTGTTGATAAAACTGCCTTTCGAAACTCCCAATTTATGGAGGATCAGGTCACTGGCACGTTCCAACGAACAAAAAGCCCTGCAGCAGCTCGATTCACTGTGTTACCAGTTTGCTGAGATCTTCAACGATTTTAATGAAATGTGGGTGCCTCTCGACAGGATCTCCGTAGAACTGCCCCAGGAGATCAGCAACGAAGAATACTTCCTGAGAAGAACCTCCTATTATGAATATACCGATTCTATCGATATATATCTTCTGAAAATAAGAGACTACAGACTCAGATCCACTCCTGCTCCGTTCGATTACGTAAGGGATGATATAAGAAGAATCATATTGAACAACAGGAGGCTTGAGTTCATTAAGAACCTGGAGACAGGTATCTATAATGACGGTATACACGAAAACAAACTTACAATATATAACAACTGGTAAAGGATGAAACAAGGTTTTAGATTTTTTCTGACGATTGCGGCAATTCTGGTTATAATGACGGGTAATGTCAGAAGTCAGATACTGGTGGAAGCGGTGGCTGCAAATGTCGGAAATGAAGTGGTATTTTTATCTGATATCGAAAATATGGTCTCTGATGCAAGGAGAAGCGGAAACAGGCTTCCAATTGATGAATTGCGGTGTGAAGCGCTTCAACAATTACTGATTTCAAAATTATTCCTCGATCAGGCAAGGATTGACAGTATTATGATTACCGATGCAGATATAGAAGGGGAACTTAATATGAGACTTAATGATGCTATCCGAAGTGCCGGCAGCGAGGAAGCCCTTATCAGCTATTTCGGCAAGAGTCTGACAGAGATAAGACAGGATATCAGAAAGGTGCTGACAGAGCAGGCAACAGTAATGGAAGTGCAAAGAGGTCTCGGACAAAATATTAAGATCACACCAAATGAATTAAGAAGATACTATTCGTCTCTCAACAAAGACAGTCTGCCTGTTATTCCGCAAAAAGTTGAGCTGAGCATCATTCAGCTCAATCCTCCCCAGAATGAAGAAAACAGGGCTGAAGCACGACAGAGGCTTCTCGATCTGCGAAGCCAGATTCTTGAGGGAAGGAGCTTTAACGTGCTTGCAATAATGTACTCTGAAGATCCCGGTTCGGCTGCCAACGGGGGGGAGCTGGGCTTCATGATGAGAGGTGAACTTGAAAAGCCCTATGCCGATGCAGCTTTCAGCCTGACAAAAAACACCGTTTCAAGAATAGTTGAATCGAGATACGGGTTTCACATAATACAGCTGATAGACCGTAACGGAGACCTTGTCAACACCAGGCACATTCTCATAAAACCCAAGGTAAAACCTGAGCAGGCTGCAGTGGCTCTCGCCAGGCTCGACAGCATCTCCGACCTGGTGAGAAAAGACAGTATGACATTTGCAACAGCTGCAATAAGGTTCTCAACTCATAAGGAAAGCCGTATCAACGGGGGCAAACTGGTAAGTGCCAATCCTTCGGAAAGGACCACATGGTTTACACTCGAAGAGCTTAATCCCGAGATGTACGTTAAAGTCCGGGACCTTAAGGTGGGTGAAATCTCGGAACCCTTCCGCACAACTGATGAGGATGGGAATACTGTCTTCAGAGTTGTGAGGCTTGACAGCGAAATACCAGCTCACAGGGCTAACCTTAAAGATGATTATCAGACCCTGCATTCTGCTGCAATGCTAAAAAAGCAGACAAAGACATACGATGACTGGGTCCAGAAAAAGCTTGCCATTACATATATCAGGATCAGCGACGAATTCAAATCATGCCCGTTTCTCAAAAGAGGATGGTTAAGATAAATCCCTGCAACAGGAATATCTGCTTCATTTTCAGGATTTTTTTCCTTATTTCATCCCTCCTGATTTTCAGCGACAACATCAATGCACAGGATCCGGGGGAGAAAAATCCAACAAGAAGGAGAATAGACCTTATTCATGCCGATGATGTCTTTATTCTGCGGGACAAGGCAACAGGGAAAGACTGGCAGAGAATTGTCGGAAATGTCAACCTCCTGCACGGAGAAATATACATGAAATGCGACAGCGCCCATCTTTTTCCTGACCGAAACCAGGTTACAGCATATAACAACATACACATTGAGCAGGGTGATACCCTTGACATATATGGTGATCACCTTGAATATGACGGAGCTACCTCCGTTGCCGTCCTTACGGGAAATGTGGAACTTGTTGATAAGGAAACCCATCTGTATACCGATATTGTTACCTATAATGTTGATAATGAAATCGCAAGCTATACCGACGGGGGCAGGATAATTAACGGAGACAACACCCTGTCGAGCATAACGGGAATATATTATGTGGCGCAAACCCTCTTTCATTTCAAGGATAGTGTAAGAATAGTGAACCCCGATTATGTAATGACTGCGGACACTATGGACTATAACACGGAGACTGAAACGGCATTCTTCACAGGTCCGACAGAGATGACTGGGGACAGTATTTATCTTTATTGTGAAAGAGGTTGGTATGATACAAAAAACAAGGAGACCAGGATTTGGAAGAACTCTCTTATCGATAACAGAAAACAGATAATAACCGGGGATTCGCTCTACTATAACGACAGTACCGATTACGGTCAGGCATTCAGAAATATAGCCATTGCCGATACAGGTAACCACATAATTGTTAAGGGCGACTATGCGTGGTATTATAAAAATCCTGAAAGATTCCTGGTTACAGACAGTGCCATGTTTATTCAGTATAACCGCAATGATACACTTTATATGCATGCCGACACCATAAAGGCAGTAACGCTTTATGATACTTCAGGTACAGGATACCGCCTGATGAGGGCCTTTTACGGATGCAGGATCTTCAGCAGAGATTTACAGGCCAAATGCGATTCTCTTGCCTATTCGTTCCAGGATTCAGTGATCAGAATGTATGATAAACCGGTTATCTGGTCGGAGGAAAACCAGCTTACAGCCGATTCAATGGCGGTATTTACGAAGAACCGTCAGGCAGAACGGATGGAATTGTATAACTCGGCTTTTGTGGTGAGCCAGGTTGATATCCTTCGCTACAATCAGCTGAAGGGAAGGAACCTGACCGGATTTTTCAAAGACAATGAACTATATAAGATCAACATCGAAGGTAACGGTGAATCGATATATTATCTGATCGACGGAGAAAGTATCATCGGGAAAAATACGACAACCTGTGCCCGGATTGAGATATATGTGAAGGATGGAAAAATTACGGAAATATATGAATATCAAAGTCCTGAAGGCGTCATCGATCCTCCTACAGCCTCCCCTGCTGACAATAAAACACTACCTGGGTTCAGCTGGCAGGATGCTATAAGACCTAAAAAAGTTTCGGATATTTTCAGCAGACAGGAAACTGGAACGGATTCTGAACAATAAGCAGTCGCCAGGTTATTTCTTCATGATTAATCAGGCTACCGAACCGGGACAATTTTTCTTTTCAACATAGTGAAAATCAATAAAAAAGGGGCCTTCGCCCCTTCACTCAATATTCATCTTCATTAAAGAAGAAATCATCCTTACTTGGATAGTCGGGCCAGATATCTTCAATGCTCTCATAGATATCACCCTCATCTTCAATTTCCTGGAGGTTTTCAATAACTTCCATCGGAGCACCTGATCTTATTGCAAAGTCGATAAGCTCATCCTTCGTAGCAGGCCACGGAGCATCCTCCAGTTTCGATGCAAGTTCAAGGGTCCAGTACATAACTTACCTTTATGTTTTGTTTTAAAATAAGGTTTGCAAATATATACAATATTTAATATAAATAACAATAGGATAAAAAAAATCGAACAACCTACAAAGGCCACTTAACCTCCTCATTATCAAGCTCTGAACTCATTGCTCTCGATAATGTGAACAGATAATCAGACAGTCGGTTAATGAATTTCAATATGTTATCATCAATATTCTGTTGCTGATGGAGTCTCAGTACCGATCTTTCAGCCCTGCGGCATACACATCTTGCTATATGACAGTATGATACCTCCATTTTCCCTCCCGGCAGAATAAAACCCTTCAATGGTGTCAGCGATTCTTCCATCTTGTCAATTTCATTTTCCAGCCTGATGCAGTTATCCTTATCGGGACTGACCCTGAGTGGTTTTGAATAAGCGGGATCGGTTGCGAGCATGGCAGCACAGATCATCAGCTGATCCTGGATAAATATCAGTATACTGCTGCGTTTAATATTCACCGGGCAGCTTCTCAGCATGCCCATCCATGCTATCAGCTCATCGACAGAACCATAAGCATCAACACGGGGGTGTATCTTAGGGACTCTGGTTCCCCCAACGAGGGAGGTGGTCCCGTCATCGCCGGTACGTGTATAAATTTTCATTGCCGTCAAATAAATCTAACAGCCTACAAGATATGGATAAAAGAAAATAAATCAGGCAGGTTTATATTTATCATTGGGGACATCGGAAGCGACTTCACCGTCGAACAACCTTATTATCCTTGCAGCGTGGCGTGCAATATCTTCCTCGTGAGTAACGAGGATCACAGTGTTGCCGTTTTTATGGATCTCGTCGAGAAGCCCCATAATATCAATAGATGTTTTGCTGTCGAGGTTTCCTGTAGGTTCGTCAGCCAGTATTATTGAGGGTTTATTCACCAGGGCCCTGGCAATTGCAACACGCTGTCTCTGCCCGCCTGAGAGTTCATTAGGCTTGTGAGTCATCCTGTCGGCCAGCCCAACCTGTTCAAGTGTATTTACTGCCATCTCTTCCCTTTCAGCTTTGGGTATTCCGGCATAAATGAGCGGAAGCGTAACATTCTCCAGTGCTGAGTACCGCGGAAGAAGGTTAAATGTTTGAAATACAAAACCAATCTCCTTATTTCTGATCTCTGCAAGGAAATCATCTTCCATCTTGCTCACATCGGTACCGTTAAGTATATATGTTCCGCTGGTAGGTGTGTCAAGACATCCCACCAGGTTCATCAGAGTCGATTTCCCTGATCCCGATGGGCCCATGATGGCAACATATTCATTCTTTCGTATATCAATAGTAACAGAGCGTAATGCTCTTACTATAACGGTTCCAACCTGATAGTTTTTTACAATGTTTTGTATCTCAATAACTTTGTTCATAACCTGTGAAATTTGAATTGTCGAAATTAGATTATTTTAATTAAATACGGAATTTAAATATCTTAATTTTTGTTAATACCTGATAATGTAGTTTGTATGGCTCATCCCTTCTCTGAAGAACACCATTCCGATCCTGAAAATATCAATTGTAATACTCACTTTCTTATGATCTTTAATGATTTGCCAGGCTTCTCCCATCTCCTGTGAACTATGAATGTCATCGATCATGATCACGGTTTCAGGCGTCGAAATCTCAGTCAGGGCATTAAAGTATTTCAACAGAGACTCCTTCCTGTGATCTCCGTCTATAAATACCAGTCCCGGTGTAATAGTCCCCCTTATTATATCAAGTGACTCATCAAAAGAACCTGTAAGAAGCTTAATATTCTCAAATCCTGAAAGGCTGAAATTTTCAAGAGCGATCTTTGAAGTCTGCGGGCATCCTTCCATTGTATATACCACACTGTCAGGACATCCTGAAGCAAGATAGAGGGTACTGATACCCAGCGATGTTCCTAATTCAAGTATGGCTGGCGGGCCGAATTCCCCGGCCATGGAGGCGAGCAGGATTCCGTACTTCCGTGGCACTGGAGAATATTTTGCAATATCTGACACCTTTCTTCTGTTACTTTTCATTTTTGAGGATCCGGCTCCCAGATCCAGAACATCTATCGTTCTGCTGTCGGAACGGTTCTTCTTCCTTATCTGTTCAATTGTTAAGACAACCTGCGTGACAGTTTTATTCCTGAAGACATCTTTTACAACTCTGAATACAAAAGGGCTGTGGATCCCATGACCTTTGCCATGACGGGAAAACAACAGGTATTTCATTAATTTCAGGGCCGTACCAAAGGTCATTGCAGGTTGATAATTAATTAGGCAGGGAAAGCAAAAATAACTATTTTCGGTAATCAGTTTTTTAATTGAACTGGTAAATTATGATTGATTTTCTCGACACCGACATTAAATTTCTGCAGGGTGTAGGCCCCAAAAGAGCCGAACTTCTGAACAGTGAGCTGAAAATCTTCACTTACCGTGATCTTCTTAATTATTTCCCGTATAAATATGTCGACAGGACAAGATTTTACATGATCTCCGAACTGGATCCTGAGCTTCCCTTCGTTCAGGTAAAAGGTACAATAACCGGGTATGCTGCTGAAGGACGTGGCGGGGGCAAGAGGCTCACGGCAGAATTCCGCGACGAAACGGGATCGCTGAAGCTTGTATGGTTCAGGGGTGTGAAATGGATCATGCAGAATTATCCGCCCGGACCGACATATATTATCTTCGGAAAACCAGGGATCTTCAACGGAGTTATAAATATCATTCACCCTGAAATAGAAGCTTCCGACCGTGTTGCAGAAAGGATGAGTTCGGCACTTCAGGCCCAGTACAGTACAACCGAAAAACTACGCAACCATTTTCTGACATCAAAGGCCATTGGCAAGCTCGTTGGCACCCTTCTGAAACAGATGACCTTCAGGCTGCCTGAATCACTGCCTGATTATATAGTCACCAGATACAAGCTTATGGATCTTGACAATGCCATGCACAAGATCCATTTCCCCTCCACACCGGATGAACTTGAGAAGGCAAGATACAGACTGAAATTTGAAGAGCTCTTTTACATTCAGCTGAACCTGCTACGGTTCAGAAACAACAGACGATCCAAAAACAAAGGTTTTGTATTTTCTAAAGTGGGTGAGAAATTCAACAATTTCTATCACAACAATCTCCCCTTCAGTCTTACGGAAGCTCAGAAAAAGGTTATGAAGGAAATACGTCGCGATCTGGGCTCAGGAAAACAGATGAACCGTCTTCTGCAGGGAGATGTGGGAAGCGGCAAGACACTGGTGGCGCTGATGAGTATGCTGATAGCTATAGACAACGGTTATCAGGCCTGTATCATGGCTCCAACCGAAATACTTGCCGCACAGCACTATGAGACTATCGAAGGGATGCTCCGGGGCATAGACATAAAAGTAAGACTGCTGACAGGTTCATCAGGAAGATCGCTCAGGAAAGAGATAAGTGAATCTCTTCTGGACAGGTCGCTGAATATACTGATCGGGACACATGCACTTATTGAAGAAAATGTAAAATTCGACAATCTGGGCCTGGTGATAATAGATGAACAGCATCGGTTCGGAGTTGAACAGAGGGCACGTTTATGGCAGAAGAACCTCAATCCGCCTCATGTGCTTGTAATGACGGCCACTCCTATTCCGAGAACGCTTGCCATGACACTTTACGGCGACCTTGATGTTTCTGTTATCGACGAACTGCCTCCGGGGCGCGTTCCTGTGAAAACCATGCATTTTTTCGATCATGAAAGGAATAAGGTATTCGGCTTCCTTCGAAGCCGGATTGAGGAAGGAAGGCAGATCTTCATCGTTTACCCGCTTATTACAGGATCCGAAAAAATGGATTATAAAGACCTCGAGGACGGCTGGGATACCATCTCCAGGGTCTTCCCTCCCCCACAGTACTGCATAAGTGTCGTCCATGGCAGAATGACACCGGCTGTTAAAGAATCGTCAATGAAGCTATTCAGGGAGGGTAAAGCTCACATCCTCATTGCAACTACCGTGATTGAGGTTGGTGTCGATATTCCAAACGCCACTGTAATGGTTATTGAGAGCGCTGAAAGATTCGGACTTTCGCAGCTTCACCAGCTAAGAGGACGGGTTGGAAGAGGCGCTGAACAATCATACTGCATTCTGATGACCTCAGGCAAACTGTCAAAAGAAGCGGCCTTACGCATTGAGGTGATGGTGAGGACCGGTGATGGTTTCGAGATCGCGGAAACCGACCTTCAGTTAAGAGGTCCGGGCGACATTGAAGGAACAATGCAGAGCGGAATACCATTCGATCTGAAGATCTCCGATCTGGGACGCGACGGACAACTCATTGAATACGTGAGAAATATCGCTGAAAAAATACTTGATGATGATCCTGCACTCGAAAAAAGCAATAATCAGGTGCTGGCAAGAGGTCTGAAGAAACTTTTCAGCAAACGTCAGGTGTGGAGTAACATAAGTTGAAAAAATCAATTTAAAATGATGATAAATTAATAATATAGGGCAAAACCTGACAAAACACAGTCAAATTTTCAGTAGTAATTTTATTTTTGCGATTTTATTTTCAGGACCACAAAATGTCAGACAGAGAAAGAGATGAATGTATTGAACATGATGGAATAGTGAAGACGTCAGGCATTAATTCATTAACTGTAAGTATTTTACCTTCATCGGCATGTTCAGGCTGTCATGCAGCAGGATCATGCACTCTTTCCGGAAAGGTTGAGAAACTAATTGATATTGAAGGATCATACAACCTGTCGCCGGGCGATAAGGTAACTCTGATTATGAAGCAGTCAGCAGCTTACTCAGCTGTACTGCTGGGCTATATCCTTCCCTTTCTGACCGTTCTCGCAGTACTGCTGGTAATGCTTTCACTGTCTGTTGCGGAGCTGACTGCAGGATTGATATCCATATTCTCACTTATCCCCTATTATTTCCTGCTCTGGTTTTTAAGAAAGAGGATCGGTAAAAAATTCACCTTTACAATAAAAAACTGATTGATGAGTTCGACGGTAATAATAACGGTTGTAAGCCTTAGTCTGCTGGCCATTCTGGCTGCAATCATACTATATTTTATAGCAGAGAAGTTCAAGGTATATGAAGATCCGCGTATTGATGAGGTTCAGGCCGTGCTGCCAGCGGCTAATTGCGGTGGCTGCGGATTCGCCGGTTGCAGGAATTTTGCAGAGGCTCTCGTGAAAGCAGAGTCCTTTGAAGGTCTGAACTGTCCGGTAGGAGGAGCTGAGGTAATGGAACAGGCAGCAAAAATCCTCGGGAGGGAAGCTCCTGTCGTAGAACCGCTGGTGGCAGTCCTGCTATGCAACGGCACACCCGGATTCAGACCACGCACCTCGCTTTACGATGGTGTTTCCGACTGCAGGATTGCCAACAGCCTCTACATGGGAGAGACCGACTGCAGTTATGGCTGCCTCGGATACGGCGACTGTGTCAGGGCCTGTACCTTTGATGCCATCCACATGAATCCCGAAACCCTCCTGCCTGAGGTCACAGACGATAAATGCACTTCATGCGGTGCCTGCGTAAAAGCATGTCCCAGAAACCTGATCGAGCTGAGGAAGAAAGCAAAAAAAGACAGAAAGATCTATGTTGCATGTTCCAACTGCGATAAGGGAGGACCCGCAAGAAGAGCCTGCAAGGTAGCCTGCATAGGATGCGGGAAATGTGTCAAGGTGTGCCAGTTCGATGCAATAAGGCTTGAAAACAACCTGGCCTATATCGATGCCTTTAAATGCACATTCTGCCGAAAATGTGTCACCGAATGTCCTACCGGTTCAATCCTTGAGATCAACTTCCCGCCCCGGAAACCCAAAACAGAACCACAGGCTGAAAATGCAAGTGTATGATAAATATGTCAAATTAAAATTGCAGCAAAATTGAAAACATTTACCAAAGGAGGCGTCCATCCACCCGAAAACAAGCTTACAGCCAACTGCCCCATTGAGTATCTGTCTGTTCCCCGCAGCGTTACAATTCCTGTTTCACAGCATATCGGTGCTCCGGCAAATATCATTGTGAATAAGGGCGATTCGGTCCTGACAGGACAGGTTATCGCTGAAAGCAAGGGATTTGTGTCAGCATATATCCACTCCTCAGTTTCAGGCAAGGTAAACAAGATCGACACTGTTACAGATACTTCAGGATATAAGCAGACAGCTGTTTTCATTGATGTTGAAGGCGATGAATGGGTTGAAACAATTGACAGAAGTGAGGAGATTGTTACAGAGAGCGGGCTTTCGGGAAATGAGATAGTTCAGAGATGCCTTAAATCAGGTATTGTTGGTCTGGGTGGAGCTACCTTCCCTTCCCATGTCAAACTGACAGTACCTGCAGGTAAAAAATGTAATATACTGATAATAAATGGTGTAGAGTGCGAACCATATCTTACCTCCGACCACCGTCTGATGCTTGAAAGAGGTGAGGAAGTACTCATGGGAGTATCCCTGCTTATGAAAGCCCTCGGTGTGGAAAAGTCTGTAGTGGGCATTGAAAATAACAAGAAGGATGCTATTGAACATATATCCCGGCTTGCTACCGGTTTTAAGGGTATTTCCGTATATCCTTTAAAGGTGAAGTATCCGCAGGGAGCGGAAAAACAATTAATCAAGGCACTCATTAACAGAGAGGTACCTTCAGGAAAACTTCCTCTCGACGTTAACGCCGTAGTGCATAATGTAGGAACCTGCTTTGCCGTATATGAGGCGGTAATAAAGAATAAACCCCTTTTTGAGAGGGTCGTTACCATTACAGGGCATTCCGTTGCCCGGCCCGGGAATTATATGGTCAGGACAGGAACCCCGGTGATGCACCTCATTGAAGCTGCCGGAGGAATTCCTGAAGATACCGGAAAAATAGTTTCCGGAGGGCCGATGATGGGCAAGGCAATTTGCAGCACTGAAGTTCCTGTTGTAAAAGGCACCTCGGGAATAGTCCTCTTTCCTTCCGGAAGTTCGGAGAGGAATCCGTCCCAGCCCTGCATCAGATGTGCAAAGTGTGTCGATGCGTGTCCGCTGGGACTTGAACCCTTTCTTCTTATGACGCTCACGGAAAAGGAATTATTTGAAAGAGCTGAGAAGGAACGTATTACAGACTGCATGGAGTGCGGTTCGTGCAGTTTCATCTGCCCTGCGAATCGTCCTCTTCTTGATTATATAAGACTTGGAAAATCAACTGTCATAAAAATGGCACGCGAACGAATAAGTAAAAAATAGTATTATCATAACTGTTCATGAGCAATCTATTAAAAGTATCCCCCTCACCCCACATTCACGGGAATGAGACCACAAGGAAGCTGATGACCGGCGTCATAATTGCACTTATGCCGGCACTGTTCGCATCGGTATTTTATTTCGGATATGGTGCTATAATTGTAACTGCAACTTCGGTGGCATCGTGTGTGCTGTTCGAATACCTGACTGGCAGATTCCTGCTGCACAGGCCGGCGACAATAAGCGACGGTTCGGCTGTGGTAACCGGCCTTCTGCTGGCTTTCAACGTACCATCCAACCTACCCGTTTACATAATCATAATCGGAGCATTTGTTTCGGTAGTAATTGCCAAGATGACTTTCGGAGGACTCGGTAACAATCCTTTTAATCCGGCTCTGGTCGGACGTGTATTCATGCTGATCTCATTTCCGGTTCAGATGACCACATGGCCTCTGGCAAAAGGCTTTGCAACAAGCTACACTGATGCTGTTACCGGAGCCACCCCTCTGGCTGTATTGAAAGAAGGACTCAGGAACGGGGAACCGGTATCCGGTCTGATCTCACAAATTCCGACTCCGGCACAGATGTTCATGGGCAACATGGGAGGATCACTGGGTGAAGTGGCAGCCCTGGCTCTTATTCTGGGATTGGTATATATGCTTGTCAGGAAAATAATTACATGGCACATTCCGGTATCGGTAATTGGCAGCATAGCTATCTTCACAGCAATATTGTGGCTGGCCGATAATGAAAAATTTGCCGATCCGCTTTTCCATCTTCTGGCCGGAGGAGTGTTGCTGGGTGCAATTTTCATGGCAACCGACTATGTAACTTCACCGATGAATCCAAAAGCCATGATAATCTATGGATGCGGCATCGGTGTCATCACCGTGATAATCAGGGTGTGGGGAGCTTATCCTGAAGGTGTTTCCTTCGCCATACTCATCATGAATGCATTTGTCCCGCTTATGAACACATATATAAAACCAAAAAGATTCGGGGAGGTTATAAAGAATGGCTAAAAGAGAATCGACGCTTAAGAACATGGTGCTTTCGCTTACACTTATTGCGATGGTTGCATCAGCATGTCTTGGTTTCGTATATTCAGTAACGGCAAAACCTATTGAGATGGCCGGTCTTAACAAGAAACTTGAAGCCATCCGGCAGGTTGTCCCGGAGTTTAACAACGATCCCAATGCAGAGATGTTCAGGCTTCCTACCGGTGAAGGTGACAGCCTTGATGTTTATCCTGCAAAACGTGACGGTGAGATAATCGCATATGCCGTCAATACATATACCAATAACGGATTCAGCGGATATATCGGACTTATGGCCGGCTTCAAACCCGACGGAACCATTATCAATATTTCGGTACTGTCGCACAAGGAGACTCCCGGACTGGGGACCAAGATGTCGGATCCTCAATTCAGTGACCAGTTCAAGGAAAAGAACCCTGTAAGCTTCAGCCTTAAGGTAAAAAGAGATGGTGGGCCTGTCGACGCCATTACAGCAGCCACAATAAGTTCAAGGGCATTTTGTGATGCCGTTGAACGGGCATATAACACATTACAGAAAGGAGGATTGAAATGAATCAGATTCAGAACCTCACAAAAGGTTTTTTAAGGGAAAACCCCCTGCTGGTGCTTGTTCTTGGATGCTGTCCGGCCCTGGCTACCACATCTTCGGCATTTAACGGTCTGGGAATGGGCGCTGCCACAACTTTTGTACTTCTCGGATCAAACGTAGTGATATCTCTCCTTGCCGGGATTATTCCCGATAAAGTCAGGATACCTGCATTCATAGTTGTCATTGCGTCATTTGTGACCATCATCGACCTGGTAATGCAGGCTTTCTCACCTGAGCTATATGAAACCCTCGGGATCTTCATCCCTCTGATCGTTGTCAACTGCATTGTTCTTGGCCGGGCAGAGGCTTTCGCAAGCAAGAACAAGGTCTTTTCAGCATTTATAGACGGTCTCGGAATGGGCCTGGGATTTACCATGGCCCTTGTCATTCTTGGATCCATCCGCGAGATACTTGGCAGCGGAGCCCTGTTCGGACTTAAATTTATCAAGGGCGACGGCATTCTTGTATTCATACTGGCACCGGGAGCCTTCATTGCCCTGGGATATCTTATTGCTCTAATAAACCGCTTAAGACGAACATAAAACCTGACTGCCATGGAATATATCCTGATAATAATATCTGCTGTTTTTATTAATAATATCGTTCTTTCCCAGTTCCTGGGTATCTGTCCTTTCCTGGGTGTTTCCAACAAGGTGAACACGGCTATCGGCATGTCGGGAGCAGTTACATTTGTACTGGTTCTTGCAACAATAGTGACATACCTGATTCAGACATATGTCCTCGACAAGCTGGGTATTGGCTTCATGCAGACAATCACTTTCATCCTGGTAATAGCTTCTCTGGTACAGATGGTTGAAATAATACTGAAAAAGATAAGCCCTCCCCTGTATCAGGCTCTAGGGATCTTCCTTCCGCTGATAACTACAAACTGCGCAGTGCTTGGGGTTGCAATACTCGTTATAAAAAAGGATTATAACCTTCTTGAAGGTGTTGTATACGGGGCTTCAAATGCAATAGGATTCGGACTGGCGCTTATAATTCTGGCAGGTATCAGGGAACAACTCGATCTCGCTGATGTCCCCAAAGGAATGAAAGGTGTTCCGGTATCGCTTATCACGGCAGGCATCCTGGCTCTGGCTTTCATGGGTTTTACCGGAATAGTAAAATAAAAAGCTAATTTTGTCATATTGATACCCTAAAGGTAAAATATGACCATCTCCGAATATTACCGCATACTGGGAATTAACAGCGGAGCCTCCGTCGACCAGATAAAAAAGGCATACCGGTGCAAAGCCAGAATGTATCATCCCGATATCAACAAGCTGCCCGGTGCAATGGAGAAATTCATACTGGTGACAGAAGCATACGAATTCCTTATTACCAACCACGAAAAATTAAATAACGATGAAGCCTCTTTCAGGGAGGCAATGGACGAATGGCAGAAATACCGGCAGGAAAAGTCCAGAAGGAGAGCAAATGCGTATGCAAGATCGTCATATGCACGGTTCAGAAAATCAAAATTCTACCGTGCAACAAGAATACTCGACTTAACCTCGATACTTATAAGCCTGATAATATCTGTAGTTGTGATAGTTTACACAATTATCGGATATATCTACCGGCTCAGACATCCTCTCCCGGAAATAGAGAATCCTTCGGTAATGGTTTTTCTTATGCTCCTTTCCATAGGGATTATTTTCTTTGCCATCTCCATGGTATATCTTAAAGCTTACATCGAAAATTCAAGGAAGAACAAGAAAAAAGCAATCTGATTCGATATGCTGCCGTACTGGTCAAATTGCTTATCGGGGTTGATATTTTTCCTATCTTTATATGAATTTTAATGAACGGGAATGTTAACCTGGCTGACTGTAATTGCCTCACTTATTGTTATGAACATGCCTGAGTCAGGACTGGAGGATAAGGTTCTGCAAAGTACCCGACCACTTTTTACCTTTGGAGTTATTGCGGATGTACAGTATTGCAATTGTGAGCCGGCAGGAACAAGGTATTACAGTTTGTCAACAGGAAGGCTTAAAGAGGCTGTCGGGTCATTCAGGGCCGATTCTGTAAATTTTGTTATAAACCTTGGAGATCTTATCGAAAGGGATTACGAATCGTTCGGACCTGTCCTCTCAATACTCGATTCATCTGACCTGAAAGTATTCCATGTAACAGGCAATCATGACTACTCAGTCGAAAACCGTCTCAGGAAAAAAATACCTGTCCCCATGCCTTCACAGGAAGGATATTACTCTTTCAGCTTCCGGAACTACAGATTTATTGCTCTCAACGGCAATGAAATAAGTACTTATGCATATGCGAACAGGGGAATAATTAGGAAAGCTGAAAAATATCTTGGTGAAATTAAAGAATCAGGAAGCATAAATGCATTTGACTGGAATGGTGGTATAAGTGAAAGACAACTGGAATGGCTGAAGGATCAGCTTGACATATCGAAGGATGCCGGAGAGAAGGTTTTCATTCTCTGTCATTTCCCTGTTTTCCCTGAAAATGTCCATAATCTGTTGAATTACGAAGAAGTAAATTCGCTCCTCATGAACTATGACAATATCATTGCCTGGTTCTCCGGACATAATCATGCCGGCAACTACGGCAATTTCAATATGATACATTTTGTAACATTCAGAGGTATGGTAGAAACAGCTGAAAGGAACAGTTTTGCTGTGGTCGAGGTTTACCCGAATAAAATCTGGATCAAAGGGTCGGGAAGGGAAAAATCGCAGATACTGGCCTACTGAGTCCGGTATTTTCAGGTTACTTTGATGAAATTCAGGGGTACGTCAAGAACTGCGGCAAAATATTCACCTCTTTCGAATATGTCTTCATCGCCGTCCTCATAGTACCAGTTAAAGATGAATTTTTTATTTTTAAGTGTCACATGCTTTATCATCTCAAGTAAATGAATGAAGACCTTGGCGCTTGCACTGTTGAAATACTCCAGTCGCATATCGACACAGGTAAGATCGGCCGGATTACCTATATATTCCCTGATCCAATGGTCAACAGGAGCAAAAAATTCAGCAACATTTTCATGTATTGATCTTCCTGAGATCCTGATGGTACCATCAGGATCAAGGATGATATCGGGTGAATTTTTTGTCGGCGGGATCCTGAGCTCCTTCATTTAATTCATTTTATTCCGAAAAATAATCAATTAATTATAATTTTCAATTATCAAAACAGTCAAATACAGGGTCATTGAAATTATCCGGAGAAATATCCCTCTTTTTCTGTTCAATTTCATGGATCATTCCGGTTATTGCAGAATTAACAGGAACGGCTATGTTACGGCTCATCCCGTTTCTGACGATGTAACCGTTAAGATAATCAACCTCAGTAGGTTTGCCTCTTTCAAGTGACTGCAGGCTTGAAGATTTTAAGCGTCTGTAGCGGAAACCAATGAAAAGTATGGTCAGATGCCTTCTCAATGAAGCTGTCAGATTATCACCCATTATGAATTTATGAAAATCGAGACGTTCTCCGAAAACCTCAAGTTTGATGTTCATGGCATCAGAAACAGCAACAGCTTCTCTTATTATTTCGATAAAGATTTTTCTGATCTTTGTCACTGAAAGCATTTTGCCCAGGTACAGGCCGCAGATTGCACCCAGCGATGTAATACATGCATTTACAATTAATTTTGAGTACAGATGGCCCAAAATATTGTCTGTTACGGCAGTCGGGACCACCGATGAAAGAATTCCGGCCAGATCGTAAAGGTAAGTATCGGCAGGACGGTCAGTATATCCCAGGATAAATTCGCCTGCAGAAGTCATCTCCAGACTGCCCCTGGAAATCATTGTGGCACCCCATCCTGTAACGCAACCTATTATCTTTTCTCTGCCCAGAACTTCAGCCAGATCGTCTTCACATATCCCATTCTGCATTGATACAACCTGGCCCTTATCCTTTAATACATTTTTAAGTTCCCTTGCTGCGCCGATCATCTCTGTTGCCTTTGTTGCAAGCAGAACAAGGTCTTTCTTTACCTGAACATCTTTTATGTCGGACCATGCCGGTATTGTAACTGTGAAATTACCACAAACACCTGTTACATGAATTCCGTCATTGGAGATAGTCTTTGCGTAATCGTCGTATTTGCAAACTATCCCGACGTTATAACCTTCCCTTTTGAGAAATGCAGCGGTAATACCTCCTATCGCCCCTGCACCTACGACAAGTATCGAAATTTCCTTATTTCTCATGATATCGACAATAAAAAATATCAGAGGCGGGCCAGAGGGACAATGTCCTGACCTGCGAACTGACCATTAAGATACTTATAATAACCTGTAATACCAATCATCGCGGCATTATCGGTTGTAAACGACAATTCCGGAATAAACAGGTTCCAGCCGTGCTTTTCAGCCTCTTCTTTAACAGCTGTCCGCAGACCTGAATTAGCTGAAACACCTCCGGCTATTCCAATTTCCCTTATACCCGTTTCTTCTGAAGCCCTGACTAGTTTTGAAACGAGGATATTTACTATCGTATGCTGAAGTGAAGCGCAGAGATCGGCTTTATGCTTCCCGATGAATTCGCTGTCTTCCTTGAGTCTGTCGCGCAGGAAATACAGAAAACTTGTTTTCAGTCCGCTGAAACTGAAATTAAGCCCTTTAACGGACGGCTTTGCAAATGAAAATGCTTTGTGATCTCCGCGAGATGCCATTTTATCTATGGCAGGACCTGCAGGATACCCGAATCCCATTACCTTTCCGCATTTATCGAAAGCCTCTCCTGCGGCATCATCAATGGTATTACCCAATGTTTCCATTTCAAGGTGACTCTTCAATAAAATGATACGTGTATGTCCGCCCGAAACCAGAAGGCATAGAAAAGGAAATTGTGGCAAACGTTTTTCTTCCCCTTTCCGGAGGATAAAATGAACCAGAACATGTGCCTGAAGATGATTGACATCAATAAGAGGAATCTCACGTGCCAGCGCAAAACCTTTGGCAAAGGAAGTTCCTACAAGAAGCGATCCGAGCAAGCCGGGTCCCCTGGTAAAAGCAACTGCATTGATATCAGAAAGGTCCGCTCCTGCCTCCTTCAATGCCTGATGTACAACAGGAACGATATTGGCCTGGTGAGCTCTGGATGCAAGTTCCGGCACCACCCCTCCATACGACTTATGTATCTCCTGACCTGCAATCAGGTTCGACAGAATGTAACCGTCGCTGACAACAGCTGCAGAAGTGTCATCGCAGGATGATTCTATGGCAAGAATCGTAACAGAATTCAACGCTTTGTTTTTAGGTATATTTTAGGTTATTTTGATAACCGGTATTTTGTTATGACCAATGGTCAAAAATATTAAAAAAACATATAAATACCTTATTGTTACAACAGGGATAATAATCCTGTTGCCTACTCTTCTTTTCCTTTCATTACGGTTCCCTCTTGTACAGACGCTGATGGTACAGAGAGTTTCCAGACATCTGTCTGAAAGAATAAATACGACCATCTCGCTGGAAAGCCTTGAGTACAGGTTCTTTAACAGACTGCAGATCAACAGGCTCCTGATAAAGGACAAACATTCAGACACCATGATCTATGCCGGCAGGGCCTCGGCAGGGATCAGGATACTGGATTTCAGAAGGAAATCACTGACTTTCGGCCGGATAATCCTTACCGATCCTGTATTTGCCCTGATTACAGATACGACAGGTGAAATGAATCTCACCTGGTATCTCGATATGCTCAGGAATGAAGCCGACACACTGAAAAACAAGACAGATATAAGGATAAATGAAATAAATATCATCAATGGCAGATTCTCCCTTATAAACAGAACGACAGGGAATAAAAGCAGGATACCGGTGGATTTCAGAAAACTTCATCTTTCAGATATCAATGGTATCGTTGAGGATCTGTTAGTTAAAGATGACACTACTACATTCAGGGTCAAAGATCTTCAGTTTAAGGAATCGAACGGATTCCTGGTCGATGAGATGAATTGCCGGAGTGTGATTTCAAGAAACATAGTGAGCTTCTATTCAGCAGCAATAAGATGCGACAGCAGCATCCTGAGCCTGCGGGAACTGAAAATTACCGGAGATCCGGTCACCTCCTTTAATAATTTCACAGAAAAAGTAAGACTCGACATACACCTCGACAGATCGCTGGCAGCCTCAACAGATCTGAAATATTTTATACCTCCTGGATCAGGCATAAAAGATGCCGTGTGGCTTTCAGGACAGGTGGCCGGTACGGTGTCTGAGCTGAGAGGAAGGAATATTCTGGTTTCATACGGTAACGACACCAGGCTGTCGTGTGATTTTGACCTGTCGGGGTTACCCGATTTCCATAACTCGTTCATTTACCTGGGAATAAAGGACTTTACCACCAGTGCTGCCGATATCGAAAGATTTCAAACTGAAGGGAAGCCCGTAATAAACCTTCCTGAGATTTTTCATACTCTCGGGAAGGTTGCCTTTAACGGTAGCTTTACCGGATTTCCTTCCGATTTTGTTGCCTATGGAAATATAACTTCAAATCAGGGCAGCATCACCACAGATGTCTCTTTCAGACCCGAAAAAATGGAGAGGTTCATCATTAAAGGACTTATTAAGGGAAGCAATATTGCCCTTGGTGACCTCACCGGAAATCCTGAGATGTTAGGGAACATGAGCATAAATGCCAATGTTGACGGAATCGCATATTCATCAGGAAGCTTCAGCGGAAACCTTACAGGCACTATCGACAGTATTGAACTTAACAGTTATCTGTACAGGAACATTACTCTCAACGGATTATTCAGTGAAAAAACATGGGATGGGACAGTAAAGATTACGGATGAAAATATTAACATGCAGATGCTGGGGTTATTTGATCTGGGCAGGGAAATGCCCGAATTCAATTTCACCCTTAATCTGGCTGAAGCAAACCTTCATAAACTGAATTTTGATAAAAATGATTCCACCTCTGCATTGTCGATGCTCCTGACAGCAAACTTCAAAGGGACAAATATTGATAATATTGACGGTGAGATAAAACTCCTCAATTCAAACCTGCGAAAATATGGCAATACCCTGGATCTATATAATTTCAGCCTGTCAACCTTCCCTGAAAACAACAAGCCGGCAATAAGTCTCCGTACCGATTTCGCTGATGCTGATCTCAGGGGAAATTACAGTTTTTCGGGACTCACAGGATTTATCAGGACTTCAATGGCGGCTCTAATGCCTTCACTTTTTGTTCCCCCCGAAAAAATTGGAAACGATGAGATCAACGATTTCACTTTCAGTATGATACTGAGGAACACTGATAATCTGAACAGCTTCTTCAGAACCGGGCTGACACTGGCTGAAAACACGAATATATCGGGTCAGGTCATTTCCGACAGTCTGATGAAAATCTCATTTAATTCTGACGATCTGAGTTATGGCGGACTGAATTTCAAGAATCTCAGGATTGAATCAGATATGCAGGTTCCGAAATTCGATACCAGACTTAACAGTACATCATTGATAATGCTTGGACAGTCTGAACTAAAGGACTTCAGCACCGGCATTAGCATTAGTCCCGATAATATTGATTTCCGTGTCGACTGGGACAACAGGGAGCAGGATCTGAACCGTGGTACTTTCACTGCCAATGCAAAACTTGTCAGAAATGTCAGCGGGAAGGGGAAACCTGTGCTGAATATCAATATCGATTCAACGGGCATCTACAGCAACAGCAAGCTCTGGCATGTCAGTCAGGGTCAGATAATAATCGATTCATCATCCATAAATGTCAGCAGGCTATACATAAATAACGGGCCTGATTATTATTTCGTTACAGGAATTGTATCTGAGGATCCGGGTGACACGCTCCACCTCAGAGCCAATGGTATTGACATTTCGTGGTTGAATGCCTTTACCGGCGGAAAAAAGGAGGATGAGAAAATCGACCTCGGGTTCAGTGGAAAACTGGATGGTGATGTTATGGTCTCAGGTCTTTACAACAATCCGAGGGTAGGCGGTATCATCGAAGTGCAGGATTTTTTATTATTACAGAGCGAATACGGCAACATATCAGTTGAAGCAGAGTGGAACAACAACCTGAAAGTTATTGAACTGGAAGCATCAAATGACCTTAAGGGATCAAAGATGATCGGCATAAAGGGTTTTTTTGAACCGGAGGCAGGGTCGCTTACTCTTACAGCATCAGCAGATAAGCTGCCTGTTGATGCATTGAATCCCCTTCTCAGGTTCTTCGCATCAGACATAAAGGGGACCGCATCAGGGAAAGTCAGCCTGACTGGTGAATCAGGAAAATTCGTACTTAACGGGGCGCTTTTTGCCGGGAACACCAGTATGAAGATAGATTATCTGCAGACCAGATACACCATGAACGACTCAGTGAGATTCGACCGGAGCGGCATAATATTCAGAAATGTGAGACTTACTGATGAAAGAGGTAACCCGGCCACACTGAATGGTTCGGTAAAACACAATTATTTCAGGGATTATTCAGCCGACCTGACAATAAACACAAACCAGACCATGGTTCTGAATACCAGACCAAAGGACAATGAACTTTTCTACGGCACCGCTTATGCCTCAGGAGTGACGACCATAAGGAGCGCTCCGGGACTTCTGTCATTTGATGTGTCGGCACGTACAGGCAATAACACAAGGATCTCAATACCCCTGAACACTTCAGAAACTATTTCCGATTATTCTTTCGTGAACTTCATCAGTCACGACACAACCTTGACAAATGTTAAAACCGGCCAGGATCAACCGGAAGAAGATGCTACAACAGGTATTGATCTGAATTTCGACCTGGAAGTAACTCCTGATGCAGAAATACAACTGATTTTCGATCCGAAGGTAGGCGATATCATGAGAGGAAGAGGCACGGGAGACCTGAATATAAGCCTCAACCCGGAAGGCCTCTTCAGAATATCCGGTGATTATGTCATCGATGACGGAGATTACCTCTTTACTCTCGGAAATATTCTCAACAAACCTTTTAGTGTGGAAAACGGAGGAAGAATCTCCTTCAATGGTGAACTCGACAACGCTGAAATAGATATCAAAGCCATTTACAAACTAAAGGCATCCCTGTATGAAATCCTTCAGGACGATAAGTTCAGTGAAAGGATCCCTGTGGAATGTCATATTAACCTCTCCGGTAAACTGTTCAACCCGATTGTCGGGTTCGATATATACCTTCCGATGGCTGACGAGGAAACACGTACATATCTGAGGAATACTATCACAACCGAAGAAGAACTGAGCCGGCAGTTTCTGTACCTGCTCGTCATGAACAGCTTTTATGCCGATCCTTCATACGGAACCACACTTGCCACAACGACCACAACAGGAACGTCAGCAATGGCTGTAACCACAACCGAAATGCTGTCAAACCAGCTTAGTAACTGGTTGTCCCAGATAAGTAACGACTTTGATATAGGCTTCAACTATCTTCCCGGACAAAAAGACCTGAATGACCAGGAACTACAAGTTGCATTATCAACACAGCTTCTTAACGACAGGGTGGTAATAAACAGCAACCTTGGTGTCAGAAACCTGAGCGGTGTGTCTGACAACACCGACCAGCTTACCGGAGACTTTGATATTGAGTTCAAACCAAAATTCTCAAACAGGATCAGGTTTAAGGTTTTCAACCGCTATAATAATCCATATTCAGGAAAGCAGGCACCCTACACACAGGGTCTCGGTATCTTCTTCAGGCAGGAATTCGACAAATTCACCGATCTTTTCAGAAGGAAAGAAAAAGACGAAATGAAAATGGAGGAAGAAACAGTTCCCGAAGAACAGGATCAATAGTTCCTGAGGACGTTGCCCGAAAGCTTATAAACATATTTTCTTTAAGTTGATAAATAATAAGTGATTGTTATTAACCGTATATAATAGAACTTTATGTAAAAACGTTTTTTAATAACTTCGCACGTGAAATGCCTTCCCTGTGAAGGCACAGGGGAATTAGTATTAACCGGATAAAATTATAAACATGACATTTCTTCACATCATAATGCAGGGGGGCTCTGTTCCGGCACAGGAGGTAACTCAGATGAAGCTGACCCTGTTCGATCTGGCAATGAAAGGCGGATGGGTAATGATCCCTCTGATACTTCTTTCGTTCGTAGGTGCCTATATTTTTATTGAAAGGTTTTATGTAATACGAAAGGCCACCAGGGAAGACCAGAATTTTATGAACAGGATCAAGGATTATATCCATGAAGGCAGGATAGAGGCAGCAACAGCATTGTGTAAAGCTACCAGTTCTCCCTCGGCACGGATGGTTGAAAAAGGCATAAGCAGACTGGGAAGACCCCTGCAGGATATAAGCACCGCCATTGAAAATGTAGGGAAGCTTGAAATTTCAAAGCTGGAAAAGGGATTCCCTACACTGGCAACCATAACCGGAGCTGAACCCATGCTTGGCTTCATGGGAACTGTTATCGGAATGATCCAGTCCTTCTATGCAATGTCACAGGCGGGCAACAACATAGAAGTATCTCTTCTGTCGAATGGCATTTACACAGCCCTGATAACTACTGTTACAGGTCTGTTCATAGGAATACTCGGTTATTTTGCCTATAATACACTGGTGGTAAGGGTAGAAAAGGTGGTTTTCAACCTTGAAGCCACACTTACCGAATTCATGGATATTTTGAACGAACCTGTTAAAAAACAGATCTGATGGCACTCTCACAGAGAAATAAGATCAGTATCAGTTTCAGCTCTACAGGAATGACAGACGTCGTCTTTAACCTGCTCATCTTCTTTATGCTGACTTCGACACTCGTTCATCCCACTGCGCTTAAACTGCTGCTGCCTAAAGGTGATACGCAGACTTCTGCCAAACCTCTTACTACGGTCTCGATTACGGCCGACGAGAGATACTATATGGAACAACAGCCCATGGAAAGCCTCGAGGCTCTTGAAGAGGCTCTCAGGGCAAAGCTTGGAAGTGAGCCAGACACATATATCTCACTTCATGTCGATAAGTCTGCACCCTTCGGTAGTGCAGTTCCTGTTATGAATATTGCACAGAAAAACAACTACAAGCTGATAATTGCAACAACTCCAAAATAATGCTCTTCGCGCCCTCCCCAGCGAAAAGAACAAAGGGATAGTGGGCAGTGTGATCTTTCACCTGACGGTGATGGTTATGCTGTTCGTTTTTGGCTTTTCAGCTCCTCCCCCTCCTGAAACGGAAGAAGGTATAATAGTCAACTTCGGAACCGATGAAACAGGAACAGGGTTCATTGAACCATCACCGGTTGCAGAAGCCACATCGCCTCCCCCACCCGCTTCTCCGCAACCGGAAACTACCGACGATGTACCACTGCTCACCCAGCAAACAGAAGAAGCTCCTGTTGTCAAAAAAGTAGATCCGGAAGCTGAAAGAAAAAGGCAGGAACAGATTGAAGCTGAAAAAATACGGCGCGAACAGCTTGAAGCAGAGAGAATAAGAAGAGAGCAGGAAGAGGCTGAACGAAGGAGAATTGAAGCAGAGCAGAAACGACAGGCCGAAATAGCTGACCGGACTAAGGCAGCCCTTGCAGGGGCAAGGAATGCAGGCACTAACACCACAGGCGAAGGAGTGACTGGTGGAGAAGGAAACCAGGGTGCCCCGACCGGTGACGTCAACTCACAGAACCGTGGCGACATAAGCGGACTGGGCAGTAAAGGCATATCATATGACCTCGCGGGCCGGGGCTATCAGGATATACCTATCCCAAGATATGATTATCAGGGTGAAGGAAAGGTTGTTGTTGAAGTGAGCGTGGACAGGTCAGGGAAAGTTACACAGGCAGTGGCGGGTATAAAAGGATCGACCACACTCGACGAATATCTTCTCAGAGCAGCCCGCGAAGCAGCACTTAAAGCCAGTTTTGAGCCCAAAGCCGATGCTCCTGCAGTCCAGAAAGGAACAATTACTTATAATTTCGTCCTCAGGTAAAGATCACTTTTACTCGCTCTGGAACAGTTCCCTGATTGCAATACCAAGATTTTCAAGGAGTGAATTGTCTTTAATGATATAATCCACGATCCCCTTCCTGGCAAGTTCAAGAACAACTTCCCCGTCTTCCTGACCTGATAGCATAATTACAGGGATGCCCGGCCGTGCTTCCCTGATCCTGTCAAATACCTCCATGCCATTCATCACTTTCTCCTCCTTTGAGACAAAGAGGTAATCGAGGATTATAAGATCTGGATTCCTGTTCAGTGCTTTAAGGCATTCTTCTCCTGACTCAAATGCTTCCACAGCATAGCCTTCAGCTGTGAATTTCTTGACTACCAGCATATTAATAAACGAATCGTCATCGACGATGAATATTAACTTAGAATTACCCATTTCAGATCTATAGTGTGATACAGTCGAGAGTAAATTTAGTAAAAATAA
>DAIOVL010000021.1:0-12171 GCA_036759025.1 Bacteroidales bacterium
CAGATTATCACAGTCAGTTCCGTTGTCAAGCCGTATTCCCGTTCATGTATAGCATCCTGGCTGCAGGAAGCCGACCTTCAACGTGATAGATTATCGCCCCGCCAACAGAAGGAACTTGACTTCTATCTGACGGACTTCGGGAAGGAACTGAAGGAGGAAGGGCACAGTGGCTCAAAGGCACAGTGGCTCAAAGGCAGTTTTAAAGAGGGCGGGAAAAGATTTGATTTGTTTTATTACCGGGATTCATTGTTTTCTTTAACCGTCAACCCGATTCTGGGTGCTGAAATCTTTTCCAGCTCATCGGGGAAAGCCACATACTGGAGAAACGGACTTGAAGCCCGGGCTTATGTAGGCAGGTGGGGCTTTTTTGCATCGCTCAGGGACAACCACGAAAAACCACTTCTCGGACGACCGGAATATCTTACTAAGAGAGAAGGCGGACATATAAAGGGTTCATCAGACTGGAGCGACATGCAGGGCGGCATCACTTACGCCTGGAAATGGGGTACTGCAGGTCTTGTAAAAGATGAAATCGAATGGGGAAATAACTATAACGGAGCCAATATTTTCGGAGGAAATAATCCATCATACATTCAGCTCAGACTCCAGATTTACCCGGTGAAATGGTTCAGCTTTAACTATTTCCACGGCTGGATGAACTCCATGGTGGTCGACAGTTCCCGTTCATATTTCGTAACTAACAGCTATGGAACTGACTACCGCGAGAAATACCACAGGAAATTCATCGCCTCCAACATGTTCTCCTTCATCCCTGTGAAATACCTGACAATCTCAGCAGGAAACAGCATAATTTATGATGATTCAAACATCAACCCGGCCTATTTTATGCCCCTGTTCTTCTATAAATCCGTCGACCATTCAGTATCTTCAGGGATCGACAATATGAACTCCCAGATGTTCTTCGACATAAGTTCCCGACAGATAAAATATCTTCATCTTTTTGCCACACTGTTTGTCGACGAGCTCTCCGTTGAAAGGATCACAAAAGACGATGAATGGAATTTTCTGAGCTGGAAGACAGGTTTCAGACTTTCAAACTTCCCTGTAAAAGACCTTTCTCTCACCGGAGAATATACTTATACCTACCCTCTGACATACCAGCATTATGTGCCGACGCTCACCTTCGAATCAAACGATTTCAATATCGGCCATTACCTGCGTGACAACTCGCGTGAGTGGCACCTTGCCCTGAATTACCGGCCTCTCAGGACTCTCGATCTGAAGCTTTGGTTCACAGATGCCGTAAGGGGCCCCGACTATACGGAACTCGGCACACCCCGTGTCGGAAACCCGCCACTCGAATCTGTCGCCTGGAAAAACCGCTCTGCCGGTGTCAGTATAGCATACCAGGTGATAAACGACCTATATGTGTGGGGCTCTTTCATTAACAGCAACATCTCAGGTGATGCCAGGTGGAGCCCGGAGTATTACTACGGCAGGAGGAATACTTTGAATATTGGTGCTACATTCGGGTTTTGACGGCGTGTCGGTGTGCCGGTGTGCCGGTGTGTCAGGGAATATTGAAAATGCTTTCAAATCTGAACTTAATTCATTATTTTAATGCCGTGCTATTATGTAGAATTAAAAATCGCTGCATCATGGGAAATTTTCAAAATCTTCGTGTCTGGCAAAATGCCAAAGATCTTACTGTTGAAGTCTATCGGCTTGTAAGAAATACTGATCTCAAAAGAGATTTTGGCTTCAAGGATCAGATCCAACGATCTGCATTAAGTATCCCAAGTAATATTGCTGAAGGAGATGAATCTGGTTCAGACAGGATGTCCGTGAGACATTTATATATTGCAAAAGGATCTACCGCTGAATTAATGACACAACTAATTATAGCTTCTGAAATTGGTTATATCGATTCTGACTCCTTAGCAAAGTACATGGATGAATGCGACAAAATCTCGTCAATGCTTAACAGATTAATCAAAGCTCGATCTGGCGGTTCCTGATAACCCATTTTACCCCAATTCGTACCCTTCTTGCCGTCATGCCGCATGCCTCATGCCGCACGCCACTGTCTTTACAACTTTTATAACACAATTAAAGTCTTTAAGGCAATATAGAAGATTATATTTATTATTTTTCCACTTCAAATTTTGCAGGGAATCCGTTTATGAAAAATCGCCGCTTCCGGATCATAACCCTGGTCGCAGATGTACTGATTCTGGGTATTTCCTTCCTGCTCATGGCATGGACGAAGCCGGCAAGTCTGAAGGCATATGTACCTTCCCACAGTCTGTTCTTCGCTGTCCTCGCCGTGATATGGATCATGGTTTCTCTTATAAACGGCAAGATGCACAGGGGAAAGATCATCAACTATTCCACTTTGTTCAACAGGGTGATAAGCAGCAACTTCATTTCTCTCTCCATAACCGCCCTGCTGATGTATATCCTCAGGGATTATGCATATTCACGAACTGTGGTGCTCGGGACTGCCATCGTTGCGACTGTCCTTGAGCTGATCTTCGGAGCTGTATATATTGCTTTTAAGAAAGCTTCCCTACAGGATTACGAAGAGTACGAGAAATATAAATCCTACAGGAAACCAAGCGAATATGAACTTGTAAGCGAGCTGAACGGGAATGGCAGGAAAACTTTTTCTCTGCCTGAAATCAATCCTTCTATCCTGAAGGCAATTGAAAAGGAATCAGGCAGCGAAATGGCTAAAGCCATTATCAACATGACCGGTCCGAAACTTACAGGCGAAATAGCCGTTCTGTCAACCACGACCATATTTAATATTTCAAACCTCCCCGAAGACAGCTATTCTTACATTATAAACCTGCACCGCCTTAACGATATAAAGAAACTGGATGATTTCATCGATGCCGTCAATGAGAAACTGAAACCGGAAGGTTATTTCTTCTGTTGCGTAGAAACAAAAGACCAGAGGAAAAAAAGAATACTGAAAAAATTCATTCCCGTTATAAACTATTTCTATTATTCCCTGGATTTTATTGTGAAAAGGATACTGCCTAAACTCAAATTCACACGTGGTCTTTATCTGTTCCTTACCCGGGGCAATAATGCCGTGATAACCAGGGCTGAGGCTCTTGGAAGGTTGTGCCGCGGGGGCTTCAGAATAAAACAGGAATCCTTTATAGGTAACTACCTGTGTATAGAAGCCAAAAGGAACGGAGATCCTCTCCCGAAAAACGAAAATATTTACGGTCCCCTGATTGCTTTACCCCGTGTCGGCATAAACGGAAAAACAATAAAGGTGTTCAAGCTGCGGACCATGCATCCATATTCCGAATATATTCAGGATTATGTGTACAGACTGCATGATCTCCAGAATGGAGGAAAATTCAAAAATGACTTCCGTATCACTTCATGGGGCGCAATATGCAGGAAAATATGGCTCGACGAACTGCCTACACTTATAAACTGGTTCAACGGCGATATGAAACTTGTCGGAGTAAGGCCTCTGAGTCATCAGTATTTTGAACTATATGACAACGACCTTAAGGAAAAGCGTATAAAATACAAACCCGGTCTTATCCCGCCATTTTATGCCGACCTGCCCGAAGACCTGAAAAGCATCCAGGAATCTGAGAGAAAATATCTCGAATCATACGACAGGAATCCTTTTCTGACCGACTTCAGGTACTTCTGGAAATCGGTGGGAAATATCCTTTTCGGTCATGCCAGAAGCAGATAAACAGGTTTTTGGGTCTGATTCCGGCTGCTGGTATTGTAATGTTTCTCTTTTTTTTGTATCTTTATTATTTAGGCTATATATTATAGAATTTCAGACATCCATTCAACCTTTTACCCTAAAAAAGAGTCTTATATTCAAACATAAAATCCTTTTTTCTCGTAAAAGGGATAAATAAAATATCAGCGTTATGAAAATCAGATCAATTCTCGCAGTGGTTTTATTTAACCTGGGATTATATGCCGGAGCTCAACCTTCGGAGATAACCTATCTCGGTACCGTCATAAAATCAGGGTATGAAAACAATGCCTCGTATGGTCCTTTAAATATAGGATTCAACTTCACCTATTTCGGCAATAGTTATTCTCAGTTCTATGTCTCCACCAACGGCCTTGTTTCATTCGGTTCAGGGACCACCGATCCCTCCGAAGATCCGATACCTGCTGCCGGCGATCCAAATAATTATATTGCTCCCTTCTGGGATGATCTTGTAATTGATCCCTCCGGAAACATCCTGTATACAACTGTCGGAGCTTCACCCAACAGAAAACTGATAGTCCAGTTCAGGAATATGGGATTTTACTACGGCCCCATTTATGTAGGGACATTCTCGGTAATCCTTTATGAAACAAGTAACAAGATACAGCTGCAGTACAGGGTTCTTATACTTCCTTCATCACCGCTAGTTCATGGCGAAAACGCAACTATAGGTATTGAGAACGCTGACGGAACGGCAGGTGTCCAGTATGCATATCATAACCCCAATGCAATAAACACAGGTCAGGCAATTTCATTCACTCCTTCGGGTTCAACTTATACCATGAACTCCGATGCCCTCTATGACGGCGTCTATCTTACAACAAACCTCACCCTGCCTGAACCGGGTATCCCCCAGCTTATAAGCCCTGTTGAAGATGCCGTGATCGGATCTGACCACACTTTTGAATGGGCTGAGGCCTCCGATGCAGCTTCTTACACACTCAAGATCTCTACAAATTCAAACCTTAGCGGATCCACGAACTATAATGCCGGATCGGATCTTTCATACAATGTTACAGGACTTCAGCTGAATACAACTTACTACTGGGGTGTTTTTGCCACCAATGCCACTGGGACTACATGGTGCGAGATACGGAGATTCACAACAAGTGACGCTCCTCCTCTTATGGCAGTACCGCAAACTATATGGGTTGAACAAAATCATGATAAGACCATTAAACTGACCTATACAGGTGGCGATGCAAGTGCCAAAACAGCCTATGTCACCTCCTTGCCGGCGCAGGGACAATTATACCAGTATAACGCAGGAGCAAGAGGTTCAATAATTTCGTCGGTACCTGCAGCAGTGACCGATGCAAACAGGAATGTCATCTACGCTGCTTCCGGTTCCACAGGGAACGGTGCAGGTAATTTCAACTTTATGATACATGACGACACGGGTGATTCTCCAGTAGCACAGATAACAATCAATGTAAGTCCGGCAGGAATGCCAAACCTTCTCTATACAGCCAAATCAACAAGTTTTATCGAGATGCAGTTCGACAGGACCATGAATGACCCTGCAGGGAAGGAATCCCAGTTTGAAGTCAGCGTAAACGGATCTCCCGTTACAATAAGCTCTCTTTCATTAAAGGAAGGAGATCAGTATTCAATTAAGGCAAACCTGGCAACCCCGATCCTGCTGACTGACGCCGTAACAATCTCATATACAGCTGGCGACATTACGTCAACACAGGGAGGATACCTGGCATCATTTGATCCCCAGGCGATTACACTTCTTGCCCAGACGATTACCTTCAGCACAAACCTGACACGGAGAATGGATGAATCACCCTTCACCCTTTCGGCAACCTCTACAAGCGGACTCTCTATGACATTCTCAAGCTCTAACCTTTTTGTTGCAACAATAACAGGAAGTAGCTGCTCTCTCAGAGCAGTGGGCACCTCACTCATAACAGCCCGCCAGGCAGGAAATTCAACTTATGCTCCGGCCAACTTCACCAGGACACTTACCGTTTCAAAAGGCAACCAGTCAATAACCTTCAATCCCATACCGGAAAAATACCTGGGTGATCCTGATTTTAACCTTACAGCTACAGCAAGTTCCGGACTGACGGTAAGTTATTCCAGTGATAATCCGGCAGTGGCAACAGTATCAGGCAATATTGTTCATATCGTCGGTGTCGGATCGACGGTCATAACCGCTTCACAGACGGGGAATTCAAACTGGTTTCCTGCCGCCGATGTACCCCAGACACTGGTGGTCAACAATCCTACCGGAACAGAAGACATCAATGCCCCTGCCAAAAACTTTAATTTATATGCTCTCGGTAATACCATTTATCTGATTCCACTTACTGAAGAATGGGACGGACTGAATGCAACTGTGGAAGTTGTTGATATAACAGGGCGGATTCTTATTAACATCCGGGATCTGACACTGAGCAGGGATTCACGCCTTGAACTGCAGTCAAACTACAGCAAGGGGATATGCTTCGTAACAGTCAGATCAGGGATGAAGAAGTATACGGGCAAGGTTATGATACATTAAGACTATTGTTTCAGCAGGGAAAAATTGAATGAATAAACTATCTTTGTTGCCAGTTTGATAAAGGTAGCTAATGTGATGGATTCAGTTAATTCATCTGAAGAGAAAAAAACCACAAAAACCTCTGCCAGTAAAACTCCAAGATGGTATGCCGTTTATACTAATCCAAGGGCAGAAAAACTTGTCCACGGTCGTCTGGAAGAAATTAATATAGAGGTATTTCTTCCCCTTCAGAAAACATACAGACAGTGGAGCGACAGAAAAAAGCTGGTCGAAAAACCATTGCTTTCTTCCTATGTATTTGTTAAAGTCATACCCAGGCAGTTCCCCTTTGTTTATATGACCCCCGGAGTTGTAAAGTTTGTATCCTTTGAAGGGCAGCCTGTTCCGATACCCCAGAATCAGATCGATAACCTCAGGCTGCTCATCGACAGCGATGCCGAAATAGAGGTTACAAAAGAAAACCTCGAAAAGGGTGATAATGTCAAAGTAATGAGAGGCTCCCTTGAAGGCCTGAAAGGGGAACTGATATCCTATGGAGGTAAAAAAAGGGTTATAGTCCGGATAGACAGGCTCGACCAGAATATCATCATTACTATCCCGGTTACATTTTTGAAAAAGGTGTAAAATTATCGTGCAATCGCATGATCATTAACAGATTGCATGATCGCCAGCCTGCGCATGAAGCTTCGGCTGTTAAGACATGATCGTATGATCGCATGATCATAATATACTATTTCATTATTAATTAAAAAAGAATACCTTTGCGGCATTATAATACGTTATGCTATGGCTGAAAAGACAAGATATTCGGATGATGAGCTTGATGAGTTCAGGCAGATCATCCTGGCGAAGCTGGACAAGGCCAAGAAAGATTATGAAATACTGAAATCCAGCATAACTCACGAAGAGAGTAACGACACAATGGATACCTCTCCCACCTTTAAGGTGCTGGAAGAAGGTGCTACTACTTTATCAAAGGAAGAAGCCGGCCGTCTGGCCCAGCGACAGCTTAAGTTCATCCAGCACCTGCAGGCAGCCCTTGTAAGGATAGAAAATAAAACCTACGGAGTCTGCCGCGAAACTGGTAAACTTATTTCCAAAGAGAGACTCAGGGCTGTACCTCATGCAACATTATGTATTGAGGCAAAAGCCAGACAGAAATAAACTTACTTTATAGCACTTAATAAGTGAAGCCGCTTCAGAAATGGAGCGGCTTTTTTATTTTGAGAGGGGGGGAGGGCGAGAGGGGGTGATTCAAAGTATAGACTTCCTGAAATAATCGATCGTCTTCTCCAGCCCTGTTTCCAGGTCGACTACCGGCTTCCAGCCGAGCACTTTTTCTGCCAGAGTTATATCAGGCCTTCTCTGCTTCGGATCATCTTCAGGAAGAGGCCTGTACACAAGCTTCGAACGCGAACCTGTCATCTCAACAATTCTCCCTGCAAGATCCCCTACAGATACTTCGATGGGATTACCAAGATTAACAGGACCCGTGAAACTGTCGTCTGTTCCCATGAGCCTTACAAGTCCTTCGATCAGGTCATCAATATACTGAAAACTTCGGGTATGTGTTCCGTCACCGAAGATCGTTATATCCTGACCTCTAAGAGCCTGAACAATGAAATTCGAAACCACACGGCCATCGTCGGAACTCATCCTGGGTCCATAGGTGTTAAAAATCCTTGCGATTTTGATTTTCACCCCGTTCTGAACATGGTAGTTCATGAAAAGTGTCTCTGCACATCTCTTCCCTTCATCATAACATGCCCTTGGCCCGAGAGTGTTTACGTTACCCCAGTAATCCTCGGGTTGAGGATGAACGGCAGGATCTCCGTAAATTTCACTCGTTGAGGCCTGAAGTATCTTTGACCTGGTCCTCTTTGCCAGCCCGAGTGTGTTAATCGCTCCCATGACTGACGTTTTTATCGTCTTTATGCCGTTGTACTGGTAGTGAACAGGTGATGCCGGACATGCCATGTTATAGATCTCATCCACCTCGAGATATACAGGCATGGTAATGTCGTGACGGATAAGTTCAAAATTATGATCATCAAGAAGATGTTTAATATTCTGCTTCGATCCTGTAAAATAGTTGTCGAGAGAGATAACTTCGTTACCTTCCGCAAGAAGTCTTTCGCACAGGTGGGATCCTACAAAACCGGCTCCGCCGGTGACGAGTATGCGTTTCATGCCTTGATCTTTAGATTAATACAAATATAGGTAAAATGACCTTACTTGTATTAAAGCCTTAAAATGTTATGGTTGAAAGGTTGAAAGGTTTAAAAGGTTTAAAGGCAAAAAGGCATTGTGGCATTATGCTTTGTAATCTGAAGCATTGCATAGGTTCTGGCGAGGTGCCCCGAGAGGCCTAGTCCCTGGATATCCGTATCTTAACAACAACATCGTCTATTTCAATATCCCTGGCCTGATCGCCGGGATCACCCGACAGTACAACCTCCGTAGCAAGTGTCTGCGAGCCTATATACCTGGCATGTCTTTTCACTGCTTCGCTCACAAACTCATTGTCCTGGATCAACACCTTAATTTTGTCGGTTACATCGTAACCGCTTTCTTTCCTGATATTCTGGATTCGGTTTACAAATTCCCTTGCAATACCTTCATAACGCAACTCGTCGGTAACCGTAACGTCAAGAGCTACGGTAAGCTTACCTTCATTTGCCACCTGCCATCCGGGTATATCTTCCGAAATGATCTCAACATCATCCATGGACAGGTCCACTGTCTTTCCTGCCAATGTCATCCGGAATGCGCCCGTGGCTTCAAAATCAGCTATATCATTTTGAGAAAGTGCTGTGATGGCGCTTCCGAGCTCCTTCATTAGTTTTCCGAAACGGGGACCCAGCGACTTGAAATTGGGTCTGATCCTTTTTACAAGTATCGAGGATGTATCGTCGAGATATTCAACTTCCTTAACATTCACCTCTGCGAGAACAAGATCCTTAACAGCCTCAAATTTTGACCTGAAATTTCTGTCAGGAAGGGGTATCATTATCTTTGCCAGTGGCTGTCTGACTTTAATGCTGACCTTCCTTCTCAAACCAAGTATCATGGAAGAAATTTTCTGTGCTATCTCCATCCTTTCCTCCAGAGCCTTGTCTATCAGATCAGGATCATGTTCCGGAAATGCGGCCAGATGCACCGATTCGTCGGAATGTCTTCCGGTCGTAAGATTGAGGTCGCGGAAAAGCTGGTCCATGTAAAAAGGAGCCAGCGGGGCTGCAAGCCTGCTGACTGTTTCAAGACACTGGAAAAGAGTCTGGTAGGCAGCAATTTTATCCTGGTCATAATCACCGCCCCAGTATCTCTTTCTATTTAGTCTTACGTACCAGTTACTTAAATTCTCCGTTACAAAATCCTGGATTGCCCTGCCGGCACGGGTTAAATCGTAATTCTCATAACACTCTCCCACCTCCTTTACGAGAGAATTAAGGAGTGAGATTATCCACCGGTCAATTTCCGGTCTCATATTTACCAGGATATCTCTCTCTTCAAACCTGAAATTGTCGATGTTTGCATACAGAGCAAAAAACGAATAGGTGTTGTACAGGGTTCCGAAAAACTTTCGTTTTACCTCATCAACACCTGCGATATCGAATTTCAGATTATCCCATGGCTGGGCATTTGTCATCATGTACCAGCGTAAGGGATCGGAACCATGTTCATCTATGGTGCTGAAAGGATCAACGGCATTGCCGAGACGTTTCGACATTTTATTGCCGTTCTTGTCAAGTACAAGGCCGTTTGAGATGATATTCTTAAATGCGACCGAACCGGATATCATGGTGGCTATAGCATGAAGTGTGAAGAACCACCCTCTTGTCTGGTCGACGCCTTCTGCAATAAAGTCGGCAGGAAACATCTCAGAGAAATCAGCGCTGTTCTCGAAAGGATAGTGAGCCTGGGCGTAAGGCATTGCGCCGCTGTCGAACCACACATCTATAAGGTCAGGTTCCCTGAACATTTTCTTTCCCGAACTACTGACAAGGATTATTTCATCGACGAAAGGACGATGAAGATCAAATTGTTCGTAATTCTCCTGGGAATTGTTTCCCTCCATGAAACCTGCGAGAGGGTTTTTATCCATAAACCCCGCCTTTACTGATTTCTCTATTTCGGCTTTAAGCTCAGCAGCCGATCCTATGCATAATTCTTCTTTCCTGTCTTCAGTTACCCAGATAGGTAATGGCGTTCCCCAGAAACGTGAACGTGAAAGGTTCCAGTCAACGAGATTCTCGAGCCATTTCCCGAATCTTCCTGTACCTGTCGACTGGGGCTTCCAGTTGACGGTATTGTTGAGTTCTATCAGCTGTTCCCGGAATTTGGTGGTGCGGATAAACCATGCATCGAGAGGATAGTAGAGCACAGGCCTGTCAGTACGCCAGCAATGAGGGTAGCTGTGGACCTGTTTTTCAATCCTGAAAACTTTTCCTGCCTGTTTAAGCATTACCGCAATGTCAACATCGAGAGTATCTGAATCGGGTGATATTCCCGGATCATATTCATTCTTAACCGGACGCCCTGCAAAGGGTGAATAGGTGGTTACATTCACCCGTTCCCTTACAAACTCATCGTCTAACTCCGCAATTGGTATCATGTAACCTTTCTTGTCGACCATCGGGCTCATTGTCCCGTCCTTTTTTCTGAGGAGCATGGGGGGTACACCGTTTTCCTTTCCGATCTTATAGTCGTCAGCACCAAAGGTGGGTGCAATGTGGACTATCCCCGTTCCATCCTCAGTTGTGACAAAATCACCGGTCAGCACTCTGAATGCTCCGCTGTCGGGTTTTACCCAGTCTATGAGCTGTTCATAGCTGATGCCTTCAAGTTTCGTCCCGGGAAATTCATCGACAACTTTGAAGGGAATCTTTTTATCGCCTGGTTTATACTCTGAAAAATGTAATCCGGTATTTGTTTCAGGGAAAAATGAATTAAGCAGATCTTTCGCCAGAATAACTGTCACAGGCTCTCCCGAATAAGGATTGAAACTTCTTACTTTAACATAATGGATCTCACTTCCCACAGCAAGAGCCGTGTTGGAAGGCAGTGTCCATGGTGTGGTGGTCCATGCCATTATGTGTACAGCATCCGTGTCAATATTCCTGAAAAGGAAATCTGACTTCTGATCGTTTATAAGTCTGAACAGAGCCACGCATGTAGTATCTTTCACATCCCTGTAACATCCGGGCAGATTAAGCTCATGGGAACTGAGTCCGCTCCCTGCAGCCGGGGAATATGGCTGGATGGTGTAATCCTTGTACAGGACTCCTTTTTCGTAAAGCTGTTTCAGAAGCCACCAGAGAGTTTCAATATAGCGGTTATCGTAAGTTACATAAGGGTGGTCCATGTTTACCCAGTAACCCATTTTTCTGGTTAGATCCTCCCACTGGTCGGTGTACCGCATCACATCTTTCTTGCATTCCCTGTTGAAGTCCATGATCGAGATCTTGGTCCCGATATCTTCCTTTGTGATGCCAAGGGCTTTTTCCACTCCAAGCTCCACCGGCAGACCATGGGTGTCCCATCCGGCTTTTCTCCTTACCATATATCCGCACTGGGTCTTATAACGGCATATTGCATCCTTGATAGTGCGGGCCATTACATGATGAATACCGGGAATACCGTTGGCTGAGGGCGGTCCTTCATAAAAAATGAATTCTCCTTTTCCGTCAGTTTCACGAATACTCTGATGAAAGGTGTCTTCTCTGTCCCATAATTCGAGTATATCGTTGTTAACCTTCGAAAGATCGAGGTTCTTATACTCGGGAAAGCGCTTTTTCATTGATTGTTTTTGCCTAATAATTAAGTCCGCAAATATAATAAAAAAGTCTTGCAGTCTTGCAGTCTTGCAGTCCTGCAGTCAGGGGTCCTATCTTACATATCGGTTATTCTGAATTCAATCTGAGAAGAAATT
>DAIOVL010000021.1:12181-36661 GCA_036759025.1 Bacteroidales bacterium
CAAATATAATAAAAGAGGAGCAATTATTAAATATAGACAGAAGGGGGGAGGGGGCGAGGGGGGGAGGGGGGGAAAAAAATAATTGTGCTATTTTTATCTGAAATTAATTTCTATGAAGAAACTTGTCATTCTCACGGGTGCCGGCATGTCGGCCGAAAGCGGGATACGAACATTCCGGGAGGCAGGTGGCATGTGGGAAGAATATGATGTTTACGAGGTGGCCTCTCCGATGGGCTGGGCAAAAAACAGTGAACTTGTACTGAGATTCTATAACGAAAGAAGGCGACAGCTTGAACATTGTGAACCAAACTCAGGCCATTACGGTGTGGCTGCCTTGCAGAAATATTTTGATGTGAACGTGATTACCCAGAACGTCGACAATCTGCATGAAAGGGCAGGCAGTAAAAAGGTCCTGCATCTTCATGGTGAACTTACAAAGGCAAGAAGTACAGCCTTCCCGGATCTTGTCTACGATATCGGATACAGGGATATTAATCCGGGCGACATGTGTGAAAAAGGAGTTCAGCTGAGACCTCATATAGTATGGTTTGGCGAGGCCGTTCCTCTGATGGATGAAGCTGTGAAAACAGCATCTGCTGCCAATATCTTTGTTGTGATCGGATCATCTCTTAATGTCTATCCGGCAGCCGGTATCATTGATTATACCCCCGCCGGCTGCTCACTGTGGCTGATCGATCCGAATGATGTATCCGTGCCCGGCGGACTTGATGTTAACATTATCAGAGAACCTGCCTCAAAAGGAGTTGAAATTCTTACCAGAAGACTGCTTGAGCTTAATTTCATGAATCCCGTCAGTAAGAACTTCTGAGATATCATTTTAAAAAAGCCTGCATTTTTATTACTATTTTTACGGTGATGAATAAAGCAAGAAATATTATAGTTGCCGTTACCGGGGCCAGCGGTTCAGTATATGCAAAAGAACTGCTCATCAGACTGAAATCTCTGAAAGACCTTCCGGCTGAAGTTGCTGTTATCTTTTCAGATAACGCAGAATTAATATGGCAGCACGAAACCAATACAGTCTTTACAGCGGAGAAACCCGTGAAGTTATACAGGAACAATGATTTCGACGCTCCCTTTGCATCGGGTTCTTCAAGTTTTGATACCATGATAATCTGCCCGGCTTCAATGGGTATAATGGGCAGAATAGCCTGCGGCAGTTCCGACGATCTTATTGCCCGGGCAGCCGATGTCATGCTTAAGGAGAGGAGAAAACTTATCCTTGTTCCCCGGGAAACGCCTGTTAACCTTATCCATATCAGGAATATGGAAACGCTGACACTTGCCGGAGCAATAATATGCCCAGCGTCTCCTTCATTCTACAGCAAACCCCAAACCATTCAGGATCTGGTTATGACCGTTGTTGAAAGGATTCTCACTCTGGGTGGTTTTGATGAACCTACATTTCGCTGGATGCAGAATGATTGACAAAAAGATCCTGAGTTTCCTGAAGAAGCACCATGTGCTGACAATTGCCACCTCTGTCGGCAAAGAGCCATGGTGTGCAAATTGCTTTTACGTTTACCTTGAGGATGAAAATGCCCTGGTGTTCACAACCGATCCTGAAACACGACACGGAGCTGAATTTCTGAAAAATGAACTTGTAGCAGGATCTGTTGTACTTGAAACCAGGATTATCGGTAAGATCAGGGGCCTCCAGTTTCAGGGTCTGGTTTCAGAAGTGCCGGAAGATTCGGGGTCCAATGCCCGCAAGGCCTATCTGAAAAGATTTCCTGTAGCCATGCTTATGGACACACATCTCTGGGTTATTAAACTGACACATATAAAATATACAGACAACCGATTGGGATTCGGGAAAAAACTGGTTTGGGATATACCCCCGCCCACCAGGCAGGGCACCGCTTAAATGGGATTTTTAAAAGCCATAAATATCCATTAAAAATTACAGCCTCCCTCTCAGGGGGGTTGAGGGGGTCATTTCCCCAGCTGCTGCTTCAGGATTTTTGCTATATACTTTCCCAGGATATCGAACTCAATATTCACAACTGTTCCCTTCCGGATCTGGTGAAAATTCGTCACTTCGTATGTGAAAGGAATAATGGCCACCTGGAATGAGCGGGATTGTGAGTTGACTACTGTAAGACTAACCCCGTTAACCGAAACCGATCCTTTCTCCACAGTAAGATAATCATCCTGAAGAGGTTCGTACTCAAATGTATAATACCAGCTTCCTCCGGATTCCTCAAACGCCGTGCAAACGGCCGTCTGGTCTACATGACCCTGTACCATGTGACCGTCAAGCCTGCCATCGAGTCTGGCACTTCTTTCAAGGTTTACCTTATCACCCGGTTTCAATAATCCCAGGTTCGATTTTTCAAGAGTCTCCTTTATGGCCGTAACTGTATATTCGTTACCATTTATCTTCACTACCGTCAGACAAACGCCGTTATGCGAGATACTCTGATCTATCTTCAGCTCCTGTGTGAACGAGCATTTCATTGTTATGTGCAGATTGTCCTGATCCTTTTCCAGTTTCACTACCGGAGCTGCTTCTTCAACTATTCCTGAAAACATAATCTGATAAAATGGTTAATGGGACAAAGGTAGGAAAAAGTCGTGCAATCCCACCTTCACTAAGTTTAGGCAAGCAAGTGTTCCATCATACAATCGTGCAGTATAATATTGAATTATTTCCGCCTTTTCCTTTTTTCTCTTTTTATTGTCGGATAGCCTTCTTTTTTCCAGGCAACAATCCCTCCCCTGAGAGAATATACCTTGCGGAATCCCCGTTCGTAAAAATATTCTGCAACCCTGATACTTCTCCAGTCGGTGGTACAATAGAAAAGAAGGATATAGTTCCAGTCGATAGTATCCGAAGCGAATTCGAGATTTCCTGAAGACGGAATATTTATTGCATCCCGAATTCTTCTTCCCCTGTACTCAAAAGGCTCTCTGACATCAATAACAAGGGCAGAATCGTTGAGCAGATACAGCATATGGAATTCATAAGGATCAACTGACGTATAATTTGCCTGTTCCGTTACTTGTGCGGGAAGAATAAGTACAATCACAATCTGCAACAGCAATAAAGTGGCAAACTTCTTCATCAGGGACATTCGAAAAGGTAAAAATAGTGTATTTTATTATTTTCGGACAACTCTGCCTTGTACCTTCTTCTGCTATAGCGCTATCTCAGCCCTGAGCAGGTCGGGAGACAGGGATCTGTTAATATCTAATTCACAGCCCTGTGCCAAGTTCTCCCTTTTCATGATATCTTTGAAAGGTGATCGATCGTCAGACAATTGAAAGGATACTCGACGCAGCACAGATAGTCGATGTGATCCAGGATTTCGTGCCCCTGAAGAAAAGGGGTGTCAATTACCTGGGTCTGTGTCCTTTTCATAATGAAAAAACACCTTCTTTTACTGTCTCTCCCTCAAAGGAGATCTTCAAATGTTTTGGCTGTGGCAAAGTTGGCAATGTTGTCAACTTCATCATGGAACATGAACACCTGAACTATCCCGATGCTCTCAGACACCTGGCTAAAAAGTACCATATTGAGATCGTGGAGAAGGAAGTATCAGCCGAAGATCTCGAAAAGCAGAACGAACGGGAGAGCCTTCTTGTACTCTCGGCCTATGCAGCCAGGCAATTTTCAGAAAATCTGTTTAACAGCGAAGAGGGAAAAGCTGTGGGGCTTTCCTACTTCAGGGAACGTGGATTCAGGGAAAACACATTAAAGAAATTCGAAGTGGGCTACAGCTTCGAAGGAAGAGATGCCCTTACAAAAAAAGCTCTCGACGATGGTTACCAGAAGGATTTCCTTGTAAAGTCGGGATTGTCGATAGAAAAGGACGACAGGATCTTCGACAGGTTCAGCGGAAGAGTTATGTTCCCGATCCATTCTCTTTCGGGTCAGGTGCTTGGTTTTGGAGGACGTGTTCTGAAAACCGATGCTAAAACGGCAAAATACCTTAATTCGCCGGAATCAGAGATATACCACAAGAGCCGCATCCTGTACGGGATCTACCAGGCCAGAAGGTCGATATCTCAGGAAGACAGGGTGTATCTTGTTGAAGGATACACCGATGTAATGTCTCTTCACGAAGCCAGCATTGAAAATGTCGTAGCTTCCTCCGGTACTTCTCTCACCCAGGAACAGGTGCGTCTTATAAAACGCTTCACCCCCAACATCACGGTTCTTTACGACGGAGACCCTGCCGGCATAAAAGCCTCTATCAGGGGTATCGACATAATACTTGAAGAGGGGATGAATGTAAAGATCGTCCTTCTTCCCGACGGAGAAGATCCCGACAGTTATTCCAGGAAAGTAAGCAACGAAGATTTTCTTAAGTTCCTCAATGAAAACGAAACCGATTTCATCAGGTTTAAAACACAACTCTTACTTGATGAGGCTGCCAGTGACCCGGTTAAAAAGGCAAATCTGATCCGCGATATTGTCAGGTCCATTGCCATAATCCCCGAAGCTATAACACGTACAGTTTATATTAAGGAATGCAGTACCCTGCTCGGGATACAGGAAGCTGTATTATATCATGAGGTGGGCAAGATAAGACAACAGCGTTCCTTCCAGGACAGGAACCGCTATCCCGTACCTGAAGACCTTCCGGTTCCTCCGCCCATGATACCCTCACAGCCGGTCAAAACAGAATTCACAACATATATCTCTGAAAAAGAAATAATAAGGCTTCTTCTGAAATTTGGAAGCTCAGAACTGGAAAGGCACATAAACGCCGAAGACGGGCAGGAAGAAATAACTGCCGTTTCAGATTACATTGTACATGATATCATTTCCGATAACCTTGCATTTGATGATCCTGTGCTCCGACAGATATTTGATGAATTCAGATTTGCATCAGAACAGGGAATCTTCATTGAGGACAAGCATTTTGTAAAACATGCCGACCCGGTAATTTCGACACTTGCTGCCGACATGCTCTCCGAGCCTCATACACTAAGTAAAATTTTCGCCAGCAAACAAACCTATGTTGAAACAGAGGATATGAAACTCAAAGATATAGTTCCTGATGCCCTCCTAAAGTTCAAGAGCGATAAGATTAAAGTCCGGCTCCGGGAAATCATGACAAGGCTGGAAGAAGCTGTCAGGGAAGGTGACAACGAAAAGATACTTGACCTCCAGAAAAGGGATCAGAATCTTAAGATGGCTCTCAGGGCAATTTCAGAGAAACTTGGTAAAAGGATTATATTGTAAGGAAGGGTTCTTTTTCAGACACCTGCACTGCCTTAATTATTTTTATTAAATTTGACTGTCAAAGCCCTGTTTATGAAAACCACATCCGGAATCCTGATCCTGATATTTTTCATCGCTGTAGTTTCGTGCACACCAGGGACAGAAGAAAAGGATATTTTTTCACCTGGTTTTTCTACTTACAGAGCCACTGCCACAGGATCAAATGCCCCTGTTGAGAAGATGGAAACCCATTATGGACTGCTTACTCCGGTAGAGATCTGTGTAATTTTCAACAGGTTGGGAATTCCCTATAACAATTCCGTCCTCAATGCAGATTCCAATATGGAGCTTTACCTCAGCAATTCAAAAGCTGCCATCAACACCGGTATCTACGGCGTTGATTTCGGCTACCTGAAAATGTTCGGCATTGGCCAGGAGGTGATCGATTATATGGTTACCATAAAGGAGCTGAGTAACAGGCTGGGCATCCCCTCCGATCTTTTAACTGAACCCATCAGAAGGGTGCGTACCGATATGTCTGATCCCGACAGTATTACTGCGCTCATGCAGAAAGCGTTCACCGACATTGAGAACCACCTTGGAGAGAGCGGGCGCGAAAGCACTGCCGGACTAATGATCATGGGGGGCTGGGTAGAAGCAATGTATATTGCCACACAGCTGGTTTATAATCCCGATAATCCCGACCCGCTGGTTGTACAGAAAATAGCCGAACAGAAGTATACTCTTACATCCCTGCTCAGTTTCATGAAAAACTACTACGACGATCCTGTCGTGGTCTATTACACCAAGAAACTAAAATACCTGAAGAATTATTTCGATTCATTTGAGATCTATTTCGAGAAAGGAGATCTGGAAATAGATACGCAAAAGCAGGTCCTTCGATCTTCGGGGGCTTCAAAAATGACCGTAACGGTTGAAACCCTCAATCTTATTAAGGACTATGTTTCGAGGCTCCGGACCGAAATGGTAACACCCTGAAACAGCCTCCTGCATAAATATTTGACTTATAGTAAACATTTACCTGTTTTAACAGACTATGAAACAACTAAAACCAATCCTGGTTATTTTAATCATTCTCATTTCAGCCTCGTGCACCGACAGAGAAAAAAGGTCAGGCACTTCACTGTTAAAATTAAAATCTGACAAAGAGCAGCTGGTGATTCCTGTCGATAAAGGTTTCAGCAAATATGTTTCAGCATATACCTCAGGCATAGTCACAACAGATGCTCATATTGAAATCCACCTCACCCCTGAATTTGCAGCCGTAGCCGATAAAAAACTGACTTCAGGACTGCTGAGCTTTTCACCAGCAATTAAAGGCAGGACTGAATGGGCAGATGAACAGACGATCGTGTTCATTCCCGCCGCTGTGCTTGAACCTGGAAAAACATATACGGGAGAAGTTCATCTTGCCAGACTGGGCAGGGTGGAAGAGCGTCTTAAGGTTTTCCCGTTGCGATTTCAGACTGTAAAAAAGGATTTCATTGTATCAGCAGGTCTGCCGGAGACAGTCGGGGAAAATAAAAACATGTATACCCTGCAGGGAGAGCTTACTGCATCGGATTACATAGATGCCGCAGAAACAGAGAATTACCTGAGCGCAGTAATTGATAAAAGGAAACTGGAAATAAAATGGGATCACTCCGACAGAAAGGTCCATAAATTTACCATACCCTCAATTCCCAGGTCAGATGAGAACAAGGATCTTGTTCTCGCATGGGATGGAACCCGCTCGGGAGCCGACAGAAAAGGTTCTTCTGTAATTCGCATTCCTGCCATCGGAGAGTTTTCCGTTATTGATATAAGGATCTCCAACGGAACAGATCAGAAAGCCGAGATCGCATTCTCAGATGCTGTCGATCCAACCCAGGATATTGAAGGTTTGATATACCTGGATCCAGATTATAATGTAACTCTGAACAGAAAAAATAATATTATTACTCTCATCCCGGATTACCGCATTAACGAAAGCGTCATTTTAAGAATAGAAAGTTCTCTTAGAAGCGCTGGAGGAAAGACTCTCCCTGAACCATGGTCATATAATTTAGACCTCAGTGAAGCCGATCCGGCAATTAAGCTTACCGGCAAGGGGGTGATCCTTCCTTCATCACAAAGTCTTATTTTCCCTTTCTCAGCAGCAAAACTTAAAGCTGTCGACCTGACAATAATCAAAATATTCGGTAATAACCTCCCGTGGTTCCTTCAGGAATCTGATATCAATTCAGGTTATAACATAAAACGATTCGGGCGTCCCGTATACAGGGGAAAAGTCGATCTTGCAGGGAATGCATCCCGGGCCGACGGAGCCTGGGAAATGTATTCAATAAACCTTAACGATTACATAGACGTCGAGCCGGGAGTTCTCTACAAGATAAACCTGAGCATGAGGAAATCGTATGCGATGATCGATTGCCCCATGACCGATGAAGATCTGAGGTATGAAGAAATCCTGAAGCAGGCAGAAGAGAAAAGCGACGAACTGTGGGGTAACCCCGATGTATACTTTGATGATATTTATAACGAGGCATACTACCGGATGCCTTTCATGTGGGAAGACCGGAATGATCCCTGCAAATCGGCTTATTACAGCCCCGACAAAAACGTATCCAGAAACATCCTGGCCACGAACCTGGGACTTATTGCCAAAATCGGAACGGATAACAGGATACGGGTATTGGTAAATGATCTTACCTCTGCCCTTCCTGCAGCTGAAACTTCACTGGATATTTACGACTACCAGATGCAGTTGCTGGCTTCGGGAAATACCGACAGGAATGGTTCTGCCACAATAGAGTGTGGCAGCAAGCCTTTTCTGCTGGTGGCACATAAGGGTAAAGACAACAATTACCTCAGGCTCAATGACGGTAACGCTTTGTCGATGAGCTCATTTGATGTGTCAGGAACCACGCCGGAAGAAGGATTGAAAGCTTTTATCTATGGAGAAAGGGATGTATGGAGACCCGGAGATTCAATCTTTCTTTCCGTTTTCATAAAGGACATTAAGAACAGTTTGCCGCCCGATCATCCTGTAAGATTCGAACTCTCCGACCCCCGCGGCCGGAATATTGACAACCAGATCATAAGACACGAAGGACAGAATCTTATAGTATTCAAAACCTCCACGCCCCGTGATGCTGAAACAGGAAATTATACCGCAAACATCAGGATAGGTGGTGCCCTTTTCACACACCGCATAAGGGTGGAGACCATCAAGCCAAACCGTCTTAAAATAGACCTGTCCTTTCCGGGTGAGATACTCCGGGCATTCCAGGGTCCTTCAAACGGGATGCTGAATGTAAAATGGCTGAACGGATCCCTTGCAAAAAATCTTAACGCATCGGTTGAATACATCCTGAAACATACTAAAACAGAATTTGAACATTACAGTCAGTACGTTTTCGACGATCCCGTTACTGAGTACTATTCTGAAACAGTTAACATCTTCAATGAGGCTATCGACGAAAAAGGAACCGCACTTATTAAGTTCGATCCGGGACGTCAGTCTTCAGCGCCCGGTATGCTCAATGCCGTATTTACCAGCAGGGTGCGCGAAAAAGGAGGGGATGAAAGTGTTGCAAGGTCGGTAATGAAATATGCTCCTTATCCTGTCTTCGTCGGAATTAACCTGCCCGGTATCAGTAACAGCAACAGAATGCTGTACACTGATACTGATAACGAGGTCAGGATCGTAACCCTCAATGAAACAGGAATCCCTGTCAGAGCAAATGTGGAACTCTCAGTATATAAATTGTCCTACAGATGGTGGTGGGAATCCGACAATGAGAATCTGGCATGGTATATTTCCGGAAGAAGCCACAAACCATTGGTCTCAAAGAGTCTCACAACGTCAGACAAGGGAGAAGGAAGTATTTCTTTTAAAATACCCCGAAACGAATGGGGCCGTTATCTTATCAGAGCTGTTACACGGGAAGGACATGCATCCGGGAAAATCATACTTGTCGACTGGCCATGGGAATACGGGATGAAAAGTAATGCCGACGGAGCCACCCTTCTATCGATAAGCACCAACAGGGAAAAATATACCCCGGGCGAGGATATCAGCATAACCTTTCCATCGATGGAAAATGCCACAGCTATCGTCACTGTTGAAAATTCCACAGAAATATTAGATGAGATAAGGCTTTCAACATCAGCAGGCACAACAGAGGTCAGCATTAAAGCAACACCTGAAATGGCACCTAATGTCTATGCCTGTGTTTCAGTTATCCAGCCTCACAGCCAGACTATAAACGATATGCCCGTAAGACTTTACGGAGTTGTTCCGGTAATGGTCGAAAATCCGGAAAGTCGCATTAATCCTGAGATATCGGTGCCGGACGAGATCCGGTCGCAGAAGCCTTTTGAGATCAGTATAACGGAAGGGTCCGGGAAAGAAATGACTTATACCCTGGCCATCGTCGATGAGGGCTTGCTTGACATTACGGGTTTCAGGACTCCCGATCCGTGGAATTATTTCTTTGCACGAGAGGCACTGGGCGTCCAGACATGGGATATGTACGATAATGTCCTCGGAGCTTTCGGAGGAACTCTCGACAGAATACTTGCTGTAGGCGGTGATGAAGCTCTGACAGATATAACATCGGGCAAAGCTCAGAGATTCGTTCCGGTAGTAAAATTCTCCGGCCCCTTTACCCTGAGGGACGGAAAAACAAATGTCCACAGCGTAACTCTTCCCCAGTACACAGGATCGGTCAGGACCATGGTTGTTGCCGGCAATGACGGGGCTTACGGATATGCTGAAACAGCAGTGACAGTCAGAGATCCCCTGATGGTACTGGCAACAGCTCCCAGAGTAATAAGTCCGGGAGAAAAAGCGTCTCTTCCAGTAACAGTTTTCGTTAATAATGAGAATATTAATGAAATTTCTGTCAGGGCTGAAGGCAATGATCTTGTACGATTTGAAAAAAATACTCTTACACTTAATGCAGGAGGCACCGGTGAATATGATGCAGAATTTATTTTCGAAGCCGCCCGCAGAACAGGAACAGGCAAAATAAAAATAACTGCAGGTTCAGGAGTGGAATCTGCTTCCTATGACCTCGAATTAAATGTCAGAAGTCCAAATCCACATGAAACACGGTCAGAACTTAAAATTTTGAATCAGGGAGAGAAATGGATTACTTCATTCACACCTTTTGGTATTGAAGGATCAAATTCTGCTGTTCTTCAGATATCGGGGCTACCCTCCGTAAACCTGGAAAAGAGACTGGATTATCTTATCACTTACCCGTACGGTTGCACTGAACAGATGACCTCGGCGGCTTTTCCTCAAATCTGGCTGAAAGACCTGTATAAGAATGATCCGAAAGTAGCATCCGAAGCGGCCCTGAACATAAAAGGGGCTTTAAGGGAAATAGCGTCACGACAAATTCAAAACGGGGGAATACTTCCCTGGCCGGGGCATTACCAGCCTGATAACTGGATAACCTCCTATGCCGGACATTTTATGATAGAAGCTGAAAAGAAGGGATATGTACTTTTGCCGGGAGTATTTGAAAAATGGATCAGCTACCAGGAAAAAACTGCCCGTGAATGGAGGCCTGATCCGGCACACCACTATTCTGCAACCGACCAGGCCTACCGCCTTTTCACACTTGCCCTTGCCGGTTCACCCGACAGGGGAGCCATGAACAGGCTCAGAGAATCAGGTAATATGCCTGCATCTGCAAGATGGCTGCTGGCAGCAGCATTTGCAACAACAGGAAGACCTGAGGCCGCTTCAGAATTGCTTGACATAAGAAATACAGAAAGTGAACCTGACTCCTATCCTTACTTTTATGGAAGCGAGCTTCGCGATAAGGCAATAGTGCTGTATACCCTTCTGCTTTTAAAAAATAACGAACAGACCCTGCCTGTGCTGAACCAGATCTGTGAAAGTCTTAACAGAGAAACATGGTTCAGTACTCATTCTGTCGCCTGGGCTCTTTTTTCGTATATGAAATGGACTGAAATTATACCTGCCGGTGACAGCAAAGCCCTAAAGTTAAGTGTCAGTATTAACGGGAACACTAAAGATATTACGGCAGGCGCTGATGAGGCATGGAAAACCGTGATTGACCTTATTCCCGGTAACAACACAATGACAATCGGGAACAATTCCGGGAATCCTGCTTATTTAAGTCTTGTAAGAAAAGGCATACCGGCAACAACCGACAGTGCAGTTGAGGAGAAAGGCATCTCCATGAAAGCACGTTATACAGATATGGAGATGAACCCGGTGGACCAGAAAGATCTTCCTCATGGAACAGATTTCATGATGATAGTCAGCGTTACCAACACCTCAATGACCAGACTGTCAAACCTTGCACTTACACAAATGGTAGCTTCGGGATGGGAGATCAGGAATACAAGGCTTTTTGAATCGGATTTCGGAATTAAGGAGAGTCCGCATGAATACCGCGATATCCGTGATGACCGCCTGATTACATTCTTCTCATTAACTCCCGGAGAGACGAAAACATTTCCGGTAATTCTGAATGCAGCATATAAAGGAGAATATCTTCAACCTTCAATTTGGTGCGAAGCCATGTATGCCGATAATTTCTATGCAAGAATACCAGGAACAATGGTTAAAGTGAGCGGGGAATAAATTGAAAAGCGCTGTAAAAAAGACAATTCTGGCAATCACTGTAGTGGTTACTGCTGCTGTTCTGCTTGCTCCTGCACCCCGTTTCAGGAAACCTCTTTCGACCGTTGTCGAAGCCGGCGACGGCTCTCTTCTCGGAGCCAGGATCGCCGGTGACGGACAATGGCGGTTTCCTCAGGGAGATAAGGTCCCTGCGAAATTTGAAAAAGCCCTGCTTATATCGGAGGACCGCTTCTTTTATTACCACCCCGGAATAAATCCCGGTTCAATACTAAAAGCTCTTATCCTGAATATTAAGGCCGGGCATATAGTCAGCGGAGGCAGTACCATAACAATGCAGGTGGCACGCATGTCAGGAGGAAACATTGAACGTACATATCCGGCTAAGACAATTGAGATGCTTTCGGCACTAAAGCTGGAACTCTTAACCTCAAAGGAAAAAATATTGAAAATGTACGTCGCCAATGCACCCTTCGGTGGCAATACGGTGGGGTTGGAGGCAGCTTCGTGGCGTTACACCGGTAAACCTCCCGGGAATCTGACCTGGGCAGAAGCAGCATCGCTGGCAGTACTCCCAAACTCTCCTGGTCTGATATTCCCGGGAAGGAATCAGGACAGTTTCAGAGCTAAAAGAGATGCCCTCCTAAGAAAACTTTACAAATTCAAAATCATCGACTCTCTGACTTTAAGCCTTGCCATTGATGAACCTCTCCCCGGTGAGCCTCTGCCGCTTCCATCAGTAGCGCCACACCTTACAGATCATTTTTATCTTACAAGAAAGGGAGAAATCATCAGAACCACCATCGATCACCGGATACAGGAACAAGTAAACGAAATACTGGAAAGACACCAGAAAGAGCTGGAAGGAAATTTCATTAATAATCTTGCCTGTCTGGTGGTAAGTGTCGAAACAGGAAGAGTGCTTGCCTATGCTGGTAACAGCAAAGGCAGTCAGAATGACGAATATGAAAGGGATGTGGACATGATCAGAGCCAAACGCAGCACCGGAAGCATCCTGAAACCTTTTCTATACGCCGGCATGCAACATTCGGGTGAACTCTTGCCAAATACCATTGTCCCTGATATCCCCACTCGCTTTCCCAGCTTTACCCCTGAGAATTTCGACCACACATACAGGGGAGCTGTGACTGCCTCAGGAGCTCTCGCACAGTCGCTGAACATCCCGGCCGTCAAGATGCTGCGGCAATATACTCCCATGCGTTTCCTGGAATTGCTCCGGCAGGCTGGTTTATCTACTTTTGATAAAGAAGCAGGCCACTATGGCCTGTCTCTAATACTGGGCGGGGGTGAAACTACACTATGGGAGCTTACAGGAGCTTATGCCTCCCTTTCAAGGGTGCTTAACCACTATAACCATGAAAATAAATATTTCACCGGCGATTATCATCCTCCCGTGCTCGTTGATGAAGGAAATGACAACCCGGACAAAATTGAAGATCCTTATCCTCTTCTGAGTGCTTCTTCTATATGGCTGACGTTCAACGCTCTGTTAAAAGTCAACAGACCTTCAAATGAAGCCGGCTGGCAATATTTCTCCTCGTCACGTTCCCTAGCATGGAAGACGGGAACCAGCTATGGATTCCGTGATGCCTGGGCTGTCGGAACCACACCTGAATATGTCATAGGAGTCTGGGCCGGTAATGCCGACGGTGAAGGCAGACCCGGACTTACAGGTATCTCTGCCGCAGCACCCGTGCTGTTCGACCTGATAAACATTATGGAACCATCTGGCTGGTTCACCGAACCTATGGAAGACCTGACCACGATAAAAGTTTGCAGAACAAGCGGATACAGAGCAGGTCCCTACTGCAGCGAGACGGATGACATACCTGCCTGTGTTGAAGGACTGAAGAGCGGAATATGCCCCTATCATCAGATTGTTCATCTCAACAGCACAATGACAAGACAGGTGTCGGCAGATTGTGCTTCTCCTTCTGAAATAAAAAATGTACCATGGTTTGTACTTCCCCCTGCGATGGAACATTTTTACAGGTTAAAACACCCTGAATATAAAGTCGTACCGCCGGTTGCAGAAGGGTGTCTGCCCGGGAAGGGTGTACCTGTGATGGAATTTATATACCCTTCTGACGGAGCAAAGATCTTTATCCCGCGCGACCACACAGGAGATTTTACAAGAATAATTATTGAAGTTGCCCATCGCAATCCTTCCAAAAAACTTTTCTGGCATCTCGACGAAAATTATTCCGGAACAACCCGGCATATACACCAGAAAGAGCTCACGGCAGACACTGGTGATCATATCCTGACCGTTGTCGATGAAGACGGAAATACAATAAAATGCAGCTTTACCATTACAGGTGAATACAAGTGATCTCCTGCATTAATACCATGCATTTTTCATTTCTTTCCATAATCTTTGTAACCTTTATATAAAAAACGGATATGGAAATTTTCCCAGTTGTCGATGAAAACGGCATCGAGATCTTCAGTGCACCCAGAAATATCTGTCATGATGGTAAAAGCAAATTGCTACATCCTGTCGTCCACCTCCACCTTTTCAATGAAAAAGGAGATCTCTATCTTCAGAAAAGAGCCTTGTCCAAAGATCTTCTTCCCGGAAAATGGGATACGGCGGTAGGTGGTCACATGAAGCCCGGAGAAAGTCCCGGAGAGGCTCTCATCAGGGAAGCTGAAGAAGAACTTGGACTTAAAAATTTTAAGTTCAGACTTGAAAAGAAATATATCTGGGAGTCTCCCCTGGAGAGAGAATTTGTATATTCATATTCAGGTACTTCCGATGAGACTCCTGCCATCAATCCCGAAGAGGTCGAAGAAGGAAGATTCTGGAAAACCGAAGAAATAAAGATGAAAATCGGCAGCGGTATCTTCACTCCCAATTTTGAAAAAGAATTCAAAGAACTTTATTATATGACTATCAGGAATGATTAATAATGTATCCAAAGACGCTTGAAAATCAATTGTTTTACCCCATCCCCAGGGGGAGTCAATTGATTTTCTTCGCTCCCCCCGGGGTCGGGGTAAACGAAGAACCGGAGCGAAGCGGAGCTCGACGAAGTCAAAATCAATGGAGTTTTATGTACGATTCCTGACACTCATACTTTATTATTATCTTTGATCAAATCCGCCGCTTATGAAAATGACAGTTAAAATACTCGTCCTACGGTCCGAAGTGGAAGCACGACTTTTATCCGGCCTTCTTGAGCAGAGAAACATCCCTCATATGCTTAAGTCATTTCACGATTCAGCCTATGACGGTGTATGGCAGACCGACACATCATGGGGTGCCCTGTATTCCTATAATGAGTACAAGGATGATATCACCAGGATTTATGACGAGATGTCGCTTCCAGAAAACCTCAGCGAAGATGTCTGATCACTTTCAAATTATCTTTTTCAGACATTAATTTCCAGCTACGATTTCATTTCAGAAACACGAAAGAGAAAATGAATGATCCGAAAATCAGGAAACCACTTGATAAACTCATTTCTGCAGCTGTTTTTAAAGCTCACATTCTTCCACTCATTACCAGCAAATATCTATATATTGGTCTTATTACCCTTGCAACAGGGGCGATTCTGAATTTCGCATCGCAGACATATCTTCATAATTACATGATAGAGGGCAAAACCCTTCCCATGCTTTCAGACCTGATCCTTGATAATCTTCCTGTAATTGACCTTTCCCTGATATATGATATTTTCTGCCTTGTAATTTTTGCCATTGTGTTTATTTACATTATACACCGGAAAAAATATAACACAGTGCCTTATATTATCTTTCTTTGCGGCATTTTCTTTATTATAAGGGGTATATTCATTATCCTGACACCTTTTGGAAATCCTCCCCAGTTTGAGGGATCAGATCCCCTCTTCAACGGATTTTCAAAATATGAACTGGGTGTTTATCCCTCAGGGCATGTGGGCAACTCATTTCTTCTGCTGCTGCTTGTGAAAGACAGAATTTACAGGAACCTGTTGTGGTTTTGTGTTTTGGTCATAGTGGTGACTCTTTTCATCTCACACGGCCATTACAGCATAGATATATTCTCCGGTTTCTTTTTCGCTTACGCAATAAAATCTTTCGGAGAAAAACATCTTACCATGTTCATTCTGAAAAACCAGGACCGGAATTTTAATTAATTTCTTCTATTATTACAAAAAAATCAATCCGTCTATGAAAACACGCTTAATTTTTATGTCGGCACTGCTGATCGGTTGCGGAGTTCTTTTCTCACAGACCGAGCCTCAGCCCGAATCTGCTGAAGTGATATTGAACCGGGCTTACAAACAGGCTGCCAGGGAAAAGAAAAATGTCTTTGTGAGCTTTCATGCCTCATGGTGCGGATGGTGTAAAAAGCTTGATGCTTCAATAAATGATCCTTCCTGCAGTGAATATTTCAATAATAATTTTGTTTTTGTTCACCTTACCGTTCTCGAATCGAAGGATAAGAAAAACCTCGAGAATCCAGGAGCTCCCGAAATGTACAGCAAGTATTCGGGAGGAAAAGCAGGAATACCTTTTTTCCTCATCTTTGATAAAAAAGGAAAGCTCCTTGCCGATTCCTTCATCAGGAAACCGGGAGATGACCCTGAAAAACCAGGACAGAATGTCGGTTGTCCTGCAACAGATGATGAAATTTCCGCTTTTGTCGAAATACTTAAAAAAACTTCAAATATCGGCGATAACGACATTAAAGCTATTCAGGAAAGATTCAGTAAAAACAGGAACTGATCTTTTTCTGATTTTTCTACATATTATTTCTGATCCTTCCCTCGGGTAATTGCAATAACCTGCCGGTAATCTGGTCTTTTACTGTCAACAATTACCTTAAAGTCTTGTTGTACTAACAGATTAATTTATTATAAGACTATCAGGAATGATTAAAAATGTATTCAAAGACGCTTGAAAATCAATTGTTTTACCCCATCCCCAGGGGGAGTCAATTGATTTTCTTCGCTCCCCCTGGGGCCGGGGTAAACGAAGAACCGGAGCGAAGCGGAGCTCGACGAAGTCAAAATCAATGGAGTTTTATGTACGATTCCTTACACTCATAATTTATTATAAGATGAATAACGCAATTTACAATTTCAGGGAACCTAAAAATGAGCCTGTTCTGACATATGCACCCGGAACAGATGAACGCCGGAAAATATCAGAAGAGATTGACAGGCAGTACAACAGCATTATTGAGATACCTCTAATTATAGGAGGAAAGGAGATACGTACAGGTAAAACAGGAAAAGTCGTTATGCCTTCCGATCACCATCATGTCCTCGCCACTTATCACATGGCAGGTGAAAAGGAAGTTGAGATGGCAGTAAATGCTGCTCTTAAAGCCAAAAACTCCTGGATGAACCTTGCCTGGATGGAAAGAGCAGCCATAATGATCAGGGCGGCTGAGCTGCTCTCCAAAAAATACAGGTATCTTCTCAATGCAGCCACTATGCTCGGGCAGGGAAAGAATATTTATCAGGCTGAAATAGATTCTGCGTGTGAAACAATTGATTATCTGAGGTTCAATTCATATTTCGCTTCGATGATCTATTCTGAACAACCACTTTCAGACGGGCAGGCCATAAACCGTCTTGAATACAGGCCTCTGGAAGGATTTGTCTATACAATCAGCCCCTTTAACTTCACGGCAATCGCTTCAAACCTGAACACCAGTGTTGTACTGATGGGAAACACGACTGTCTGGAAACCGGCGACAACAGCTCTTCTTTCCAGTTACTATTTCATGAAGATACTTAAGGAAGCCGGACTGCCTGATGGTGTTATCAACTTTGTTCCGGGTTCGGGAGCATTGATCAGCAGTGTGGTATTAAATAATGCTGATCTCGCCGGAATTCATTTCACAGGTTCCAATGCGACACTTAATACTCTGTGGAGGCAGGTAAGTGAAAACCTTGAACTCTACAAATCATATCCAAGGATCGTTGGAGAAACAGGAGGTAAAGACTTTATTTTTGCACACAACTCTGCAAATCCGGTGGAACTTGCTTCCTCAATAGTAAGAGGGGCTTTCGAATACCAGGGACAAAAATGTTCGGCTGCCTCTCGTGCCTATATTCCCGGTTCTTTGTGGGAGTCTACTAAAAATGAGCTTCTTGAAATGCTCGCTGAAGCCGGGATGGGAAGTGAAAGAGATTTCAACAACGTGATAAACGCTGTAATCGATGAGCCTGCTTTCGACCGGATAATGTCCTATATCGAACTTGCCCGTTCGTCAGAAAATGCCCGGATAATTGCAGGAGGAAAAGGAGACAAGTCACATGGTTATTTTATAGAACCGACGGTCATTGTCACGACCGATCCCCGGTTCAGGACCATGGAAGATGAGATCTTCGGTCCTGTAATGACAATATATGTCTATGAAGATGAAAAATATTCCGAAACGCTCAGGTTGTGTGATGAGACTTCTCCGTACGGACTTACGGGCTCAATTTTCAGCAATGACAAATATGCCATGATCGAGGCCTGCCGGACATTAAGGTATGCTGCCGGCAACTTCTACATTAACGATAAGCCTACCGGGGCAATGGTAGGGCAACAGCCTTTCGGCGGGGCCAGGGCATCCGGAACAAACGACAAAGCCGGCAGCCACCTGAATCTCTTAAGATGGGTAAGCCCGAGAACCATCAAGGAGACCTTCCTGCCAACAACCGATTTCAGATATCCTTTCATGGATGAAAAGAAATAAATGACAAAATCTGTCTGCCTGATTAAGTATTCTTGAAATAACCGGATTATTTTATCATCTTCGCAATTGATTTTCAAAAGGGAAGGGTAATCTTGGTTTAATGGATTCAAAGCCTGTTAAAAGGTCATTATTTATTCTCAATCCGGCAGCGGGCATTATGCCCGTGAAGCTGATCCTTACCGCTGAACTGAGACGGCGACGCAATGAACTTGCAACCTTTAAATCTCTCAGCATCGACGAATCAGGTACACGTATCAGAACATCATTCGATGAATATGATTACTTCGTTGCTGCAGGAGGTGACGGGACAGTGAGAACAGTGGCATCGCAGCTCGTTGGAACCGATAAAGTCCTTGGAGTGCTGCCGATGGGCTCAGGAAACGGGTTTGCACGCGAGTTCGGATTCAAACCCAATATCCCCTCATTGCTGAAGGACATTAATAAATCAAAGACCCTCACCGTTGATGTGATAATATTGAATGACCTTCTCTGCCTTAACGCTGCAGGCATCGGGCTTGACAGTTTTGTCGCCCATTCGTTTGACAAGCTGGGTACCAGAGGCCTGTGGTCATATGCTTATGTCACATTCAGGAATTTCATCAGGCTCAAACCGGTGCATGTGAAGCTTTTACTTCATGAAGAGACAATCGAGGAAGATCTTTTTGTATTGACGATTGCAAATACACGTCAGTTTGGAAACAATGCGTATATAGCACCTGATGCAAAACCCAACGACGGTATCGTCGACATTGTTCTGATCAGGCCCTTCCCCAAAATAAAGGGGCCTCTTCTTATATTCAGACTTTTCAGAGGGACTCTGAATAAATCCAGATATGTCAGATATATCAAAACTGACAAACCTTTTTCCATCCTGACAGAAGAAAAGAAATTTCATATCGACGGAGAACCGGTTGTTTTCGGGGGTGAAGTGAAAGTCAGCCTGAAAAGAGACGCCCTGTCAGTTCTGAGAACAATGAGAAACAGATTCATCAGTTAATCCGCAAAAAATTATTCAGATTCCTGGTGTTTTAAAACTCCGGCAAAGTTATTTTTCAACCGATTGTCCGGTATTTATATTTTCCGTAATTTGCAGGTAAATAAATTGTATGCATCATGAAAAAAGAGCTTGTGCTTAATTTACTGGCTGTATCAGCCCTGCTGTTTTCAGTGTGTTCCTGTGCTCCGCAGCATAACACCCTCAGTTCCAAAGAGAAGAAAGAAGGTTGGGTACTTCTTTTTAACGGAAAGGATTTTACAGGCTGGCGCCAGTGTAACGGAACTGCAATGCCCTTAAACTGGACAATCGATGATGATGCAATGAAAGTGTTTACCGGCGAAGGCAAAAATCCAGGTCAGGGATCGGGCGGCGACATTTTGTACCATTTAAAAAAGTACGGCAACTTTGAATTGTCTCTCGACTGGAAAGTGGCTGAAAAAGGAAACTCGGGAATCTTCTACTATGTCAGGGAAGAAGCCGGGAAACCAATTTATTACGCGTCCCCCGAAGTTCAGGTGCTCGACAATGTAAATGCAACCGACAACAAGGTCGACAGCCATCTTGCAGGATCTTTGTACGATATGGTTGCTGCTGATCCTGTAACTGTGAATCCTGCTGGAGAATGGAACAATATTGTGATCAGGGTTAATAACGGCAGTGCAACACATGTTCAGAACGGCATTAAGGTAGTGGAGTATACCTTGTGGACTCCCGAATGGGATACTCTGGTTGCCAACAGTAAATTCAGAAATTTCCCCGGTTTTACAGAAGGGATTTCACATGAGGGTTACATTGGTTTGCAGGACCACGGATATGAAATATGGTTCAGAAATATTAAGATCAGAGAATTATAGCTGATTTTTTAAGAATCCGGGAATCAACTTCAGTTTCGGATTGTCTTTAACAATAAAACCGGTACCTGAAAAATGAAAAGGACAGTTTTAATAACTATCGCGGTCGTTGTTGGTGCAACAATCGTTCTTCTGATAATCAACAGGATATTCTCAAAAAAAGATGACCTCAATATCTTTGCTGAAGCAACAGAAGGTATCTTTGAGATAACCGTATCAAATGCAGGCGAATTGCTGGCCGAGAATTCGACTGACATATACGGTCCCCAGCTTGTTGAATCTTCCGAAGAACAACAAGGCGGAAACCAGCAAAGAGGAGGAGGTCAGAGAGGCGGAGGCGGTGGCGGCGGACGTTCCGGTGGAATGGGCGGCGGCAGCCATGGCGGCGATTTTCACATGATGGATTTCAAGATAACCGATATCGTTGCTGAAGGAACAATAGTAAAAAAAGGTGACTATGTTGCCCAGCTCGACAGAACAAATTATCAGAACACCCTTACCGACGCACGCGAATCCCTTAAAACACTTCAGGAAAACCTTGAACTTAAAATCCTTGACACTGCTATGTCGCTGACCAGTCTCAGGGATGAGATCAAAAACCAGAGATATGCCGTAGAGGAGGCAGCAATAGACCTTGAACAGTCAAAATATGAACCCCCGGCCGTTAAAAGAAAAGCCGAAACAAAACTGAACACACAGCAAAGAGCTCTTGAACAGCTGCTTCAGTCTTACAATCTCAGGAAAACACAGATAGCCACTGATATCAGATCTCAGAAGCTCGCTCTTGAAGATCAGGAGTTGCTGGTTCAAAATCTTGAAAATTTCCTTGCCCAGTTTACTGTCAGGGCTCCGTCTGACGGAATGATAATCTATAAAAAAGACAGGCTGGGAAACAAAAGAAAAGCAGGGTCATCGATAAATCCTTTCGATAATGTGATCGCTACCTTGCCCGATCTTAATTCCATGCTTTCCAAAATGTACGTAAGCGAGATCGAAGTCAATAAAATAAACCTGGGGCTCAAAGTGCATATCACTGTCGATGCCCTGGCCGATAAATCATATACAGGAACCGTAATAAGCGTTGCAAACGTGGGAGAACAGCTTCCAAATTCCAATTCTAAAATGTTTGAGGTAATAATTAAGGTCGACGGATTTGATCCTGTACTCCGCCCGGCTATGACAACATGGAACAAGATCGTTCTTAAAACCATTCCAATGGCTGTTTATGTTCCTCTCGACTGTGTTCACACCGGCTCCGACAGCATAACTTATGTCTATAAGAAGAACAAAACAAAACAGATAGTTGTTCTGGGTGAGTTTAACGACAAGCACGTTATAATTAAAGAAGGTCTTGAACCGGGAACCCCGGTTTTCACGATTGAACCTGAAGATGCTGAAGAATTCCGGGTAACAGGAAAAGATCTTATTACCCTGAGCAAAGGTTCCTGATCAGACATCCGGTTTATATCATACATAATTACTTTTTCTGAAGCTTTCTTTTTGGTTTTTAGCTTTTAAAGGATTATTTTTGATTGTGCTTAACTATAGTGTTAACAAACCTGAAAAGCTATGAAACTAAAATTTTTATTGCCTCTGCTTATCCTGGCAGCAGCTCTGGTATTCCCCGGGTGCAAAAAGGGTCCTGAAAAACTTATCGCCAAAACCTGGAAAGTGACTAATGTCATGACAAAAGGCACCATCCAGGATTCTGTTTTTACGGTTCTGAAAAATCAGCTGATGAATGCCGAGATGACATTCACTGAAAATAAGTACACGATGACTTCGGGTGGGAACGCGATAGAGCATGGAACATATTCTGTCGTAAACGATATTGTCACTGTTACAACTGAAGAAGGGATGAATATGAATGCAGTGGTGACAAAAGAGACTCTTACCCTCGACACACCTGATTTCATGACCACTTTGCAGCCAAAGTAATTTTAACCCTCTAATAATAAGCAAAGTCATGGGACTATTTGATAAACTGTCAAAAGCCGTTACGACGGCAAAAGAAAAAACTGATTACAATACACTGGTCACAGCATCCGGAATAAAAGCGACGGACCTCAAATATTCAATGTCCACGGATGGCATTCTGACTGTTTCGGGTATTGTAGCCGACGGAGCTACGCGCGAAGCCATAGTTGCTGCACTGAAAAAGGCAGAGGGAGTGAAAGAGGTCAAAAGCCTGCTTGAGGCTGAAGATCTGACGGAAAAAAGGATAATGATGAAGGTCGTTACCCGAAGCTCCAATCTTAACATTCGCAAAGGACCCGGAACAGAATTTGATATAGTCGGAAAAGCTGCACATCATTCCAATGTTCAGCTTTTAAAGAAAACATATCCTAAATGGTATTTAATAAAGTCTGAAAACGGAATTGAAGGCTACTGTTCGACCGACTACCTGGCCCAGGTTTAATTCACTGCGAGTGCCGTAGTGAACGCATAAAAAAGAGAGAGAATGTTTGCTTACACATTCTCTCTCAGTGTGGGTTGTACTGGATTCGAACCAGTGACCCCTACCCTGTCAAGGTAATGCTCTAAACCAACTGAGCTAACAACCCTTACCTGCGCGTAAAAATAATAAAATATTATTTCCCTGCTATCTTTATCATCCTCCCGGCACTAACTTTATCGGTCAGCTCCATATTGTTCAGCAGAGCCATCTCTTCCATCCTTGCCTGGCTGACACCCAGCGCCGAGAAGGCAGAAGACAATGTCCCGGACCTCGGAACAGCCTTAACGATTATCTTCTCCGGAGTCACATTTATCCTCGCAGGATCGGTTAGCCTGGCAAAGCTGCCCATAGTTGCCGAAAAAGCATTGGTGTAGGTTGAAAAGTTCGGCTCCGCAGAGACACCATGGAAGACATATATCAGGTTGTTGTAACTGATGAAATATGACATCACAACATTTACCGACTGAGCCCCGGTATTCTGGTCAGTTACGGTCTGGCTCGACAGTGTTGCCAAAGCAGGCAGTCCGTTTACCGTCAGATCCCTGCTGTCGCTAAGGGTTAGACCAAACTGAGCCAGAGCTGTGTCGGCAGCAGCTTTCAGTGTCTTCTGTTGCGCAAGCATGAACACTATCAGCGCATTCCCGTCGGAAGGGGCCATGGTAACCTGCATTGGTGAGTTCTGAAACTGCCATGCAGTGGGATAGGTGAACTGGAATTTCAACTCCGGATGAAAAAAAGTCGACCCCGCAACATAACCCTGCCTGGGATCTTCTCCATAAACAAGTCCGTTAATAAGTTTCAGATACCCGTCGTGGTTAACGGTATATTGCTGAAGCCTCAGGCTGTCCTGCCACCACTGTGCATTTTTATATACAGTGTTGTAACGATCACCAGGATCGGGATGTGTTGACAGGAAAGTAGGTACTCCACCCTCGCTTTCGGAAAGCTGCATCTTATATAACACCTTGAAGAATTCAGCCATCTGCTTTGCATCATAACCCAGCAACGAGGAATACTGAACTCCCAGACGGTCAGCCTGACGTTCGTCGTCGCGGCTGAACTTCAGGAAGAGAAGCTGCATCCCCTGCATTGCATAATCGGCATACTGAGCCAGCCTCTCTGATGCTATCATACTGCCTATCAGTACCAGCTGCCCAAGCATCTGTTTGGTTTGCTGGCTTGCCGAATGACGTGCAGTAATATGCCCCATCTCATGTCCGATCACACCCGCCAGCTCGGCTTCGCTGTTAAGCTGCGCAAGAATACCACGGGTAAGGTAAATATAGCCTCCGGGTACTGCAAATGCGTTTACAACAGGCGAATCCAACACCTTGATATGATACTGTAAACCAGGCCGGTGCGATATTTTACCCATTCGGGTGCCCTGCTCCTGCACAAATGAAGCAAGTGCGGGATTCTCATAGAGACCAAAAGTCGACAGAACCTGGGGATCATAAGAGGCTCCAAGAGCGACCTCCTGGTCTTCCGACATAAGCATGATCTGTCTTTTCCCCGTTACCGGATTGATGGCACAGGATACGATCAGCAGTATAACTGAAAGAACTGCTGCCAGCGTAAAAAAGATTTTATACTTTTTCATTTCAGTATTATTAATTTACAACTATTCTATAAATCAGAAACGACCAGA
>DAIOVL010000021.1:36761-54076 GCA_036759025.1 Bacteroidales bacterium
GAAGGACCATGAAAGCACCCTGCAGGTAATCCGGCTCTTGTGCCATAAATGGCTTCCGCATGTTTTGATGTCCATTTACCCAGTTCTTTGAGTATCCTCACCTGCTCCTCAGGTATGGTCCCGTCTGCTTTCGGACCTATGTCAAGGAGAAGATTACCTCCTTTCGACAGGCATTCTGCAAAAATTGCGATTATCTGACCCGGAGTTTTGTAATTTCTGTCATTTTGCTGATAGCCCCACGAGTCATTCATCGTCATACATAGCTCCCAGAACCTGTCTTCAGGCTTTGAAACAGGTAAACCCTGCTCGGGAGTGGCATAATCACCGTAGCCCTGCAGTCGTGAATTGATGATTGCACCAGGATTCGCTTCCAGAATCATCTCCCTTATCTCCTTTGCTTTCCATTTCTCAGCGCTCTGCTCCCAGTCGCCGTCAAACCACCACAGGTCAGGGTTGAAATTTTTGCTGATCTCCTTAATCTGAAAGTGATTAAAGGCCGTGAATTTCTCCCACCTGGTATGATCTTCCGAATATCTCTTTTCATTTTTTGTGAAATTGGGATAATCGGGAAACGACCAGTCGAGCAATGAATAATACAACCCCGTCTTCAAACCTTTTTTCCTCAGGGCATCACAAAAAGGAGAAACAAGATCCCTGGCGGCCGGGGTTTTCTTCACAACATTCAGGTCGCCTGCCTTTGAATTCCACAACGCAACACCATCATGATGCTTTGAAGTGAGGACAGCATACCGTGCTCCCGATTCTTTTATAAGCTCAGCCCAGGATTCAGGATCATACCGTGAAGCAGTAAAACCTTTCAGCTGCTTCATATAATCTTCATAACCGATGTAACCGTTATAAAATGACCATGACTCATCGATGCCGTTTACGGCATAAATGCCCCAGTGGATGAATATTCCGAGTTTAGCATCGCCAAACCATTGCATCCTTTTATCTTTTTCTGCTTCAGTCTCCTGAGAAAATGCAGTAGCTGTGAATGCTGCCAGGATAATGCAATAAAACAGATTCTTTAAATTCATAAATGTTGATTTATTAATTCCTGTCCCTCGCACGGTGAAAAAGCCAAAACCTCAGGTTCAACAAAGATGGGCACCAGTAAACGCTGTAAAGGAATAATGAATATTAAGAAAAATCGAATCCTGACACATAGGCCGGTGCATCGTAGAATTTCTCCTTTTCCTCATCAGTAAGGTTCAGGAACCTGGCATAAACGAGCCCGGGTTTTGCATTCAGCATCCGGTTTAGAGCTCCCATTCTTATCTCGGTCCTGAGCGTATCGTAGAGCTCGCTCCGATCATCGAGCCAGGTAAGGGCCGTATTGAATCCTTCCTCAGCACATACCGATTCGAAAAGAGCTGTAATAGCATCCTCTCGTCCCTCTTTGAAGTAAATGGCATCAAATACAAGGTATCTGAACTCGCCCGGACGAAAAAGACGTCTGTAGTATGGCGTGTACGGAAGTACGTTCATCATAAGCCATCCCCATACACCGGGAACGTCGTACACCTTGTACGAAGAAGGAATAGCACATACGCCTGCAATGATCTCATTGTCTTCCTTGAGGACATAGTATCTGTTACCGTAAAAGGCGTATTCATCTGAAAAAAAGGAATATCTGAAATAAAAACTGTTTAGAAGCTCTTTCATCCGTGCTTTATCAGAATCATGAAGTTTGCTTACCCTTCTGTCAGTCGCGGGATTAAAGCGGCTGAAAGCCACGGTAAGAAATGACCGGATATATTCATATCCAGCCTGATGGACAAGGTTTTTTGACCTTTCATTCATACTTTCAATAAAAGCATACATGATATGCTTGCTCTCTTCAAAAATCCCGGGAAGCTCAAGCAAATGAGGCTTGCTGAATATTTCCAGTGTTTTCTGCTTAAATGTATCGTCGGGCTCCGACCTGATAACATTCCGTTCTTTATGCCTCCACCCAATATCAGACTGATAGGTAGTCTGAAAAGCAAGATACCTGATATAGGTTGTCGGATAACGCAGAGCCTCCTGTCCTGAGATCCTGAAACAGGCCCCCACTGTTCCGGTGACCTTGTTATTCCTGTAAAGAGAGATGAACCTTATCTGATCACGGTAAGCTGCAATTTTTGAATCTATGTTCTGAAGTGAGAACCTGAGGCCTCCTTCCGATCCCTGTACAGCATGATTCAGAATATCGAGTATCCCTTCGTCGGCATGATCCGATACTCTGATTTCCAGACCATGAAATGTCAGAAGGTTTTTTTCAAGCATAAGCAGGTTCCTTTACTGGTTTGCATTCTGGTCAAGTGATCCGAAGACTCTCTGTAGAATAGGTGTTACCCTTGCCGAAACTTCTTTCCTTATTTTCAGCTCTTCTCCTTCCACCTTCAGGAACATCCCCGAAAGAGCCTTTGTGGTCAGAAAATCGTCGAGATCTGTATTTACAGGCGTAAGTCCGGCTATCCTCCCGGCTATGCTGTTTGCCAGGGTATTCCACTTTGATGTAAGAGTGTTCCAGGAATCTTTTGTGGATATGTTTCCGATAATCTTTTTTTCTGTCGAAGCCTGGATTTTAGGTTTATAAAGCTGATAAAGCTGGTCGTAGGTGGTGCTTCTCAGGTAGGTGGTGGCTGCATTATCGGGACCCCTCAGGATGTTGAAGGCATCGGAAATTGTCATTTGTGTTATACCCGAGACAAATATCGGGGCCACTTCCCTGGCGGCATCTTCTGCAGCTCTGTTGATCCGGAGAATGACATCATCAACAAGCTGCTGGCCTCCCGGAAGTTTTGACAGGTTATCAACTATCACTTTTGCTTCGTCGGGCAGAAGGATTTTCACCGCCAGATCGCGGTAATATCCATCCTGTACTGACAATTTTCCGGCTGAATTTTTTGCACCTGTTATGAGTGCTTCCTTTAGTCCGGCTACAACATCAGCTTCTGTCAGGGCAGCGGTGCCGGAGGTCTGCAGTACATTCATCAGTTCGGCACAGCCCGCCGAAATGAACATCACAATAATTAGTGCAGCAATTTTTATTTTAAGATTTTGCATAATGTATATATGTCAGTTAATAGCATTATCAATACTGCATTACCGGGAGAAGAGCAGCCGAAATAACCAGGTCTTCAGGCGTTGTAATTTTAATATTCTCCCTGTTGCCTTCAACAAGGTTTATTTTCACCCCTGTCTTTTCGAGCACGGTAGCATCGTCGGTGAACTCCGGGAGATACTCCTGAAGATAGGCCTTTTTAATCAGTGCTGAAGAAAAAACCTGGGGTGTCTGTACCTGCCTGTACTGCAGCCTGTTAACTGGCAGGCTCCCTTCTTCGGTAACCATTCTGAGGGAATCGGTGGGAGGTATTACGGGAATCGCATTTCCTAGCTTCTCTGCAGTTTCAAAACATTTTTCAATAGTTGCGATACTTACAAAAGGTCTTACTCCGTCGTGAATTGCTACCAGGCTGTCGTCGTCAACAAATTTCAAACCATTTTTCACCGAAAAGAACCGTGCTTTCCCACCTTTGACGATTGTATGAGGTATGCTGAAGGAATAGCGCTTTTGCAGATCGTCCCAGAACCTGAGCTGGTTTTCAGGCAGTACCGTTATTATCTCAATCTCCTCAGAAAATGCCTTGAAACGTTCGAGAGTATGCATCAGGACAGGTTTTCCTGCAAGCTCGAGATACTGTTTGGGGAGCTCTGCACCCATTCTTTTGCCTGTCCCCCCGGCAACAATCAACGTGTAAAGTTTCATTCCTTTGTATATAAGAATCGTCGTATACTGCGTTTTGGCGTTTTGGCGAACTCTTCAGTATGAAGTCTGAATTTACTTACCTGCATGTAGTCGGGGATCTTATCATTGACATCCTTCCTGATGGTTTCCAGCAACTCCGCTACCTTCTCGTCGGAGATATTGTTGTTTTTCAGCATGTCAAAATCGGGGAATATGAGACCAATAAGCTTATTGTCCTCCATAATAACCAGCGATTCAGTTACATAGTCCATGTTGTTGATCACCGCCTCTATCTCTTCCGGGAAAATGTTCTTGCCTGAAGGACCCAGGATCATGGTCTTGCTTCTGCCCTTTATGTAAATATTCCCTTCATTGTCTATAACTCCGAGGTCGCCGGTATGCATCCATCCGTTTTCATCAATGATCTCTTTTGTGGCTTTTTCATTCTTATAATAGCCCAGCATCACGTTCTCTCCTTTCAGGATGATCTCTCCCAGTTCCTTCTGAGGATCAGCAGAATCGATCGTTACTTCAAGGGTGTCAACAGCTTTTCCTGAAGCCCCGAGTTTTGTGGTATCCCAGGAAGTGTAGCTGATGAGAGGCCCGCATTCCGTCATTCCGTAACCGACAGAAAAACGCAGACCTATTTTCCTGAAAAAACGCTCTGCTTCTGCATTAAACGGAGCACCTCCGATAACTATCTCCTTGAACCGGCCTCCGAATGAAGTTTCCAGTTTTTCACGTATTTTCTTATGCAGGATAGAATTGATCCCCGGTATACCCAGAAGGAATTTCATGTGCGATTTGCTGATAACCGGGAGTATCTGTTTCTTGAATATCTTTTCAATGACAAGAGGCACGGAAAGTATTAGTTTTGGTCTTATTTCCTTGAAAGCCTGCAATATGATCTGCGGAGAAGGTGTCTTGGTAAGAATAGTTATATGGCAGCCGTATGTAAAAGGAAAGAGGAACTCAAAAGCACAGCCGTAGGTATGTGCCAGAGGAAGAAAAGAGACAAGGGGATCTCCGGGTTCAAGCGGCATATTCTTCTGGGCAAACCTTACGTTGGCCGCCAGACTGTTATGAGATAACATTACTCCTTTCGAGAATCCTGTTGTTCCTCCCGTATAGCTGATAACGGCGAGCTTGTCGTTAGTGATGTCCGGGAATTTAATATCATCCGGTTTCAGGTCGGGATACAGTTGCTTATATTTATCTTCAATACCTTCCCAGGCAGTTTTTATTCTATCACTCCCGGCAGTCAAAAGACTGAAAGAGTCGAGCGAGACCACTCCGCTTATCTGTGGCATTTTTTTCTGATCCAGAGACTCAAAGATCTTGTCGTCGGCAAACAGCAAAGATGAATCTGAATGAGTGATCAGATTCATCAAATCGTCGGGTTTGAAATCAGGAAGAATAGGAACAATAACTGCTCCGTAAGTCACTGTCGCCAGATATACCGTACACCAGTTTGCCGAATTTCTTCCCACAAGCGAAATCTTGTCTCCTTCTTTTACACCTGCTTCACGAAAGACAATATGGAATTTCAGGATCCTGGCGGCTATCTCCCTGTAGGAATAGCCCTTTTCCCTGTAGTTCGACAAAGCCTCAATATCCCAGTTTTGTTTGATGCTCTGTTCTATATAACCGATAAGACGTTCCCTGATCATAGAGTTTTGGTTTGGTTAATAATGACAAATTTAGTATATGCAAAACAATTCATGCCGGTATCAGCGTCTTTTTTTGCCTGGAGTATGCTGACTCAGATAAAGAACATTAAAAGGATAGCCAGGGTAGCTACCAGGTTGACCACCGTAAAGAAGTAATTGTAGTTCTCACGGTTTTTGCTGAAAGGACCGAGTTTTCTTGCAAGGATCCCTATGTTTGGCACGAATAAAACTATAAGAAAAGCAAAGAATTCAATTCCCATAAAAACCTCGACGAGCCCTCCCTTGACAAGCGCAGAAAAATATATTACTACAAGTAGTATAAGCAGGTAAAGGAGATATGTAGCTTTTAACATAAGTGTTGAAACCAGCCGGCGCTTATGCAGCTGGTGCGGCTTGAGGTATGCATATGCGAGTGCAAATACAAGCACAATGAAGATTATACCAAGAATATGATTCAGTATAACAGGGAAATTTGACATAGGCAATCCAAATTTACCACAAGATCATGTTATTCCATTCGTCCATATTAATGAACTTGCTCCCAGCACAGCTGCATTCTGTGTGCTAAGCTGCGATGCAAGAAGTTTGACCTTTCCTTTATAGATACTTAAAAGGTTCTCTTCCATGTATTCCTTGGCCGGCTCAAAGATCAGATCCTTGGCCAGGGCCAGCCCTCCGAAAAGGAATATTGCTTCGGGATTTGTATGGGCAACCACGTCGGCCAGCTTAAATCCCAGCATTCTTCCTGTATGCTGAAAGGCTCTTATTGCCAGGTGGTCTCCCCGTTTGGCATAATCATGTATTATTTCTGCATCAAGCTCTTCGAAGCTGTATTTTCTCAGATCGCTGGGTTCGATGCTGTCGGCCATGATCTTCAGAAGAGTCCTCTTGAGACCTGTTGCCGAGACATATGTTTCGAGACAGCCCTTTCTTCCGCAACCACAGTCACGGTTGGAGGGGCCGGGCCTGATGGCTGTATGCCCTATCTCTCCCGCAAAACCGTCATGACCATAAACGAGCTTTCCGTCAATTACGAACCCGCTTCCAAGGCCTGTTCCAAGAGTGATCACAACAAAATTTTTCATGTCCTTTGCGCCGCCGTAAATCATTTCCCCTACGGCTGCTGCGTTTGCATCGTTGGTTACAACAACAGGCAGGCCGGTATGCTTGCGGAATAGATCTGCCAGAGGTATTATCCCTTTCCAGGGAAGCCCTGCCGCATGTTCAATGGTTCCCTTGTTGATATTCCCCATAGGCGCTCCTATACCAAATCCTTTTATGTCTAACGACCCGGGTATCTTATTGGAGGCAACCATGATTTTTTCATAAAGAGCAGCTACAAAAACTTCCACCTCTTCATAATGAGTGGTCTTGAGTCTGTCTTCAGCAAGAATGTTCCCTTCACGGTCGGCAAAACCAAAAATAGTATTCGTGCCACCAATGTCGATACCGACAGCTACTTCCTTACCAGGCATTGTATACGATTAAATTATTGATATGTAAATATACCATTTACAAATTAAACAGAAAATAAGCTTCTCCGTCTGATTTGCCAGCTATAATTTCTGTCTGATGTATTGTTCCAGCTCCTCCTGAACAAGGGGTTCTTTCTGAAATCCCCCGCCCAGATGCTGCCAGTATGCCTCTGCATATCCGACATCCGCCATGGAACCGTATTTGCGGTTCCCTTCCAGAACGAAACCGAAGAAATCATCAATCTTATGCATATGTCTCATCAGCTCTATCTGTGAAACATGAAATTCAAGCATTTTTTTCTTTGTTTCAATAACGCCGGTTACGTCAACAAAAAAATGGGGAGCTTCTATTTCTGAACCTATTGTATCGGAAAGAGAAAAGGGTGAAGTATGATACAGCAGAGGTGTTATTGCAAGAGGCTTTTCTGGAACAGGAACGGGATCAAGGGAGGCGACCATGGCTGCAGCTTCGACGATGTTTGCTGTGGCCCGGTGATCGGCATGATAATCAAATGGCAGATGGGTGAAGATGATCCCGGCTTCAACCTTCCTTATCAGTGAGATGGTTTTCAGTCTAAGCTCCCTGGTGTCGAAAAGAAATCCGTCAGTTTCACCCAGCGAATAGTAATCGGCATCCAGTACCCCTGCTGCCTTTTCTGCCTCCCCGAACCTGACACTTGCAGTTTCTTCCATGCTCATGTTACATCCGCCAAGGTCTCCTCCCGTCATGGTTGCTATGACGATCCTGTAGCCTCTGTCGTTTAAAAGCTTCAGAACACCTGCATTCCAGGCTTCGGCATCATCGGGGTGGGCATGCAATGACAACACTACCTTATTGAACTCTTGTTTCATGGCTGTTTCCCTTTATTTTGTTCTTATAAAAATTTTATCGTTCCGAAATATTCAGGCCTGTGAAAATCAGGATTTGCTGTATGTATTGGATTCCATGACAGGTAATGCGGAACAGTAAGACTGTCGCCGCATTTGTAAAAATTAGCTTTGAAGGTAAGACCCCTGGAAGATTCTGCTTTATGATGAGTAAAAGAACTCAGAGGTATTGCAATAACTATATCCCATGAAAATCGACCTTTAATTTCCTTCACGGCCTTTGTGCCGGCCGATGATCTTCTGCGGATACCTGAGATCACTGAAGCATCGGCTCTCATGTTTGTTTCCCTTGATTTCCCTGATCCCATAAGGCAGGTTCCTATACCATTGAATTCGAAATTATAATAGATCCCGTCATCAGCCGGCGAAACAAAGAATTCAACACATGAATCCTCATAAACCTCATCATTGTCGGTGGTCTTCTCAGCCTTGAAATAGTCCTCGGAAACATAATATTTCAGTACTATTTCTCTGGCTGTATGAGCTATTGCAAATTCAACATCCGGACGGTAACCGAAGCCCGGCCAGTTAATGCAGCCGACAGAATTTCGTGTTAATGTATCGAGCTTCTCCGATATTGAATCCAGGTCCGGATAGGCAGAGCCAAATTCCAGTAAGACAGCTTCTGTAGTTTTCATAATACTTCTGATTTGTTCAGAACTTAAAGAACCAGAAAAGTCATATAAATTTTCAGTGTCATCTGCATGACAGCCTGCTGCAGTTAAACGGATATTAATTCTTCAGATCGTTCCAGATAAGGGCAGCAGATCCCAGCACGGCACCATTGCTTTCTGAAATTTCAGATGGCAGGATCTTCACCGTATCTTTCATGAGAACATAATTATTCTTTTTCAGGTATGCTCTCACGGGTTTGAAAAGCAGGTCTCCGGCCTGGGCAAGTCCGCCGAATAGAAAGATCGCTTCAGGACTTGAAAATACAATTGCGTTAATAATCCCGAAGCCCAGTATCTCTGCTGTTTCGTTCATTGCCCTGACAGCTACCGGGTCATTTTTTGCTGCAGCTTCTGCAATTTTTTTGGAGGTAAGCTTTGAAGGCGGAATATCTCTTAAGGGGCTCTCATCACGCATCTCGCTCATAAGCTGAATGACTGTCTTCACCAGTCCGGTTGCAGAAGCATAGGTCTCGAGACATCCTTTGCGGCCGCAACCGCATTCCCTTCCGTTGTGCACAACTGTCATATGACCCAGTTCACCGGCAAATCCTGTATGACCGTAAACCATTTTACCGTCGATCACAATACCACTGCCAAGACCGGTACCCAGAGTAAGAACAATGAAATCTTTCATTTTCTTTGCCCCTCCGAATATCATCTCCCCCATCGCTGCTGCATTTGCATCGTTTGTAACAGCAACCGGCACATTTATTTTCTTTTTGATAAGATCGGCAAGAGGCACAATACCTTTCCACGCAAGGTTGGGAGCATGTTCTATTGTTCCCCTGTGGTAATTTGCATCAGGTGCACCGATTCCAATCCCTGCAAGTTCGTACTCTTTCTTTGCAGCCAGTAATTTCCTGATTTCAGCCGTAAGCGTTGTAACAAAATTTTCAACCTTCGGATAATCAGTAGTTTTAAATGTGCCATGTGATAAAACCTTGCCCGTTTCGTCAACAAGTCCGAATACAGTGTTTGTTCCTCCGATATCTACGCCTGCAACAACTTTTTTCATATTTGTAAATATTTTAATATTAGTACTATCTGCCGGGCTTTGTGCCGGTCACACTTTTCAAGGTCTTAATATTCCGGGTTCCTATGTCCCAGTCCTGGTTAACCCAGTGGTTCTCACCCACAGGTATTTCGCGCGGGTAGAAGGAAACAGGTTCCGGCTGAATTTTGTTGTGAAAATCTCCAGTTGTCCATTCCCCGTCGCCGTTAAGGTCATATATTACCCTGAGGCGATAGGTTCCCTTGTCGATATACATGAACTCAACTTCACCGTCATTATCACGCGTTATCTCCCGCAACACCTTGTCCTGGTTGCTGAGCAGATGCACGATCCTCTTCCCTTCAAAGTTATTAATATTTAATATAAGTCTGCCAAATGTTTCGTCATTCCTTACGCTAAAGCCGGATCCCGTTGAATCCGTAACCTCACCGTAAATATTACCGAATGCTGCAGAGTCGGCAATGAACAAATATCTTTTCGACTGCTGAAGTTCTGTGATCAGTCTCAGCCTGCAGGCATTATCCGGATCCTTTTCAATGGTATAGGGTACTCTTAATCTGTCCTCGCCATTCACCTCGAAGAGACTTATTCTGGCAGTATCGGGTTGCCGAAAAGGTGTCTCTGCATTGAAGAAAATATTCTGTGACGGGCGGAGCGATCCGGTCGACAACGACGAGGTGACTTTTAAAGGAACGCTTCCCTGTCTGCCTCTCGGAGCACGGGGTTCAAGATAACGTAACAGGACCGTATCCTGTTTTCTTACAGTGTTACCCAGCGAATCGGTAAACGGATAAGCTGCAAGAACTTTCAGCTGGGCACTTGAATAGACGGTGCTGTCTGTAAGCCATACGGTCAAAGTGTCTCTCTTCCTGCTTTTCTCCATGAACCATGCACCGGAGTGGGTACCTGGTATCGAGAAATCAAATCCGAGGGTGTCGGGAGGGACAGAGAGTGTAAAAATGAGCTTGTACTTCATTGCCCTTGCCGAAGAAGTCAGATACCGTGTTTTCTTCAAAGGCTTGAATAAAAAGAGCTTGTGTTCCCCCCGTATTACCGTCGTGTCGGCAACTTTGAGTGCTGACGGACCCTTATTTAAGGAATCTGCTGCCGGTTTGGGGATATAGTTCCTTTCAATTGTGACACTGACGAGCGAATCTGAAAATGCAATTTCTTCATCGGGAATATTGAAGTTCTTGCTGTTGTCTGCATCCCTTAGAGCAAAAAGCCTGTACACGCCTTCTTTTACATTGTCAAACCTGAAATATCCTGTCGGGGTAACCCTGGTAATATAATCAGGAAGCCTTTTCATAAAGGCCGAATCAGAGTGATCCCTGTACAGGAGGACAAGGGTGTTTTCAGGGGGATCGAGGCTGAAGGAGGAAAGCACGTTGCCGGTAACGGAAAGTGAATCAAGTGCATCGCCCGTTGAGAAAACGAACTGAAAATTGTCTATGGGATTAGCTTCATTCAGGTCGCGTATGGCATCCTGGAAATAAAAAGTATAGGTCGTGCTGTCGCGAAGCTTTTCATCAAATTCAACAACCACGCTTTTACCTTTGAGGGTTATAACCGGACGTTTCTCCAGGGGAGGAGATACCATGAATTTCTCGTTGACCTTATCGAGAGTTACAAATTCATCAAAAGTTATACTTATTCTGTTCGCGCTGAAATTCGTGGTTCCTGAAGCCGGCTCGCTCTTTACCACTACCGGAGGATCGGTATCCTTTGGGCCTCCCGCCGGTGAACTCACCTTGGCACATGATGCAATCACCGCAAACAACGGAATGACAACAAGAATATGGTAAGAAACCGTCCGCCTCATAAATGCATCATAACTGGCCATCTGCAAACATACATTATTTTTCCGATCACATTAACCAGCCTTAGCAACTTTAGTCACATGTAAGTTTTGTTCTCTTTAGTTGCTTATTAAACATATTTTCTACCTTTGGATATCAAAAATTCAAAATTGTCATGCACTTCTTAATAATTCCATGGGATGTTAATCCTGAAATATTCCGCATAGGTTCTTTTGCCGTAAGATGGTACGGTCTTTTGTTTGCTTCAGGGTTTCTGTTTGGCTATATGATAATGCTGAAGATTTTCAAGAATGAAAATCTGAATGATGCCCTGCTCGACAAGCTTACTCTTTATATGGCCCTGGGTGTAATTATAGGGGCACGGCTGGGCCATTGCCTCATATATGAACCTGAGTATTATCTTGCAAAACCATTGGAAATTCTGAAGGTATGGAAAGGAGGCCTTGCTAGCCACGGAGGGGCAGCAGGTATATTAATAGCTACAGGATGGTTTGCCTGGAAGGAAAAGAAGAACTGGTTCTGGATACTTGACCGTGTTTCAATAGTTGTCGCACTGGCGGGATTCTTTATAAGAATGGGAAATCTTATGAATTCAGAGATATACGGCGTCGAAACAACACTCCCCTGGGGATTTGTATTCCTCCGCAACGGAGAAACTGCACCAAAACACCCGACACAGATATATGAGGGCCTGGCATACCTGCTGATATTCATCCTTCTTTACAGGATATACTGGAGGAAAAAGGGAGAACATATACAGGGTCTGCTGATAAGCCTTATCTGTATTCTCATTTTCACAGCACGGTTCTTTATTGAATTCCTGAAAGAAGACCAGGTAATGCGCGAAGCCGGGATGGTACTTAACCTTGGACAGAAGTACAGTATCCCGCTGATAATAGCAGGTATTGCGGGACTGGTGTTGAGTCTGAGATTTAAGAAGAGGGCTCAGATAAAAAAGGTGTCTGCTTCCTCAAAATCCCGTTAAACAGCACCTCAAGAATAGCTGTAAGGCGTTTTTCAATATCCACTTCTTTCTTTTGCCAGAAAAGAGGTACCTCAAGACCTTTCAGTGTTGTCTGAACAGCCAGGGCAGTATACTCACTGTTAGCCACATTGAAAACCTTCTTTCGTGCACCATCCCACAAAATAAGCCTGAGAATGGCAAGCTCCTCACGGTCGTAACGTGATCGTATTCTTTCAATGAAATCGAAGTGATCCAGGTTTTTGTCAAAGATGGCATTATAGTAATTGGAAAGTTTTTCGAATGCTTTCATCCTCACAAAAACATAATTTTTCATCTTACCGACCGGAGATTCGACCAATTTAATTGCTGTAGTAAGCTCATTCCTAAGTACATTGGCTTCATGAAGCACCACAGCTTCAAAGATATCTTCCTTACTTGCAAAATAGTAATAAATAGAACTTTTACCCATTTTCAGCTCCCGGGCAATCTCTTCCATAGTGGTTTTCCTGAACCCGTAACGGCTGAATATACACCCTGCAGTCGCAATAACCTTTTGTCTAAATTCTTCTTTGTTAATCATATATCACGATTATTAGGGAACTCTATCCGCTTAATGCAAAAATATAACAATAATCTTTTGGTTCAAAATTTTCGAATAAACCGGTCGATTATTCGAAAGGTGTTTCCCTGATAAATGAATAACCTGCTATTTAAGCCATTTCTCCAGCCAGTCAATGGCATAATCCTGCATCTCCGGAGTGAATGAATGAGGGACATCGTACCATTTTGTCTCATAACGACCGGCAGCTCCTGCTTTCGAATAAATTCTTTCTATCTTTTCCGCTGAAGCTTTCATCGCATCAATAGTATACAGCCGGTCCTGTAAACAATTGATTATCATCAACGGTCCGGGAACACCCAGGGAAGCGACATCAGGCAGGTCGAGGAACTCTGTCTGACGGGGAACATATATCATCCAGGTATGGTGCCGGAAATGGTCTTTCATCTGCATGCTGTACGAAGTCATCCATCCGGCATCTATACAGGCGCTTACACGGGGATCAAGGCCAAAGAGATGTGCGCTCCTGAAACCCCCGATGGAGAGCCCCACGCAGGCTATCCGCGAAGGATCGACCTCCGGCCTGGTAAGAAGATAATCTACAGCTATACGGTCGCCATGGAACATCACACCCGGCCAGGTGGTGCCGGAACCAAAAAGATATTTAGCCATAGCATGTTCATATGAAGAATATACTTTGTTCTTCGCCTTAACAGCCGTATTTATATCAGGTGAATTAATATCCGGATATCCTGATTTGAAATATTCCGAAAGCAAATCCAGATCTATGCGCTGTGAGCCGAAGTAAAAGGCATCAGGACACAGTACAACGAATCCGCGTCGGGCAAGTTCATCAGCATAAGGCCGCCCCCCATATAATTGCTCTATGAACTCTTTAAGCACCTCAGGCTGATTCTCCGTTTCAACTATCTTCTCCTTTCCGAAATAATAAAAACCTCCATGGTCGTGAAGTGCAATTACTGCGGGAGCCGACCTGGTAAGACCATCAGGTATAAGCAGATAGGCTTCTGTCTTGCGGAAGGGAGTCAGTGAATACCGCACCTTTAAGCGTGTATACCCTTTCTTCTTTGTTTCTTCGAGTATGACCGGCTCCAGGGCAACAGGGTCAGGAGAATATCCAAGAACCTCATTCATTTTTGCCCTTGCCAGAATTTTCCATTGTTCCATTTCAGGCCAGTCTTTTTCCAGATACGAAAGTGAACCGGATCGCGTATCGGCATATCTCTGAAATTCAGGATATAGCTGTGCCATATCATTTTCGGCAGGTTGAGCAGTAAGCAGGCTGGCAGTCTGTAAACAAATCAACGATAAGAACAATTTCAGCGGTTTCATTTTTTTATATACAATTTTAAACTAATAAATGTGGTGTATACCCAGAAGTGATCATACTAAAATAATAAAAATTACGGGTACTTCCTGCTGACCCGCGGCAACATAAAAATGACCCCTTCTCTTTGTCAGAAGAAGTCCTGTAAAACTGGCGCGCCAGATTCTGCACAGAATATTATTGAATTAACAGCTCCAATGGAATCATAACGGATATATAAAAATTCTTAATTTTATAGGTCAGAACAAAATCAATTTGACGGTATGAGGGTGGGAAATGAGGATTATCAAAGTATCTGGACCGACAGTTCAGATCCTCATGTTGTAAAGGTGATTGATCAGAGGATGCTGCCTTTTTTCTTCCGGACAAAAGAGCTGCGGAGTGTGGATGATGTATATGAGGCGATTGATAATATGACAGTCAGGGGCGCTCCTCTTATTGGCGCAGCAGCTGCATTCGGAATATATCTCGCCACTCTTGAAATGACCGCAGCAACAAATGTTCGCGACCATATTCAGAATGCGGCCCGGTATCTAATCTCATGCCGGCCTACAGCGGTAAATCTGTCGTGGGCAGTGAATTATTCCATCAGTAAACTGTCAGAAAACATGTCGCCTGATTCATTGCAGGATCAGGCCCTTAAAAATGCAATTGAAATTTGCGAGAGAGAGAAGGAATATTGCAGGCAGATAGGTGTCAACGGGTTAAAGATCATTGAAGACATCAGTGAAAAGAAAAAGGGAGAACCTGTCAATATTCTCACTCACTGCAATGCCGGGTGGCTGGCGACAATCGATTATGGCACCGTAACTGCTCCTGTCTACCGGGCTCATGATAAAGGGATCCCTTTACATATATGGGTTGATGAAACCCGCCCCCGAAACCAGGGAGCCAGGCTCACTGCCTGGGAATTACAGCAGTACGGTATTCCTCATACAATTATCACAGATAATTCCGGGGGTCACCTGATGCAAAAGAAGGTGGTTGACGCTGTGTTTGTGGGCAGCGACCGCACCACAGCCACCGGTGATGTGGCAAATAAAATCGGAACTTACCTGAAGGCTCTTGCAGCCAGGGATAACGAAATCCCTTTTTATGCACTTTTCCCTTCATCAACGTTTGACTTCAGCGTAAGAAAAGGCATTGACGAAATAGAAATAGAGGAAAGGGATCCTGAAGAAGTTATTTACGTCTCAGGTCTGGATGACGGTGAGATAAGGCAGGTAAGAATATGTCCGGAAGGAACAAAAGCGCTGAATCATGCCTTCGATATTACACCTGCCCGGCTTATAACCGGATTGATAACGGAGAAAGGTATCTGCGGGGCCGGAGAAAAAGAAATTAAAAAAATGTTTCCGAATAAATTTAAATGAAATGGACGGGATAGTAAAATTCAACTGTCACTGGACTCAGTCGGGTCCTGTTATTTCCGACGAACAATATGAAATAATCAATTACTGGAGGGAGATCCTATACAACATGGACCTCATCGGAGCTTATGAAAACGGCGTCGGCTTCGGTAATCTGAGCATGAGGATCCGGGGAGGCAACCAGTTTTTTATTACCGGTTCTGCTACCGGTGAAATACCAGAGCTTGAACCCGGTCATTATGTAAAGGTTAATTCCTTTAACATCGACGATAACGCGGTTCAGTGCACCGGACCTCTGAAAGCTTCATCTGAATCCTTAACGCATGCAGCAATATATCTTGCTGATCCCGGAGCCAATGCGGTAGTTCATGTACACAGCATCGACCTTTGGAACGAACTGATATACAATGTTCCGACAACAAATCCTTCAATGGAGTATGGTACTACGGGACTGGCAAGAGACATATTCAGGCTTTTCAGCGATTCTGATGTTATAGAGAAAAGAATAATTGTCATGGCCGGTGACCGCGCCGGGATCCTTAGTTTCGGCAACGACATGGATGAGGCTGTAAATGTGCTCATGTCGTACATCAACAAGGAAAAGGAATGAAGACCGGGATCATCGGGGGTTCGGGTCTGGAGAATCCTGAAATACTGAAATCTCCTGAAAAAAAACATGTTACAACTCCCTACGGGGTACCGTCATCTGATCTTATCTGCGGAACCATTGGCAGCAGTGAGATCGTTATTCTTTCACGACACGGCTTTGATCATAGCATTACACCTTCAAAGGTCAACAACAGGGCAAATATCTTTGCTCTCATGGAGGCCGGTTGTGAAAGGATCATTGCCACCACGGCCTGCGGAAGTCTCAGGGAAGAGATCGGAAGAGGAGATGTTGTGATACCAGATCAGTTCATTGATTTCACGAGGCACCGGACGGTGACTTTTTTTGAAGAATTTGAGCCGGGTAACATGAAACATGCTCCGATGGCGGATCCCTTCGATCTGAGGCTGAGGTCATTAATAATTCAGACCGCAAAAAGGCTGGGACTTTCAATCCATGAAAGGGGAACGGTAATTACTATTGAAGGGCCGAGGTTTTCGACCAGGGCTGAGTCGAAGATGTTCCGTGCCTGGGGTGCCGACATAATAAACATGTCGGTTGCGCCGGAAGCTGTTCTGGCGAATGAACTGGGCATTCCTTATGCAGTAATAGCCATGAGCACCGATTACGACTCATGGAAAACGGATGAGCAGCCTGTTACCTGGGAGGCGGTCCTGGAGGTCTTTGAAAATAACGTTCATAATGTTCTCCTGCTTCTTGAGGAAGTCATCGGGGAAATTTAGAACGACACTCTCTTTATGAAAGACATATTATTTTTTTCCCTTTGTATTGATCCCAAAGGGCAGATAAAGAGGGCAGAAACTTACAAAGCTGGTAAGTACAAAGATCACTGCAACAATAAGAAGAATTAATGCCAGTGTTCCTGAGATTACATTGGTGAAATAGAGTATAAGCACAACAGCAGCAACTAATAATCTTATTACTCTGTCAACAATTCCCATGTTTTTTTTCATATCCTTAGATTTTAAGAGACGACTTTTTGGTTCTGATCCTGAAACCACCTTTGCGGAACCTTCTCAGGATCAACCCGGCGACAGCCAGAATCAGGACAGTAGTTATCATAATCAAATTTAGAATGAAACATCTGTAAGGGTATTTTGTTCAATGCTATTACGGGATAACTCTTGGAAAATTTGGAACTAATGGTTAATATTGCAGTCCGGTTAAACTG
>DAIOVL010000022.1:0-49795 GCA_036759025.1 Bacteroidales bacterium
ATTTTCAAGCGTCTTTGGATACATTATTAATCATTCCTGATAGTCATATAATAAAATAACTTATGATGAAAGTGAAACATAAACCCACTTCCAGAAAGCTATGTTATCTGTTTATTCTTCCTGTTTTTTAATGCCTTTACAATAAGATAGATAATGAATCCCGCTCCTATTGCGATCAGTATATCGTCGAGATACGGGAGTATCCTGTCCTTCATCTCATATGCGAAATATCCTGTCAAAGCCAGTATGATGTTCCATATCGCCGCACCTGCGGTAGTGTAAATGATGAAGCTGCGGATATTCATCCTGGCCAGCCCTGCAGGTATCGATATCAGCTGGCGGACGGCCGGTACAAGCCTGCCGATGAAAGTTGAAGTATTTCCATTCCTGTTGAAATAATCCTCCGCATGTTCAACCTTCTTTTCCGATAAAAGAAGCAATCTTCCGACCTTTGAGCCTGCCAGTCTGTAAACGATCGGCCTTCCCAGGTATTTTGAGAGATAATAATTTATCAGTGCTCCGGAAAGTGCCCCCAGAGTACCTGCTATAACAACACCGAAAACATTCATCTCTCCCTGGGCAGCCTTGTATGCAGCAAATGGTATAACAACTTCTGAAGGAAATGGTATGAATGAACTCTCTACCACCATCAGCAGGAATACCGTGAGATAACTCAGGTTGGCCATATACCAGTCTACCACTGTATGAATCAACTCCATCATAATTTAAAGGTATAAGGCCACAAATATAGCCATGATTTTTATTCCGGTACAGCTTATTTTTTTCTTCTGCCTCTTTCAGACGGAAGGGACATCGGCACTCCTGTAGCAACAGGTTCACCGAAGTCGGATGTTCCGTCTGCTTTCCATGAAAATTTCTGGGCTCGGGGAGAGCGGAATCTGCCGCATCCCTGTCCTGCTGCCGGATTGGCATGATAAAGTATCCAGTCTTCCTTCCCGTCGGGCGATTTGAAAAAGGAATTATGCCCGGGAGCAAAAGCACCGGCTTCAGGTTTTTGCTTAAATACCGGCGAGGGGCTCTTTGACCATGATTGTGAATCAAGCAGGTCGCCTGTTCCATTATAGGTCAGCATCCCCAGACAATAATTGTCGGTCCAGCATCCGCTGGCAGAATAAATTATAAAAAGCTTCCCTTTCCTCTGAAGAGCAACCGGGCCCTCATTCACGTTAACATGAGGGACGTCGTTGGGATTGTTCAGATCGCCAACCTTTTCCCAGTCATATTCCGGTGCGGATATCAGCGACCGGGTTCCGTCTACGGTACAGGGATCCTTCATCGCTGCAATATATATATTCTGCTGCCCGTTAACATCGCCCTCCCAGCCTGACCATACCATGTAAAGCTTATCATCATATTCAAACAGCGAAGCGTCGATAGCCCATTTATCGGAAGGATCTGACACCTTCCCCCTGAAATTCCATTGTCCCCCGGTTGGGTCGGGTGAAGCATTTTCAACTACATACATCCTGTGATTGATGTTGTTGCCGTCGTCGGCAGCAAAATAGATATACCATATCCCGTCAAAGTAATGAAGCTCCGGAGCCCATAGCTGTTTTGAATAATTTGTTCCCGCCGGAGGTGTCCACACTACCTTTCGGTCCGAGACGATGATTTCATCAAGATTCCGTCCTTTACGTATAAAAAGATTGCTTCCGGATGTGCTTGTATAATAATAATATCCGTCTTTATAAATAATCCATGGGTCGGCTCCTGAGGGAAAAAGAGGATTTGTAAATGTAAGCGTTTCGCTGCTGCAGGAGGAAAGAAATACCAGCATGAATCCTAAAAACCAGCTGATCATGTATCTTCCTGTTCCACCCGGTGCTGATGGCAGAGAGTTTTTTATCATTTTCTCAGAGTGAGTTTAACAACATTAACCGAGGATGGTTCAATTTCAAGCAGGAGTTTCCTGCCTGAAACTGTCACAGGCCTGGTGAAGGGATAGATATTTTTCGGGTTGGAGACTGAGTTGTACTCATACAAACCCTTTGCTTTAAGTGTCTCCATCAGGCCGTCTTTCAGGAAAGAGGCACCTGAAAGATTCAGTCTTACCTGTTGTGTTTCTCCCGATACGTTTACGATTTTCACATATATCATTGAAGAGGCTTTATCAGACACTGCGGATACATAAATACTATCTTGTCCGCTCAGAGGCCTGCCGTCTTTCAGAGCAGGAATAACATGTGTTCCCCGGTGAGTTGAAAACAGCTTCTGAACATGGTAATTAGGTGTTCCAAAAACATTAAGGTTATCGAACCAGATAAGGTCGGGGCGCCATTGCCATGCATCTACATGGGCGAGCAGGGGGGCGTATGATGCCATGTGAACCACATCGGCATTTCTCTCCAGACCAGTCATGAATGCTGCTTCGGTAAGTGCACTGAGCCATGTATTCCGTGACTCGGGTGCCTGTCCTTCTTTGCCGTGAGCTGCATATTCACCGGCAAAGACTTTTATTCCTGACCTGTCATAGCTGTCGTAACGGCCGGCATTTTCCAGGAACCATTCCGGAGCCATGTAATAGTGCTCATCGATAAGTGCCGGATCAAGTTTTCTGAGTTCGGTCCAGGCAAGGTCGAAATATGCTCCCGAAGCATAGGGGCCTGACCCGGAAACGATCCTTATTCCGGGATATTTTTGCAGGATAGCTTTCTCGAAGAGCCTGTATCTTTCAATATACTGTTGCTCCCATTGTTCATTTCCAATTCCCAGATATTTAAGGTTGAATGATTCCGGGTGTCCCATTGAGGCTCTGAGAGCGCCCCATTTTGTTGTCACCGGACCATTTGCAAATTCTATCAAATCGAGAGCATCCTGAATATAGGGTTGAAGTTCATTCAGTGGTACCACTTCTCCGGCATTGAACTGGCACGACATCCCGCAGTTAAGTATTGGCAGAGGCTCTGCACCCATATCCTCAGCCATAAGGAAGTATTCATAGAATCCCAGTCCGAAGCTCTGGAAATAATCGGGAGCCGGGCGGTTTCTCATTTCCGTATTCCACCTGTTTGTTATTAGTTTCCGTTCTTCGACGGGCCCTACTGTATTCTTCCACTGGTACCTGTTCTCTATTGTTCTTCCTTCGACGATGCAACCGCCGGGGAATCTGAGAAAACCCGGTTTCATGTCGGCGATCATCTGAACGATATCTTTTCTTAATCCACCGGGCCGGCCTTTCCAGGTATCGGCCGGGAAAAGCGATATCATATCAATGTCGACGGCCCCTGTGCCCATGAAAAGTACCTGAAGCCTGGCTGAAGGATCAGTAGCAGAAGCTGCTATCGCTGCCTCATGCTTTTTCCAGTCACTTGTCAGGTCAAGAACTTCAGAGGCACCGATCACGGCACCTTCAGAATTAATCAGCTCTGCCTTCATCCTGAGACCTGAACCAGCTGATATCCTTGCATATACCGAAAAATGATATAGATTATCTTTCCTTATGCCCATACCACGGAATCCCTGGTTCGAAATACCAAAAGCCCCCTTCCCGGCGTCGATATGTATAACAATATAGTGAGGATTATTACTGTTTGCAGGTGTATAGAAAGTGGGCACAACCCTGCCTGTAGCGTTTTGCCTTACCTGGTCCCAGCCCATCATCGGATGGGTGAATTCAAAAGACCTGTTTTTTACAAGCTCTGCATACACCCCTCCGTCAGCGGCGAAATTGATATCCTCGAAGAAAACTCCCCACATGGTAGGCTGTACCTCAAAAAGGGGTGAGCCGGCATTAACTGAGACATCATGAACCTGTTGTGCTCTAAGCCCTCCGGTAAAGGAAGCCGAAAGGCAGAAAAATAAAATAAATAAAAACCTGCTTTTCATTAATATCATTATTTGAATTAACAGTGATTGAATGCAAAACGTGTCCTTTCTTTAAGGATGACAAGTGGACATCCTGTCATTTCACTTTTTCCTGAAGACTACTTTTTCTCCTGCGTCATATAGCTTCTGTGCCGATCTTCTCAGATCTGCTTCAGGGATCTTCACAATTTTCCTGTCATAGGTAAGAAGACCGTTGGTTTCGATCTCGACGTCGGTGGTCTGTGTATAAATGGCTGCTGACAAACCTCTTACAACAAACCGGGCTATCTGGTCGAGATAGCTGTCGTAAACCCTGAACAGGGTATCGGCATCGGGATAACTCCGATATCCCCAGTTGTTCTTGTCGAGCCAGGTATGTCCTTCCAGTGGTAAACCAAGGCCACCAAACTCACCAAGAGCGAGCACCTGCATATCACCGAATATTTCCGGTTTAGGCATCACCGGTCCGGGATAGTTATGCATGTCGAGAATATGACCGACCTGGTGAAAGTTTCCTCCGCTTGCGCTGTTAACAAGCCTGGAAGGATCTTTCTGCATGGTCCAGTTTGTTATCTCTGCACTCTTAAACTGCCCCCATGCTTCGTTAAAGGGCACCCATACCACTATGCACGGATAGTTGAAAAATGCGTCGATTATCGCATTCCATTCTGTCCGGTAGATTGCTTCCGATTCCGGCTTGCGTATCTTGTCGCTGCCTCCTTCCATTCCGGGGTTTGTGTTCCATCTTGTTCCTCCCATATCACCACTGGGCATATCCTGCCAGACAAGCATGCCTGTCTTGTCGCAGTGGTAATACCAGCGGGCAGGTTCAACCTTCACATGCTTACGGATCATATTGAATCCCATTTCCTTTGTTTTCAATATATCGAACAGCAGGGCTTCATCGGTTGGTGCAGTATACAGACCATCGGGCCACCATCCCTGATCAAGAGGCCCGTACTGGAACACAAATTTATTGTTTAGCATCATCCTCAGTACCCCATCGGAATCAGGTTCCACTGAGATTTTTCTCATGCCAAAATAACTTTTTACGACATCGACAGTTCTGCTTTTTCTTACCAGCTCAACTTTAAGATCATAGAGCCACGGATCGTCAGGAGACCATAGCCTGGGATTGGTTATACTCAGTACCGTTGCGTCTCCCGGTCGTGATGTTTTTTCTGAGATGATCCTGTCGCCTTCAAATGCGCTGATCTTTACCATGTCACCTTCTGCAAAATTTGATGCCTCCACGCTCACCAACAGTGATTGCTTGTCAATGTCGGGAATAAGCTTCAGTGAGGAGATATGTGTTTCAGGTACGGCTTCGATCCAGACAGTCTGCCATATCCCGGTTACCGAAGTATACCAGATACTTCCGGGTTTAAGAACCTGCTTGCCCCGGGGTTGTGGTCCTCTGTCGACAGGATCGGCCACCTTCAGCTCAAGAAGCTGATTCCCTCTTCCCTTTATGAAAGGTGTAATGTTTAAGCTGAAAGGATCGTATCCTCCCCTGTGCGATCCTATTCTGACACCATTGAGAAATATTTCCGAATCCCAGTCTACAGCACCGAAGTGAAGAAGTACATTCTTATTTCTGAAGGTGGAAGGGATTGTAAAACTGGTGCGATACCATAATATATTGTCAGGTCCCACATTTCTGTTTACCCCCGACAAAGCAGATTCTACTGCAAAGGGAACCAGTATCTTCCCGTCGTAAGTTTTTGGTTTAGGTGCATCCGCAGCAGTTATGGCATAATCCCAAAGGCCGTTAAGGTTTTTCCAGATATCTCTTACCATCTGTGGCCTGGGATATTCGGGAAGAGGATTAAGAGGATTAACCTTCTCCGCCCAGGGAGTGGTGATCTTGTCGCCTGCAATCTTCCATTCTGTAAGCTGTGCTGAAAGTAATTCTCCGCTAAGGATTAGTATTAATAACAATGTTGTTGCTTTTTTCATTATAATATAATTTTGATTTTAGTTGTATGATGGAACCTCACATGATTAACTTCGTCGGGATCACCCGAAAAAGTCGGGTTCAGTTGAAAATTATATTTCATAGGTTTGTGATTTCGATCAGTCATGTGGGTTTCATAATTATTCTATTTGTTATCAGATTTAATGTAATATCTTAAAACGGGTATTAGTCAACAAAATTAACATTCTTATATTCCCCTGCAAATGACGGTATGGGTAAAAATACTGCTTTATGGCTTAACTGTCACTGAAAAGAAGGCTGAGGACTTTGAAATTTCCCGATTCTTATTAAATTGCATCACTAAGGGTAAGTTTCCAGGGTTAAATCTTTATGTTTTTCATCTTATTTAAAAAATACTATTATGGAAGTCGAACGCACTTTTGATCTTCTCGACAGGTACAGCAGGTTATACACCGGCAAGGATGATGCACTATGCTGTAAAATTGGCGGCAACTGGGTTAAGTTCAGTACGAAGGAGTATATTGATAATTCATACAATTTCAGCTTCGGGCTTCTTGAAAAAGGCCTTAAAAAAGGAGACAGGATTATTACCATCACGAACAACAGACCAGAATGGAACTTTGCTGACATGGGAATGTCAATGATCGGTGTTATACATGTTCCGGTCTTCCCGTCGCTGAGCATCTCTGATTACCAGTATATTATAGAACATTGTGAGGCTTCAATGATACTTATCTCCGATAAGAAAATGCTCAGGAATGTGATCCCGGCAGTTGCTCTCAGCGGAAGAGACATCCCGGTTTATTCGTTTGATGATGCTGGTGAAGTTAAAAACTGGAAGGAGATCCTCGAAACCGGAAAATCGGTTTCAGAAAAATATGCCAGCGACGTCGAGAAAATAAAAGCCACAATTAAACCTGACGATTTCGCCTCACTTATATATACATCAGGTACAACCGGCAGACCTAAAGGAGTTATTCTTACTCATCGTAACATCGTGTCAAATTTCCTGGCAGCTGCCGACGTCTTCCGGCTCAATAAGGAAGACAGCTATCTCAGCATACTCCCTCTGTGTCATGTCGGAGGCAGGATGGGAAATTACCAGACCCAATACAGCGGGAGCAGCATATATTACGCGGAGAGTATGGGAACCATCGCCTCCAATATGGCTGAAATCAGACCCGACGGTTTTGATGCTGTTCCAAGGATACTTGAAAAATTCTATGATGTCATAATTTCGAAGGGAAATAAGCTCAGCGGCATGAAGAAGAAACTTTTCTTCTGGGCTGTAAAACTGGGTCTTAAGTATCAGCCTCACGGAGAGAACGGATTGTGGTATGAACTGAGGTTAATGATAGCCGACAGGCTGATATTCAGCAAATGGAGGCAGGCACTGGGTGACAGAGTAAAGATAGTGGGATGCGGTGGGGCCAGCCTTCAGCCCCGGCTGGAGAAGATCTTCTGGGCTGCAGGCATAAAAATAATTAACATGTACGGTCTTACAGAAACCTCTCCCATCATTACCATTAACAGAACAGAAAAGGGTATGGTGAAACTTGGATCAGTCGGCATGACCATCGAAGGCGTGGAAATAAAGATAGCCGGCGATGGGGAGATTCTCTGCAAGGGCCCCAATGTAACGCCCGGATATTACAAGGACCCTGATCTGACGAAGGAAGCATTTGATGAAGACGGATGGTTCCATACGGGCGACATCGGACACATTGAAGATGGGAAGTTCCTTATGGTTACAGACAGAAAAAAAGAAATATTTAAACTTTCAAACGGTAAGTTCATTGCTCCCCAGGTGATCGAAAACCTGTTCAAGGAGTCTCCCCTGATAGACCAGATAATTGTGATCGGCGAACATCAGAAATTCGCTTCAGCGCTGATAATGCCCAACTTCAGCTATTTCAACGACTGGAAGAATTCAAACCAGATATCGTTTGAGACCTATGAAGAGCTTGTCACGAATCAGAAAGTCCAGTCACTTTTCCTTGAAGAGATAGAAAAACTAAATAAGAGACTCTCCGCTCCGGAAAGAATCGCACGTTTCCGTCTTGTTCATGACGAGTAGTCACCCGACACTGGTGAACTATCCCCGACACTGAAGCTGAGAAGACATTTCATACATGAAAAATACCAGAGCATTATCACCCAGGTTTACCCTAAATAGGCCTCTCTTACCTTCATGGCAACAGAAGCCACCTGATTACTCTGATCTTATCTTTCTTTTAAAAACACAGGCAGATGATGAAGCCGGTCAAAGTCACTGACAAAAGAACTGAAAAACTGTTTCTCGACACTGCACGAGTCATATACGAAAATGACCCTGTCTGGGTTTGTCCTCTCGATGCCGACATTAAAGCAATTTTCGATCCGGCAAAAAACACCTACTTCAGCCATGGCAAAGTTGAAAGATGGATTCTTGCTGACGAAAGGAACGTATTGTCGGGCAGGATAGCCGCATTCGTCGACTTCAACCTGGCATATACATACGATCAGCCAACAGGAGGTATAGGATTCTTTGAATGTATCAACGACAGGGAGGCAGCACATATCCTTTTCGACACCGCAAGGGAATGGCTCAGGAAAGAGGGAATGGAGGCTATGGACGGACCAATAAATTTCGGAGAGACAGACAAATACTGGGGTCTCCTGGTAAACGGGTTCACCCACCCTTCATTCGATGTACCATATAACCATCCTTATTACCAGGATCTTTACGAATCGTATGGCTTCAGGGTTTATTATACCATGGAAGGATTCCATCTCGATATAACGAAACCCATGCCCGAGAGAGTCATGAAAATAGGATCATGGGTACTAAACAAACCCGGGTATGAATTCAGACACTTTTCTTGGAAGCATGAGACTGAACAAACAGCAGATTTTGCTATGGTTTTTAATGAGGCATGGGCATCTTTCAAGAAACATTTCGAACCACTCGATCCGGAATATATAAGGGAAGTACTACGAAAGGCCAAACCCATTGTTGAAGAGAAATTTATCTGGATAGCCTATTTTGAAGGCAAACCGATAGCCATTTATCTGATGTTCCCCGACCTAAACATGATACTGAAGCATCTGAAAGGGAAACTGGATATTTTTAGCCTCATTAAATTTCTCTGGTACAGAAACACAAAAGCCATGACCCGGGCAAAAGGACTGCTCATGGGAGTGATCCCAAAATTTCAGAATCATGGCCTGGAATCGGCTTTCATTTATAACCTCACAAACGTGTTCAGGGAAAAAACACATTATACTGAAATAGAATTTTCATGGGTTGCCGACTTTAATCCTAAAATGAGAAAGATCTTCATTGCCGTGGGTTGTAAACCTGTAAAAAACTATATAACATACAGATATCTGTTTGACCAGACAAAAGAGTTCAGACGGTATCCTATTCCTGAAGATATATAAGATATGAAATACGACATCATTATAATAGGAGGCGGACTCGGGGGACTGACTGCCGGAGCAAAACTATCGAGGGAGGGGAAAAAAGTCCTTCTCATTGAACAGCATGACCGCCCGGGAGGCTGTGCCACAACATTCAGAAAAGGGGAATTCACCCTTGAGGTGGGTTTGCATGAAATTGACGGACCCGGTCCTGTTGATCTTAAGACAAAACTTTTCAACGAACTCGGGCTTTTTGACAAGGTCGAATTTATTAAACTGCCTGAGTTCTATCATTTTGTGAACGACGACATAAGGATAACTATTCCTCACGATCCACACGAGGCAGCCACGATCCTGAAAAATGCCTTTCCGGAGGAGGAAAAGGGTATCGATTCATTTTATTCACAGGTGCTCAATCCCAAAAAAAGAGGCATGGCCGGCGAAGAGCCGGCAGGAGAAATGAGCGTGGGAGAATTTCTCGATTCAATAATAAGCAATGAAGACCTTAAACTGGTTCTGCTGGGCAATCTTGGATATTTTCATGACGATCCCTACAGTCTCTCCCTTACCTATTATTGTGCGGCCCAGTCACGGTATTTTAACGGAGGGGCCAGTTACATAAAAGGCGGATCACAGGTTCTGTCGGATTTTCTGGCTGACTATATCAACAATCATGGTGGCAAAGTACTTCTTAACCACCTTGTTACAGGGTTTATTACCGGAAATGGAGAGATAAGGGGTGTCAGATGCATAAAAAAGAACAAAAGGGGTGAAAAGATGGAAGAGGCATGGGCCGATGAAATAATAGCAAATGCTTCAATGCCCGGAATTGCTTCAATACTCCCTGAAGATAAAAGTAAGATCCTGTTCGGGCTGATAGGCGATAAGAGACCCGGCGCATCCCTTCTCACTGTCTATTTCGGATTCGACACCATGCTGAGTGATCTTGGTAACAATCATTACTCTACATTCGTTTATGACGGTTCAGTGAAATCGCAGAAAGATATCCTTATAAACAACAAAGGAGACTTTGAAAAGCGAAGTTACACTTTTGTCGATTACGGTCAGGTTGATCAGACGCTCGCTGATAGCGGTAAAAGCGTCGGTGCCCTGTGCTGCATTGATTACCCCGGAAACTGGGAAAATCTCACCAGGGAAGAATATAATTCCCGCAAGGAAGAAGTTGCTCAGATCTTTATAAGGAGGCTTGAATCAATAGTCCCCGGTATTTCCGGCAGGATCATCTACCATGAAGTTGCTACACCCCTTACCATAAAACGGTATACCCTGAATCCTGAGGGTGCGGTGTACGGATTCGAACAGCTTCCCTTTAACATGCCTGTCGACACTTCGTCGGTGGCAGGGAATCTTCACTTTGCATCGGCATGGACCAGAACCGGAGGGGGATTCTCAGGTGCTATTTATTCAGGATATTTCTGCGCTCTGAGTATTCTGAGAAAGAAGCAGGCGGTAAAATAACTTCCATACGGTAACCAAACCCGGAACAATCAGATTATCCTCTTTATCCTGTCGGTAATAGGTTTATTCAGAATTATCGGGACCTGTTCTTCAATGGTATTAGCAGGATCAAGGTTAAGAGTCTTCACGTCGCTGATGCTCAGACGCCTCACAAGAAGATGAAGTGCAAGTGTGAAATTTTCCCATGCCGGAAGTGTAAAGTCACGCGATAGTATCCTGTCGATAAGAACAAACTTGAAATCACCTTCAAAGGAATGCTGTCTAAGGGATTCAAAACTGCTTTCAAGCTTTATTTCCCCCGTTTTCTTGAGGTCTTCGAGCACCTCCCTGAAATATAGATTGACCTTTGGTTCCACCTTGAAGCCCAGATGAAAATCAACTCTGATCAGGATGCCCGGAATGATCTGTGTAACCTGGTAATCGAACCTGTTTGGTTCTTCAACCCTGTCGACATGCAATAACCAGTAAATGCTTGCCCGTTTCGGCTGTTTATGGAATATTGAATATATCACCTTCGATTCAACCTGGTCTTTCCTGTTAGCCCTGATTATGTAAACAAGGTTTGTGGCAAACATGGGTACCGACTCATCCCTGCTGAGGTCGCGGAACAGATCCAGATACCTGTCAAGATCAGCAAAAGTGATGTATCTGTTCTTTAATTTGCGTCCGAAATACCAGCCGAACATTACGAGGAAATAAAACGAAGCAAGAAGAATGGTGAACCATCCTCCGTGGGATATCTTGTGGAGGTTTGCTATCAGGAAGCTTCCCTCGAGGGTTATGAAAGCCATGAAAAAAAGAAGGATAAGCCGATGGTTGACTCCCTTCAGAAGAAGGTAATATGACAGCAGAAGTGTGGTCAGAATCTCCGTTATGTTAATAGCCAGACCATAAGCCGCATTCATGTTCGACGACTCCCGGAAAATGATCACGGTAACGCTGCACGCAATGAGGAGGAACCAGTTCATCAGGGGCAGGTAAACCTGTCCTCTGAGCCATGTGGGATGAAGAATTTTTAGCTTTGGCCAGTAATTAAGGGAGACGGCTTCACTTATCAGAATGAATGAACCGCTGATAATAGCCTGGCTGGCAATTATGGCTGCAAGAACGGCAAGAATAATACCAGGGATAAGAAACCATGAGGGCATAACCGAAAAGAACGGATTCACGTAGGCTCCCTTCTCCATATTCATCAACAGCCATGCACCCTGACCAAAGTAATTAAGAAGAAGGGCTGTCTTCGCAAATCCCCATGCCACCCTTATGTTCGGCCTGCCACATTGTCCAAGGTTGGCATAAAGAATCTCCGCACCGGTAACTGCAAGGAAAACTGCCCCGAGGAGCACGAATCCTCCCGGATATTCTGCCAGAAATCTGTAGGCGTAAACAGGGTTGACGGCCCTGAGAACACCAGGATTCAGTGCCAGCTGTGATATGCCCAGGGCTCCAAGGGCAAGGAACCACACAAACATTATGGGACCGAAGGCGCTGACAGTATATCGCATCCCGAACTGCTGGACGAAAAACAAAATGCCAATGATCAGAAGTACTATTGGTACAATTTGTATATCAGGATTGTACAACCTCAGTCCCTCAACAGAAGAAGTAACGGTAATGGCAGGCGTGATCACCGCGTCGGCCAGAAGTGCGGCACCTCCTATCATCGTCAGAATTGCTGCCCATGATGATTTCTTCCGCAGAAGGGCGCTGAGTGCAAAAATACCTCCCTCTCCTTTGTTATCGGCCCGAAGTGTTATCAGAATATATTTTATTGTCGCCGACAGGGTGAGAGTCCAGAATATACATGATAATCCTCCATAGATGAGAAGTTCATTATAATTGTCTGCACCCCCGTTTATGATGGCTCTCATGGCATAAAGAGGGCTGGTTCCGAGATCACCGAAAACTATCCCGAGAGTTATAAGTGCCCCTGCCAGAGAATATTTTGTGAAATCAGGGTTATGGTCTCTTTTTTTCATGATCAGCAGGGCAATATTGTCAGATACTGCCTCATTGAAGATGACAAAGTTATAAATATTTTATCTTTGCCTCCTATGCAGATGAGAAATCAATACAATATGATCAGTAAAATCACACAGACTTTTTTTCTTGCCTTCATTGTATCAACCATCCCGCTTCAGTCTGCAGGGTCAGGACAGCAGGATATTACGCTACTGTTCATTGGCGACATTATGGGCCACGACACTCAGATAAACTCTGCATTCAACAACGATTCCGGGAAATATGACTATAACGATGTGTTCAGCTATATAACTCCTGTGATCTCGGAGGCTGATATTGCAGTAGCCAATCTTGAAGTGACTCTTGCCGGCCCTCCCTACAAAGGCTATCCTCAGTTCAGTTCACCTTCGGCACTGGCAGTGGCATGCAAAAATGCAGGTATCGATTGTCTGGTAACAGCAAACAACCATTCCGCCGACAGAGGGATTCCGGGTATTACCCGGACTATTCTGAACCTTGACAGCATAGGGCTTCCACATACAGGTACATTTACAGGACTGGAAGATCAAAAGAAAAACCATCCACTGATCCTGTCTTCAAAAGGAATATCCATGGCCCTTCTTAATTATACTTACGGCACAAACGGAATCAGGGTTGATACTCCTGCGATCGTAAATATGCTTAACAAACAGGATATTGCTGATGATATTTCCATTGCTGAGGCACAGGGACATGATCTTATTGTGCTCTTTCTTCACTGGGGAACTGAATACGATACTATTCCATCTTCCGAACAGGTTGAAATGGCTGAATACTTTTTCTCTGCCGGAGCTGACCTCATAATTGGATCGCACCCGCATGTGTTGCAGAAAATGGTCTGGTATAAGGATGAATCCGAAAGAAATGGCAGGGCGGTAGTCTATTCTCTGGGCAATTTTGTTTCAAACCAGAGAAAACCCAAAACCGACGGCGGATCCATGGTCAGGATATCCCTGAAAAAAGAAAATGGAGAGATAAAGATCACTGAGGCCGGCTATTACCTTACCTGGGTATATACTCCGGTGCTGGCATCAAAACTTAAATTTTTCATCCTGCCCTGTTCTCTCTTTGAGAACAGGCCTTCATTCTTTGAGAAAGAAGCCGATTTCCTGCAGATGAAAAGCTTTATCAGTGAATCGAGACAATTACTTACAAATCAAAATGTTAATTTCAACGAATACGTCTACAACGGAAACTGCTGGCTGTTAAATAATTAACAATAAACCCTCTCTATATGGACAACTCTATAGCCCTTTTATCAGCAACGGCACTGTCGCTGGGATTTGTACACACTATTCTGGGTCCTGATCATTACCTTCCCTTTATCGTGCTGAGCGAAGCAAAAAAATGGACTGTCAGGAAAACAATGTTGATTACCTTTCTTTGCGGACTGGGACATGTTTTGAGTTCGGTGGTACTGGGTCTGATAGGTATTGGAGTCGGTATATCAGTCAACCGACTGGTTGATGTGGAATCATTCAGAGGCAGCATTGCAGCCTGGCTTTTCATTGCATTCGGGCTGGTTTACATGGTAATAAGCATAAGAAATCTGGCAAGAAAGAAAAGACACAGTCACACCCACCTGCATTCAGGAGGAGAACTGCATACACATGAACACAATCATGCTGATGATCACGTTCATGTGCATTCATCCGAGGTAATGAAAACAACACCATGGATCCTGTTCCTGATCTTCATTTTCGGGCCCTGTGAACCACTGATCCCCCTTCTGATGTACCCCGCTGCCGGGAATAACATTTACGGAGCACTTATCGTTTCAGTAATTTTTTCGGTAGTGACAATAGCTACCATGATGTCGGTTGTTCTTGCATTTAAGATGGGCTTCAGCAAGATAAGTCTTAAGCCGCTTGAGAAATACAGCAATGTCATTGCCGGTGCTATGATACTTCTTTCGGGACTGGCAATTCAGTTCCTGGGTTTATAGGTTGAGCCGGCATTCAATCTGCCGCTCTGTACAACAATCTTATATTCGGATCGGTGATGATTTCGGTATCCCTGCCACCATCTAAACGCACGCTTGTCTTTCTTTCGCTGACAGGTATTTTCATTAATCGCTCTCCTTTCTGATTTCGGATAAGGAGTTCAAGATTAAAGGTGAAAATATGATCCTGCATCTGTTCGATGACAATTTCGGGGGTGCCTTTTTTCCCGGCCTCAACAACCGAAATTTTCAGTTCGGGTTCGCCGGCAACCTCAAGCCATTGTTTGAATAAGGCCCCCAGGTCCTTTCCACCGGCTTCTTCCATTATATGTCTGAAATCGGCAGTGAGGGCATTCCTGTTTCTGTAACTTTGATAATATAGCCTCATTCCCTTCCAGAAGTCCTCCTCTCCCATCTCTGATCTGAGCATATGAAGCACCCATGCCCCTTTCTGGTATGAATTCGGATTCAGGAGATCCATCAGGCTGGCGACTGTGCTGTCTATCACAGGCTTCTGTAAACGCCGGGAAAATCTCAGTACCCTGTCGCGTGCTGATTTCATGCTTTCCGTCAGATTTTCCCTGCCGTATGTCATTTCCATGTAAACTGATGTCAGGTATGTAGCAAATCCTTCACTCAGCCATATATGGTGCCAGTCGCCTTCAGTCACTGAATTACCGAACCACTGGTGTGCAATCTCGTGGGCGATAAGGCTCTCAGCCCTGCCTTCACCGGTAACTGAACCTTCTGAATAAAATATGCAGCCGGCATTCTCAAGTCCCCCGAAAATTGTCTTCGACTGAACATTGGCAAGCTTAAGGTAGGGATAGGGGCCGATGAGCTCAGAATAGAATCTGAGAGGCTTAACTGCGACGGCATAATCGTGAAAACCTTCCTTACGGTTTTCCGGATACACCCATGTCCATACCGGGACATTATCTACCGTTCCTGCAAGCTGAACGGCAAAATCAGCAGCTCCGAATGTCATTACCTTGACAGGCAGCGATACTTCTTCTTTCCAGTGTGTAAGCTTCATCCCACCAGCGAGATCGCTTTCCTCAACCAGAATTCCTCCTCCCACCACCTCAAAATGCTCCGGAGCCGTTATGATAAAGTCAACAGAAGCCTTGTCGGCAGGATGATCAACCACCGGCAGATAAAAGGATGCCCTGTCGGGCCAGTGATCGGCAAAGAAAGTCCTGTTCCCAAATTTGTTCCTGGAAATGATCAGACCATCGGAAGGGATGCCGGAATAATTTACTTCCACCTGTCCCGAAGTATGGCCTTCAAATGCCAAAGCCGGTTTCACTGTCAGCTTATCGTCTGAATGAGTCCATTCTATTTCGCTTCCGTTTAATGTCAGAGAACTTACTGACATGCCCCTGCCTCCGGCTTTCTGCGATCTCAGATCAAGGCTCAGAATCTCCGTCATGCCTCTGAAATCTATGTCAATCAGTGCTTTGCATATAATCACGTCACTGGTGTCGCTTAACATTATGTTGAATTCATAGTGTTTTACGTCAACCTGAGGATCAGGTTTTTTCCCGGCCTGGGAATATACCATCAGGTAAATAAAGCATGAAGAACAGGTAAGAACGATCCTTTTCATTTGGCTATGATTAACAATATTCTCAAAGGTAACATAAAAAATACCCTCCTGGATGAAACGGGATCATTCTAATCAGGCAGGAAATGAATATTTCGCGTTTTGTCATTAAATTATTTAGCTTTGCAGTAAATAAACAAATCAGCATGTCATACGATTACAACACTCAGAGGAAGAGGATGGCACTGCCCGAATACGGAAGGAATGTGCAGAAAATGGTTGACCACATCAAGACCATAGAGGACAGAAATGAAAGGAACCGTGCTGCCCGGACAATAATCCAGATCATGGGTAATCTGAATCCGCATTTACGGGATGAAGGCGATTTCAGGCATAAACTATGGGACCATCTGGCTCTGATAGCAGGTTTTGATCTCGATATTGATCCTCTTTACCCTTTTCCGGAACCCATGAAATTCATTGAAAAGCCCAATATTGTTCCCTACACCCAGGGTAACATTAAGTATCTTCATTATGGCAGGATCATCGAGCTGATGGTCAATGCTGCCGTGGAGATGGAGGAAGGCGAGGAGAAGGAATACCTTACCAATCTGATTGTGAACCAGATGAAGAAGTCGTACATAACCTGGAACAGAAGCCAGGTTGCCGACGAGGTAATAATCGGCGACCTGAAACGGCTTTCGGGAGGCAGGCTGCAAATAACTGAAGGAATAAAGATCCTCGACACCAGGGAACTTCTTCCCCAGCCAAAAAAGAAACCCCAGGGCAAGACTCATGGCAGACAACCTAATAAACAATTCAACAAAAAGAAAGCACACAACCGCCACTGATGGAATTTTTCGAGGTTAGCGGAGGCAAACAGCTCAAGGGATCTATCACTCCACAAGGTGCTAAGAACGAAGCATTACAGGTTATCTGTGCCTCGCTGCTGACACCGGAAAAGATCACCATTCATAACATTCCCTCTATCGACGATGTCAACAACCTCATTGGTCTCCTGGCTTCTATTGGTGTGGAAATTTCACGTGAATCAGAGTCTACGGTAAGTTTTGAAGCACGAAACATAGACCTTGATTACCTGCTTACACCCGGATTCAGACAACAGAGCGCCGGACTGAGAGGATCAGTTATGATCGTGGGGCCCCTTCTTGCACGTTTCGGCAAAGCCTATATACCCAGGCCCGGTGGCGACAAGATAGGCCGCAGAAGACTGGATACACATTTTACCGGCTTCGCGAAACTGGGAGCTGATTTTGAATTTGACGCCGCCGACCCCTTCTATAAGGTCAATGCTCCCTTTCTTACAGGATCCTATATCCACCTCGACGAAGCCTCCGTGACAGGGACTGCCAACATAATTATGGCGGCCGTTCTGGCCAGAGGCAAGACCACAATTTACAACGCTGCCTGTGAACCATATATCCAGCAGTTATGCAAAATGCTTACATCGATGGGCGCCAAAATAGAGGGTATCGGATCTAATCTCCTCACAATCACCGGCGTCGGTGAACTGCACGGATGTACCCATAGCATTCTTCCCGATATGATTGAGATAGGCTCATTCATTGGCATGGCCGCGATGACCGGGTCGGAAATAACGATCAGGAACGTCTCATACGATAATCTGGGAATAATTCCCGACTCATTCCGCCGGCTTGGCATATATCTCGAAAGAAAAGGTGATGATATTTATATTCCGGCCCAGGAACACTATGAAATTGAGACATTCATCGACGGATCCATAATGGTGATTGCAGATGCTATCTGGCCTGGCCTTACACCCGACCTTCTGAGTGTCTTCCTCGTTACAGCCACACAGGCCAAAGGTTCTGTACTGATCCATCAGAAGATGTTCGAAAGCCGGCTTTTCTTCGTAGACAAGCTTATCGATATGGGAGCCCAGATAATACTCTGCGACCCGCACAGGGCAACCGTCATTGGCCTCGATAAAATGATAAGGCTTCGCGGTACGGTAATGACTTCACCCGATATAAGAGCCGGTGTGGCACTACTCATCGCTGCAATGTCGGCTGAAGGAAAAAGCATAATACACAATATAAATCAAATCGACCGTGGCTATCAGAAAATTGATGAACGCCTGAATGCTATCGGTGCAGATATAAAGAGGATTTCCTGACAAATTCTCCCGGTCGGTCCCTGGCATATTCCGCTCAATCTTAAACTCACTGTCAAAATGTCAAAACCTGACCATTGGCAGGTAATTTGCTGACCCTTCAGAGTTAAATCCAAATTTTACAATCATGGTGAAGAAAAAAAATTCAGACAATGAAGCGGAGAAACATACTGATAATGCTGATAATAAACCAGATAGCCAGGTAAAAGAGGATGCGGAACAAACAGAATCAGCTGCCCCGCCGGCCGGAGAGGAGAACGGTGAGGAAGAAATACCATCCGGCGGGGAGGAAAAATCAACTGACAAAGTTGTAAGGGAAGAGAAGTCATTTGAAGAAAAGCTGGCAGAGATGCAGGACAGATACCTGCGGCTTTCTGCTGAATTTGACAACTACAGAAAAAGAACACTGCGTGAAAAAATGGAGCTGTCAAAATTTGCAGCCGAAGAACTTCTGGTTAAAATCCTGCCGGTGATGGATGATTTCGACAGAGCCCTTTCCCACATGGATTCGGCTACTGATTCCGCTGCCATGAAGAGCGGTATCGAACTGATCTATGGCAAACTGGTTGATTTCCTCCACCAGAACGGAGTTAAGGCGATTGAGACCACCGATGCCGACTTCAACGTGGATCTTCATGATGCGGTGGCAAAAACTGCCGTGGAGCAGAAAGAGAAAAAGGGCAAAATTGTTGATGTGGTCCTAAAGGGGTATTACCTGAACGATAAAGTTATCAGACATGCAAAGGTTGTCATTGGTGAATGACAAGCTCCTGATTCAGTTATAACCAGCGGGGCACAGGAAATTTTTACTGATGGAAAAGAGAGATTATTATGAGGTTCTTGGAGTATCCAGGAATGCTACAAAGGATGATATCAAAAAAGCATACCGTAAGCAGGCTCTGAAATATCACCCTGACAAGAACCCGGGCGACAAGAAGGCTGAGGATAATTTCAAGGAGGCTGCCGAAGCCTATGAAGTGCTCAGCAACGACGACAAGCGTTCCCGGTATGACCGGTTCGGACATGCAGGTCTGGGTGGTGCCGGCAACGGCTTCAGCGGAGGTATGACCATGGAAGACATTTTCTCATCCTTCGGCGATATTTTTGGTGATGCCTTCGGAGGTTTCGGAGGTTTCGGAAGCAGCCGCCGCAGCTCGCGCCGTGTGAACAAGGGATCTAACCTCAGGGTAAAGGTGAAACTGAACCTTCAGGAAATAGCCAATGGCACAGAGAAAAAGATAAAGGTAACCAAATATGTATCATGCAGCGTCTGCGGCGGATCAGGAGCAGCTGACTCCGACAGCACATCCACCTGCTCAACCTGCCATGGAAGCGGACATGTGACAAGGGTTACAAACACCATACTCGGACAGATGCAGACCTCCTCGGTGTGCCCTGCCTGCGGCGGCGAAGGAAAAACAATAACCAAAAAATGCCCTGCCTGTTACGGCGAAGGCATTGTACAGAAAGAAGAGATAATTAAAATAAACATACCTGCCGGAGTTGGCAAAGGTATGCAGATGACCGTCAGCGGACAGGGAAATGCTGCCCGCCGGGGAGGTGTCAACGGCGACCTGCTCGTAGTTATCGACGAGGAAGAACACCAGTCTCTTATAAGGGACGGAAATAACCTCATCTACAATCTCTATATCAGCATCCCCGACGCCGTTATGGGGACACATGCCGAAGTACCAACAGTCGATAACAACGTCAAGATCAAAATCGATCCCGGAACCCAGCCCGGCAAGATACTGAGGCTCCGAGGCAAGGGGCTGCCGGAAGTAAACGCCTATGGCCGCGGCGACCTGCTGGTCCATGTAAATGTCTGGATACCGAAAAACATCAGCAGGGAAGAAGCGAGAATGATGGAAAAACTTAAGGAGACCGAATCATTCACACCAAAACCCGATAAAAACGACAGGAGCTTTTTCGACAGAATGAGAGGTTATTTCGAGTAACATAAACTTTTCATATATTTATACCTCCAAATTACCAATACTGTTTATTCTATGCCACTTTTCGAAGCAAGAAACATTACTAAAAGGTTCGGTGATTTCACGGCTCTCGACAGCGTCAGTATTTCCGTTCCTGAAAGATCCATTTACGGGCTTCTCGGACCCAATGGGGCCGGAAAGACAACCCTTATAAGGATCATAAACCAGATCACAGGCCCCGATACGGGAGAGCTGTTCCTTAACGGACGAAGGCTGCAACCTGACGATGTTATGACAATCGGATACCTCCCCGAAGAAAGAGGACTTTACAAAAAAATGAAAGTCGGAGAACAGGCTCTCTACTTTGCCCAGCTAAAAGGTCTTTCAAAAAGTGAAGCGATGAAAAGACTTAAATACTGGTTCAGAAAACTGGAGATAGTAGACTGGTGGGGCAAAAAGGTGGAAGAACTTTCAAAAGGTATGCAGCAGAAAGTCCAGTTCGTCACCACTGTCCTTCACGAGCCTAAGCTGATTATCTTTGACGAACCTTTTACAGGTTTCGACCCGGTGAACGCCAATATCATTAAAAATGAGATCCTGTTCCTGAGGGAAAGAGGAGCCACAATAATCTTCTCAACCCATAACATGTCATCGGTAGAAGAACTCTGCGACAATATCACTCTCATAAATAAAGCGCGGACAATTCTGGAGGGCAGCGTAAGCCAGATAAGAAAAGAATGGGCCGGCAATGAATATGAAATGGTGTTTAGCGGCGAGGTAAAGGTTCCTGTGAACGGACTCTACGACATACTGGAACAGAATTCTGAAAACGGGAAAACCATCCTGAGAATTAGCACCAAAGGCGAGATTTCATCAAATGAAATACTCCAGACATTAATGAAATCGGGAAATATCATATCCTTTAACCCGGCCCTGCCATCCATGAACGAAATTTTCATCAGGGTTGTGGAATCACGAAACTAATCCTCCTACTATCTGAAAAACACCAAACATGAATAAAGTATCCGTAATAATAAAAAGAGAATATCTTACCAGGGTAAGGAAGAAATCATTCATAATAATGACTGTCCTTGCACCTCTTCTCATGGCATCGCTTATACTCGTTATGCCCCTGATGATGATGTCGGGAAGCAAGGAATATAAAAAAATTGCAGTCATCGAAGAAAGTACCAGCGAATTCGGTAATGTGATCCCCGATACCAAGGATGCCGATTTTGAATACCTTCCCGGAGCCGATATAAACGAAATGATAAACAAATTCGAATCGGAGGGATATTATGGCATAGTATATATTTCACCCCTGGCTATCAATAATCCGGTTATATATTCCAAAAAACAACCGCCAATAGGACTTCTGGAGCACATTTCAGGCTCGCTCGAGAAGGAAATAGAGAAGAAAAAACTGCTTCAGTACAATATCGAGAACCTCGATTCAATACTGAAACAGATCAGAACGAACGTGAGTCCGGTGACCAAAATAGTTGACGAAGCCGGACAGACAACAGAGACAAGTACCGGGGTGGCTATGGGCCTTGCATATTTAGGAGGTCTTCTCATGTATATGCTGGTATTCATCTTCGGATCTCAGGTTATGAGAGGCGTTATAGAGGAAAAGACCAACAGGGTGGTTGAAGTAATAGTATCTTCTGTCAGGCCGGCCCAGCTGATGATGGGAAAAATAATCGGCATCGCCCTTGTCGGACTTACCCAGTTCATGATATGGATCTTCCTGACCATCGCCACTGTTGCCATTCTCAGGGGTACTGTCCTGAAAACAGGAAATATGACAGAGGTAACTCAGAACATTACCCAGAGTGTAATGGAGTCAAACCAGGTAAACGTGCCCTCCGTCCAGGAGGCTCAGGAATTGTCACCCGAACTTGCCGAATTTTCGAAGGTCTTTGAAACAGCGATGAATCAGAACTGGCTGTTGATAATATTTTCATTCGTATTTTATTTTATCACTGGCTACCTCCTGTATGCTTCCATCTTTGCTGCAATAGGTTCGGCGGTCGACAATGAAACGGAAACACAACAGTTCATGCTGCCGATAACCATACCCATAATACTGGCTCTCTTCGTGGCAATCGGGACCATGCAGAATCCTGAAAGCCAGCTTTCACTGTGGTTCTCCCTAATACCACTGACATCACCCATAGTTATGATGGCACGCATTCCTTTCAGTGTTCCTGCCTGGCAGCTTGTCGTTTCAATGGCACTAATGGTGGTGACTTTCATAGCTTTCGTATGGATGGCAGCAAAGGTATACCGCACAGGTATACTCATGTATGGCAAGAAAACATCGTGGAAGGAGATATGGAAATGGTTGCGATATAGTGGCTGAAAGTTGTATGAAGGGTATAAAGGCTGAATAAGCTATTCCCATATCCCTGCCGGATGGGGTTATAAAAAAATAAAATATGTCAAAGATCCTTGTTATTGACGATGAGAAAGCTATCCGGAACACTCTGAAGGATGTGCTTGAATACGAAAAACATGAAGTTGATGTTGCCGAAGACGGACCGTCAGGAATTGAGCTTTTCTCAAATAATACCTATGATATAGTCCTCTGCGATATAAAAATGCAAAAAATGGACGGCATCGAGGTGCTCCAGCAGATAACCGGGATATCGACGTCTGTTCCTGTTATTATGATCTCCGGGCATGGCAACATAGATACTGCTGTAGAAGCCATAAAAAAAGGGGCTTTCGACTTCCTTGAAAAACCTCTCGACCTAAACCGCCTGCTGATAACCATCAGGAATGCAATGGATAAATCATCCCTGATTACCCAGACACAGGTGCTTAAAAACAAGGTAAGCAAAATGTATGAGATCGTTGGTGAATCAGAGGCTATCAAAAAAGTGAAAGAGATGATCGACAGGGTTGCGCCAACCGAAGCAAGGGTCCTCATTACAGGAGCCAACGGCACAGGCAAGGAACTGGTCGCCCATCAGATTCATGAGAAAAGCAGCAGGGCAAAAGGTCCTTTTGTCGAAGTCAACTGTGCAGCTATTCCTTCGGAGCTGATCGAAAGTGAACTCTTCGGACACGAAAAAGGATCCTTTACCTCGGCAATAAAACAACGGATCGGGAAATTTGAACAGGCTAACGGAGGAACCCTGTTCCTTGATGAAATTGGCGACATGAGCCTCTCTGCCCAGGCAAAGGTTCTGAGAGCACTGCAGGAAAACAAGATCACAAGGGTAGGATCTGACAAGGATATTGCCGTTAACGTAAGGATCGTCACCGCCACAAACAAGAATATAAAGAAAGAAATAGAAAACAACAATTTCAGGGAAGACCTGTACCACCGCCTCAGCGTGATCCTGATCCATGTACCAACTCTCAATGAACGTGCGGAAGACATTCCTCTTCTTGCAGAACACTTCATTACAATGATATGCAGGGAATACGGCATGAGCAGGATGACAATAACAAAAGATGCCATAAAGGAGCTGCAGAAAATCGAATGGACAGGAAATATCAGGGAATTCAGAAACGTTCTTGAACGACTGATCATCCTGTGCAGGGATGAAATAACAGCAGCCGATGTGCTGGCATATTCCCTACCGGTCTCAGGAGGTAATGTCTGATCATAACCACCCGGGCAGCTTGCTTTATTGGTAATACAAAGAAGTGTCATTAACCGGCAATTCATTTTTTAGTAAATGTACAGAACAGAAAGAGATACTCTCGGCGAAATCCAAATCCCTTCCGACGCTCTTTACGGCATCAATGCAGCCAGGGCAAGAGAGAATTTCCGGGTTCATAATTCCCCCTTCCCGGTTGAATGGTACACAGCCGTGGGGATAACAAAACTCGCCTGCTATAAAACCTACCGGAAATTCCGTGACGCCGCAATAGCTAAAAAAGGTAAAGACCTGCCCATCAGAGTAATAGATGATGGAATCCTCGATGCTCTTACCGAAAGCGCTGAAGAAGTGGCAGAAGGAAAATATTTTGACCATTTTGTTGTTCCCGCAATGCAGGGAGGTGCAGGAACAAGCATAAACATGAATATTAATGAGATTATTGCCAACCTCTCTCTCATCAAAACAGGGAAAAAACCCGGGGACTATTCGTTTATCGATCCTACTGAAGATGCCAACATATACCAGTCTACCAACGATGTAATACCCTCAGCACTCACTGTTGCAGTAATGAGGCTCCTTTCAGTACTGGAGGAATCAATAAATAATCTGAGACAGATAACAGAAGAACTGGAAAGGAAGAACAGGAAAAAACTCAGGCCAGGATATACTCAGATGCAGGAAGCAGTCCCTTCTTCCTTTGGTCTTCTTTTCGGTGCATATAATGAAGCATTGTCACGTGACTGGTGGAGGGTCTCGAAATGCCACGAAAGGATCAAGCAGATAAACCTGGGAGGTGGAGCCACAGGAACGGGAATGGCTATACCAAGGTTCTTCATCATGGAGGTTGTCCCCGAATTAAGAACGCTGACAGGTTTTCAACTGTCACACAGCGAAAATCTCGCCGATACAACTTCGAACCTCGACAAATGGGTTGAAATTCATGCTATATTGAAAGCCCATGCTGTAAACATCGAAAAAATGGTTTCCGACATCCGGCTGCTGGCATCCGATATTTCAGCCGGCAAAACTGTTATTATACCCCAGAAGCAGGTAGGCAGTTCAATAATGCCGGGAAAGATAAATCCAGTAATACCCGAATTCGTCATTTCAGCCGCTCAGAGGATATACTCCAACGATGTTCTCATCAGTTCTCTGAGTGCGCGGGGGAATCTTGAGTTAAATGCCTACCTTCCGCTGATTGGCTCCGCCCTGATCGAAAGTCTCAACCTGCTTGTCGCCAGTGACAGGACCATGTTCAATAATCTATTCAATGGGCTCCGGATAAATGAAGCAGCCGCATATAACGCTCTTTTAAAATCCCCTTCCGTGACCACAGCCCTTATACCCTATATCGGATACCACAATGCAGGCCGGCTGGCTAACGAAATGAAAGAAAACGAAAGCGACATTATAGAAGCCAACCTGAAATTAAAACTGGTGAACCCCGAAACAATAAAGTCTATACTCGAACCGGGCAATCTTTTGAAACTCGGATTCTCGCTTGACGAAATTTGCTAATTTTAGGGCAAATATGACCCATGACATCCAGAGGGAGAGAATCAAAACCACATATAGGCATCTACGGACGACGCAACAACGGTAAAAGCAGTCTTATAAACTCACTGGCCGGACAGGATATTGCAATAGTATCAGAACATGCCGGGACAACCACCGACCCGGTAAAAAAATCCTTTGAGATAACAGGCTTCGGACCTGTAATACTTGTTGATACTGCAGGTATTGACGATTCAGGAGATCTTGGAGAAAAAAGAGTGGAGCGTAGTGTCAAAACCCTAGAACTTATCGACCTGGCTCTCCTGGTCGTAACTGAAAACTCATGGGGAGAGGCCGAAGATGACCTGATCAGCAGATTCAGATCCCGGGACATCCCTTTCATAGTTGTTCACAACAAATCTGACCTGGATCCTCCCACCCCACTTTTCATCGACAGGGTAAAAGAGCATACAGGAAGCGGTCTTATCGAGTTCTCAGTTATCGACAGGCGTAATTATGAGGAGCTTATCGACCTGATAAAAAGAAGCATCCCCGAGCACTCGTTCAAAACCCCCACACTTATAGGTGACCTGATCGGTTACGGTGATATAGTGATACTTATCACTCCCATCGATGTTGAAGCTCCGGCCGGAAGGCTCATTCTCCCTCAGGTTCAGACTATACGAGACATACTGGATAACGATGCGGTTGCAATCATTCTGAAGGAAAGGGAGGTGGACGCCTTCCTGAGGAAAACAGCTATCCGCCCTGCCCTGGCTGTCACGGATTCTCAGGTTTTCAACCGGGCTGACGCATCCATACCCCATAACATCCCCCTTACAAGTTTCAGCATTCTCCTTGCAAGATTCAAGGGCGATTTTAATAATTATCTGAAGGGGACTCCTTACATCTCAAGACTCTCCGACGGAGACCGGGTGCTGCTTCTTGAATCATGCACTCATCATGTTGCCTGCGACGACATTGGCCGTACCAAAATACCACGATGGCTAAGCAGTTTTACAGGTAAGAAGCTCGAATTTGACGTGGTTGCAGGTCTCGACACCCTCCCTAAACCGATCACCGATTATTCTCTTGTGATCCAGTGCGGAGGCTGTATGATAACCCGCCGTCAGCTGCACAACAGACTGCGCCCCGCAATAAACGCAGGAATACCTGTCACAAATTACGGTATGGCTATCGCTTACGTACAGGGAATATACAACAGGGCCGTAGCTCCTTTTATTAAAAACAGACCTGAGGAAAATCCCTACCTTTGAGGGTGATCCGGCAAACTGAAGTCCTTCTTCAAAATCCGTTCCTAAGATCCGCTGTCTCTGCAGTAATTATGATGATATCGACGGAAAATCGTCTCAGAACCTGAAATAAATGAATGGCATCACATCGGCGCTGCGCATCACTAACAACAGGACTGCCACAAGGGCAATTATAAGCATCTGAATCATAAGTGGCATTCTGATGAATAGTCCACGGTATGATTCTTTTATTTTCTCAGGAAGGAAATGGATTATGTATCCGGCCCCCATGATAAGCACGACGCTGCTGTAAGCTGTTAAGAACGCCATCCAAGAACCCGGAGAAAAATTCTCCCCTATCTGCCTCAGCATCATCCATGCTGAATCCATGTCGGGCGCCCGGAAAAAAATCCAGCAGAAGCTTACAAAATTGAAGGTGAGAAATATACCGGTTATCTTCCTGATACGGGAAGACGGAATCCTCCTTCCCATGGCCGAAGTCCATATCTTGCTTATAATCAATCCCGTTCCGTGAAGCCCACCCCATATGATAAATCTTATCGCGGCACCATGCCATAAACCACCCAGGAGCATCGTCACCATGAGGTTAATGCCTGTTCTTATCTTCCCTTTTCTGTTTCCACCGAGTGAAATATAGAGGTAGTCTTTCAGCCACCTCGAAAGTGAAATATGCCATCGTCTCCAGAAATCAGCTACATCGGAAGCCTTGTAAGGAGAGTTGAAATTAAGAGGCAGCCTGAACCCAAGTATAAGGGCAATGCCAATTGCAATGTCGGTGTACCCTGAAAAATCACAGTAGATCTGCAAACCGTAACCATAAACCGCAAGCAGGTTTTCAAATCCTGAAAATATAGCCGGCATTTCAAAGACACGGTCAACAAAATTTACAGCAAGGAAATCAGATATCACTATTTTTTTGATCAGCCCTTTCGAGATCATGAAAAGGGCATGACTGAATTCCCTTTTCGTAACATTATACTTTGAATAAAGCTGCGGAATGAATTCAGAAGCCCTTACAATAGGTCCGGCGACGAGCTGGGGAAAAAAGGACACATAGAATCCGAAATCAAGTATGTTGGTAACAGGTTCCAGTTTACCCCGGTAGATATCGAAAGTGTAGCTCAGCGACTGAAAAGTAAAAAAGGAAATGCCCGCAGGAAGCAGAATATTGCTTATATCGAATGATGTTCCCAGTGCATAATTCGAGAAAGAGGCAAGATAATCATATACAACATATTGAGTGCCGGCGAGATTGTTGATCGTCTCCACAATAAAGCCCGTGTATTTGAAATATGCAAGTATTCCCAGGTTTGAGATAAGACTGAGCAGAAGGAAAAAACGCTTTGAGGCCTTTGCCTTCGAATTATGAATAAGCCATCCGCATGCGAAATCTATAATTGTGATGAGAACCAGTATGATTACAAACAGTCCTCCTGTCTTGAAATAGAAAAAGAGGCTGACTGCAAGGAGATACGAATTCCTGAGAAGATATTTCTTCCAGACTATCAGGTATCCGGCAAGGACTACCAGAAGGAAAAGCCAGAATCCCGGTAAGGTAAAAATAAACGGACTGCCAGCATCATAACCTAATATACCTGGAAGCACCTTAAAAAGTCGCTGATGAAGCATCGGTCTGACATCTGAAGATCGTCCCGCATCTGCCACGGGGGGTGCTGCTGCTGTTTCATTATCTATCCCTGAAATGAGTCTGCCGGCAGAGTCGTCAGGAAAGGAATAGAAAAGTTCATTATAGAGCAGCACCGACAAGGTATCAGCACCCTGATATGTAAGGTGAACGTAATCGTCCTGTGCCAGCGCGGGGCTCTTTTTCGCCCAGTCTACTATCGACCTGCTTCCTCCCATTGCAGAACGGGCATCCCAGAAAGCGGCACCCGATTCTGAGGCTGCACTACTTTGTGCCTCCACGATAGCCGGTATACTGGTAAATGATACAAGACTGTCGCCTTCCCTGTGTACCATATCAGAGACACCCACAATTAGCACCGGAGTGTTGGGAGCTATTTCCTTAAGGAGTCTGACCTGCCTTATCAGCCCTGTCCTGTAAAAAGAAAAGTCGGAGCCCTCACTCCTGACTATGTTCAGCCCGTAATGAAGAACAAAGAGGTCAGGTGAGAGTATACGGTACGATTCTTCGAGATTATCCCTGTCGACCATTGTGAATTCGAGTCCGGCGCTCCCCCTTTGAGGAATATTATCCACAATCAGTCCTGCCGGGCTCTCCAGGCTGATGCCGTAGATATCAGGACTCACCCTGCCTTCAAATTCAATAAGCAGGTCGTCCGACCCTCTTACGTCACATATGAGGTTTTGTACCCCTTTGCCGGTTGGTAAAGTATCTGCCAGGATCAGTTTTCCGGTTGAACCAATACGCAGATTAACAATCCCTTCTTCATGCGAATAAAGAATCCTCAGGTTTTCCCATGATGCCGCGGCTGAATCGGAAAACGCCGAAGGCTGAATCCTGACATAGGCTCTTTCGGGATCCTGCCGTGTAGTACCTTCAGGGAGATAGCGGCAGAATGTCATAAATGGTCCCAGACGGTTATGAGAGATCTCACCGTCACTGTATGACAGGTAATTGTATCTTTCCCAGTTTGGTGATGCCCTGAGCCATAAGCTTTTAGTGTACATGACCGGCATCACCGGGAGGAAGAGGCCGGGCCCGCTTCCTCCGTTATGTTGCCTCAGAAGCTGACGCAGATAGAAAGTTATCCTGTCGCCTTCTAACTGAGAGTCGCCGTAATACATTATCCTTACCTGCCTCCCAGGCAGGGTAAGAGAGTGGCGGAAAGATGACAGAAGATCGGCTGATGAGGAATCGGCTTGTACGTTTATGCTGTCGTGAGCTTCAGCGGGTATCCCGGGCTGCGCCGTGTCAGGTACCTGAGAAATCCCGGAAGAGCTCGTATCAGAAACTGTTTCCGGTTTAGAAAAATAATCCCTGACAGGATATATGTTAAAGACACCGGTCAGACAAACGAGAAATAAGAGCAGTATCAGAAATGATCTGAAAGGATGCATATTTTGTTATCAGGGATCAGCTCTTTTTTTTGATCCTAAGCTTCTGCCCCACCTGTATCTTCTGTGGATCGGAAATGTTGTTGAGTGAAAGCACCTCTGTTGTTGAAACGTTGCCGTATAGTTTAACAATATCCCATATTGTATCACCGGCTCTGACAGTGTGGGTTATATAGCCATCATCATCTCCTGCCTGGCCACTTTGTGTGACTGATTTCGGAGAAGCGTTCAGTGGTACTGTTTTACCGTTCATGGCCTGTTTCTCCGCAAAAGTCATGTCGTTAACTCTGCTGTAGTAATCTGATTTTGAAGGATCCACGTATACCACAAGTTTCTGTCCTATTCTTATGGTGTTCCTGTAAACATTGTTCCAGTATCTCAGTTCCGATAATCCCACATCGTACCATTCGGCTATATATCCCAGGTTATCCCCTTCCCTGACTGTGTATATCAGCTTTGTTTTTCCCTTGATGTCGGCCGGTACATATGTTGACCGGACAGGATTGGCAAGTAATGTCTTCCTGTCGAGGTATATTTCAGGTTTAAATTTTCGTATTGTATCAGACAGGTCGATAAAATCTCCCAGGTGGCTTACCGGGAGGGTCAGCGAATGAGGCTTTGAAGATCCGGGTACCAGTCCGGTCCTGTACTGCGAATTCAGGGCACGTAGCTCCCCGTGAGGTATTCCCATTACTTCCGATATCTGGGTAAGGTGAATATCCTTATGAACCATTATGGTGTCGGTGGCCAGAGGGAAATTAACAGGTACAGGTTTGATATTGTGTTCACTGAAATAGTTCATCGCATAAGTGGCTGCAAAATACTGGGGGATGTAACCCCTGGTCTCCCTGGGAAGCCGGTAATAAATTTCCCAGTAGTCTTTCCTGTTACCTGACCGTCTTATTGCCTTGTTCACATTACCCGGTCCGCAGTTGTATGCTGCGATAACAAGTATCCAGTCTTTATATATCCCGTAGAGATCTTTCAGATATCTTGCCGCAGCGTGTGTAGACTTTACCGGATCACGGCGTTCGTCAACAATCGAATTTATTGTCAGGCCGTATGATCTTCCGGTACTGTACATGAATTGCCATAAACCTGTTGCTCCCACCCTGGAGACAGCATTGGGATTAAGAGCCGATTCAATAACAGCCATGTATTTTAGTTCACCTGGAAGGCCGTATGAATCAAAAATATCTTCAATCATCGGGAAATAATAATCTTTAAGCCCGAGCATTACACTGAAAAGGTCTCTTTTTTTGATAGTGTATACATGGATATGATTCCGGATTATACTGTTATAAGTCAGCTTAATAACAGTATTTATCCTTTTCAACCTGTTATAGTAGACCGTATCAGGGAATTCAATTCCCGCAGAGTCATGTAACGGAAGATCCGGATCCTCCGCGAGGGCCATCCTTACGTAATAAGTACTAAGAAGACTGTCGAGATTGGCTGCTATCCTCTCAGCATCACCGTTTGATCTTATTATAATAGTGTCGGCGTCGGGACCTGCAATCAGTGATCCTGTTCCAAATATTAATATAAGAATGAATATACTCAGCTTCCTCATCTTTGTTTCGTTAAAAAGTGACTCTCATGGTTAACGACACTCCTGAAGGAAGCTGGCCCATTATTGGCATGGTGACGGGCCCGATTTCCAGATCCAGGTTGTCGCTTATATCGTAATCGGAAAGACTAGCGTCGACGTTGGCATCGAGGATGGTAATAAGGTACCATGCTGCTATCCCTATGTAAGAAAGATCGCGGTATTTCCTGTGGTAATCTACCATTCTCAGTATTCTGTCCTTGTACCACGAATAGCCTGAAGGATTCTTTATAGGGTCGAAATCTGACGGATCGATGCCCTGAAGACCTTCGAGATCTAGGTAACTTTTTGTTTCAGGAAATGCATCGGTAAGATCCTGATAAGCTTTCAGGAAAGTATTATAGCGTGATGTATTGAAGTCGATAGCGTAAATAACCCCGGCAAAGCCTGCATACACAAGGGGAACCTTCCAGTATTTCCTGTTATATATCTGCCCCAGCCCGGGTAGCGCTACAGCAAGCATTGTGGCTCTCAGAGGTTCAGTCCTGAAATATTTGCCTGACGGTTTTTCCGCAACAAGAGTATCCTGCTGGGCAATGCTGTTACCTGTTGTGAGCAGCAGCAAAAGCGGAGCAATTAAAACAGCCTTATGACAAAAGTTAATAATACACATGCGCCTGTAGCAGTCGACGATACTGGTATAACGGCGCGGTAAAGATAATTATTTTCAGGAGTTGAGACGGTCGAAGATCCCCAAAATGCGTTCCATCTCTTCGGGGTTGTCGAAGGGTATGACAATCTTGCCTTTTCCCTGCTCGTTGATCCTGAAATTTACTTTAGCGGAGAAGATCCTGTTAAGATGTTCGGAAAGCTGTTCAAAATCGCTGTTCAGTTTCCTCTTTCTCTCCAGCTTTTCCGGATCCCTGACCTTTTCAGACTGCAGATGCCGGACCAGGTCTTCCGTTTGTCTGACCGAAAGTTCTCCGTCAATAATCTTGTAATAAACTCCCATCTGCCGGCCGGGATCTTCGATGTTTACAAGTGTCCGTGCATGCCCCATGGTAATCTGCTTGTTCCTGATACCAAGTTGAATTTCGGCAGGGAGTTTCAGAAGACGCAGGTAATTGGCGACTGTTGATCTTTGCTTGCCTACCCTCTCACTCAGTTGTTCCTGTGTAAGGCTGCATTCTTCTGTAAGACGATGAAAGCTGATTGCCACCTCCATTGCATCGAGATCTTCGCGTTGAATGTTCTCAACCAGGGCAAGTTCGAGCATGGCCTGATCATCGGCAGTCCGCACATATGCCGGCACATGTGTCAGCCCTGCAAGGCGTGCAGCTCTCAGGCGCCGTTCCCCGGCAATAAGCTGGTAACGGCCGTCTCCTGATTCGCGCACCGTGAGCGGCTGTACTATCCCCAGTTTTCTTATCGATGCAGCCAGCTCGGTGAGTGACTGTTCGTCAAAGCTGGTTCTCGGCTGAAACGGGTTCTGGTCTATCGCATCGATTGCAATGTCCTTGTTTGCTTCAACTTTCTTCTCCAGGGTCTCCTTTTCCACTCCTTCTATCAAAGCTCCCAGACCTCTTCCCAATGCATTTTTCTTTGTCATGATCATCTTTTTGGTCGGTTGAATTTCAGTTTTGTCCAACACCGGCTTCCTCTTTTTCAATCACTTCCTTTGCCAGGTTCAGATAATTCACGCTTCCCCTCGATTCGGCATCATATAAAATGGCAGGCTGACCGAAACTGGGAGCCTCCGACAATTTAACATTCCTCTGAATTATGGTTCTGAAAACCATTTGCTGAAAATGCTTGTTCACCTCCTCTGCCACCTGGTTTGATAACCTTAACCGTGAATCATACATGGTTAGGAGAAATCCTTCAATTACCAGGCTGGTGTTAAGGTTGTTCTGGATTATCTTAATAGTGTTCAGAAGCTTACCAAGCCCTTCCAGGGCAAAATACTCACACTGTACCGGAATTATCACAGAGTTGGCTGCGGTAAGCGCATTTACCGTCAGAAGTCCCAGCGAAGGCGAACAATCAATGAATACATAGTCATAATTATCCTTAACCTTGCTGAGGATCTCTTTCAGTATCTTCTCGCGCCCCGGCTTGTCGAGCATTTCTATCTCTGCTCCGACAAGATCGATGTTCGATGGCATGAGCCATAGATTATCAACCTCACAGGGGATAATTGTCTCTGAAGGATCCTTGCCTTCTATCAGACAGTCGTATATGGTATTTTCAATCCTGCGGTTGTCGATGCCTATCCCCGAAGTAGCATTGGCCTGAGGATCGGCATCTACTATCAGGACTTTCTTTTCCAGAGCTGCCAGACTCGCTGCAAGATTTATCGCGGTGGTGGTTTTACCTACTCCGCCTTTCTGATTCGCTATTGCAATTATTTTCCCCATTCTTAATATTTATAATTCGTCCTGATTATTTTGAGCTTCAAATTTACTACTTAATGTCCCATGCCTTCAGGAACAAAAAGATGTAGTTGTAAACAATTCTTTTACGGTTTTCAACACGTTATTAACAGCCATTTATTTTGCCGGGCCGTATATATCATTGTTATTCAATGTAATACAAATCAATATGCTATGTGGAAAAATAATTACCGGATGCATATAAAGTCTCAGTAAGAAACTATATTTACATAATAGTGTTGTATGAAGATTTTTCCAATGACTGATTCTGCAAAAAAACCCGAATGGTTTACCATCGTAAATCCCAACGCAGGCAACGGAAAAGGTAAAAAGGACTGGTCGAGAATTGCCACTATCCTGGGAAAAGAGAATATCAGTTTCGACTCCGCATTCACGCGAAGCAAAGGGGAAGCTGTCGATCTGACCAGGGAAGCCATACAAAAAGGCTTCAGGAAAATAATTTCAGTGGGAGGAGATGGCACCCTCAACGAAATTGTAAACGGGATATTCACACAGGATACATGCCCGTCAGGTGATATCGTGATAGGGATGATACCCGTCGGAACAGGCAACGACTGGGGCAGGATGTTCGGGATCCCTCTCGTATACGAGGGCGCAGTGGAAGTTATCAGGGACAAGAGGATCATGTCGCACGATATCGGTACAATAACCTATTTCAGCGGTAAAGGGCAGGAAAAAAGATATTTCATAAACATTGCCGGACTGGGTTTCGAGGCAACTGTTGTTAAGAAGACCAATAAGCAGAAAGAACGGGGGAGAAGTAACCAGGCAATGTATTTTTATAATCTTATTTCATGCCTTCTCATGTACCATAAACCGGTGGTAAACATTACCATCGATGGTGTTACTACATCATGCAGGGCCTTTTCAATTAATGTCGGCAACGGCCGCTATTGCGGAGGAGGCATGCGACAAACACCACATGCACTGCCTGACGACGGACTTCTTGATATCACTGTAATAAGGGAGATGGGAAGACTTGAGGTGATCAAGAATCTCAAGATACTTTACGACGGTTCCATTCTTAGTCATCCCAAAATTGACGGATACCGGACTACAAACATGAAGGTAACATGTGAAACCGCACTTTACTCGGAAGCCGATGGCGAGTCACTCGGCCATACCCCGGTGGAATTCGGCATCATACCGGGAGGAGTACAGGTCATATATAATACAAAAATCAGTCAGTAAGCACTATCTCGAAGAGCCTGGGCCAGTTTTTCCCCGTAACAAATATCCTGTCACTCACCCTGTCGTAAGCAATACCATTAAGCACGTCGGTCCCGTCATCCCTGTCCTTTGCGCTCAGCAATCCCTTCAGGTCAATGTAACCGGAGACCTTGCCCGATAAGGGATCTATTCTGGCAATAAGGTCGGTCATCCAGATATTCGCCCATATCTCTCCGTTGATATATTCAAGTTCATTCAGGTTGTCAACTTTTTTCTCATTATCGTATACCTCAAGTCTCGACGTAACCGTAAAAGTCTCAGGCTCCATGAAGTACAGAATATTTGTTCCGTCACTCATGACTATCCTGTTGTCAATGGTTGTAAGTCCCCATCCTTCCGTCTGATAGTAAACCCTGTTCAGTTGCCGGAATGTCTCCTTCTCATATACAAATCCCACCTTCGACTGCCAGGTTACCTGGTATATACGTCCGCCGTAAAGTGTTATTCCCTCACCGAAGAGATCCGACTTAAGGTTCAGCATGCGGATCACCCTGCCGGTCTGAAGTTCCACCTCCCGCAAGGTTGAACCTGTCTGCTGACCCGTCCCCTCATATAATAAACCGTTATCGTAGAACAATCCCTGGGTAAATGCCTTTTTGTCGTGCGGATAAGTGTTCACAATCCTGTATCCCGACCGCTGAGGAGCCTTGTCTGCATATACTATTATAAAACGTGTGATGACACTGCCTGCCCTTCCGTTCCTGAATGGTGTTACCTTTACAGATTTCCTGCCTGTTTTCCGTGTCAAGGCTCCGGGTACAGCGTAATTCCACTCACCAGGTTCCAGGCTTGCAATTCTGACCCCGTCGAAAGATATTACAACAGAATCAGGTTTCAGGTCCGCGTTCAAAGCTTCAAGAGTGACTTTTATTTCATCACCGAGCCTTGATTCTGCGTTCTCTTCGGGGGCGGTCATCCTGATAAGTTTTTCGGCCTGGGGCTCTGAAGATGTCTGTTTTTCTTCCCCTGCCGATAATGCAACATGGCCTGAGCGGCCTGAACATGATATCAGAAGCACTGTAATAATAATGCCTAAAAACAGGAGTCTGCTAAGGTTTTTTCTGTTCATCTGGTATGCTTTTCGGGGGAAATAAACGGTGAAGGATATTTTTCCGGATCGAGAAAATCCTTTTTTCAGCTTCTTTCATCTCGGCTTCAAAAGGGAAGAGTGTCTGCCACACCCAGCTCCAGCCCTGAAATCCACCTATGTTTTTATCATCAATATAGATGTCAGCATCGATTTTGCGGCTTACTGTTTCATCAAATACTTCTTCAGGGTAATTCCTGTTGACAGCGTAAAATTCTATTCCGTTCTTACGGCAGAATTCCACCGCCTCATCCAGCTCCTTACCAGCCCTGAAAGTCCACAGTATCAACCTGGCTCCTCTCTTCTCAAGTTCCTTCAGGGTCCGAAAGGCAAAGAGTTTTTCACGACCGATGGATGGATACTCATGTTCAACGATGGTGCCGTCGAAGTCAATTGCTATCTTTATACCTGCAAAATCTGTCATGGGCAATTTTTACAGTCACAAATCTACTAAATAAAAACAATTGATATAATTTTACCCTTTGTCCGAAAAGAGCCTCAATGAAAAAACACGTTCCGAACATCATAACATGCCTGAATCTGGTGTCAGGCTTCCTTGCCGTTATTTTTGCGGCAGGAGATATGCTTCCTGCAGCCTCCTGGCTGATTCTGGCAGCGATGGTTTTCGATTTTTTCGACGGTTTTTCAGCGAGGTTGCTTAAGGCATATTCGGAAACCGGGAAGGAACTCGACTCCCTGGCCGATGTTGTGAGCTTCGGTGTGGCTCCTGCAATTATCATCTATAAGCTGCTGACCTCATCTGCAGAAGGAGAAACACTCCTGAACGGTATAGATTTACAGGACATCTTCCTGATGCTGACAGTATCACTGATGCCTGTATGCGCTGCACTCCGGCTCGCCAAATTTAATACCGACACATCACAGACTACCTCATTCAGGGGCCTGCCCACACCTGCCAACGCCCTTGCCGTGATATCTTTAATACTGGCACAGAATTATTCTGACAGACAAATAATTGACCAGTTCGTAAATTCCCGCCCTGCACTGATACTTTTTACCCTTATATTGTCAGTCCTGATGGTAACCCGCATCCCCCTGCTCTCGCTTAAAACATCTACACTGAAGCTCAGCGGTAATGAAGGAAGATACGTACTGATTCTGGCGGTGATCATCACCATAGCCCTTTTCGGTCTTGCAGCCGCGGTACTGATAATACCGGTCTACATCCTCATCTCACTCACTGATGCCCTCTTCAGGCGAAAAAACTGACTTCATAAAGGTTAAGAGGATTTCTCCTGTTCAGGAAATCTCTTTTCATAGATCTTAAGGGCAAATTTTACTGCAAACCATGTCAGCGCTATCAGCACCGGCCATAACAGATATTGTAAAATCTCTTTTATATACATGACTATCAATTATTTATCTTATTCACCCCCAACCCGCACTCACCACTCACTTCTCACTTCTCACCACTCACTTCTCACCACTCACTTCTCACTTCTCACTTCTCACTTCTCACTTCTCACCACTCACCACTCACCACTGACTTCCGGCTTCCGGCTTCCGACTTCCGGCTTCTCAATACACATGCCCCTCTCCTCCTTCAAGCTCCTCAACTGTGATCCTTTTCCTGTTGATCGACTTCCAGGCATACCAGATATATGCAAGCACAAAAGGAATTATGAATGAAACGTAGAACATTGTCGAAAGCGTGAACCGGCTCGACGAAGCGTTATGTATCGTAAGTGAACTTGAATGATCGTGCAGCGAAGGATAGAATGGTGTATTGTTAAAACCGGCAATAAGCATCAGAGCCAGAACGGCAAGGACAGTGCCGGCTCCTGTATACCATATCCCGTTGCGTGCTCCTTTGAAAACCGTAATGGCTATACCCCAAAGAAGTGCAATCACTCCTGCAAGTAAGACAATCAGCACTAAGGGCATCTGAATAAGATTATGAAGATATTTTAACTTCTCCTTTACTATCACCCCGTTGTTGCCAACTGCAAAACCCTCCATGAAAAGTATGGAGAAAAGGAAGATAAGGAAAAAGAGAAGAAAGGCTATTGAATTTACTATCAACTTCCTGCGCGATCTTACAAGCAGGTCTTCATCTTCAACGGAGTTGATCAGGTACAGAAGTCCGTTGGTTCTTGAAAGGAAGAGGACAGCCAGGCCAAGAGCCAGGTTCTTACCGCTCAGAAGGGCTTCCAGTCCGTGAAAGGGAGTTGCCCATGTCACACTGTTCATGTAGTCGAGCCTGAAGAATGCACCCGTGAAGAAAGTAGCCACGGCAGTTCCTATCAGGAATGGACCGGCCATACCATTTATATAAAGGAAAATATCAAAAGTCCTTGTACCCAGCAGGTTTGATGGTTTCGAGCGGTATTCATACGCAACGGCCTGAATGATGAAGCTGAAGAGGATCGCTATCCACAGCCAGTATGCTCCTCCGAAGCTGGTTGCATAAAAAAGCGGGAAGGAAGCGAAAAAAGCTCCCCCGAAAGTCACCAGAGTTGTAAAGGTAAACTCCCATTTACGCCCCATAGTGTTCACTATCATACGTTTCTGGCTTTCATTTCGGGGCAGTGAAAATATCTGCCCCTGTCCGCCCTGGACAAACATAAGAAATACGAGCAGGCTGGCAAGAAGTGAAACTATCACCCACCAGTACTGCTGCAGGAAAATATGTGTTATCATTGCTGTCATAATTGTCCTCCTAATGTTTTGGTCCTGTTTTTATCTGCTTCAGCATTATTGATACTTCGGCTGCCAGCAAAGCAGTGAAGAGCAGTGCAAAAAGGATGAAAGTGGTAATGACCGATCCCGTACTAAGTTTCGTCACCGCTACCGATACCGGCATAAGATCCTGGATAATCCATGGCTGCCGTCCCATCTCAGCAACTACCCATCCCAGTTCGCTGGCTATATAAACCAGTGGCACTGAGATAATAGCTGCCCACAGAAACCATTTGCTTCCTGTGAGCTTATCGCGAAAAAGCAAAAACAGTGCAACGACACACACAAGGATGAAGAAGAAACCCAGCATGACCATTATATGGAATGAATAAAATGCTATCGGAACATTCGGTACGGCTTCTTCCGGAAGGTTAAGTGACGCATATCCGAAATAACGGAATGATTCGTTCATGAACTCTTTGCTGCTAAAAAACTCATCGGTAAGGATCTTGATCTGTTCCTCGTCGTTCATCATTCTGGCTCTCTTGTAATCGTTGAGTATCTCGCTTGCAAATGCTCCTCTTGCCATCATCTCTTCAACAGAATGAATACCCCTTGCTGAATCTCCGACAGCCAGGAGATCCTTTATGCCCGGCACAAATACGTCGCGGCTTCCTCCTGTCATTATTGAAAGAAGACCTGGGATATTGATCTTTGTGACAAAATCATGACCCTCTTTTTCGATCCCTAATTTCTCTTCTGATTTTTTTAATATCCCGAAAGCCACCAGGCCTGCATCGTCTGAGCCTTCATAGAGAGCTTCCATGGCTGCGAATTTCATCGGCTGTACCTGAGCCAGTGTACGTGCAGAAGTGTCTCCGGTGAAAGCCACCATAAGTGAAGAGAGAAGTCCGAATATAGCCGAAACAAGAATACTCATCTTTGAAAGCCACACTTCTCTTTTTTTAAGAAGAAACCAGGCACTTACTCCCATTACAAAAACTGAACCCAGGAGGAAACCGGAAAAGATGGTATGGAGGAACTTATCGACAGCTACCGGGTTAAATAGCACTGCCCAGAAATCGACCATTTCATTTCGTGCTGTTTCGGGATTGAATTCCATTCCCACAGGATTTTGCATCCATGCATTTGCAACAAGTATCCAGAGGGCCGACAGGTTTGCCCCTACAGCTACCAGCCAGGTGGATATGAGATGGAATTTCCTGCTTACCTTATCCCAGCCGAAGAACATTACCGCGACAAAGGTGGACTCGAGGAAAAATGCCAGAATACCTTCTATGGCCAGCGGAGCCCCGAAAATATCGCCCACAAACCATGAATAATTTGACCAGTTTGTTCCAAACTCAAATTCGAGTATTATTCCGGTAGCGACGCCTATCGCGAAGTTAATACCGAAAAGCGTCATCCAGAACCTGGTCATCCGTTTCCATTCCTCCCTTCCGGTTTTTACATATATTGTCTCCATAATGGCAACAATAAATGAAAGACCCAGGGTGAGGGGAACAAACAACCAATGGTACATGGCCGTAAGTGCAAACTGGGCCCTCGACCAGTCAACAAGAGATAAGTCAGCAGTTTCAATCATCAGCTTCAGGTGTTTTGGTTATTTGATCAAGCACGTATTCACTCCTTTGTTCGTCACTTTCGTAATTACTCTTTAAAAAATCGGGGAAAAAGAAGATCTTCAGGACTACGAATATCAGGAGGAGTTTTATTATGATAATGATCCATACCTTCCTGCCCCATGATGACATGTTTGTAAAACCTTCATAATAAAATCTGAAAATCCTTTTCAGCAAACCCGGTGAGTCATTTTCTGTTTTTTTCATATAATGTATTCCGGGCAGATCTTTACTGTTTGAACTTATGCGGTTTACGAATTTTCCTGACAGCCTTTCTGGTGATCTCATCCGGGACATCTTCGTCATTGTTCATCGCGATGGTGGTTCCGATATTTTCAGGTGTGAGCCCTGAAGTTATTTTCTGAACGGGTTTAAAATTATAGAAAAATTCTCTGGCGAACACCCTTAACACTGTATATGCAGGGATCCCGAGGATCATACCGGGGACTCCTGCAGCAAATCCGGCAGCGAGTACCACGATGAAAATTTCCAGTGGATGCGCCCTGACACTGTTCGAGAAGATAACCGGCTGAAATACAACATTATCAATTAACTGTACGACGAAAATCACAATTACCATGAAGAAGATCAGAGGACTTACTACCGTGGCAAAATCATAATTGATATGTGAGGCTATACCCATTGTCACAGCTATGAAAAAGCCAAGCCACGGACCTACATAAGGTATTATGTTCAGAACTCCTACGATGAGTCCCATTACAAGGGCCTGCTGAAAGTCGATACCAACCAGTGTCATCCCCGTGGTCACAAGTATCATGATACAGGTGCTCTGGATCATGACTCCAATGAAGTACCTTGTAAGCAGGTTCTTAATTGAATAAAGCGCCCTTGTAAAGTTGTCAATATACTTGTCGGGCACCCACATGAGTATTGATTCAAAAAACAAATGTTGATCCTTCAGGGAAAAAAATGTAATGAATGATATCGAAAACAGGGATACGAGAATCGTGCCGACAGTACCTAATGCCGAGCCCAGAAAATTCTGAATCACTTCTATGTTCAGTATTTCCGATACCTTCTGGTTGAAATAATCCCAGAGCGACAATTCCTCCACCAGCTCCCTGTTCAGCGATCTGATTATGTTCTCGGCCTTTTCAATGGGGCCCTTTATGAGCTGAACTACCTTTTCACTGTCGATAGTTGACAGGTAATTTACCTGCCGGGTGATTAAAGGAACGAATATCGCAAAGAAAAGGGCAATGAAACCCAGTATCACTGCCAATGTGATAAGGGCTGCCAGCGCCCTGGGAAATTTCCATCTTCTGATCCTGAGCTTTGAAAGGAGGTCGACAAGAGGTCGCCCCACTATCGAAAATACCCCTGCCACAAGCACATAAACCACAATGTTGCGGTAAAACCACGCAAGCGCCAGCAGTAAAACAACCGCTATGAAAACCAGTATGCTCCTCCAGGTAACTTTCATGAAAAACTCATTAATTACAAACCTAATCTAAATTTTTGTAATTACATAACCTGCCATTTTGTCGGTAAAATAATGCTAAACATGCCGTATTGGCATACTTCTTTGTTTGGAACAGAACTTGTTTGTAATAAGATGCGAACAAAACAATATGTATAACTTAAAATAATGGAGGACAAAGCCATGTTACCAACAATTACCAGAAGAAGCTACAGCCCGTTTTTGTCAAATCTTTTTGACGACGATTTTTTCCCTGTACTGAATAATCGTACCACCTCGATGCCTGCAGTAAACATCAGGGAAAATGAAAAGAATTTCGTTCTCGAGCTGGCTGTTCCGGGAATGAACAAAAAAGATCTCAAAATTGATATCAATGAGGATGTTCTGACCATCTCGTCAGAAACAAAGGATGAAACAACCGAATCGGGTGAAGGATACATGAGGAAGGAGTTCAGCTATTCATCTTTCTGCAGGAGTTTCTACATCCCCGAGAATGTTGACAAGGAAAAGATCGGCGCTTCCTACAGGGATGGTGTGCTTTCTGTGGAGCTTCCCAAAAATGAAGAAGAAAAATCGAAGATCACGAAGCAGATTAAAATTTCGTAAGATCTCAGAAGCTGATAGAATGAAGGAGGGTGTATCAATATTCTGATCACCCTCCTGTTTTTTAATCAAGTTGCAATACTATTTACCGGCACATTCCTCTTCGAATTGCCTGCCGAATTTCCTTCCATATTCCCTCAGCATCTCTTCCTTTTCGCCTCCGGGCAGGAACTTGAATGAAGCAGGCTCGTCCATGACTTTCAGTTTCAGGTTTTTCAATGCCGAGTGAATAATGGCCGGGGCTTCACCACTCCATCCGTAAGAACCAAAGACACCGGCAAGTTTACCCCTGTCCCTTAAAGGATTTATCACGGCAAAAAGCTTGTAAACAGGAAGAAGTGTGTTTTGATTTATCGTGGGCGAACCCACCAGAAGCGCATCGGAAAGGGTAAGAAGTGCATCCATTTCGCCCGGTTCCATAAGCTCAATATCGGCAAGTTCCACAGTAAAATCCGATATTTCCCTGATACCCCCGGCAATAAATTCGGCTGCCATTTTTGTATATCCGTAAGCCGAAACATAGGCAATCAAAACTCTTCGCCGCGCTTTTTCACCGGTCAGATCAAGGTACTCCCTGGCATATTTTTCCGTCAGGTCGACGATCTTATTCCTGTTCTCCCTCAGTATCGGACCATGTCCTGTACAGATAAATCCGGCATCAAGAGGCCTGATTCTTTCTATGGCTTTTATCATGAACCTGCTGAAAGGCTTCAGAATGACATCAAAATAATATTTAAAGGCCTTCAGGTAATCATCGCTAAGGTCATCGCTCATACCTGCGTCGCAGTAGTGAGCCCCGAATGAATCGCAGGTAAAAAGGACCTTGTCGTCTTCTAACCATGTATACATTGAATCAGGCCAGTGAAGGTTGGGTGCTGATATGAATTTCAGTGTTTTGTTGCCCAGATCAAGGGTGTCTCCATCTTTTACCGTAACAGACCGGAATGGGATATTTAGCATATCACCCAGATACCTTATTGCATTTCCGCTTCCCACCACTGTAGCTTCCGGAGCAAGTTCCAGGAGCCTTTTCAGGCTTCCCGAATGATCCGGTTCTGTATGGTTAAGGATAATATAGCTTATCTGTGAAGGGTCAGTCAGACTTTTAAGCTTCTCCAGATAGGTATCGAAGAACCTGAGCTTGGCCACTTCAATGATTGCCTTCTTTTCAGAACCGATAAAGTATGAATTGTAGGTTGTACCGAATTCTGTTGTCATTACAATATCGAAGGTGGTAATGTCATAGTCAAGCACCCCGATCCATTTCACGGCATCGGTTATATCGATGATCCTGTCGTCTTTTTCTTTCATTGAATACGATTTTCAGATTTTGGCAATAATGCTCTTGTTGGCCCTTACCTGCTGAAGAATGGGAATCTCTATCTCTGTCCCTGTGGGCAGGAAGATATCAACTCTCGAACCGAACTTGATAAAACCCAGTTCATCACCCTGGTGCACCATCTGATTTTTGGAGGCATAAGTAACTACGCGGCGCGCCAGAGCACCTGCTACCTGCCTGATAAGTATCTCCGTTCCGTCTTTCATTTCAATAACTATACTGCAGCGCTCATTGAGCTCTGAAGATTTCGGATGCCATGCTACCAGGTACCTGCCCGGATGATATTCAACATATTTGACCTTTCCCGATACAGGGTATCTGTTGCTGTGCATGTTAAGGGGCGACATAAATATTGAGACCTGCAGCCTTTTGTCCCTGAAATATTCATTCTCATCCGTTTCTTCTATAACCACAACCTTTCCGTCGGCAGGAGCATATACAAGACCCGGGTCGGGTTTAAGATGCCTTTCCGGCAGACGGAAGAAAAATACAAGAAACACATACAGCATAAGTGACCCTATTCCCATTATCCATTTAAGCAGCATGTTATTATTAACAATAAGCATGACTATAATGTTAAGTAGCAGTAAGGTCAGAAAACCGAAAACGAGAATCTTATATCCTTCTCTGTGAATACTCATTAATTTCTTATTTTATTCAAAATTACTCATGCCTTATTAATCATCCAAAAAACAAGACAAAAAGCAGCACTAAAGGAAAAGAAATCACCGCGCTGTCGAACCGGTCAAGAAAGCCTCCGTGTCCGGGCATTATGTTTCCCGAGTCCTTCACTCCCAGGCTCCTCTTAAGCATCGATTCGAAGAGATCGCCAAAGGTCCCTGCCACCGGTATAATAACAGCTATTATCAGCCACCGGTTCGTGTCGACAACACCGAACCATCCGGAAAGTAACCAGGCGACGGCAATTGAGAATATCAATCCGCCAAAAAAACCTTCCCATGATTTTTTTGGTGAGATCCTTTCCATCAGCCGGTGTCTTCCCAGTGTTGAACCGGCAAGGTATGCAGCCGAATCGTTAACCCATAAAAGCACGAAGAAACCGATTATTAGCCCTGGCGAAAAAACAAGGCTCCCATGCGGCAGCAGAGCCTGAAGTCCTGATTGTGAAAATGCTGAAAATGGCATCAGTGAAACAGGTACGGCCAGGTAAAAAAGCGGAAAGAATGTGTGTGCCAGTGAATCAAATGGACGATCCTGCTTTCTGTAAAGTTCAGATATCATCAGAAATATTCCCAGCGGCACAATCGTCAGCAGGTATCTGGCAGGCAGGTATCCCGCTGAAACGAGGGTGGACAGGGTATAAACGACCACCCCTGTGATTATCCCTCCGGTTATACGGGGACGTATCCCGGTACTCTTCAGCATCTGATAATATTCGGTCATGGTTCCGACCAGAATTACAAGACCTGTAAAAAAATAACTGACAGGGTGAAGCCAGAATCCACCCAGTGTGAATACCACTATAAAAACTCCGGTTATGGTTCTTCTGAAGAGATTATCCAATTTAACCCAGATATTTCACAAATTACAATTTACTCAGAACTGAACAGACCGGCTGATCCGCCCGATTCTTCTCCCTCCGCTTTCCGGCTCTTCCTTTTGACTGTTTTTCCTGTCTTCCTGCCGCCTTCTTTATCAACTGCTTCAACAGGCTTCTTTCTTATCTGTTCCTGCTCACTTACAATTTTACCAGGAGGTGGCGTTTCATTCTTTTCTTTCTGCTCTTTCTGCTCTTTCTGCTCTTTCTGCTCTCTCTGTTCCCGCAAGAGGTCGGCCTTACGCTTACCAAAAATCCTTTCGAGGTCTTCGCTGAAAATTACTTCTCTCTCAAGCAGCAGGTTTGCCAGTTCCCTCAGTCCTTTCATGTTTTTCTTCAGAACCGATTTGGCCCTCTCATACGATTCTTCAATAATCTCTTTTACCTCCTGATCGATAACTTCAGCGGTTTTCTCACTGTAAGGTTTTGTGAAACCGAAATCCGACTGCCCTGTCGAATCATAGAAACTCACATTTCCCACCTTGTTGCTCATCCCGAAAAATGCGACCATGGCATAAGCCTGCTTTGTTATCTTCTCAAGGTCACTAAGTGCTCCTGTTGATACTTTCCCGAAAATCAGTTCCTCCGACGCACGGCCTCCGAGGGCATAAGCCATCTCGTCTAGAAGCTGTTCGCGTGTTGTGATCTGCCTTTCCTCAGGGAGGTACCATGCAGCTCCCAGAGCCCTGCCCCTGGGTATGATGGTAACTTTTACCAGCGGACTGGCATGTTCGAGGAGCCAGCTTACTGTGGCATGACCGGCTTCGTGAAAAGCTATGGTCCGCTTCTCGTCCATAGAGATGATCTTATTCTTTCGTTCAAGACCTCCAACTATCCTGTCGATAGCATCCAGAAAATCCTGCTTCTCCACAACGGTCTTGTTTTTCCTGGCTGCAATAAGCGCCGACTCGTTACAAACATTGGCAATATCTGCTCCTGAAAACCCGGGAGTCTGCTTTGCAAGAAAGCCAATATTGAAATTCTTTTCGAGCTTTATCGGACGGAGGTGAACCTTAAAGATAGCTTCCCTTTCACTGAGATCAGGTAATTCGACATGTATCTGTCTGTCGAAACGTCCTGCTCTCAGCAAGGCCCTGTCCAGAATGTCGGCCCGGTTTGTTGCTGCCAGAATAATGACTCCCATATTGGTGCCGAAGCCATCCATTTCTGTAAGAAGCTGGTTAAGAGTGTTTTCGCGTTCATCATTCGAGCCGAAATTTACATTCTTACCTCTTGCCCTTCCCACTGCATCAATTTCATCGATAAATACTATACATGGGGCTTTTTCCTTGGCCTGCTTAAACAGGTCCCTCACCCTGGAAGCTCCCACTCCGACAAACATTTCGACAAAATCGGATCCTGAAATCGAGAAGAAAGGCACATTAGCCTCTCCTGCAACAGCTTTTGCAAGCAAGGTTTTTCCTGTTCCCGGAGGACCTATCAGAAGCGCTCCCTTGGGTATCTTGCCTCCAAGCTGGGTATATTTTTTAGGGTTTTTGAGGAAATCAACAATTTCCATAACCTCTGTCTTGGCTTCTTCCAGACCTGCCACATCGCTGAAGTTGATCTTCACATTGGTGTCTTTATCGAAGATCTGAGCTCTCGACTTCCCGACACTGAATATACCTCCTGCTCCTCCGCCACCGGCTCCGCCTGCCATCCTTCTCATAATGATGATCCAGGCAAAGATCAGAATAGCCGGAAGCAGAAGCCATGGCAAAATTACCTCGGTAAAGTAATTTCGTCTGGTCTCGTATTCAGGATAAAGCATATTGGATTTATCGTAGCCCGAAGCCTCCTGCGTAGCCTTCAGGAAATCTTCAAAATTGCTCAGGTCGCCGAATTTATATGTGTAGTGAGGTTTTGGAACCTGTAATCCCACACCCCTCGACTGTTTCGGAAGATCTGTATAATCTCCAGATTCAACTGCCGCCTCTGAAAGGTAAATCTCTGCCAGTTCATTGTTGACAACGACAAGACGCTCCACATGATGCTTTTCTATCATGCCTATAAGCGCACTTTTGGTTGTCTTAGGTGTGGTCCTGGCACTGAACAACACTTCAAACAGAAGGATTGAAACAAGAAGAATGACCCATATCCAGTTGCTGTTGAATTGCGGCTTCAGGCTCTTGTCGGGTTTCTTCCCAGTAGACTTATCATTGTTTTCTGCCATAAACTTGCTCTTTGCTTTCTTCGTCAATTAAAGCTTCAATATCAGCATCAGCCCATAAGGATTCAAGGCTGTAAAAATTTCTGTACTCTTCAAGAAAAATATGTACAATAACATCCCCGTAATCCAGAAGTACCCAGTAACAGTTCTCCATTCCCTCAATATGCAGAGGTTTTTCACCCGTCTCTCTCCTCACCGTTTCCTCTACAGACTCACACAGGGAACTGACCTGGGTTACCGATTTTCCATGACAGATAACAAAATAATCGGCCATTCTGTTCTCAAGTTTCCTCAGATCGAGCTTCAGCACTTCCGATCCTTTCTTTTCAAATATTCCCTTTGCTACCCCCTTTAAAAGACCATCTGTTTCGTCAACCCTTTTCTTCATCAATAGTTACCTGTTGGATATCAGGTCGCAAAAGTACAAACTTTATCTGTATTTTTGTCAAATCAGGCTATAAATGCACAGGGAGAAACAGGCATAATTATTTCAGCCAAATATGAATGCTCCAAAATTAACAGGTAATTAAATGCCTTAGCATTATGTTAATAGGCTCAAAAATAATCTTCCACGAAACCCTCTCCTCAACAAACACCGAAGCAAGGGATCTGCTCAGGACGGATGATTATCCCGAAGGAACGGTGATCCACACTTTATTTCAGAACTCAGGAAGAGGTCAGGCAGGCAACATATGGATAAGTGAAAAGGGGAAAAATCTGCTGTTCAGCATTATTCTTTACCCCCGCAGCATAGAACCCCGTAACCAGTTCATGCTGTCAATGGCTATCTCGCTGGGAATTTATGATTTTCTTGACATTCACACAGGGGGATGCTCAATAAAATGGCCCAATGACATCATCCTTAACGAACGCAAGATAGCAGGCATACTAATCGAGAATTCGATACTCGGTGATGAGATGGAAAACAGTATTGCAGGGATAGGCCTGAACATTAACCAGGAAAATTTCGGTGATATTTTTCCTGAACCGGCATCTCTTAAAAAATCAACAGGAAAGGAATTTGATATCAACACCTGTCTGAAAGAAATCCTTGCGACTCTTGACGGCAGGTATAAACAACTGCTTTACGGAGACAGAAAGCAGATCAGGAAAGAATACCTTACCAGACTGTGGAGATACATGGAATGGCATGACTTTCAGTCCGGCGGACAGCTTTTCAGGGGAAGGATTAAAGATGTGGGCGATGACGGCACCATTGCCATTGTGACTGAAACAGGAGATACAAGGTCCTTCTCTTTCAAGGAAGTCAGCTACCTTCCTTGATGTCGGTCCATCCGGTGAATTTCTCCATTTCTCCGACGATAGTCTCCAGCATGTTCTTCACAGGCTCTGCAGCTGCCATTCTTAAAAGAGGATTTATCCGGGCATTAACCGTCAGTCGTACTTCAGAAGAACCAGTGTCTGTATCATCAAAGCTGACAGCAAGGGCAAAATCATCCACCGCCATTGCACTTCCCCTGTAAACAACCTCGCTGTATTCCTTTCTGTCAGCTATCATAATGCTCACTTTACCCAACATCGGAACGCTGAAGCTGCAGCTTTCTTTTTCCATCCTGATGTCGGAAAACCTGTCAGCCGGGACAAAGCGTTCAAAATTTCTTATATCGTTAAGAAAATGATACAGTTCCTGCGGAGTACAGCTTAAAGCTCCCTTCCTGCTTTCAAATGTTGTTATCTCACTCATAATTCATTTTTTACTACAGGCCCTCGTCCCGTCCAACATGCTTATCCTTTCTCCTATTCTCCTATTCCCCTATTCCCCTATTCCCCTATTCCCCCACTCTCTCCCTCTCGCCCTCCCGCTCTCCCGCCCTCTCACTCCGTCCCCCACGCTCCCGGATCCTCCCTCCATTTCCTGAGTGTATCAAGATCCTGTTCCGTCACAAAACCTGTATCAAGGGCAGTATTAATAAGCGCTGTATAGCCTGAAAGCGTATTCAGCCTGCATTTTTCTCTTTCGAAGCTTTCGGCAGCCTTACTGAATTCATAAGTGAAGATAGCCACCATCCCGAGGACATCACATCCTGCTTCCCTGAGAGCTTTGACGGCGTTCAGGCTGCTACCTCCGGTGGAAATAAGGTCTTCGACCACAACCACCCTGCTGCCTTTCTCAAAATAGCCTTCGATCTGGTTGCCCAGCCCGTGCTCCTTGGCTCCTGACCGCACGTAAATAAATGGCAGATCGAGCTTCCCGGCGACAAGAGCTCCATGGGCTATTGCACCTGTTGCAACTCCTGCAATAACTTCTGCCTGAGGATAAAGAGCCTGTACCATACCGGCAAAAGAATCCCTGATATAGGTTCTCACTTCCGGGAATGAAAGAGTTTTTCTGTTATCACAGTAAATGGGTGATTTCCATCCCGAGGCCCATGTAAAAGGATTTGACGGTTGCAATTTTATTGCTTTAATTTGTA
>DAIOVL010000023.1:0-13184 GCA_036759025.1 Bacteroidales bacterium
CCTAAGAACGTAATTAAAAAACATCAGGGAATTCCCCGGCTTATTTAATAATAATCATTACTTGCTGGATATTCGTTGTTCTTATATCAGAATTAATTTTACTAAACACATTTTCTAAAAGTAACCGGACCTCAACCAAGAATAGAAGGTTTTTTATCCTTACCACCCTTTTAATCGGACTGATAGGTGTATTACTTTTGGTTATTAAACGGAGAGACTAAATCTTCAATTTTTTGAAAATAAAAGAATAAATTAGAATCATTCTAAAATACTTCAAATATTTGTTTTATAGATAAATGAATTATATATTGTGAGTCTGATATAATATTTACAAGAATGAAACCGGTTGCACAAAGAGAACTTTACGATTATATGATAAGTGATCATTAATTATTATTGGACTTATAAAGAACACTTGGAAGGGGGACTTTATAGTCCCCTTTTTTTTTAAATACAATTAGGAAATATTACCTAGTAATAAAGAAATGACAATGACTAAAATTGATGCACCGCACGAAGTGAGGATTCATCGTGGCATGAAGGCGATAAGAAAAGATGCAATAAAGATTCTGTTAAAAAACATGAATTATGTCAACAAACGGAATCAGTCTGAAGAGAAGAATTGCAGGACATATAACATTCACACTTATATAAAGCACAAGTCTATGGCTAATCCTAATTTCTTCAGATGGTTGTTTGACGATTATGATAATATTAATCTCTATGGTACGAACCTGACTAATGCGCAAAAAGAAGTGTTCAAAGCCTGGATAAAAGACTTATAATTTAATAAAGAAAGGAGGTTAAAAATGTCACATATCTGGAAATGTGGATTCTGTAATGAAACCCACACAAAGCATGGAAAAATGCGAATTCATGAAAGCAAATGTCCATCAAATCCTGAAAATAAACTGTGTTTCTCCTGTAATAATCATTTTCACGGCTCAAAAACATGCAGCCGGAATATAAATACTTTTAATGTTTATACATCCGGGGTCCCGTGTAACCACTGGTCACAAAGGCAGACAAATGCAATGTGATTAGAATAAAATTGTGGAAATAAGAGATTAATACTGTTGATTGCAAGTCCTTGATATTAATTAAGCTAAGCTGATAAGCAAGATGTTGCTTTGAGAATTAATAGTTTTTATCGATTGGTTATAGGTTTGCAGAGAGGGGGGCATTAATAAGCACCCCTCTTTTAACCAGAATTACTCTTGGCAAAGAGCATGGCAAAAACAAAAAGATCTGAAAATGACATATTATACCCAATTGAGTATAATGGCAGGCTTTATTACAGGGAAGATTGTGATGAACTTTTTGTTCAATTCTATACAAATGAAGATATACTTTCTGCAGATTGCAGTATCTGTGTATCGGATGGCTTGTGGTTATACCCGGACGGTAGTTCTTATGATGAAGAAATGGATGAATATCGATATAATCATGAGGATGAAGAATAGAAAAGTATTTCTCCTGACATAAATTATTTAATAATCATATAACAAAAAGAGGTGAGAAAAAAGATAAAAATATCATTTTCGCTGGACGAGCTTGAGGTTCTTCAAGACATTATCTGGCACTTTACAGATTTCATGGTTAACGATAACAGACCGGATCGGGGATTAGGAAAACTTAAAGTGTATTGCTACCTGCCCGGTCATGAGCGGCTTTTAATAAATATGCTCGCCGTAAAATTAAAGCTTGCCTATTCTAAAAAAAGAAAAAAATTATGGGAACAAAAACAAATCCGGCCTTCATTAACCGCTGATTTAAAAAGAGCATGATTAAGTCTTAACGACTATTTCTGATAATATAATGGACAACAAACAGGAACTGATAAAAAAGATGATACAGGATTACCATAGAAATCCTCCAATGGCATTAATAACTCTGTTATTAGCTGGATTTGTTACGGTCATGGGGATTCTGACATGCTGGTTATTCAAAACATTGATTAGTGTAATAGACAAATTTTTCTGATGCAAATGTTCAGATCTATAAACAAGTGGATATCATTAAATCAGTTCCAAATTTTCAGTTTTTCTACTTAAAAATGATGAATCATGGACAAAACTATTATAACCAGAATTGATGTTCTAAAAATTGTAAGTTGTATTCAAAAAGCAAGATCTACTAATTCAATAAATAATTCAGAGATGGCAAATCTGATTAAAAAAATACAACACGCTGAAATAGTCGAACCAATAAATATTCCTGACGATATTGTGACAATGAATTCAATTGTTGAATTAAAATTCATGGATAGTGAAAAATATGTCATTTGTCAAATAGTTTATCCGGATCAGGAGGATCACAGAAAAAACAGATACTCCATTTTTTCACCTCTTTTTTCAGCTATACTCGGACAAAAGATGAACGATGAAATAAAACTGGAGGAACCATCCGGAGTAACTAAAATACGGATCGAAAAAATACTATACCAACCAGAATCGATCGCTGATTTTCCATTTTGACCTCTGGGTGATTGATCTCAGATGGACGTCAGTAATTAAAGATTCTTGAAAAACGGATGATACTTACATACATAATATTATTTGTATTCTACCTTGTGCTTGACATGCTATATGCTCATTATATACTTGCCCTGACAGAATCAAAAGCATTTAAGTCAGCAATTACTTCATCAATTATAATGGGTATGTCACTTTTCGGTACAATAGAGATCATCAGGAACCATTGGAATGCAATACCTATAATCATTGGATGTTTTTGCGGGACTTATCTTACTGTTAAACTGCAACAATTAAAACAAGTTGATAGAAGTCCGGAATGATGCTTAATTATTCCTGATTTAAGATAAATCATTATAATAGTTAGTATTAGAAAAAAATCTTATCACTATAAAATTGAAATTATGAAGAGAATAATATTGAGTAAACTGGATTTTTCCAGAATCCATAAATGTATACACGATGCCAGGTTGATGAATACAATCGGTGTAAATGAAGCTGAAAATCTTCTGAATGAATTAAACTCTGCAAAAGTTGTCGAACCAAATGAAATCCCGGAGGATGTGGTAACTATGAACTCTATTGTTAAAATCAGTTTTATGAATACGAATAAGACATTAAAATTTACGATAGTATATCCTGATCAGGCAAATATTAAAGAAAACAAGATCTCCATTTTTTCTCCTGTCGCCACAGCTTTAATCGGGTACAGAGTATCTGACGAAATAGAATGGATTGTTCCTTCTGGTCTGACTAAATTACGGATTGACGAAATTATTTATCAACCAGAAGCAGCAGGTGATTTTGATCTGTAAACATTCAATCAGAATTAAAGGGTATGCTATGTTGTCAGCAATTATTACAATCAAATCCCAAGCTGCCTTACTTGTCCTGATTTAACGATCATACAAAAAATAATACTGAAAAAAAGCTAAGATGTTCTAAAGTGTTTTTCTCCTGGTAAATCAACGTAATAAAAGAAATTCCCGTGGAAAATAACGACAATTTGAGATTAAAATCTGAATACCATGATAATATATTGAATGCAATGGTCAGGTGGACAGAAGATGGCAGTATTTACAGAGGTATTGTTACTGATATTTTTATCAGGCAAGGCGTCAAATATCTGAATGTAATGACAATATTTGGCAAAAGACGTTCCGTTAAAATGTCGAAAGTAAAATTTTTAATATTCAGAGACCAATAAAGCTAAAGAATTGTACGAGATAATTAGACCCGAAAAGGTATTAAATAGGATAAATAAACATTAACATGAATACAAAAGATACAATCCTGAAAGAATGTAAAAACAGGATAACACAAAGGCACGTGCATCTCGACTGGGATGCATTGAGCGAGCATAGTAGGAATAAGTATCATGATCTGGTTTGCAAGGAATATGCTGAAATCCTGACAGAAAAGTATAGAAGTCTTATCCTTGAGCAAAGTGAATTAATCAATAAGCTTAATAATCTGCTAGTAAAAATATATAGACATAGATTTGATACCGATGAAGTGATAGAAAAACTGTTCAAGAGAATTGCCGAACATAAAAGGGAATTAGATTTATAAAATGATCTGACACTAAGTCATTTAATAGTTTTGCACCAGGTGACTTTTAACGATGTTTGCATGTAAAAGTGGCCTAGGTATAATCTCATAATAATTAAAATTATGTGTAAATAATATATTTCAGTTATGGACAAAAACACAATTATCCAATTCCTGAAAGGAATAGAACTCTTCAGTGGATTAAATAATATGGAGTTAAACAGGGTAGTTAAAATTATTAGAGAGAGATACTGCAGCCCTGGTGAAGTACTGTTTCATGAAAATAGTCCAAGGGAAGCTATTTTCATCATTTATAATGGAGAAGTTGAGCTTTGGAAGTATAATTCCTTCGGGATTAAAGTCAGACTGGCTTTATTCAGCAGAGGTGATTTTCTTGGTGAAGGGATCTGGGACAGTAATTCTCCTCATACAACATCCGCAATAGTGCGGGAGAAGACCACACTATTTGTTGTTAACAGGAAGATTTTCAATTACAATCCTGAAACTACCCTGAAAATCTTGTCTAATATAACCCGGATTATTTCAAGAAGGATGCGCAATGTAAATAACCGTGTGTTAAACCTATCCAATCAGTATGAATCAGGGAGGACAAGGCTCGAACATGATCTTCTTGGCGAACGTGAAATTCCTCATGAGGCATATTATGGCGTACAGACATTAAGAGCTGCGGAAAACTTTAATATTTCCGGGATTACCCTGAACTTCTTTCCTGCAATGATTGAAGCTTTATCAATGGTAAAGCAAGCTGCCGCTGAGGCAAATTTTGAGCTTGGTTTGCTACACAATAATATAAAAGATGCAATAGTTCTCGCCTGTCATGAACTGCAAAACGGAAAATACCACAACCAGTTTGTTGTCGATATGATACAGGGTGGAGCCGGAACCTCGACAAATATGAATACTAATGAAGTGATCGCAAACATTGCATTGGAAATCCTGGGTCATAAAAAAGGGGAATATGCTCATTGTCACCCGAATAATCATGTAAACTTGTCTCAATCAACAAATGATGCATATCCCACTGCAATCAAAATAGCCCTTTACAACTCAAATAAAAAAATTGTTTCCGTTCTCAGAACATTACTGGATTCTTTCAACAAAAAAGGCAAGGAATTTTCTCGCATAATAAAGATGGGAAGGACACAACTGCAGGATGCCGTTCCGATGACACTTGGGCAGGAATTTGAGGCGTATGCAATCACTCTGGAAGAAGAAGTTGAAAGGCTGGATCAGAATGCCAGACTATTCCTTGAGGTCAACATGGGAGCAACAGCAATTGGAACCGGTATAAATTCAGAGCCCGGGTATTCGGAAAAAGTAATAAGTCATTTAAGAAGGATCACAGGTCTTGATTTGGTCCTAGCCTCAAATTTAGTGGAAGCGACACAGGATACAGGAGCGTTTGTAATGTATTCATCAGCAGTAAAACGATTGGCTATAAAACTATCGAAGATCTGCAATGATCTGAGGTTGCTTTCCTCCGGTCCCAGAACCGGGATCAATGAAATTAATCTGCCGCCCATGCAGCCAGGATCATCCATTATGCCTGGGAAAGTTAATCCTGTTATTCCCGAAGTAGTCAATCAGGTAGCCTTTAAGGTTATCGGGAATGATCTAACGGTTACAATTGCTTCTGAAGCCGGGCAACTGGAGCTGAATGTTTTTGAGCCGGTTATTGTTCAAAGCATATTTGAATCGATTGAGATGCTTATAAATGGAATGAATACCCTTAAATACAGGTGCATAGATGGAATTACTGCAAATGAAGAACGTTGCAGAAACCTGGTAATGAACAGTATTGGATTGATAACTGCACTGGTTCCATGGATTGGCTATGACACTCTGAATGAACTGGCCAGGGAGGCTCTTGAAAGCAACGGGAGTATTTATTCACTGGTGCTTACTAAAGGTCTTTTATCCAGAGAAAAGCTTGATCAGATATTAATGCCTGAAAATATGATCAGGCCTTTTAAAACTAATTCAGATTTAAATTATGATCACAGGAGTATATAAGAAGAATATTGATGATGTCTATAAAACACCTATAGTACAGCAAACCGCTTTCTGGTCGGAAGTAAAAAGGAAATCAGGCCTGAAGACAGCTGCAATTGATTTTAATGTCAGGAAAAATGAGATCGTACCTGATCCCGGTGATAATTGCAATGTAAAGGGAGATGTGCTGATTGTAATAAGGAAAATAGATAACAACAACTCGATTGCGTACGTCCCGTACGGGCCTGAAATTGAGCCGGAGGAACAAAAACAGGGAATATTCCTGGAAGAACTGGCGGAGAGTCTGAGATCATTTCTTCCAAAAGACTGTATAATGGTGAGGTTTGATCTGGTCTGGGAATCATATTGGGCTAATGAACCTGATTTTTTCACTTCTGACGGAAGATGGATGGGACCACCTGAAAATTCAGTTCAGGAAATACGATTCAACTTCAGCACGATCAATTGGAATTTCAGAAAAACATTTTCTAACATACTGCCATCAAACACCATTTTTATTGATCTTAAGAAAAGCAATGATGATCTTCTGAGATCAATGAAAAAGAAAACAAGATATAATATCAGCCTTTCGGAAAAGAAAGGGGTGAAAGTACGCATTGCAGGAATTAATGAGCTGGATACCTGGTACAGATTGTACTCTGAAACTTCTTCAAGAAATCGTCTTCATCTTCACGGAATTGATTATTTCAGGAACATACTGAGTGTTGACGCAACCAACACCCAGTCGCCTGCAGAGGTGATCCTGCTTATCGCAGAAACCGACAGCAAACCACTTGCTTCAATGTTTCTCGTGCTTTCAGGGAACCGTGGAACATACCTTTATGGAGCTTCATCATCGGAAAACAGGAACATGATGGCAAGTTATGCCCTGCAGTGGAAAGCCATGAATATTGCGAAAGAGATGGGTTACAATGAATATGATATGTTCGGTGTTGCTCCTGCATCCGATCCTGATCACCCATTGTACGGGTTGTTCAGATTCAAGTCAGGTTTCGGTGGTGAAATGTATCATACACTTGGATGTTGGGATTATCCATTTGACCAGGAAAAATATAATACATTCAGATCAATTGAATTAACGCAAAAAGGTTATTGCAAAAGCCAGACAAACTGACCACTTTCAACTGACCTCTGAACTCGTCCATCAATTTTTGTGTTTTACGGCAGAAAATAAAATTTTTTACATTATGAGACTTAAATGGAAGGCGGTTTCACCCAGCAGATTTACCGCAATGAAGGGACTTCAGGATTATTCCGAATATGGCAATCTGGACCCGGCAATCTAATCCTTTAGACATCGAATGAAATCTCTTTCTTGCTTCGGGTTAGCAAAATGATACTATTCAGCATCCACTCTTGCTCTTTCCAATCTCCGGTTCATTTTAAATTTCTTTGAGTGTATAAATATTGGCCTCTGGCTGGATCTTCTTAAAATTGAGTATTGTGAAAAGTATTTATTAACTTTTGTTTTATATGGGAGCATAAACCAGTAATTTTAGGACACTTAATCTCAACTGTAAAACAAAAAATCAGAAATACGAATTCATTAATAAAATCTATATAAGAAATGGCCAGGATTGATTTAACCAAAGCTTTCTATTTTCTTGACGGATTATCAGACAAGAAATTATCCAAAGAAATTATTGGCGTTATTAATTCTCTTATTATTGCTGAGAATCTTTATTCTTCAGCCACCAGGGAAATTACAACCAAGCTTGAAAACCTTAATGAGGAATTTAAACATGTGAAAGATCGCAATCCGATACATATAATAAAGGCTAGGGTGAAAACTCCAAGAAGCATTATCAGGAAGCTGTCGCAACGGGGCTTTGAACTCAGTGTTGAATCTGCCAGGGAAAATCTTACTGATATAGCTGGTGTCCGGGTAATTTGTTCATATATTGATGATGTCTACCTCATAGCCGATCTGCTTACTTCCCAGGATGATATTGAGGTTATCCGCAGATCTGATTATATAAAGGAACCAAAAAGAAACGGCTACAGGAGTCTCCACCTTATTGTAACTGTTCCTGTATTTTTGTCAGAAAGCACTGAACTTGTGAAAGTTGAAGTCCAGATAAGAACGATCGCAATGGATTTATGGGCTTCACTTGAACATGAACTGTCATATAAGCTGACCAGTGGGAAGCCGGAAAGTGTTACAAAAGAACTGAAAGATTGTGCTGATATTATTTCCAATATTGATATCAGGATGCAGAACTTGTACAATGTTACACTGTCGAAGAAGCCGGACATCTGATTAGCGAAAAACCGATTGAAAAGGAATTGCTGAAAGCAATAAGGAAATTTGAGTAAACAATTCCCATTCTACTTAACTAATTTCTCTTTTAGGATATTCAACCTAGTGAAATGGTCACTTTTGTTTAATCCAATTTTATTGTGCCATTTATGACTGGGTGAAGTCAATTCCAATGAAATAATAGCAAGGTTTGATTAGTTGGCTGGCAATTGCTGTGGCAGTGGCAGTATTTGACTGCAAAAGCCGGAAGGCTTGACCACATTTGGCCAGTAATTTACTCAAAAACATAAGATACATATTAACAGTAACTTATATCTGGCGAATGGTGGTCAGTGTATACCGGCTAAAGTTGGTCAAGGTCATCGGCTTTCCCAGTTCATACCTGTCTGTCAGCAGTGATCTGGCATAATCAATATCCCTGATCCTGAAAAACAAAAAAAGGCTGTAAGGATCTATTGCAAAACCTATGTAGGGAGTTTTTTTTGAAGCCCTGTACAACAAGGTCCTCATAATCCCTGCAGGCAACATTCTTTTAAGTTTCTGGAAGAACAGTATATCGCTGACTTCCATGGGATTGATGAGACTTTCAACCCCTTTGATAAATTTTTCCCCGTTCTCTGGTACCAGCATACTTTCCACTGTTTAAGCTCCGGAACAGTCCCCAGTATAATTCAATTGTACCTGTAGAACCTTATTTTTGTAACTGTTGGTGGAACCGGCTGGCCTGCTTCACCCGGAGAAAAACCACGTCCTCTGCGCAATGGTATCAGGGTTCCTGCCTGGTTATTTGCTGCAGCACCAGACAGGTCATAACCACCCCGCATGAGGTCATCACCATTAAGTCTCCTCGACATCATCCACTTACCGTTGACGAAGGCTCCCTGATCGATACTTGCCGGGGCGGCAATGCCTCCTCCTGAAGCTGGCGACACCCGGAAAGAATAGTTGCTGTTTGTTGCAAAGTAATACTCATTCGGATCTGTGTTTATAATCAGCACGAAAGGATCTTCCAGAAATGACAGTGTCAGAGAACTGCCTCTACCTGATCTGATGGCAGCAGTGTCAGCTGAAGGCGACGGTCCCGTAACTGCAATGCCGCGCCGCACCGGGCTGACAGCAAAATCAAATATATAGCCGCCCATCTCAACCCTGCCCGGATGCTCTCCCGGCTCCGGAATGATAAGCCTGATGGCATCTTTCCTGCCCTGAGCCTCCGCTATAGCGCCCGAAAGGTCTCCTATGAAACCATATGCCCGGGCAAACGATCCCTGAGGATCCAGATTATCGATACCGAAAGGGGAATAGCAAAGAACATCCAGTTCTGTGAAAGCTTTCCAGCATAAATTTGCATCCATCCTGGTTTCAGGATTAAAAGCAGGGTTGCCGTTACGGGCGAAAGCCCTGATAATCTCTTCATATTGGGGCAGGTAAATATCAGGAGCCAGTATGTCGATTGCCGGTGCACCGGCCCTCCAGATGTCATGAACGAGCGGTTCCGGACCGCCGCTCGGGTAATCACCCGGACCAAGGTCATTAGGTTGTACGATCCATGTATTCACAAACATCGGCAGCGGATACTCCTTCTTGCCCTGTGCTGCTATATAACCAATATACTGTGAGTAGTTCCATGCCATAAAGATCTCATCGGTGTGGGTCAGCAGTTCGGCATCTGCAGGACGAAGCTGACGGTCAGGACTGTTTGGCACCGGCGGATTATCTGCAGGCCGCGGAACATTCTTGCCGAACACTTCTTCCCAGGTTCCGCTGGTTTTGCTGCCCGCCACCTGCCATATCTTCTTCAGCTCCGGCAACAGGTTTTCTTCGTTCTCCACCAGGTAATCAATAAGTTCTTCAGGCACCGGACCGGAAAAAGCCTTATTGGCTGCATCGCAAAAGTCGCGGGTGCTTCCCAGCAAGCCCGGTTCATTCTGCACCTGTATGGCGATAACAGTGTGTTCTTTTGAATCAACTTCACGAATATGTTTCATGAAGGCTGCAAAGGCCCTGGCATCAGCATCGCGGTTTGCTGTGCTGAGGGTTGATAGTATTTCAAGAGTATTTCCGTCGGCATTCACCACACGCGGAAAACGTTCCTGGTCAGCTTTCACCCACTCCGGCACAAAATGGGAAAGTCCGTTTTTCCAGCTTGCAAACCAAAGAAGGATCAGCCTGACATCATTTTCGCGTGCAGCTTCTATTTGATAATCTATCCAGGAAAAATCAAACTTTCCCTCAACAGGCTCAAAAAGGTCCCATGAAACAACAGTCAGGATGGTGTTAAGATTTGCTTCTGCCAGCCGCCCGATAGTTCTTTTCATTGTTACCGAATCGGAAGATGCGGTATTGGATACTTCTCCGCCAACACAGATGAAAGGACGGCCATCCACTATAAGTTTTTTCATCCCGTCACGGTCCTGCAGACGGGGAATATCTGTCAGGGTGGGTGTGTCAGTACAGGATGCCGCCAGCAGAACAAGGCTTATTAGCCATAATGTCAGCGATTTTTTTGTCATCATAATATAAATTTTATTGATTATTACTTTCTTTTTGAGACGATAATTTTACGGTCTTTCCAGTTCCACCATTTTAAAAGTTCAGGATCATGCTCTTCATTTTCTGCATAATAAACGGCGCAACGAAAGGTATACAACACACAGCGGTCGATTTTAGCGTTGTGTTCTGTACACAGGGCAGAAAATAACGCCTCCGGATCCTGCCCTTTCAGATCATTTACATGATGAACTCCGATACTGTGAAGATCTTCAGCAATACTCCTTCCGATACCCGGAATCGATTGCAGATTTTCCGGATTTTTATTTTTTCTGACAGGTTTCATTCTGTTCTTCTCATATATACGATAAAGGCCCTGTAATAATGGTATGCAGGTAAGAATGGCTACATCGGATATCTATACTTTCAGTAACAACTTGCCGACTTTAAATTTAAATATTTCACCCGAAACAGAAAGACAATTTGCATTTCTGTCCACAATAAAGATTAAAAAATAAAATGACTATCGGTAATGAAGTATCAATATTTACAATTTGCAATGAAATCAATTTATTTACCCCTACCCCAGGGGGGGTAAATTGATTTTTGCTTATCCGTGTTCGTCCCGCCCAGGGGGAGCCCGGTTCTTCGCTCCCCCTGGGGACGGGGTAAACGAAGAACCGGAGCGAAGCGGAGTCCAAAGAAATCAAAATCAATAGTTCATTATGCTTAATTGCCGATAGTCATTAAAAATAAACCCAAAACTGCAATGATCTGTTAATTAAAGAGATTGTTACTGAAGGAAGAGCCTGGAAGAACCTTAATTGCTGTAAAATAATGAGACAGGTTAAAATGAGGAAAAGAAGATCGCAGTAAACAAATTTTTGAGTATAATTACATGGTAATCAATAAGCAGGTACTATGGCAAGAAGGAAATTAACTCAGACTGTTCGTGGTCAGAATGCCATTGACGGGGCCGGGGTTCGTTTGCGCAGGGTCCTGGGATACCGGACAATCAGGGATTTTGATCCTTTTCTGATGCTGGACGGGTTCGATTCAGTTGATCCCGTCGATTACATCAAAGGATTTCCCTGGCACCCGCACCGGGGTATTGAAACAGTAACCTACCTTCTCAGGGGCCAGATTGAGCACGGAGACAGCCTCGGTAATAAGGGTATAATAGGTGATCTGCAGTGCCAGTGGATGACAGCCGGATCGGGAATTATTCACCAGGAAATGCCAGTGGAATCGGAAAGAATGCTTGGCTGCCAGCTCTGGGTGAACCTGCCGGCAAAGGATAAAATGACACGGCCGGCATATCGTGATATCAGGAAGGAACATGTGGCAGTAGTCACCGAGGAAAATGCTAAGGTAAGAGTACTTTCGGGTTTCTATAAGGACAGACGAGGGGCTGTAAAGGGAGAATACGTAGGTGTTCAGTACCTGGATATTGAACTTGAGCCCGGGTGTACATGGAGTTACAGGGAAACCCCCAATGACCAGACCCTGTTCCTTTACCTGGTCGACGGTACATTGTCTGCAGATGAAACATTGACAAACTTTGAAGAGAAAGCCTGTGCGATGCTGATGACAGCATCATCATCTGACGAGACCATATCCGATGAAGTAAAAGTCAAAGCAGGTAATGAGGGTGCAAGGTTTCTGCTTTTAGCTGCAAAACCGCTGAAAGAACCTGTTGCCTGGGGCGGACCCATAGTGATGAATACGCAGGAAGAACTTGATCTGGCGTTCAGTGAACTTCAGGACAAGACATTCATTAAGCATGAAAACCCACAGGAATTCTGATTGAAAAACTACATTCACTCCCATGATCCTCCTCTTTTCACCACTTACCACAAGAAATATCACATACAGAAACCACATGGCCGGGAGATAACGGGCTCTGGATTGAATAAAACAAAAACCATAATCAATGAAGGTAAATGAAAAATACAGGTTTTGTTTCAATGTTAATGGTGGTCTTCCTGATCCTGAATTCCTGTTCTGTGAAAAGCACTAATGACAGCCGGGAAATTCTTGCCACTGAGCATGAATTTGCAGGTATGGCCGATGAAAAAGGTGTCGCTGAAGCCTTTTACCACTTTGCAGCCGACAGCGCCGTGATACTTCGCGGCGGGAAGCTTATCAGGGGAAAAGAGGCAATACGTGAGTATTACAGCCAGCACCTGAAGCCCGGAACGAAATTGCTCTGGGCTCCGGATTTCATTGATGTTTCCGGTGAACTTGCATACACATGGGGGAAATATACCCTGAGGATACCTGACAGTGCCGGCAATGTGACCGGATCACAGGGTTATTTCCATACAGTATGGAAAAGACAGCCCGATGGTAGCTGGCGTTTTGTGTGGGACTGA
>DAIOVL010000023.1:13284-48917 GCA_036759025.1 Bacteroidales bacterium
AAGGTTGATGGTTCCTGCATATATCATAACAGATGGATATAATACGCAAAATGATCCGGGTAGGATCTGTTCTGAAAGTTTCAATACTATTCAGGAAGGGCTATATCTATTACGTAAAAGAAAACTGCGATGAAATGAGATATGCTTCCTGCCAGGACCAAAAGATGCCAGACAAGATGCGCATATCTGAACCTTGCCACCCTGAAAAAATAGATACCGAATGAGTAAAAGAAACCGCCAATAAGTATCCACATCCATCCCATCACCGGCAGAATCCTGATTAAAGGCACCAGGGCAATTAATACGAGCCATCCCATCGATGCATAAAGAATAATATAGAAAGCACTAACACCCGCAGCATATTTAACCGGCCGTAGGAGCTTGATAACTATCCCCGTTACTGCCAGTCCCCACTCTGTTCCGAAGATAACCCATCCGAAGGGCCCATGCAGTGTGATTAGGGCGATGGGAGTGTATGTCCCCGCTATCAGCATAAATATAGCTATCTGGTCCATCGTGAAGAAAAACTCCTTGGTACGGCCCTGCGGGAGCCAGTGTGTAAACATCGACGATAAGTACAGAATTACCAGAGTGGCTCCAAACACAGCGGTCGATACAATATGCCAGGCAGTCCCGTTCTTTGCTGAAAACACAACCATCAATACAAGAGCTGCAACTCCGAGCAGTGCTCCCGTGAGATGAGAAATGGCATTTGCCAGCTCCTCTCCTTTTGTAAATTTCCCGGTTTCTTCTGATCTGTCCACAATAACGGTTTTTAATAAGCCGGAAAGATACAATTTCCAGAATATATGATCCATTTTTTAAGTGTTGCTTTTGCTCCTGCATCTCCCGGGCAGGATTAAGGTTTTGCCGTGTGATAATTGCGGTGAAGTAAAATTTTATTAAACTTACAGAACTGTACCAGGAAAGGAAAAACAATGGCAATAATTAATTCCTTTATCAGGCACGACAAGTCATTTTATTAATATGCAATTCATATGAAGAAGCTGGTTTTTCATCTCATTTTATTATTAATTCTGTTTCCCGCCAGAGCACAAACAATAATCACCCGTGATCCGGATATCACAAGGATGGTAACCGAGATATCCGCAGAAAATATTGAAAAGTACGTTAGAACGCTGGCCGGATTTCACACGCGCCACAATCTTAGCACACAAACTGATCCTGTACGCGGGATAGGCGCCGCATGGAACTGGATAAAATCAGAAATGGAAAAGAATATCCCTGCTTCCGGAGGCAGGCTCTCGGTGAAATTCGAGGAATATTCTGTAGGTAGACAAGGTCAGAGAATCTCAAGGCCGGTAGTCCTTAAAAACGTTGTGGCTACACTAAAGGGTACTGACAGCAGCGACGACAGGAAGATCATTATAAGTGCACACTTCGATTCAAGGGTACAGCTCGATAACGATTCAACAAGCTACGCTCCCGGAGCCGATGATGACGGATCGGGTATTGCAGCCATCCTTGAACTGCTGAGGATCATGTCGCCGGAAAAGTTCCCGGCAACTATTGTTTTTATGGCTCTGTCGGGAGAAGAACATGGTCTTTACGGAGCCAGGCATATGGCAGAACTGGCAAAAAAGGAAAACTGGAATATTGTTGCAATGCTTAACAACGACATGATCGGGAACAGCAGTTCAAACGAGACCCTTCTTAACGATAATATGCGTGTAAGAGTATTCAGCGAGGGAGTTCCTGCCTATGAGACCGAACGAATGGCAGCGCTCAGAAAGTACACTTCCGGAGAAAATGACGGAAAAGCACGACAGCTGGCACGCTATATCAAGGAGATCGGAGAAAGGTACGTAGATCAGCTTACTGTTACCCTGGTTTTCAGAAATGACAGGTTCGGCAGGGGAGGCGATCATTCTCCGTTCTGTGAACAGGGCTTCACTGCTGTCAGGATATGTGAATTCAACGAAAACTACAACAGGACACATAAGATACCAGCACTGTCAGACGGCGTTCAGGAAGGAGACCTTCCTGAATATGTCGATTATGAATATGTAAGAAAAAATGCCGGTATCAACCTTGCGACAATAGCTAACCTGGCACTTGCTCCTGACTGTCCCGTCAACTGCGGAATAGTTGCCGGCGGACTGACAAATAAAACCACCCTTCGATGGGAAGCTCCGGCTGCGGGACAAAAACCGGCTGGTTATTTTATCCTTATGAGGGAGACATGGCAGCCGCTCTGGGAAAAGAAAATCTTCGTTACCGGGACAGAAGTCACTCTTCCTTATTCCAAAGACAACTATTTCTTTGCAGTACAGTCAGTCGATGCTTCAGGTCATGAGAGCCTTGCGGTATTTCCCGGACAGGCCCGAAGACAGGCTACCCAAAGGTAATTTACTTTTCAGGATTGAATTGACGGTTTCGCTGATATTTTTATGATCCCTCCATTAATAAAGCATTTACTGATCCCCTTTATTATAGCTATGTTCCTGGCAGTCAATATGGGAGGAAGCGGAACCGGGCCTTCATTCTCAGCTGCTTACGGAGCAAATATTATCCGTAAAAGCCTTATTCCGGGGCTATTTGGAATGATGGTTTTTCTTGGAGCAATTATCGCGGGAAATAGTACTGCAAGCACCGTAGGGAAAGAGATCTTAGATCCGGCATTAATGTCACCCGTACTGGTTTCAATAATTCTTTTCTCTGTTTCTGTTTCTCTTCTGCTTGCAAATATTGCCGGAATCCCTCAATCCACCAGCCAGTCTACAGTAACGGCTGTTGTTGCACCTGCAATTTATTTTGGAGCGCTGGAATCAGGAAAACTTTTTCGTGAGATCATCCCAGCATGGTTTGTTTTACCTGTTATATCATTCATCTTAAGCTACTTAATAGGACTTTATATTTACCGGCCCATGAAAAAGAATAAGTCGACATTATCCCTGGTACAGGATGTCGGCCTGAATCCGGTCTGGGATTATGTAATTCTGTTAATGTCTCTGTACGTAGCTTTTTCAATCGGTTCAAATAACGTAGCCAATGCCTCCGGACCAATAGCATCCATGACAATTAATGAACTGAATATCTCAGGCGAAAAAGATTTTTTTCTCATCATGGTTATCTCAACATTGCTGATAGCTCCCGGTTTTGCGATAGGAAGTTATGCTTTCGGTAAAAAGATTTTAAAAAATACCGGCAAGGAAATAGTGTTGTTTGGTAAGGTTGATGCAGTAATAATCGCCTTTGTTTCAGCAAGTTTATTGTTGTTTGCCTCAATCAGTAAAGGAATTCCTTCATCGCTGGTTCAACTTAACGTTTCAGCGATAATGGGTATTGGGGTTGCCAGGCTCGGGGCCAGGAATATTTTTAAAAAAATAGAAGTAAAAAGCTTCTTCATAATGTGGTTGATAGCTCCTTTAATATCCTTCACCCTGACTCTGCTGTTAACCTTTCTTGCTGACAAAATGGGATATTTATAATCATCTGATAATCAAATCACATCCTTTAGAGCTTGTCCCGATTTATCGGGAAGGCAGGGGATAGAGAATTCAGGGCTTATGAGACGCCTTGGTCTTTATCAGGCCTGCCTATTCAATCCTCAGTGCATTTGCCGGACTATAGTTTGCTGCTTTAATGGTCTGGTAACTCACTGCCAGGAATCCAATTATAAGGACTGCCGCAGTGGCCACGACATATACCAGGAGACTTATGGATGCTTTATCGGCAAAACCGGTAAGCCAGTATCTTGATCCGAAGAATGCCGTGGGCCATGCCAGAAGTGATGAAATACATATCAGAATTAAAACCTCTTTTACCAGAAGGTTGAGTACAACAGGTATTGAAGCCCCGTAAGTTTTTCTTATCCCTATTTCCCTGGTTCTTTTATTTGTCATGAATGTTACAAGACCAATCAGGCCTATGCAGGCTATGAAGATTGCGAGGAAAGAAAACAGGACAAATATCTTTCCTGTTTTCATCTCGGAAGAATAGAGATTTGCCCAGGAGTCGGTAAAGAACTCATACTGAAAGGGCTGATTGGGTGAAAACTTCTTCCAGGTCTCTTCAATAGCTGTTATGCTTGCGGGTATATTGTTACCGGAAAGTCTTACAGTGGCAAACTGGTCGCCTCCCCCGGGATAAAGAATGGAAAAACATACCGGGTCAATCGATTTATGTACCGATGTGATATTAAAATCCTTCATCACTCCGATAATCTGATATCTTCTGAACTGACCGGGTCCCTGGGGTTGCTGGATATACTGTCCGACAACAGGCTCTTTGAGCCCAAGCAGTCTGACCGCAGCTTCATTTATCATTACAGATGTGGAGTCAGTTCCGTACTCCCTTGAAAAGAAACGGCCGCTGGCCAGCCTCACGCCCAGGGTCTGCGGGTAATCAAAACTTACCCATGCCTGCTGCAACAGGTATGTGTTTTTTTGAGGATCATCATCCCGGAAAAAGGCATTGTAGCTGTAATCCATCCCGGGGACCTGTCTTGAGAAACCGGCATTAACAACTCCCTCGATCTGTAAGATCTGGTCGCGGAATGTCTCTCTCTGCCTCCAGAACGAGTCTGACCTTCTGATGACGATCAGGTTATCCTTGTCAAAGCCCAGGTCTTTCCTGGTAATATAGTTCAGCTGGCGATAAACAACCATTGATCCGATTATAATAACTATAGATACTGCAAACTGGAAGACCACCAGAATGCCCCTGAGTCTTTTAGACATGGACCCCGGACTCAGAGTACCTTTAAGTACATCAACCGGATTGAATGAAGCCAGGACGAAAGCCGGATAAAAACCTGCTGCCAGCCCTACAAAGAGGATAAGGATAACTATAAAAACAAAACCATTGAAACCGGCCAATCCTACCGACAGGGTTTTGCCTATTAGCTGGTTGAACGATGGTGTGAGAGCAAAAACAAGGAGAATTGAAATAATGCCTGCCATTATTGCAATGATTACCGATTCACCCAGAAACTGGGAGATAAGTCCAGCCTTGCTTGCTCCTGAGACTTTCTTCACCCCTACTTCCTTTGCCCGTCCTGCCGACTTTGCTGTTGCCAGGTTGACATAGTTGATTATGGCGACTATCAGTATCAGGAAGGCTATTACTGCAAATATATATACCGTGCTGAGTGATCCCGGAGGCTCAAGGACATACTGAGTTGCGCCTTTCAGGTGAATATCCTTAAGTGGCTCGAGGATGTAGCTGAAGTCATTCCCGGCATTCCTGAAATCGGCAATAGTGATCCCCAGTGCCTCCTGCAGCTGGGGCCCGACATATTTGATCACTATATCCTGCAATTTTGCCTGAAGCACATCCTTCTGTGTCCCTTCACTGACAACAATATATGTGTAAAAATTATGTGATATCCAGAACTGGCTGTTGGCCTGCTGAGGGTAGGTGCTCATTGAAGCCAGTATATCAAATTTCATGTGTGAATTATCCGGAACATCCTCAACAACACCGGTTACCGTATATAAAACCGTGTCAGATTCCACTGTCACCCTCTGTCCCATGGGGTCTGTGTCACCGAAATATTTCCTGGCATATGCCTCAGTCATGACCATTGACCTTGGTCTTACGAGAGCTGTCCGGGGATCTCCCCTTAAAAGCCTGAAATCAAAGACATCGAAGAAGGTGGAGTCGGCAAAGAGCACACCTTCTTCATTGAATTTATTCTCTCCGTAACCTATAAGCCAGGCACCCATCCCTCTCACTCTTGTTGCCTTTGCTATTTCAGGATAATCATTCAGCATTGCCTGTGCCATAGGGGCGGCAGTGATGGCCTGGTTCAGTTCACTTCCTGCCATTCGCCCGATTATCTTTATCCTGTAGATATTCTCATGATTGGAATGAAAGCGGTCATAGCTCAATTCATTTACAACATAAAGGGTTATGAACAGAAAGCTTGTGATACCTGTTATGAGACCTCCCATATTAAGCAATACATATCCGCTCTGCTTTCTGATATTGCGGAGTGTGCTTACCAAAAAATTGAATATCATGTCCGGTTAGGTTTATTTGAAATAAACTGTCAGGAAAAAGACGGTTATGTGGCTAATTTGTTGCACCTCTGCCGGCAAACAGAAGAAATAAATTATTCAATTAAGGATCTGTATCCCTGATAAAATTATAAGTGATCATTGTCTGTTATTAATCATAGTTACTATTTTTACATCTTACCCTCAAATGAAAGTATGAAACTGATATCATGGAATGTAAACGGAATCCGGGCCATAGCAAAGAAATCTTTTTTCACCGACCTGGAAGTTCTGGCACCTGACATAATTTGCCTTCAGGAAACAAAAGCACAGGACCACCAGGTAGCTGAAACGCTTCAAACCGTTAATGGTTACAGCTTATTTTCCAGTTCCGCTTTCCGGCCTGGTTACTCGGGAACAGCAGTCCTGACAAAAAAAGAACCTCTTAGTGTTACAAGAGGTATCGGAATTGAAGAACATGATTCGGAAGGACGCGTGTTATGTCTTGATTACGGATCCTTCTTTCTGGTGAACGTATATGTTCCCAATTCAGGGGCAGAGCTTCTGAGGCTGGGCTACAGGCAGAAATGGGATCTGGCATTTTTCAGTTACCTGAAAACCCTTGAACAGACAAAACCGGTTATCGTATGTGGCGATCTCAATGTGGCTCATACGGAGATAGACCTTGCACGGCCAAAAGAAAACTACAACAAGGCTGCCGGCTATATGCAGGAAGAAATAGACGGAATGAACAGGCTCACCTCAAACGGCTTTACAGATACATTCCGGCATTTCTATCCCGGCCAGACGGGGAGATATACCTGGTGGAGTTACAGGGCCGGAGCACGGTCAAAGAACATAGGCTGGAGAATAGATTACTTCCTGGTAAGCAGATACTTCCTGGGTTCGGTTAAAGATGCTTTCATACGGGAGGACATAGCCGGCTCTGATCATTGCCCCGTGGGAATAATTCTCGACCTGTAAGTTCCCGGCACAGGAAATATTCAGGCATTCAGAAAAGCTTCAGTTTATAACTTTGTATTTATTCAATATCCCGGTAGCACTCATTGTAAGATCGATGTACTTCGTACGACGGCAGGGAAGTTCATTTTTTTTAAATTTTGGTCCATCATTGTAATAGGAATCATATCCATATTCCTTCAACTAAAGCTAATATAAAGCCATACCAAAAACAAAAAGCAAGCGGGCTGTAATTAGTAGTAATTCAATTTAAATTGATTGTTATTAATGATAATGAATTACAGCGAAGTCGGATTGCCCAGGAAGTGCGAATTACAAAGAACGCCAGGAGCCGAAAGGCACCTTTAATAATCATTAAATAAAGTTAAATTTCTACCTGTCGGAATCCTTTTTAAAATCATTTTAAATAGCTTGCATCACCGTGATCAGGAAATTGTATTTAGTAAACATATTCATCTAAATGACCATGAAGACAGGTATTTCAAAAACAGTCAGTTGTTCGGTTCTTCTTATTCTTTTAATGGTTATTGTAAAACCCTCTGCCGCCCAGAGGCAGATGGAAAACCTCAACAGGGGAATTATTGCCGTCCGTAAATCGGTTGATTCTGTCTACATCGGATGGAGGATGCTGGGAACAGAACCCGATGCCATTGCATTTAACATATACCGGCAGACCGGAAACGGGAAACCTTTAAAACTTAACATAACTCCCTTAACCGAGAGTACGAATTTTGAAGACGGAAACGTTGATTTCAATACTGATAACACCTATATCGTCAGGGCAGTTGTCAGAGGTAAAGAGCAAAAAGAAAATTCATCATACACTCTCAAAGCAGGTACTCCCGTTCAGCAGTATATCAATATCCCCCTTCAAACACCTTCAGGATACACTCCGAATGATATTTCGCCGGGTGACCTGGATGGCGACGGTGAATATGAACTTGTCCTTCACCAGACAGGAAGAAGCATCGATACACCATCAACGGGTATTTCAGGTATTCCTCTGTTTCAGGCATATAAGATGGACGGTACATTACTGTGGCAGATCAGTCTTGGAAGGAATATCCGTGAAGGTGCTCATTATACCCAGTTTATGGTCTATGATTTCGATGGCGACGGTATAGCTGAATTTGCTTGTAAAACTGCCGACGGCACCATAGACGGCCTGGGTAAAGTAATCGGTGATTCGACAAAAGACTGGCGTAACCTTGACAGGTCAAGTGGTCCATATTATGGTAAAGTGCTCGACGGACCTGAGTATTTTACAATCTTCAGCGGCAAAACAGGTGAGGCTCTTGCCACCGCAGATTATATTCCCAACCGTTATCCCCTCAACGGATGGAACGGACACGGCGGTAATGGCGGCGGAGACAGTACCGGTAACAGGGTCGACCGTATGCTTGCCTGTGTGGCATATCTCGACGGAGTTCATCCCAGCGTGGTGATGTGCAGGGGTTATTACGGGAGGTCTGTGCTGGCCGCCTGGGACTGGAGGAATGGGAAACTCAGTTCCCGCTGGGTCTTCGACAGTAAAGACGGTGAGAATCCTTATTCGGGTCAGGGTAATCATAACCTGACAGTTGCCGATGTCGATAATGACGGAAATGATGAAATTGTTTACGGATCGATGGTTGTCGACGATAATGGAGAGGGCTTGTTCTCAACAGGCTTGCGTCACGGTGACGCACTTCATGTCGGTGACCTCGATACGGAGCGTCCCGGGCTGGAAGTTTTTGGAGTACATGAAATTGAAGATAACTCAACCGGGCCAGGGGTGGCAGTTTTTGATGCACGCACAGGTGAAATATTATTCACCGGCTCCGTTAACAGGGATGTAGGTCGCGGTGTTGCAGGCGATATATTTCCCTCAAATCCCGGAGCCGAGATGTGGTGGTCGGGTTCAGCCGGGCTGTTCAGCATGAGAGGAGAGAGAATTGGCGATCCACCTTCCTCCACCAATTTTCTGATATGGTGGGATGGTGATCTGAGCCGGGAATTACTTGACAGGAATTATGTAGACAAATATGGTTCAGGACGTATTTTTACAGCTGAAGGCTCTTTGTCAAATAACGGCACCAAAGCCACACCTGCATTAAGTGCCGACCTATTCGGCGACTGGCGTGAAGAAATAATATTCAGGACTGCTGATAATAAAAACCTCAGGATCTATACGACAATAATACCGTCAGATCACCGGATTTACACTCTTATGCATGATCCGCAATACAGGTTATCCGTCGCTGCTCAGAATGTGGCATACAACCAGCCTCCTCATACAAGCTTCTTTCTTGGTACGGGGATGAAAAAAGCACCAAAACCTGACATTGTGCTGGTAAAGAAAGGCAATAGATAAACAGGGCCCTGGAGATTCAATTATTTTTCAAATATGTTTCGACAGTCTACCGTCGAAGTCATCAGTGTTTTCAGGTTTAACAGGCCACTTAACCGGTTTATTATCACGTGTCGACCTGTAAATTGCCGTGAATATCTCCACGGTTATTCTTCCTTCACTGCCTGTGATCAGTGGTTTTCTGCCTTCAATTACAGCTCTTAGGAAATCTTCTACCTGCCTTTCATGGAAATAATCCATGGGGTTCTTCAACGAAAGGAAAAATTCAGAATCTTCCCTGACCATTTCCTTAAGCAGAGCTTCTTCTCCCGGTATCGTCCAGAGGTCGTTCACCGGCGGCTCAAGAATACCCGACATTCCCGCAATGAACATAGCCCCCCCATCCGTCTGAACACCTGCTGATGCGCCATTTTCTCCGTGAACATGTACCTTACCGTAAATACCGGGTTTCTGCGAGTTGGAGACGATAATATTTCCTATTGCGCCACTTTTAAACCTGATGATGGCGTTGGCTGTATCTTCCACCTCAATATAGGGATGGTTAAGGTTTGATGCAATGCCGTAAAGCTGATCTATCCCTCCCAGGAACCACTGGAGCAGGTCGAGCTGGTGCGGAGCCTGGTTTACCAGAACTCCTCCGCCCTCTCCCGACCATGTCCCTCTCCACGGATCGCTGTTGTAATAATTCTCATCCCGCCAGCCCAGTATGTTGACAGTTCCGAATACCGGTCTTCCTATTTTTCCTGAATCTATCGCGGTTCTGATTCTCTGAACAGGTCTATACCACCTGCGCTGGCTTACAACTCCGGTTTGTCTTCCATATCTTTCTGAAGCTTCAAGTATGGCATCGCAATCTTCAAGAGATGATGCCAGTGGTTTCTCAATCAGGACATGAGCTCCGGCCTCCATGGCCTTAACGGCAGGCTCACGGTGAAAAGGATGTGGTGTACATATTATGGCCACGTCTATTTTTTCGCGTTCCACCATTTCCGCAACATCGGTATACCCTTTCACTCCGTATTCTGATGTGTAGGCTTCAGTCTTTTCTTTCCTGGAACTGCATACTGCGGTAAAATGAGATTCCGGAAGAGTGGCAAGGGCCCTTGCATGTATCCCGGAAACTTTGCCCAAACCAATAATTGCTGTTTTTAATTTATTCATTTCCGTTCAGGGTATCAAAACAACCTTTATCAATCCGGGCTCCTTGTTATAAAGTCTTCTGAACCATTCATCTCCTTCTTTTAACGGAGCTTCTGCCGAAAGTACTGTTCCGGTATCAACAGCCCCTCGGGCCATCATATCAAGAACGGCTTCGTATTCACCGCATATGGCACAGCTCCCCTGCAACTTTATCTGACGGGTCACTACCGACTGAAGGGGAAGCTTCACCCACCGGGCCAGGTTCCCGACAAGAGTGACTGTACCTCCTTTTCTGACCAGTTCCACCGAAAGACATACCGTGTCTTCTGATCCCACGGCTTCAAAAACATGGTCTGCTCCTCTTTCCCCCGTTAAATCCTGCACGATTTTCTTCAGCTCCTTATCATCAGGATCAAAAGCATGGTCAGCTCCTGATAAAACTGCAAGTTTTCTTTTTGCCGGATCGGTGTCAACAGCAATTACAGTTCCGCAACCGTTTGATCTGAGAACCTGAACAATGAAAAGGCCTATCATCCCCGTGCCGATCACTACAGCTGTTTCGTTCCATTGAATTGAGGCAAGTTTTACTGCATGTGCTGCCACTGCGACAGGTTCAACCATTGCTGCCTGCGTAAATGTAACTCCTTCGGGTATGCGGTAAAGAATATGATGAGGAATGTTCACATATTCGGCAAATGCACCATGCCTGGAATATTCCTCCGGAGCTACCCCAAGGACTTTCCTGTTATCGCTCAGGTTATACATTCCGTGCAGGGTATACCAGTCGTTCAGCGGATAGATTGTGGAATCGAATGTGACCCTGTCGCCGGCTTTCCAGTCCCTGACATCTTTGCCGGTTCTTTCAATGATACCGGCAGCTTCATGACCCATAATAAGAGGAGGTCTTCTTCTTCCTGTACTGCCATCTATTCCATGAACATCGCTGCCGCAGATACCGGCTGCTTTTACTCTGACCAGTACCTCATCGCCGGCAAGTACAGGATCGGGCCAGTCGCGGTAAACGAGTTTGTTATAATCCTCAAGGACAAGAGCTTTCATATACAACTTAATTTAAATCCAACAGATGCCCGACATACCGCTCTGAAACGGGAGATTTCTTTATATATGGTTATGAATGCCATAAGCTGCGGTTCTATTTTATTATCTGAATTCTTTTTTCACCACGGTAACTTTTTACATTCCGGATTTTTTTGAGCCAGGCGATTGTTGCAACAGCTGAAGTAATAAAAAGAGACTGTCCGGGATCCTGGTGATCATATTTATAGACCGACGTCATATAGTTATTCATTGCCACAGTATAAGTATTTTCGAGGTTTAGCGGAGTGTCATTTTCGGTCATGAGGAGAAAATCTTCCGGATTGCCATCCTTATCTGATCTGAGTTGTATCCTCAGTCCCGAGGGATAAAGCAGATCTTTACCATCAACAGGGTAAGCCGCAATCATCAGAGAATGTATCTCATGTCCCGTCAGCTTTGTTACGATAAGATCATTTCCAAAAGGATCGAGCTGATACACGTCCATGATCGTGATCGGGCCACGGGAAAGATTTCCAATACGGACTCCTCCCGGATTTACCAGTGCAATATCGGCTCCGGCAAAGTTGCGTTGTGCATCAGCCATCAGGTATCCGAGTTCTTCATGCGATGAAAAATCATCGGTAGCGGTTGCAATAACTTCCCTGAGTGCGGGAGTGTCATTGTATTTGTCAACCATGGCACGCACTGAAGGTTTTTCCTTTGCATAATTCCGTATATCTATAAGCTCCATGCTTTTATGAAGCACTCCTTCATGATTCTGGGATAGTCTGATAAGTGTGCCGTATTTCAGTTTACTTTCTGCCTGAGTAATAAGTATGCCATTGTGAACCTGTTCATTTTCAACCCTGGTGTGAGAATGTCCGCCAATTATAAGATCTATCCCTTCAGGCATTGATTCAGCCAGTTTTACATCATTTGAAAAACCGAGGTGCGTGAGGGCAATGAAAATGTCACTTTCATTTTTCAGGTAGAGGAAGTCTCTGGCTGTCTCGAAAGGAGAGCTGAAGGAAAATCCTTTTATTTTGTCGGGGTGAGAATCGGGAATGCCGTATTGATTCAACTGTACAAGACCGAGGAAAGAGAGTTTCAGCCCATTCGGTAACCTGATGATCTTAAATGGTTCAACTTTCAGATCAAAAGGAGCTGTCACAGACATGTTGGCACAGATGAAGCTGAAATCAGCTTTGTGGGTAAGGTTGACGAAACCCTGCTGTTCCGTATCGAATTCATGGTTTCCTACAGCGCTGAGGTCAAATCCACTGGCATTCATGAGTTCAATCACGGGCAGTCCTTTTTCCGGATACTGGTCATTAACGGGATTACCCGTTTGATTATCTCCGGCACTGACAAGCAGCATGTCGGGGTAAACAGATTTAAGGCTGTCAACAATATATGCAAGTTTTGGAAAATTATCGATGGCTGCATGAATATCGTTGACAGCAAAAATAATGGCCTGTCGCTCCTGCTCCTTAATAATGGCGGCATCACGTGATCCCCTGCATGCCGGAAGAAATGCCAGTGTAATTAACAGGAGGGTTTGAAAGGATATTGTTGAAGCTCTTCTTCTCCGTCTGTTTAGAATAAATAGTTTGTTACCCTCGCAAAGTGCCCCTTCGGGACCTGCTTTGTTGCCATACTCATCATTTACGACAGGAAAGACCTTAGGGATTCTTTTTCCCTGATATGAATAAAATTTCATGATCGCATCCTTTACCCTGGCTCCCTGGTGAAGATCAAGCATTATATTGTTTACGGTAATTTTCATGAATGGATTTTTTTAAAAATAGGAAAATTTTTAAAAATCCGTCTCTTTATTTACCGCAGATACATACCAGTTTTTTGCGGGGGCGATTTACAGGAAAAAAAAATATACCTTTATAGGGAGAATTGCTGGTCAATTACCGGTACCCATACGTTCATCGAGCATTTCCTTATAATCTTCCCTTGGCTTACCACTGTAATACCATTCTTTCATCAGGTTTAAGTCATTTCTCAGCGAGGATGGATATCCGCCTCCGACTTTCAGGAATACCCTCATAAAATGCATGGCTTCATACCCTGTTGTAATATGTGTTTCGGCATAACTCGACTTTAAAAGACACTCTTTCTGCAGACAATCAGAACCTGCCGGCGCTCCGGTAAGAAGCTTGATCAGAGGAAAAGGAACATCTGTTTCAGCAAGCTCTAAAAGGACTGGAAAATGTCCGCGTTTAATCCAGCCTTCTGCTACAAGATCCCGCTGGATTTTTATTTCTCCCCGTATATTCCTCAGCTGAATAAGAAATTCGACCGGGGAAATGTCAGGAAGCCTTTGAACAGTTTCTTTTACCTTTTTGTTATCCGATGTTGCGAAAGCAAGTATCTTTCCGTCAGAAACGGTAAGCACTTCAATGGCATATCCATTGTTTTCCTTCTGTGATGACAATCCTTCTTCAAACTCGTTTAAGATAAGCTTATAATCTTTATGCTGCTGTAAAATTGAGTCGTAAACTGCAGTAAGTTTTTTGTTGATGAAAACACTGCCTGAAACACTTTTTCCATTCTGAAGTTTACTGGTACAGGCTATAGAGAACAACAGAAAAAAGATAAAGACTTTTTTCATCAGTTAATAATCTTTATTTTAAAGGTCAGATAGCCTGCCCCGCTAAGGCGGAGGAGCCCATATGTTTGAAAATTATGTACATACGTGTTTATGAATTTGATACATGCGGGTTTCATGGTGCCGGGTAACATTCGCAGTTTTCAACAGCAGCAGCAAAATCTTCAGCCGAAATGAGTCCTTCAGTATCTATACCCAGTGATGAGGTACTGACCAGGCGCGGAGGGGCGTTTATATAGCCGGTCTTGACAGCTCCCGCATCAGCCTGATAATACATCTCCTGAATCTGATGCAATGTCCAGTGCTGAACGCCTTCTCCAAGTCCCAGTCCGTTTTTTGTGGAATACAAACCGTTACCTTCATATATGGCAGCATGAACATAATGGTTGGTTTCATCAAAAAGCAGACATATCTGTCCGGGTTGAATGCCTTCACAGGTTTCCGACATTTTTATGAGTCCTGACTTTACAGCATCGCTAACGCTCGAAATCCCGAGGACCCCGTTTACATCTTTAGTCTGAGTGGTGCTGAAAACAAATTTCCCTTCTGTTAAAACCCACCCCAGACAATTGTAAGAATAGTTGCGTGAATCCGTTTCCTCACCATCAATAGAAAGTCCCGTAATCTGCATCAGACTTACAGGAGACCCGTCAGATAGCCAGGTTAACGCATCGGAATAAGTGAAATTATATTGTACAGGGTATCCTAAACGACCGGAAGTCTGACCGCTAAGCAAATGCAGTATTTTTACGGCATAATTTCGCAAGATCCCTCCTCTTGGTGTTGAAGACAGGTTTGTCAGACAGGGACAGTCATATTGAGATCCGCTTCCGGGATCTTTTTCACCGCAGCCTATTCCAAGGCATGCACAGGGATCATAAAGATGATATGTGGGATCGCATACATCTGCAACACAGTTGTTTCCTGTGCAAAGGCATTCATTATAATATTCCGAAGCCGGATCACAGGGATCAATTACCATTCCGCATACACATGGATGCTGACCGCAGAAAGGACAGGGATCGGGTGCTATAACTATCTCCTGGGGACATTGCGGACACTCAAGAGCACTTCCCTGTGAATATGGAACGGTATAGGTTACACCGCCGCATTCACATACAATCTTTGACCGGCCTTTTGCACCATAGCCCTGTGCAAATAATTCACCAGCCAATTCCGCAGAAAAAGGTGCTGCCAGAAACCAGGGTATAAGGTTCAGGAACAATACCAGGGATATTAATGACCGTTTCATTTTCAACATTTAATACTAGTGTATACCTGACATTTACAGTACATCGTCATTTAATCAGCTTAATTATCTTTTTCGTGAGTGCGAAATTCCCGTTGCTTAACCTTACCACGTAAACACCCCCAGGCAAGTTTAATTGTAGTTGCTGAATATTAACTCCCGTATTCAGTCTTCCAAAATCAGCCTGATAGAGTTTCCGGCCGGTGGTTGAAAAGATCATGGCACTTATTTCCGATTCACCGTTCAGTTTAAAGGAGATATTTATCCTGTCGTTAAATGGATTAGGGAAAACACACATATCCTCCAGTGGTTTTTCTGTCTGAGGGGGATCATCAGGATCCGGATCAGTATAATCCGTTTTGATCAGAGATATGTACATCGGCCTTTCGTTCTCCATCGTCACTTCTGAAAAAAAACGGATATTACCTGAAAGAAATACCATGCTGTCCACCCCGGCAATTTGTATCTCAGCAGTTCTGAAATTAAAACTGATCGGTTTGGTTCTGTAATGATCTGTACGCAGGTATCTTACATTATTAAAAACCAGTCCGGTGTCGGTAACGGTTGCATTGATAATTGCAGTGATGCTGTCAGCTTCCTCCCACCACCCGGTTACAGAATTGCCGTTTCTTTTCAGTTCAAGATCAAGTGAAGCCAGGTTAATCACATACTGACCGCTCCAGTCGTATGTTACAAGAAATCCTGTGTACTTTCCTGCAATATCATTATCATGAATATTATGTTCAACAGGTTTGTAGTCTCCGGGAATAGGGATACCGTACAGAGTATCCGGAGGTGAGGTGCCGATATTTAAATGATTCTCCGGTTTTTCTGCTGCCAGTTCCCTCTGGGCAAGGAGATTACCGGTACTGGCGGAAAGCTCAAGCCACTTTTTTGCTTCTCCCTCATCTCTTTCAATCCCGTAACCGTTACGATAACACAGGCCTATCATATAATAAGAGGCAGCATTACCCTGGTCGGCAGCTTCAAAAAACAACTTCAATGCTTTCTCATAATCCTGTTCACATTCGATGCCTTTAAAAGACATATACCCGACAGCATATTTACAATCCGCATCTCCAAGATCAGCGCCGGAGACATAACACTCAAGCGCCTTTTTTTCATCACGTATTACACCGTATCCGTATTTCCACATAAGGCCCAGGTTGTAATATGCTTTGTGATATCCGGCCAGTGCAGCCCTTTCAAACCATAAATTTGCATTTACATAATTAGTGTCGGTGCCGGAACCGCGGGCATACATAATGGCCAGGGCATTCATCGCTTCAGCATGACCTTCAACGGCAAGATCCAAATACATACTGAAGGCTCTGGGTGGAAAATAGGGTTTATTTATTCCCTGCTTATAATGAAAAGCTTCAATGTACAGATCATGATTGCCACCATCTGAATACTGGGCGCTAATGATCCTGCATGTAAAAAGGACAAGCGTAACAATTATTATCCTTTTCATTTCCCGGAAGCTCTGATATATATTATAAACATGATCTATATACCTTACCAGATAAATTCAGCACGATAGGGATTAGCTGCAACAGGTCTTTCATAACCATGGTGAAAATATTTATACAAAGCTGAAGGAGCTCTTCTGTCGAGTTCTGCAAGTTGTCTGTTGCGCTCATTCAGGTTATCATAGAAATACTCTCTGGTTACCAGTGATGTCAGAAGATGACCATTAATCGTTCCGTACAACCTCACTGAATCTGACCCGAAAACCAGATGCTGTTTTAACATCTCATTCCAGATCTTTGCGGTAAGCTCCCTTGCTACCGGCTGGTTCCTGAAGACAAGAAGATCCGTGAACTGATGCTCTGTAAGCAATTCTCGTACAACACCTCGTTCATATTCTCTTAAATTGAATTCAGGATCATTCATCTGCAGAATAATGGCCGTTGCGGCTCTTTCATTAATGGTGTCGACAATGCTTTCGGGCAGACCCAATGGCGTTCTGTATATTACCACATTACAGAACAGGGAGGGAGAATAGACATCCTGCAGTGTTTTTTCTGAATCAATGGCAAACTGCTGGGAAATCACTGTTTCAATGCCCAGAGAAAAAATAATAAGGAATAAGATAATTTTTTTCATGATTGGGTCGCCTGGAGCCTGTTTAAAATAGTCCTTCACTATCAGCCATCCGTTGAACCGGATCGAATGTATGGTCCTGTTCTTCAATAGGTTTATGTTCCTTGAAATAAGGGGGGAAGTAAACAGCCTGCACCGGGAGGTGACAGACCCTGAAACACAATATCAATCAGAATATGTGTTGATAGATTTCAGGCTTAGCCGTATTTTTCTGCGACCCATATTATATACCACCTTGTCATGTTCAGTAAAATTTACAGGATCAAATTTCATAAAGATTTTAACACAAATCATTTAAAGAATGTTAAATAATCAACTTTGAGGCTAAATATTATTTACCCGGGATGTTCTGACCAAATGGTCCCGATCGCTGGTTGAAAATTATGATCAGGGAATCATTGTGAATCTTCCCTGAGTTTCTTTGCTTTTATCACGATAAAACTTCCCCTGCCGGATCCATTTTCGGGTTTCTGGATTTCTCTGATCTCAGGAAGCAGACCAAACACGGTCTGTAAGGTATCTGTTACGACAAATCCATGATGAATAAGTAGTTCTTTTACTTCGGAAGTGCTGTAGAAACTGGCATCTCTGTAAAAAAGGCTTTTCTCCTTATTTCGTAAATACATTTCTCCCACCGGGCTTTCTTTATCCACAAAGCCCAGTATGAACAAACCATCAGCTTTCAGAATACGGTTTGCTTCTGTAAACGACAGATTTATATCATCGACGAAGCAGATGGTTGTAATCATCAGGGCAAAATCATAATCCGCATCAGGAAAAGGCAGATCCTCTGCCACTGCGTTTGTTACTTTTAATCCTTTTTTAATGGCAGCTTCCCTCATGGTACGTGAAGGTTCAACTCCTTCTCCAATACCAAGGGGGACAGCAAAAATTCCATTGCCTATTCCTATTTCTATTCCTCTGCCATTTAAAGGTACAACCCTACGGAGAGCTTCCAGCTCAGATTGAAAAATATTATGATTCTCTATAAACCATTGCCCATACTCAAAAATATGATTATCAAAAGGTTCTGTCTTAGGCATACAATTCAGCTTTTAAAAAGCAAAAGATATATGAAAATCTCATTAAAGTATATCCGAACCATAAGGATTTTAACCAAAGTATAAAATAACTGTTCGCGTTCACAACATAAAATCCATGATTGAATACCGGATAGCTTTCAATGTTTACATTTTCTCTTCTATCTCTGATGAATATTCTGGAATGTTTATTAGTGTTTGTGCTACACTTATCGTGATTTGTTGTATTTTTCACTTATTTTTATCAAAAACTATGAAAATATGATAAAATACGTTCCTTTTAATTTCGCTATTTCTTCTGCATTCGTAAAACATAGTATCCCACTGCTAAGAAATTATACCGGAATTATCAAATCCTCAGCATTAAAAAAAGTCTTTATGGCAGTTCTCATCATTTTGTTTTTCTGCCATGGTTTGATTGCACAAACAAATAAAGCCAGGAATCCTGTAATCTGGGCAGACGTTCCCGACATGTCTATGATCAGGGTCGGTGACAGCTACTACATGAGCAGCACCACCATGCACATGGTTCCCGGTGTCCCTGTCATGAAATCAAAGGATCTCGTTAACTGGGAGATAATAAACTATGCATGTGATATTCTTGGTGAAGTTGACGCATTAAAACTTACCGGGGGGCAGAACGCATACGGAAAAGGATCCTGGGCCAGTTCCATCCGTTATCATGACGATACGTTCTATGTCTCTACTTTTTCATCAACCACCGGCAAAACATACATATGGTCAACTAAAGATATCGAAAAAGGACCATGGAAAGAGATCTCATTCAGCCCCAGCTTCCACGATCATACATTGTTTTTTGACGACGATGGCCGGGTTTACCTGATTTATGGAAATAAAAAATTGACCCTGGTGGAACTTAATGCTGATTTATCCGGTGTAAAACAGGGAGGCATTAACCAGGTCATTATCGAAAATTGCAGCTTACCATCAGGGACTGACAGCGGACTCGGAGAGGGATCACAGTTGTTCAGGTTAAATAACAGGTACTATCTTTTTAACATTACATGGCCCAGAAGGGGCATGCGGACTGTTGTTGTGCACAGGGCCGACAAACTAACCGGACCCTGGGAAGGAAAACTCATCTTCCAGGACCTTGGTGTAGCCCAGGGTGGTATTGTAGACACACCTGATGGTAAATGGTTTGCATACCTTTTTCGTGATTTCGGCTCTGTAGGAAGGATCCCATATATTGTTCCTGTAAGGTGGGAAGATGAATGGCCTGTAATTGGTGTTGACGGCAGGGTGCCCGAGACACTTGATCTGCCTGAGAGCAGAGGTCTGATTCCCGGTATAGTTGCTTCCGACGAATTCAGTCGTAAAAAAGAAGATCGCCCTCTTCCCCTGGTATGGCAATGGAATCACAACCCCGATAACGACAATTGGTCTGTCAATGGAAAAAAGGGGTTCCTCAGACTGACAACCGGTCGCATTGACACAATGTTTGTTATGGCAAGGAATACTCTCACACAGCGTACTTTCGGACCGGAGTGTTCAGGGTCAACCGCTATTGATGTCTCACACATGAAGGAAGGTGATTTTGCAGGACTCTCACTATTACAGAGAAAATTCGGACTGGTCGGAGTAAAATATGAGAAGGGAACAAAATCGATCATAATGGTCAGTGCCCAAACGGGAAGACCAGTCGAGATGGAGACTATTCCGCTGACCCAAAAAAAAGTATACCTGAAAGCGGATTGCAACTTCAGGGATCGTGCTGACACAGCTTATTTCTTTTACAGCCTCGACGGCAAATCATGGAAATCAATCGGAACACATCTCAAAATGGAATATTCCATGCCTCATTTCATGGGTTACCGTTTCGGACTTTTCAATTATGCAACAAAAACACCCGGCGGGTTTGTAGACTTTGACTGGTTCCGTATTGAGTGACCCGGAAATTTTTCATGGCCATCCGTACAATTGATGATGTCATGTAAATAATCAAATTTGCTGAAAGAGACAAAAGAAAACAGTCTTTTAGTAAATTTGAACCTGCGGAAATGCAAGTGTGATTTTAGCTGATCATCCATGAGGATCTATCTCGATTATAATGCCACAACTCCTGTTGACAAAGAGGTGGTAAAGGCCATGCAGCCTTATCTGAACGAATATTTCGGCAATCCCTCAAGTGCTCACAGTTACGGATCTGAAACAAAAATGGCTGTTGAACATGCACGAAAACAGGTTGCTTCACTCATTAACTGCCACCCGGAAGAGATTATTTTCACCAGCGGGGGCACTGAATCCAATAACCATGCGATCAAAGGATTTGCCTTTGCTAATGAACACAGAGGAAAACATATTATTACCTCTTCAATTGAACACCCGGCTGTTACGGAAGTATGCAGATACCTGGAGACTAAAGGATTTCGCATCACATGGCTGCCTGTTGATGAATACGGACTCGTTCAGACGGATCAGCTGGAAAAAGAAATCACTCCGCAAACCATACTGATCTCCATTATGCACGCCAATAACGAGATCGGGACTATTCAGCCGATTAAGGAAATCACAGCGATAGCCCGCCGATATAATATCGCAGTCCATACCGACGCAGCCCAATCGGTTGGTAAATATCCTGTAGATGTAAAGGAAATGGGTGTCGACTTATTATCTGTTGCCGGCCATAAGCTATATGGTCCCAAAGGTGTAGGAGCCCTTTATATAAGGGACGGCGTGGTCATCGAGAAGCTTATTCACGGGGCTGACCATGAGCAGAATAAACGTGCAGGAACAGAAAATGTATCTGAAATAGCCGGACTGGGAATGGCCTGCGATGTTGCCGGAAGTGATCTCCGGCAAAATATGGATCAGATGAAGAAGATGAGGGACCTGCTTCATGATCTGCTCCTGGAAAAAATTGCCGGTATCAGGCTTAACGGCCATCCCGAAATTCGTTTGCCAAACACACTGAGCCTCAGTTTTAACAAGATAGAAGCCAATATCCTCCTCAACGAGATGGAGATGAAGGGTATTGCTGCATCGGCAGGAGCAGCCTGTCATACTGATTCGGTAGATATTTCCCCTGTACTCACTGCTATCAGTCTGGATACTGATTTTGCCATGGGAACGATCAGGTTCTCAACAGGAAAATATACTACCGAAGAAGAGGTCCGGAAGGCAGCAGAAGTAATCACTGACATCGTGAAAAAATTACAGCCTTCTGAAAAGCCTGAACCCCTGGATGTTGACACCCACGTCAACGACATCAGGCTGACGAGGTATACCCAGGGACTCGGGTGTGCATGTAAACTGCGTCCCCGGGAACTGGAAAAAATCCTGAAAGAGATCCCTGTTTTCGTTAATCCCGACATTCTGATCGATTCACAGAAATCAGACGATGCGGCCGTATACAGAATCAACGAAACAACTGCTATTGTACAGACAGTGGATTTCTTCACACCAATAGTTGACTCTCCCTATGATTTCGGGGCTATAGCTGCAGCCAATGCCCTCAGTGATATCTATGCCATGGGGGCTCTACCCCTGTTTGCACTTAATATTGTCGGCTTTCCGTCCAACAGGCTTCCCATGGATGTCCTGAAGGAGATACTGAAAGGAGCAGGCGATAAAGCCCGTGAAGCCGGTATAGGCATTCTGGGGGGACACACTATAGATGATCCCGAACCAAAGTTCGGAATGGTGGTGACAGGAACCGTTCATCCTGAAAAGGTCTGGGCAAATTCAGGGGCAGAGGAGGGAGACGCAATAATACTGACGAAACCCCTGGGAACGGGAATCCTGACCACCGCACTCAAAAGGGGACTGCTGAATGAACAAACGAAGAAAGTGGTGACTGAATCAATGTCTGAATTAAACAGCAGGTCTGCGGATATCATTAAAAAATTTACGGTTCATGCCTGTACCGACGTAACCGGATTCGGTCTCATCGGTCACCTTAGTGAGGTTACCAGAGCAAGTTATACAGATGCTGAGATCTTTGCCGGGAGGATTCCTGTTTTCGAGGAGGTATCTGCCATGGCTGCAGCAAACATAGTCCCGGGCGGCACAACCAACAACCTGACTCATTTCTCCAAATATGTACTCTGGGATAATGAAATCTCTGATATTACCAGGCTCATACTGTGTGATGCTCAGACTTCAGGCGGTTTGCTGTTCACTGTACCGGGGGAGGAAAAAGAAGAAATAATAACCGAATTGCATAAAGCCCGCATCAGCGCAGCAGCTCATATCGGCAACTGCCTTAAGAAAGGGGAAGGAAAGATCTTCGTGACAGGAAATTAACCCTGATAAATTTACGGTATTATCTTCCTTTCATGATTTATCCGGTTTTGATTTGGCATTAAACCATGACTATTATATTTTTACCGGAAAATTTAAATCAAACCATGAAAAAAACCGTACAATTCCTGATCATTTCTGCTTTCTGCCTGTCATTTACAGGTATTCTGACCGGACAGAATCCCTTTATACGCGATCAGTTCACAGCCGATCCTTCGGCGAGAGTTTTCAACGGCAGGGTGTATGTATACCCTTCACACGATATTCCGGCTCCTGAAGATTTCGCCCGCAAAGACTGGTTTTGTATGGAAGATTATCATGTCTTTTCCTCTTCAAACCTTAGTGACTGGACCGACCATGGCGTTATAGTAAGCCAGGAAAATGTAAACTGGGTAAATGCTGCAACATACAGCATGTGGGCCCCTGATTGTATTGAAAGAAACGGTAAATATTTTTTCTACTTCCCTGCAAATGTCAAACCAGGATCCGGAAGGGGATTTGGTATCGGAGTTGCAGTTGCCGACAGGCCGGAGGGACCATTTACCCCACAGCCGGAGCCCATAAAGGGTGTTGTGGGAATCGATCCCAATGTTTTCATTGACCATGACGGGCAGGCATATATTTACTGGTCACAGGGAAATATCTTCGGGGCAAAGCTTAAGGAGAACATGCTTGAACTTGATTCGGAGGTGTCAGTTATCAAGGACATGCCGGCAAAAGGCCTGAAGGAAGGTCCTTATCTGTTTGAAAGAAAGGGCATCTACTACATGACTTATCCTCATGTTCAGAACCGGACTGAAAGACTGGAGTATGCTATTGGAGATAATCCCATGGGACCCTTTAAGTTTGCAGGAGTGATAATGGATGAATCTCCGACAGGATGCTGGACCAATCATCATTCTATAATAGAATATGAAGGCCAGTGGTATCTCTTTTATCATCATAATGACTTGTCTCCCAAATTCGACAAGAACAGGTCAGTAAGAATTGACAGTCTCTTTTTCAACGAAGACGGTACCATCAGGAAGGTGATCCCGACCTTAAGAGGTGTGGGCCTTACTGATGCACGGGGAATAATTGAAATTGACAGATACAGCAGTATATCTGAAAAAGGAGCTGCAACAGCATTCCTGGATTCAGCAGATACATTTAAAGGATGGAAACTGATACTGAGCTCTCCGGGTTCATGGGTTAAATATAATTCGGCAGACTTTGGAAAGAAAAAGCCCCGCTCGGTTGAAATCACCGCTTCATCCTCAACCGGGGGTACTTTGCTGCTGGGTGCCGGCAACACCGGAAGCCCTGTGATATCTGAAATCAACATTCCTGCCGGTGATGGATGGAATACTGTTACCGCAAGGGTTAAAAAGTTAAAACCTGGAGTTCATAATCTTGTGATGACACTTAAGGGAGAAGGAGTAGTCGAAATAAACTGTCTTAGCTTTAAATAACACTCACGGATACTTTCAGGTCAACGGGTCTGAATATCAACATATACCGGGTTTTCCTGTCCTTCCATTTCAAGCTTTACCCGTATTGTTCCTGTTTTCCGGGTTGACTGCACTATAGCCAGGGCCTTGCCTGAATAAGTTGGCAGCTGATTACCGGTAAAGGAGTTTTTCCTTCTTATCTCTCCGTTATCGATCCCCATGAACCGGCCTTCTCCTTCAACAGTAACGGTGATAAGCCGGTCGTCAGTCTTCTCCTGATTGCCATTCCTGTCATATAACTGTATGGTAATGTGCGACAGGTCCTGTCCGTCAGCTTTAATGATATTTCTGTCGGCTACAGCGGTCATATGGTCGGCTCCGGCAGAGGTTACAAGCTTGTCTGCTGCTTCCTCTTTTTCTCCTTTATAACCCTTGGCCTCAAGGGTGCCATTGCTGTATGGAACATACCATACAATCGTATTATTGGTATAATCGGCTGTTTTTCTTTTACCCATGGTACGACCATTGAAAAAAAGCTCCACGCTTTCACAGTTTGTAGTTGTTCTTACTTCCACCATTCTGGCATCAGAGTACTGTGGAAAATTCCAGTGATCAGCGAGGTTAGGCCATTGCCACAGGTCGCGGGGCTGGGCAATATCGAGAGACTGGTCGGCCACGGCTATTTTCACTACCGGCTTGTCATTCCACACGGCACGGTGGAATGCAGCTCTTGGTTTTTCAAACATACATATATCGAAAAGGCCGCTTGGCCATCCTTTGTTAGGCCAGGTTGCCTCACCAAGATAATCAACCCCGACCCACAGGAACTGTCCGTTTGCAAAATCATTTTCTGCCACTACATACCAGGGATTAACAGGTGTATATGTCCGGAACAGCTTCAGATCGGTACTGCTGAAATAAGGTAATGCTTCAGTTATAATAAATGTGCGCTCAGGAAATTTTTCTTTATCGGCCAGCATCCTTGTTTCAAGGTAATTATACCCGATTATATCGGTGACTCCGGCAAAGTCGGAATCTCCTCCGTTCTGTAATGCCAGCATGACCGGCCGTGTGGGTTCGAATCTGTGAACAAAATCCTGAAGCATTGTTGCACGCTTAATGGCTTCAGCACCACCCCTGGCTTCAGAAACCTCATTGCCGATACTCCATAGCATGACTGAGGGATGGTTTCTGTCGCGAAGGATCATATCGCTGAGGTCTCTCTCCCACCACTCATCAAAATATTTTGCATAATAACCCGATTTCCACTTGTCGAAAGCTTCATCGATAACAACGAATCCCATCCGGTCGCACATGTCGAGGAACTCCGGCGAAGGAGGATTATGACTGCATCGTATGGCATTGCAGCCATATTCTTTCAGTATTTCAAGCCTTCGTTCATATGACCTGTCAGGGACTGCCGTACCAAGACATCCGGCATCGTGGTGAAGACACATTCCTTTTAGCTTTATGTGTTTATCATTAAGGAAAAATCCTTTATCCCTGTCAAACCTGAAAGTGCGTACTCCGAATGGTGTAATGTATTTATCCGTTACCCTGTTGCCGGAGCTAAGTGTTGTCTCAAGGGAGTATAATACGGGCTTCTCAAGGGTCCATCGGAGTGGAACGGAAAGATCCATTCTCTGATCAACATTGGTTTTCTCTCCTGGAGATAAGGCAATTGCTTTTGTTTTTGTTACGGCAAGCTGTTTGCTGTCTTTATCAAATATTCTCTGTGAGACAATGATCTTCTGAGGTTTCAGGGATGTATTTTCTATCGTTGTGACAATGTTGATTTCTGCATGTTGGTCGTCAACCACGGGTGTTGTCACATAAGTTCCCCAGGTGCTCACATGAACCGGATTAACGACCTGAAGCCATACATGACGGTAAATACCTGATCCTGAATACCACCTGGAAGTCGGTGAGTCAGAATGATCTACCCTGACTGCTATCAGATTATCACCTCCGAAATTCAGGTACGGAGTGAGGTCATATTCAAAGCCTGTATAGCCGTAAGGATGAAATCCAAGCCTGTGTCCGTTGATAAACACTTCGCTCTGATGATAAACTCCGTCGAACAGGATCAACACTTTTTTCTCCCTGTATGAAGCCGGTATCTTAAATGACTTCCTGTACGATCCGATACCTCCCGGGAGAAATCCTGCAGCACCTCCTGCTTTCCGGTCGAAAGGGAGTTTAATACTCCAGTCGTGAGGAAGCTGGATATCTTCCCACCCCGAATCATCAAAATCAGCGTCCATTGCAATACGGCTGCTGTCGAGACTGAATTTCCAGTCGAAGTCGAAATTTTCTTTCAGACGAAGAGCTTGCTGAGCGACCAATTCCGGCATTAGCAAAACCAGAACTGCACAAATAATAATTTTCTTCATTATTCCTGATTATGAGTATGTTTGGTTATAACAATTATTTTGTACGGCCCGGGGTCCACCGCGAACGGCCACCCGTTTCTGAAATGAATCTCATAGCTTCTCTGTGGCAGATAAGCTGCGAGTCCAGAAGCATATCCGGTGTCAGCAGTGCAGCTTCTCCTCTCCTGTTCTTGCCAGAAAATCCATGGCTCGGTGATTCAACCACCACGCTCAGAGCTCCGCAATGCATATTAAGGGCACCGTCAAGATTGAACTGACCTTGTTTTACTCTTTTAGGATTGGCTTCCACTTCCGGATCCTTTGTATCCTGGAGACCATTCTGGGTAAGGGCTGTCATCACATTGGTAAAGAGTGTGTCAAATACGGGCGTCAGTTCCGTTTCGGCAAAGGGCCGGTGCATTAACATATAAATAGCACCGGTGTGCATATTGAGGATCAGATCGGGTCGTTCGAGAGATGTCAGATTGAACAAAGCCCTGGTTTCCTTCTGCGGGTTACCAAAGAAGTCGTCGTGCTGAATATTCACACCTGCGTCGTTTGGATAACCTCCCGGAAAACCGGGTTTATTAAAGTCGGCCGGGATGAACTCCTTTACCTGGGGCCAGCCTGTCAATGTCCCGTCGGGTTGTCCTCCGGTATTAAGATATTCAGTTACATTACCATCGGTATTACGGTATATTGTCATCCTGAGAGGAATTCGGTCCCTGCCATCGGGATTTACTATTGGAATAAGTACAATGCGGTCGAGGGCGTCAGCAGCTTCAGTTATATCCGGCCATTCCTTTCCGCGAAGATCTTTTCCGGTTTCAAAAATTGAAATCAGGTTCACCGTTCCGACTATCCCTTCAAATTCACCGCCATGGACTCCCGACATCCCCATGTAAACCAGCTTTTCATGATCGGGGCCACGATATGCCCTTACATTTCCGAAACCCAGAGATCCGGAGAATGTTGTAGTTCCCTTTCCCTGCCGTTGTTGCCCGTAAAAAACAGCATAAAGCTTCCGGCCTCCTGCTGATTTTCCAATTACCTGTAGCTGTCCTTTTTTTACGGTTTTCTTAAGAAATGAATTGACTTCTCCGACTTCTGAGATCCAGAATTCAGGAATATCTTTTCGTTCAGCCAGAAAACCGGGGGGAATCTCAAATCTCTGTTTACTTTTATTGCCTGCTCTTGCGGTCTGTCCGCTAAGATTGACAACGGGGCCGGAGATGACCAGCAGCAACAGAATGGAAATTACTTCCTTTCGTAAAATTCTTTTCATTTTCATTGACTCTAATTTGTCACAGACATATTCTCTTTCTTTTCAGATAATAGGATCACCACAAAATTTTTTTCGTCTGCAACTTTTGCAGTATCTGCCCATCCACACACTGTCAAAATGATCCATTATTTCTTTTACCAGTGCGGTATCTGTGGTAACTATTCCCGATTCAAAATTACGGGTGTTTTCTCCTTTCATACCCAGGCCTGCCCCGGTGAGGTTTGCTGAACCTGAATAGGCCCATTTCCCGTCGACGATTATATATTTGAAATGAACCCTTGGGCATAGCTGTCTTTCCATGTTTTTCCATAGGAGAGGGTATTTGTCAAAACTTTTTCTGAAGTTTAAGCCGGGTTCCTTCGCATGTAAAAGCCTTATAGCTACCTTCTGCCTTGCCAGAGAATCAAGCACTGCAAGAAAAGAAAGGACTGATCCCCCGTGATGTACATGAAGATCCTTAATATCGGCTGTACCTATCCAGACAAAAGAGCTCGCTTTTAAAACAGGCCTGACAGCTTCCTCGTATAGCTGTGAGTTTATTACGAATTTGGTATTCACTATGATACTGCAATTTCAGGATGAATTTATAAAATACCTTTTATCCTCTTATCATGTAAGTGTAAGATTTGTTTTCAGATCGCATAATTATATCATGGTTAAGCATTTTTTTAAACATAGCTGGCTGTTATAAAACTATAATAATTACATTTAGCTCCTGATATGATTTTTATATGTAGTTATGTATGCAATCATTTTGTATCTGTTCCAGTCAGGGATGAGGATTTTGGAATAATAAACTGTAAATAATATAAAAAATGACAAACAAATTATCAAGACTCAATTTTTTAAAGACGGCAGGGATGGCTGCGTCTGGTGTTGTTCTGGGCAGCAGTACTGCAGCAAAGGCTGTAGTCCCGGAGATAGTGCCGTCATCAGCTATTGCCGGTTCAGCGAGAAAAGTTAATCTTGCTATTATCGGGGCTGCCAACCAGGGAGCTTCGGATGCCAGGCAATTTATTAATTCAGGACTTGCCAATGTTGTTGCAATATGCGATGTAGATCTGGATTCAAAAGGTTGTCAGGATACTATCAAACTGGCTCCCAAAGCAAAGTTGTTCCGCGATTTCAGGGTTATGTTCGACAAGATGGCCGGCGACATTGACGCTGTTCAGGTTGCTACAGCCGATTTTTCACATTTCCCGATCTGCATGGCGGCAATGCAACTCGGCAAACATGTATTTGTTGAAAAACCCATGACCCGCACCTTCCTTGAGGCCGACATAATGGCAAGAATGGCTTTGAACAACCCGAAGCTGGTGACTCAGGTGGGTAACCAGGGTCATTCGGGTGAACAGTATTTCCAGTTCATTGCCTGGAAAAATGCAGGTATTATCAAGGATGTTACAGCCGTGACAGCTTTTATGAACGGCAACCGCCGGTGGCATCCCTACGATCCCAATATTAAGAAGTTTCCGGAGGCACAACCGCTGCCCCAGGGAATGACCGAGCAGGATTGGGATACATGGCTTACCACGGCAGCCTGGCATGATTTCAACGAGAAATATCATCCGGGAAACTGGAGAGGATGGTACGATTTCGGACTTGGTGCTCTGGGAGACTGGGGTGCTCACATTCTTGACACAATCCATGAATTTCTGGATCTTGGTCTTCCCTATGAGATCGAACCCCTCCACATTAAAAATCTAAATGATTATTTCTTCCCGCTTGAAACCACACTTCGTTTCCGCTTCCCGAGCCGCGGAGATATGCCTCCTGTTGAAATCACATGGTACGACGGCGTGAAGAACCTGCCACCATTACCCGATGGCTACGATTCTGTTACGGCCACGGTCGATAACACAATCCCGCCTCCCGGAGGAGTTCCTCAGCAGCAGCAGAGGGCAACACCGAGAAGACCTCAATCAGGTAAGGTGATTTACAGCAAGGAGCTTACCTTTAAAGGAGGAACCCATTCTGCTCCCCTGTTTATAATCCCGGAAGCAAAAGCAAAAGAAATGGCATCAAGATTGCCTGAGGTACCAGAAAGCCCTTCCAACCACTATGTAAATTTCCTGAGATCATGCCAGGGAGAGGAAAAAACACGTTCACCATTCCCTATATTTGCACCTCTGGCTCAGATATTTGCGCTTGGGATCATTGCTATGCGCAGGAATAAGAAACTGATCTTCAACCGTGATACCAAAGAAATTACAAACGATGCTTTTGCAAATTCAATGCTTACTGACAGACCTCCCAGGATGGGTTGGGAATCATTCTATAAAATATAATTAGCTCAACTTATGAACCGGATAACGGAGACATATTTAGTCTTCCGTTATCCGGTTCTTTTTTTTGGTGTCCGCTGATTCAGGTCATTTTCTTTTTATAAAAAACATTAAAAGATTTGGATAATGAACAAAGGTTCATTTACTTTGTAATGAGCTATTGTTCATAAAATGATCTCCGATTATCGTTGCTTTTACTGCCTTGTAAAGTCTTTCGGGAAGTTACTTGAGAAAGAACCTGTTTCTGCTGAGGTAAAAAACAATTTCACGCTGGACATGATAAATCTTTACCGTGAAAGGTACGAACAGCTCTGTACACCCGGTTTCGCCCGCGATCTGCATGCCATTTTGAAGAGCTATACCAAAAATCCTGATCCCTACAAAACAGAAAAGAGGGAAGGGAACATGCAGGCACTTGAAATGGTTCCCGGACTGCAAACCATTATCGACAGGTCGGAGGATCCTTTTATTACTGCAATGAGAATGTCGATTGCCGGGAATATCATGGATTTCGCCGCAAACCACGAATTTGACATTGAAAAGACTCTTGAAAGGTCGCTCTATACTCCTTTTGCCATAGATCACTCCGAACAGCTGAGGGCTGCGGTAAAAAGTGCAGATTCGATACTATATCTTGGAGATAACGCAGGAGAAATTGTTTTCGACAGACTCTTCATAAAAACCATTGCCCATAAGAACATAACCTATGCTGTCAGAGGCATGCCTGTGATAAATGATGTAACGATGGTGGATGCCGAACAGACGGGCATGCATGAAGTTGCCAGGGTTATTTCAAACGGTTACGATGCTCCCTCCACACTGATTGACAAATCGGGTGATGAATTCCGTCATCATTTCTTCAATGCTTCACTGATAATTTCAAAAGGGCAGGGAAACCTTGAAGGGCTGATTACATTAAATGACAGCAGGATCTTTTTCCTGCTCATGGTAAAATGCGATGTAATGGCAGATTTTCTGAAAGTTGATAAAGGAAGTATGGTTGTATATAATTCCAGCCTGCAATAAAATATATTAAATAACATTCAAAGACTTTAAAAAAATGAAAAAAACAGATGTACTGGTAATCGGTGGAAGTGCGGCAGGAATGGTAGCTGCCCTGACGGGGAAATCATCATGGTCGGAAAAGAACTTCATTCTTGCAAAAAAACAAAAAGACGTAATGGTCCCTTGCGGAATACCATATATTTTCGGGACTCTTGAAAAAACAGGTCAGAATATAATGCCGGTCGATAATATGCTTGAAAAAGCAGGCATTGAATCCATTGTAGATGAGGCTGTCAATATTGATACGGCTAATAAAACTGTTGATTTTGCAAGCGGTGAAACAATTCAATATGAAAAGCTTGTCCTGGCTACAGGTTCCATTCCGGTAAAACCAAAATGGCTTGTGGGAGGCGACAAGGAGAATGTGTTTGTCATACCAAAGGATACCTTGTATCTCGACGCAATGAAAAACAGTCTTGCTTCTCTTAAAAGAATAGTGGTAATAGGAGCCGGTTTTATTGGTGTTGAATTTTCTGATGAACTGGTTAAGCGGGGGCATGAGGTGGTTCTTGTGGAAAAATTTCCGGAAATACTTTCATTAGCTTTCGATGTTGAGCTCTCATCCAGGATTGAAGAACTTCTGAAGACAAGGGGTATAAAAATAATTACCGGAAACGGAATCAAAGAGATAAAAGGTGATACAAAAGTTGAAAAAGTAGTTCTTGAAAACGGTGAAGAGTTTTCAACAGATGCTGTTCTGCTATCTGTCGGTTATAAGCCTAATGTTGAGCTTGCGCGTAAATCTGGCATTTATGTTGACGAGAGTAATTTCATCGCAGTTGATGAATATATGCGTACGCATGTAAAAGATGTGTTTGCAATTGGCGACTGTGCCCAGAAGCGTGATTTTGTTACACGTGCGAGAGTTTCAACTATGCTGGCGTCAACAGCCTGTGCAGAAGCAAGAATTGCAGGTATGAACCTTTTCAACCTCAACGTGGTGAAAACCTTCAGCGGCACAATTGCAATATATTCAACGGCAGTCGGAGACACGGGTTTCGGAACGGCCGGTATTACAGAAGCAAGGGCCAAAGCCGAAGGTATTGATACCATTACTGCAATATTTGAAGGTGTCGACCGCCATCCCGGTAATCTTCCCGGAGCCCATAAACAGCTTGTTAAGCTTATAGCCGCCCGCTATTCGGGCGTTATCATCGGCGGAGAAGTAATCGGCGGACTCAGTGCGGGAGAGCTTACCAATGTAATCGGCCTGGCTATCCAGAATCGTATGTCAGTAAATTCGCTGCTTACATCACAGATAGGTACACATCCATGCCTTACAGCTTCACCGGCAGGATACCCGATCATAAAAGCTGCCGAGATAATCGCAGGCAGAATGAGATGCAAGGAAAATTAAGCCGTTCAGGGGATTAATTTACAAAAGAACATTTGTTCATTTAAAATTTATTTACTATTTTTACATAGATATGCCATTGCGAAAAAATCAGGCGATCATGAAAACAAGAATTCTAATTTCTTTTATGGTGTTCCTGGCATTATCTTTAAGTTCATATGCTCAGAACAACAGGGCCGTGCAAAACACTGCTCCGGTTAACCAGGGTGTTTTTGTTGATACCAACAACAATGGTGTCTGCGACAATTACGAAAGACCAGGTATTTATTACCGCGGAGGCCGTGGCCAGGGCCAGGGTTTCAGCAGTACACAAGTGCCTGCATACCGGAGAGGACTGGCTGCCGGACAGGGCCGGGGTATGGGACGGGCTGCCAGCGGAAGAGGAAGAGGCCTCGGTCCGGGCAAAGGTCGTGGACTGGCTCCGGGAGGAAGATTCTACAGCGATCAGAACAAAAACGGGGTATGTGATTCTTTCGAGCAAAACAGCACCACAGTCCCTCCTTCAGTGAAATGATATTCCGGTTCTCCGGAACAAACATTATTAACCAAGAGCGTCTTCGAGGGTTGCTTTGAAAGTAATTACACCCGTTCTGTTACTTTCCCTGATGAAATCCCGGAGACTCTTGCTTTTATATACGGAGAAATCACCTATAATGGCAAGCTTCATGCGGTAGTTGGAAAATTTCTGAAGAATTTCTCCGGCCAGTCCTGTACTAAGATCAAAGAAATCAGGATTAAGAGAACCTGAATGTACAATCAGTTTACCACAATCATTGAGACTTGCCTCAGCAATAACATCAATGATGTCATCCGTACCTGAAATCATAATATGACCAGGTTCAAGCTCGGCTGTCCTGTCTCCGTTTTCCTTCGTATGAAATCTTAGCATATCATTAAAATCAGGACACAAATATAACACACGAATTCTTTAATATGATCTCTGTTTTAAAATGAACTTTTGATAGTTCTGATTGTTAAAAAATTTGATTTATTTTTGATATTGAATTTAACCTGCTGATCATGAAAATTCTAAGAGGAACGATTTTCGGTGCTATCGTATATTTCTTTGTGGGCTGGCTCATCTACGGGATCCTGTTGATGGACTTCTTCTCAGCCGATGCCAACCAGTGTGCCAACAGACCTGAAGGAGAGATGATCTGGTGGGCAATGATCCTGTCCAACCTGGCAGGATCACTTCTGCTTACCCTTATCCTATACTGGAAGAAAGCCAGAGGCATTGTTGATGGTCTTATTACAGGAGCGATCTTTGGTGCCCTTTTCACAACGACAATAGACATGTCTTTCTGGTCGATGACAACCATTTACGGAAGCTTTACTCCGGTCGTGGCTGAAATTGCCGTCAGTGCAGCTATATACGGACTTATGGGCCTGGTCATTGTCCTTACCTGGGGTAAGAAATAATGATGTAACTGTTGGTCTATTCAACAGGCATCAGCCGCAATATCTTTCCGGGAGTCTCAATTGACAGGTATATGTAACCGTCGGGACTCATTACCACATTGCGTACCCGGCCAATCCCGGGGAGCAGCTGTTCACGGTGAATAACAGAATTGTTGTTCATTACCACTCTTTCAAGATGCTTCAGGGGCAATGATCCAAGCAGGAGGTTATTCTTCCAGTTTTTATAACGATCCCCGCTTACAAAAGTCATTCCGCATGGGCCTATAGAAGGTATCCAGTAAAAGACAGGTTGTTCCAGTCCTTCTTTTTCGGTATCAGGCGTAAGAACTGTACCGTCGTAATTAATACCATAGGAGATCACCGGCCACCCGTAATTGAGTCCGGGTTTGATAAGATTCAGTTCATCACCGCCTCTCGGTCCATGCTCAGATATCCATAATTCACCTGTTAAAGGATGAATGGATGTTCCCTGCGGGTTCCTGTGCCCATAGCTGTAAATTGAAGCTTTAGCTCCGGGAGTATTAACAAAAGGATTGTCGGCAGGGATACTGCCATCGTCATTAAGGCGGTGTATTTTCCCGTTGGAATTATCAAGTTTCTGCGGAAAAACAAAATGCTGCCCCCGGTCCCCAATACCGAAAAACAGATGCCCTTTTTCGTCAAACGCAATCTTGCACCCGAAATGATAGTTACGGTCCGTCTCAGGTGTGCCTTTGTAAATTGTCTCCTGGTCATAAAGGGTGTTCCCTTTCAGACGGGCTCTCATGATTGCTGTGTTCCCTACCGTTTTTCCGTTTTGTTCACTTCGGTATGAATAGGAAAAATAAATCCATCCGTTATTATCATAACCGGGATGAAGGCATATATCAAGAAGACCACCCTGCCCTATTGCCATAACCTGCGGTACACCTTCAACAGGCTCAGAAAGCTTACCATTTGAAAAAATGTAAAGAACTCCCGACCGTTCAGATATCAACAGGTCGCCATTTGGCAGAAAAGCAAGGCCCCAGGGTATTTTCAGTCCTGATACTACAGTATCTACAACAAATCTCTGTACTTCCGATTCAATAACGCCACCCGGGGTGACAGCAGGTTGCAGGATACTTCTGTCTTCGGGTATGCCTCTTTTCACATAGTCCGCCAGTTCCTGAATTTCACTATCGCTGAATGTCTTTTCAAATGCCGGCATCCCTATCGCTTCAATACCATATTTTATGCTTCTAACAGCAGAAGAAGCATCTTCTTCATTCATCCATTCCTTTTCCTGGAATTTCTCCAGTGCAGCTCCGTGGCAACCCGAACAGTATTTCTGGTAACTGGCAGCAGCATTACCCTGAATACCGGCATTGCCCTGTATTTTGTTGCTGCTGCATGTATATGATAATAGTACTGCAACAACAAATGTGATCACAATTAATGTAAAATATGTGAGTGTTTTTTTCATAAAATGAATTGTATTAATGAAAAAATCTGTCGTCATTTGTCTAAAGTTAATCATTAATTACCTGATAATTGACCTATTAGTCCGGGATTTTTATCAATTGAATAATTGTTACATTTGTAACGAGTCATGATATTACTTTTTTTATATCTCTTTCTTGCTCTTTTTGTTTCTTTCCTCTGCTCAATAATGGAGGCTGTTCTTCTTTCTACACCTAATTCATTTTTAA
>DAIOVL010000024.1:0-43200 GCA_036759025.1 Bacteroidales bacterium
GGAAGGATTGTTTACCATTTTCAGGAGCATAAAATAAATTGAATCACGGTAACGGTTCATGAGGGCTGCAAAAGCTTTTTCGTTGCCTTTTTTAGCTTCCTCAACCAGGATCAGATCGTTCCTGGCATTTTCTGAAAGTTGCCGGTTTACTTCCATTGGTTCTTTCCTGGCTTCTTTATTATATTGCTTATAATAACAGAACCGATAACTATGGGTGAAAAGATATCAAAAATCGGGATAAAACCTGTAATGCCTCGTTCATTTAATCTTTTTTGCGTCAGTGAGGCCACTGTCAGCTGACAGGTCAGCCTGACCACGAATATGCCTGATATCCACGGCCACAGGTATAGCTGAGAAATCAGTACTGCGAAAGTACCGTAAAAAATAAATCTGGAGACAGGTTCTGCGAGCAATACGAACTTGTCACCCCTCCTGTAATAGGGAGCCGTGGTAAGGTGTCTTTTCTTCTGCTTTATCCATTCCCTTAGTGTGGCCGGAGGGACAGATCGTGTATGTGATCCTGGCCTGAATTCAGGACATGTATTATTTCCACTGGCGTGTGAGTTAACGAACAGATCATCGTCGCCCGAAATGACATGGTTATGGGATCCGTATCCCTTCTTTTCGAAAAATATTTTCCTGAGATAAGCGAGATTCCGTCCCACCCCCATATATGGCCTTTTCCTGATTGCCATCCCCAGGTATTGCATCGCGATAGTCATGCTGTCGTACCTTATCCACGCATTGAGGATACCTTTATCTTTAAAATATCCGCCGTAGCCCAGAACGAAACCGGTCTGGGCATCAAACCTCGAAGTCATTAACGAGATCCATTTGTCGGATTCAGGTTTACAGTCGGCATCGGTGAAAAGAAGTATTTCATTTACAGCAGCTTTAATGCCAATGAACTGTGCAAATTTTTTATTATGTGAAAATTTGGGATCCTTGTTGACATTTGAGACCTTCAGGTTAGGGTATTTTTTCAGATATTCACCCAGAACGTAATAGGAATCATCTTCAGAACAGTCGTTCACCACTATCACCTCAAAATCGGGATAATCCTGTTCAAGCACAGCGGGAAGAAATTTCCTCAGGTTTGCTGATTCATTCCTTGCACAGATGATCACTGAAACTCCTTTGCCTGGTCCCTTGATCTCAGGATGCCTGTACAACCATACAGGCAGATAGAACCAAAGGTAATAATAAAGCTGGATTGCTGCAGCTATGACAAATGATACAAAAAGTATCAAGAAAATGGTATCTTCCCGGAACATACTTTCACTTCGCTATGCCGGAGCAATATTATACAAGATAATCGGAACTGAAAAAAAATAGGGATAATTTTCTCAACAGGTGGAGATAAACTACATTTGCACATCCCGTAAAGATGCGTCAGGTGTTCAGGATAACTGCAAAAGATAAGGATTCCAAAGCCAGGACTGGTGTTCTGAAAACCCCACACGGTGACATTCCCACACCTGTCTTCATGCCTGTGGGCACTGCAGGAACTGTAAAAGGGATACTTCAGCGTGATCTGAAGGAAGAAATAGACGCTAAAATAATCCTGGGTAACACCTATCACCTGTATCTGCGTCCGGGGACAGAAATTATCAGGGAGGCGGGCGGACTTCACAGGTTTATTTCGTGGGACCTTCCAATACTTACCGACAGCGGTGGCTATCAGGTCTTTTCACTTGCCGGAAACAGGAAACTGAACAATGAAGGGGCTGTGTTCAAATCGCACATAGACGGTTCAAAACATATCTTTACCCCTGAAAATACTATTGACATACAGCGTATTCTGGGTTCAGACATCATGATGGTGCTTGATGAGTGTGCCCCCTTTCCGTGCGATCATTCCTATGCTGAAAAATCAATTGCCCTTACACACCGCTGGCTCGACAGGGCAGTTGAAAGATTCAGGAACACGGAACCTTTATGGGGTGCACACCAGATGCTTTTCCCTATAGTACAGGGAGGAGTTTTTGACGACCTTCGCAGGATATCGGCTGAAAAGATTTCTTCAGCAGGGATGGCCGGAAACGCGATAGGTGGTCTGTCGGTGGGAGAGCCTGCAGAAGAGATGTACCGGGTAATTGAAACGGTAAATGCCATCCTGCCTGAGGATAAGCCACGATACCTTATGGGTGTGGGAAGCCCCGCCAATCTTCTTGAAGCCATTGAGAGAGGCATTGACATGTTCGATTGCGTGATGCCAACCCGGAACGGCCGTAACGGGATGCTCTTCACCTCTGAAGGTATAATTAATATCAAGAACAGGCAATGGATTAACGATTTCAGTCCAATTGACCCGGCGGGACCCTCCAGGGTAAGCCTGGATTATTCAAAAGCCTACCTCAGGCACCTTGTAATCTCCGGTGAAATTCTCGGATCGCAGATATCAAGTATACATAATCTTGCGTTCTACCTTAAGCTTATGAGCGAGGCAAGATCAAAGATCAATGAAGGTAATTTCAGTGAATGGAAAAAAACAGTATTAAAGAAAGTTTCTTCAAGACTCTGATGTCACTCAGGATCAAAATTGTAGACAGGTACATTATAAGAAAGTTCCTGGGTACTTTCTTTTTTGCGCTTATTCTCATTCTTGTGATTGCAGTGGTGTTCGATTTTGCTGAAAAGATCGACAATTTTATGGAGAGGGAAGCTCCATGGAGGGCTGTTGTATTCGATTATTACCTGAATTTCATACCATATTTCGGAACCCTGTTCGCACCTCTTTTCGTGTTCATCGCAGTCATTTTCTTTACTTCCAGGATGGCTGTCAACACCGAAATAATAGCAATACTTAACAGCGGAATGAGTTTCAGACGAATGATGTGGCCTTATTTTCTCTCTGCATTTATAATTGCAGTGATGATCTTTTACCTTACCAACTTTGTGATACCTCAGGCAAACCTGACCAGGATGGACTTCGAGGATAAATATTACCGGCCTCAGGGAAGACGCCTTCATGTTGAGAATATACACCGGCAGGTTTCAAAGAATATTTATGTGTATCTTGAATCCTATAATCCGACATATTTCAGAGGTAACAGGTTCACGGTGGAACAGTTTGATGAGGAAGGCAGGCTAGTTTCAAAACTTTGGGCCCCGACAGTACTGTGGGACACTGCCGCATCGCGATGGAAAGCTCTGAATTATATTCTCCGTGAGGTGAAAGAAAATGAAGAGATAATAACCAAAGGCAGTAGCATTGATACAACCCTGACAATAACGCCTGATGATTTTTCCAGAGACCCTACATATGTTGGCACAATGACATACGGGGAGCTTCATGACTATATAAGCCTTCTGAAGATGCAGGGATCTGACGAACTAAAGATATTTCAGATTGAGCAGCACAAACGCTTTGCTGCTCCTTTTGCAGTGTTCATCCTTACCCTTATCGGAGTGACTCTTTCATCCAAGAAGATAAGGGGAGGGATAGGCATGAACATTGGCATTGGTCTGGCCCTAAGCTTTTCATATATCCTCTTTCAGCAGTTTGCATCGCAATTCTCCATTAAAGGAAACCTGAGCCCTATGCTGGCGATGTGGATCCCAAACCTGATATATATTTTAATAGCAGGGTTTCTCTATAAAATGGCGCCAAAATAGTTTCATTAAGTCATTCTATTTACTTAACATTGTAGCCCCTGAAACAGATTAATACTTATAAAATAGGAGTGTTATGGCTCTGAAAAGCAAAATAAAAGAACTGAAGGAGAAGCGTGAAAAGCTGCTCCTCGGTGGCGGAGAGCAGGCTATTGAAAAACAGAAGGCTCTCGGTAAACGGACTGCACGTGAAAGGATAACGGCTCTGCTCGATCAGGATTCATTCGATGAATATGACCTTTTTGTCGAACATGATGCACGTGATTTCGATATGGATAAGAAATCACTTCCCTCCGATGGTGTGATAATAGGAACAGGAACAGTATACGGAGCCCCGGTGGCCATATATGCCCAGGATTTTACAGTAGCAGGCGGCTCACTCGGATTAATGCATTCGCGGAAGATTACCAAGATCATGGATCATGCCCTTAAGATGAGGATGCCGCTCATTGGGATAAATGATTCGGGAGGAGCCCGCATACAGGAAGGTGTTAATTCGCTTGCAGGATATGGAGAGATATTCTTCCGGAACACACTTTCGAGCGGTGTTATTCCTCAGATCTCAGTTATACTTGGACCATGCGCCGGAGGTGCTGTTTATTCACCGGCACTGACCGACTTCGTTTTTGTCGTTGATAATATCTCGAAAATGTTCATTACAGGGCCGGAAGTGATCAAAACGGTGCTTGGCGAGGAAATATCAATGGAAGACCTTGGAGGTGCCCGTGTTCAGAGTGAAATTACCGGCAATGCTCATTTCTTTGCTTCGTCGGAGGTAGAATGCTTCGAACAGATCAAGAAACTGATAACTTTCATTCCCTGGCATAACGGACAAAAGGCCAGACCCTTTGAATCGGCCGAACCCCTTCCGGATTATGATATTGAAAAGATCGTTCCGGATGATCCTACTTTACCCTATGATGTTAAAGATGTGATAAGGGCTGTTGTGGATGATTCAGATTTCTTTGAAATAATGGAGCATTATGCAAAGAACATTGTGATAGGTTTTGGAAGGATGGAAGGTAAAACTGTGGGTTTTGTTGCAAATCAGCCTCTGGAGATGGCAGGAGTCCTCGACGTGGATTCATCCGACAAAGCTGCCCGGTTTATCAGGTATTGCGATGCCTTCAACATTCCGTTAATCACCTTCGTCGACCTTCCCGGCTATATGCCGGGTGCCGACCAGGAGTATGCCGGAGTGATCAGGCATGGTGCAAAAGTTCTTTATTCATACAGCGAAGCTACCGTGCCGAAACTTACCGTAATACTGAGGAAGGCTTACGGCGGAGGATACATTGCAATGAGCTCAAGGCATTTGAGAGCTGACTTCGTTTTTGCATGGCCTCTGGCCGAAATAGCTGTCATGGGACCTGAGGGTGCTGCCAATATTATTTTCAGAAAAGAAATACTTTCATCCGACGATCCAGAATCGACAAGAAGGCAAAAGATCGAGGAGTATAAACAGAAATTTGCCAATCCGTATGTTGCGGCTTCGCGCGGATATGTGGATGCAGTTATTGAACCTTCAGAGACAAGAAGATTTCTGCTTCACTCCCTGGCCATATCCGAAAATAAGATGATTCAGATGCCCGTGAAGAAACACGGAATACCTCCGTTCTGATACTTGAGAAACTTCAACACCAGCTACGACTCATGGCAAAGAAAAAAGAATTTGGTACTCTGAACATAAATTCAACCCTGTACACCACAAGGATAAGCAGCAGGTTTGAGGAAAGAGTGCCATTCAAGAAACAGGATCCGTTCAATGTGCTGAGTTTCATCCCCGGTACAGTCCTCGATATACTTGTCACTCCCGGACAGGAGGTGCATAAAGGTGATGCGCTGATCATCCTCGATGCTATGAAAATGCAGAACAGTCTGAAAAGCAGTGTAGACGCGAAGGTGAAAGAAATCCTTGTTAAAACAGGAGACAGGGTTCCAAAGGGTGCTGCGCTTATAATTCTGGAATAGATAACTATAATCTGCCCGTCCAGATAAAATACTTCTGAAGACCTTCCCTTATGAGGGGCTTCTCCTCGAATATCCCATACACAGTCGATCCGCTTCCCGAAAGAGAAGCATATAAAGCACCTGAACTGTATAGTGATTTTTTAATGTCTCCTATCAGCGGATGTACTTTGAAGACATAATCTTCAAAATCGTTTTTTATATACTTCTTCCAGTTTATAATGTTGTCATTAATAAGGGGTTCCAGCCTTTCCTTGCTTCTCCCCGGCCGGGTGTTCAGATATGCGTCTCTGGTATTGATCCTTATGCCCGGGTTGATCAGTACAATATGTAATCCTTCGAGAAAAGGCGGCAGGGTAGTAAGTTTTTCTCCCCTCCCGGTTCCAACCGATGGGAGAGGATTTATGAAGAAAGGACAGTCGCTTCCGATTTTCAGGGCGATCTCACGGAGTGAGTCTTCGTCCAGGTCAAGTCTGAAGCTCTTGTTCAGCGACACGAGCATGCAGGCGGCATCGGATGATCCTCCTCCCAGACCGGCACCGGAAGGTATTGCCTTGTGCAGATGGATCCTGAGAAAAGGGATATGATATTTTTCACGTATTCGCTTCAAAGCCGTCAGTACAAGATTTTTTTCAGGCCGGGTGTTTATGTCAATTCCTGTTGTTGTCAGTTGATCTGTTACAGGCTTGCCAGGCTGAATTACGAATTCCATGGCATCACATAGCTGTACAGGATAAAAAAGAGTCTCGATGTCATGGAAGCCGTCATTTCTCTTCCTGATCACTCTCAACCCGATATTTATTTTAGCCCTGGGAAAGGAAATCATCACTGTTTCTTTGACGTAAAAATACCATTACCAATTGAATTTGTCGTTACAAATAGAATTTTTTAGCTTTTCAACAAGTTTTAAACAGATTTCTGTTTGTAAGAAATCAAATTTTACATATTCCCGGTTATCACTAATCTTTACCTTTGAAACTGCCGTGAAAAGAATCAGATGGTTTCATAAATAGCGGTATATCAATAATATAAGATAAATGGCAAAACAGATAAAGCCAGTGAAGCCGGTTACTGCAACTTTCCCTGACCTGGGTAAAGTACCGCCACAGGCCCTTGACATGGAGGAAGCAGTGCTGGGTGCGATAATGCTCGAAAAGGAAGCTGTAATAACTGTTCTCGACATATTGAAGCCGGAAAGTTTTTACAGGGATGCTCACAGAAAGATTTTTAAGGCGATCTCTGACCTTGCCTCACGTGAATTTCCGGTCGACCTTTATACCGTAACAGAAGAGCTGAGAGCTCATAATGAACTGGAGAGTGTGGGAGGCCCGGTGTATCTTACACAGCTCACATCAAAAGTGGTCAGCGCCGCAAACGTCGATTATCATTCAAGGATAGTAGCCCAGAAATACATTCAGAGGGAGCTTATCAGGGTTTCAACGGAAATACAGTCACGATCGTTCGACGACACATGGGATGTTACGGAGCTGCTGGACTATTCTGAGAATGAGCTTTTTCAGATTGCAGAGGGGAACATAAAAAGAGAGGTGGCTCCGATAAATATCGTCATTAAGGAAGCAATAAGGGAAATAGAAGAGGCTGGCAAGAGAGAAGATGCCCTTGTGGGTATTCCATCTGGCTTTACAAGGCTCGACAGACTGACTTCAGGATGGCAAAAATCGGAACTCATAATTGTGGCTGCCCGACCTTCGATGGGTAAAACGGCTTTTGCTCTCTCAATGGCAAGAAATATGGCAATCGATCATTCAAAGAGTGTAGCCATTTTTTCCTGTGAAATGTCGTCGATACAGCTGGTTAACAGGCTTATTATTGCGGAGACCGATATCCCCGGGGATAAGCTGCGGAACGGGAGACTGTCAGAAGAAGAGTGGAAACAACTTGATAACAGGATCAGGAAACTCGTGCAGGCTACTATATATATTGACGATACCCCGGCCATCTCTATTTTTGAGCTCCGTGCAAAATGCCGCAGGCTTATGGCTCAGAGAAAGCTTGACATAGTTATTGTGGATTATCTCCAGCTCATGTCAGGGCCTGACAATGCAGGCAGCCGTGAGCAGGAAGTGAGCAATATATCACGTTCACTGAAAAGCATTGCGAAAGAACTCAATGTCCCCATCATTGCATTGTCGCAGTTGAACAGGTCGGTAGAGATGAGGGGTGGGACAAAAAGGCCTCTGCTGTCAGACCTGAGAGAATCGGGAGCCATCGAGCAGGATGCCGATATGGTCGTTTTCATCCACCGGCAGGAAAAATTCGGCATACCCACCTTCGAAGACGGATCATCGACAAAAGGAATTGCCGAAATAATTCTTGCAAAAAACCGTAACGGTCCTGTGGATGACGTGCGACTTAAATTTCGAGAGGAAAAGGCTCAGTTTGTGGATATTGATGAATTTGATCTTGATAATCAGGATACAGGACCTGCCCAGAGTATAACCCTGGGATCGAAAATGAATCACGACAACCTGAAGAGTTATGGCGGAGGATTTGATAACGAATCAGGCTTCGACGATGAGCCTCCTTTTGCCTGATCATCAGTTGAGCCTGATAACCAGTCTTACTCCTGCACTCCTGAATCTGAGATCTTCAAATCCTGCGTAGACCCCTGCTTCACCCACAAGAAAAAGCTCGGTTATGCTGTACCCTATCTCGGTATAGTTAAGATGATACCGTGATCCCAGGTATGACAGGCTCAGGTTTTCTCTCATTAAAGTGTTGCTCAGTCCGGGAAGGAACTTTAGCAGGAGATACGGGGTGGTGTATTTAATATGAGCCTCTCCGAAAAACTCAGGTGTGCTGAGCGAGTAATAATCAGGGAGCCTGAAACAGGAGGAGTAATTGTCGATAATCACCGGCAAAGGCTGTTCATTGAAATGCCGGAAGTCGTAATATGACACATTCCTGTTATCAGTGAAGCCTCCGGTACGTATCCTCCAGTTTATCTCGGAAAAAGCACCCAAATCATTGTTTTTGGAGATATCGAGCATGATAAAATCGAAATGCCTGTATATACCCGGCTCTTCTGACAGATTATTTATACCGTGCTTCCAGGTTAAAGTGAAAGTAGGCCAGTCGGAACCCCTGTAATATTTATTTCCGTTGCGGATGGTGTACCTTTGCCTCGGAGTAAAAACCAGCATTGATGATAATTCGAAATGTTGCTGGGGGCTCAATGCATTTACCGGATTTGAAAGGGAGTCGAGATAGGTGTTCACCGGGACATTGGGGCTGTATTCTCCCGGCCGGTTTATAAATGAATAATTTGTTGTGTTCCCGAGCGGATTTCTCTTTTCATAGCCTGCGGAAAGAGTTAAAGTCATACCGTTGACTAATTCCGACCTGTATCCAAGGTTTAAATAGCGGCTTTCATATAGCTTAAGATAGTTCTTTTCGAAAAAAAGTGAAGAAACCGAGTTCAGCAGGAGGTTGATCCCCCCTCCGTCGGAAACATCCCTGCTTATCATCCCTCCGTTGAAAAACAGTCCCTGATTCCTTATCCTGTTTATGTTGAGATTTCCGTTAATCCTGAACAGCAAAGCTTCCCTGCTGAAAGCCCATTTAAACTCGGGGGCTATCGTCAGGGAGCTACCTTTTTCCCATCTTTTAGCCACCCTGAAATCGATACCGTAAATGAACCCGTCGACGGTATTAAAGCTCAGATTCTGAAAGTCTACCAGACCTCCCATTGTAAAGCTCAGCCCTGTACTGTCCGACCATGTATGGCCAAAAGCAATATCCCTGACAGTCCTGACGAACCTGCTCTTTGGCTGAATCTGCAGAGTGATTGTGGAATCGGTTATGATGTTTGACTTTTTGAGCGACGATTCTGTCTTCAGGCTGTCGCGTATCCTTATGCTTTTTATTTCGAGGTCCGAAAGAGGAACAGGCCTTATTTCGGCCCAGTATGAACTGTCTTTTTTCGATGCATCTTTCTCTACGATCCTGTTATAATTATCTTTTATCTCGAGGTTGTTTTTCAAACTGTCGGGTCTGGCTTTTTCTGATTCCTGGTCCATAAGTTTTGACAGACGGACCATATCCCTGTTAGTGATCTCATCTTTTGTGAGGATGTCTTCGATTTTTTCCTGATTTTTCGACAGTGGTTTTTCCACGCTTGTTGCAGCCTGCATTCTTGCGAACCCGGTAGCAAGGGGGTCAGGTTTTCTGAGGGATATGTTAGGTTCAACCTGGAGATATTTCACGGAGCCCGTATATCCAACGTCAGCTCTTACACCCATCATCGCAACATTCATTGTGAATTTGTGACTGACAGGCATCCATATTTCATCACGAACAGGAATATAAAGCTGTTGAACGCTGATCTTCCCAGCAATATTCTCATTTGAAAGGTCAAGGCTCTGAATGCACCACAGATCCTCAATTATATATATAAGACCGTCAAAAAGCTGCTGGCTTTTCATTTTAGGGCTGACACGTATTTTGTTGATAGTGACATTTCCCTGGGGAGTAGCTCCCAGGTACTGAAAGCGGTAATACGAAAATGCCTGAGGTGAAAGCGGAGAAATGGCAATATCAGCTATGAGAGGCTGGTAGAAACTTGCATTTATAAAATCCATGGGAGAGATGTCATCTTCCCCTGTGGGGAAGGTGCTCTGGAAGGATATGACTCTCTGGGAATACTTGTCGGGAGCGGTGAACTCGATCTCGTTAAACGATTCAAGAATGTATACATCGCCCTCCCTGACCCTGATACCTGTCTCTCCTTCTTTTTCTGCCCTTCGTGCTTCAGCGTTCATTGCCCGTTGCAGGAGTTTGGGAATTTTGTTGACCAGAAGATCTCCCTTCAGGTAAACTTCAGCTTTGTAATAACTTATGTTGTTCAGGTAATAGGGAGCCATTCCTATGGCTTTTCTCATTATGCCATAGGCAGGGTCCTCGCCTGTGGCTGTTATCCTGACCTCAGGTATCATGTAATACTGGAAAGGCAGTTTAATGTTTTTTATCACCGGCTGCCCCGATACGACAACTACGGTTTCTGATACAGGTCCGTATCCAAGGCTCTGAAATATTACCTGGTAAGTGCCCGGAGCAAGTTTTAGTTCATATTCTCCCCTGGTATCTGCAGTGGTCCCCTGTCTTAGTTCATGAATATAAACGGTCGCATATTGGACCGGATCTCCAGATTCATTAACGATCTTTCCCTTGAGAACCTGTCCTGTCAGAACGGGTGCCAGAAAGGTGAATAATACAAGGAATAGTGTGATGCGGATCATTGTTTATGAACTGCCTGGAATGGTTTTATTTATTAGTTTTTCCTGCTACCACAATGACAAGCTCTCCCCTGGGAGGCTTATCCCTGAAATGATCGGCCAGATATGCCAGTGTACCCCTGACATTTTCTTCATACAGCTTCGTCAGTTCCCTTGATACTGAAGCTTCCCTCTCACTTCCAAACCTTTCGGCCAGTTCTTCGAGAGTTTTGACAAGGCGGAAGGGCGACTCATAAAAGATCATGGTTCGTGTTTCATTTTCCAGAACTTCCAGTCTTTTATTCCTGCCTTTCTTTGTGGGAATGAATCCCTCGAAGCAGAACCTGTCGCAGGGCAGGCCTGAATTGACCAGGGCAGGAATAAGCGCCGTAGGTCCGGGAAGTGTCTCAATGGGTATGTCGTTTTTAATACATTGTTTTACAAGGAGATACCCCGGATCCGATATTCCCGGTGTGCCGGCATCAGAGATAAGGGCTGCCTTTTCACCTTTCATAATCCTTGAGCATATACTTTCGACAGTACGGTGCTCGTTAAACATGTGATGTGATCTCAGTGAAGATTTAATGCCATGATGACGAAGCAGTTTTGATGCTTCACGTGTGTCTTCAGCCAGGATAAAATCTACAGTTCTCAGAACATCCAGGGCCCGGATTGTTATATCCCCCAGGTTGCCTATTGGTGTCGGAACAAGGAAGAGCTTACTCATTACCCCTGAATTTCCTTTTTATCAGGTCCAGAAGCTGCATGCCGGGCTCTGTCTTAACCTTGTCACCCGTAAAAGTTTCCAGCAGTCCTCTGGCTTCACTGAGAGAGCTTGTCAGATCGAGCTGTCTGATAAGTTCATTATATGATTCTGTATTTCCGTCGAAAAGTTCTCTGACAAAAAGAAAGCGGTCGTTGATTCCAATTGCATCGGCAAATTTTGTGAGAGGTCCTGCATTGAAGTAGCCCGGTGTATCGTCCTTATCTCTCATGCCCCCAAGGGATTCGTTCAGCCTGTCAGACGGGGACCCGAAAGTATCGGCAAAGATACCGGGCTTTATACTCTCCGGGATTTTGTGATGGACCTCCTCGTCGATGGATACGTGCTTTTCAACTTTGCTGACAATTTCTTTTTCCTGAGGGGGCTGTTTTTTTGCAATCTGCTCTTTTTCTTCGGGTCCGGCGGCTTCTGAGGGAATTTGTTCAGTCTTCTTTTTCTGAGATTCTCCGGGTTGCTCCGGAATATCTTTCAGCAGGGCAATGACGCCGGCAGCATTCCTGCATTTTGCCTTTGCCATCTCCACCTGGATGACCGGTACTCCCGGATAATTCTTAAAATCGTCGATAATCTCGGTCGCTTCTTCAAGGTCCCTTATTATCAGATCGACCGTTTTGTTGAAATCCATATTTTAATATTAAAAAATGAACCAAATTTCTTACTTTGCAAAATTAATCAATATTCTTCTGTGATAACGGAATAAAATCACTAATTGGTACAACCGGTAATGAAAAGTGAGTAATGGACTTTCCTGAAAAATCAATCAGTCGGGCAGCTAAGAGGGGATCGGTGGAGGTGATCACCGGGTCGATGTTCTCAGGAAAAACGGAGGAGCTTATCAGGAGACTCCGCAGGGCCCGGTTTGCCGGTCTGACTGTAGAAATATTCAAGCCATCACTCGACAACAGGTATTCTGAAACAAGAGTGGTTTCGCACGATGAAAAATCGATAGTATCAACGCCTGTTGATCACGCCACAGCCATACTCCTGCTTTCAGAAAATGTAGATGTGGTCGGTATCGACGAAGCCCAGTTCTTCGATAATTCAATTGTAGAGGTATGCAATAACCTCGCCGACAAGGGTATCAGGGTGATCGTGGCCGGCCTTGATATGGACTTCCTGGGTAAACCCTTTGGACCAATGCCGGCGCTTATGGCTGTAGCTGAGTATGTTACCAAAGTCCAGGCAATATGCATGCGATGCGGCGACCTCGCCACATATTCATTCAGAAAATCCACTGAAGACCAGGTGGTCGTCCTGGGTGAGAAGGATAAATATGAACCTCTCTGCAGGAAATGCTTTAATGAAGCCATAAATAAAAAGCCGATGCATGGCTGAACCGGTGCTGATGACAAGTTATGACCTTGCACTTACAGTGAAAGGTTCTCTGACAGGACCTTCAGATCTGCCGGTCGATGATATTACCACCGACAGCAGGATATTAAGCTACACCGAGCGTCTTGCATTCATAGCCATTAAAGGCAGGAATCACGACGGACACCAGTTTGTTGACAGCTTGTACGGAAAAGGTGTGCGTGTGTTTATTATGGAGAGGCTCCCTGCCGCAAACGAGACTTATAAGAATGCCGCCTTCATTATTGTGGAAAACAGCGTTACAGCCCTTCAGGATATGGCAGCTTTTAAGAGAAAACGGTTTCTGTCACCCGTGGTGGCAGTTACCGGAAGTGCAGGTAAAACAGTTGTAAAAGAATGGCTGGCTGAAATAACAGGGCTTTCCATGCCGGTTATCAGAAGCCCCCGAAGCTATAACTCCCAGATCGGGGTTCCTCTTTCGGTATGGAAACTTGACAACACATATAAGCTTGGTATCTTCGAGGCGGGCATTTCACAACCTGGGGAGATGGAAAAACTCCGCCGGATAATTGATCCGGATACCGGGATTATTACCAATATCGGACTGGCACACAGTGAAAATTTTATCGACGATGAGGAAAAGGCATCAGAGAAGCTGAAGCTTTTTTTTAATTGTAAAACGATTGTCTACTGCTGCGACAATGAATTGATCGACAGACTTATCAGGTCGGATGTCACTTACAGTTCAAAGAATCTTGTCGACTGGTCTTTCTCCAACAGGGAAGCTGCAATTTTTGCAGACAGGATTTCAGTTGAAGGAGGCTCAACGACAGTTGAGATGACCTGTAAAGGCAGTAAAATGAGCTTCCTTATTCCATTCACTGACAGGGCTTCCGTTGAAAATGCAGTTACCGCTGCTTCAGCCTGCATTGCTCTTCAGACAGACCCGGAAATAATCAGAAAGGGACTGGCCGGACTCGTTTCCGTGGCAATGCGTATGGATATGAAGACCGGCATTAACAACTGCATACTGATAGAGGATTATTATAACTCTGATCCCGGTTCCCTGGTTATGGCCCTTGAATTTCTGAGGTCTCAGAACGGGAGGAAGAGGACTTTGATACTTTCCGATTTTCTGGAGAGTAGCCGGGATCAAAAGGAATTATATTGGGGAGTGGCTGAAGAAGTCAGAAAATCGGGTATCGACAGGTTCATCGGGATAGGGCCCGGAATGACAGATCACAGTTCTTTTTTCGGACCTGAAGCAACGTTCTTTTATTCCACAGGTGAATTTATTCATCAGTTCAACCCTTCTTCTTTTTCAAATGAAACGATCCTTATAAAGGGTGCAAGGAAATTCGAATTTGAAAACATTGTAAAGCTCCTTGAACTTCAGGTACATCAGACTATACTGGAGGTTAACCTTGATGCAATTGCTCACAATCTGAATGAAATAAGGGGTTATCTCGACCCGGGTACACGGATCATGGCAATGGTAAAGGCTTTCGCCTATGGCGCCGGGCCTTCGGAGATAGCGAACCTTCTGGAGTACCACAGGGTCAGCTGTCTGGGAGTAGCTTATGCCGACGAGGGAGCAGAGTTACGGAATGCCGGGGTCACTCTGCCTGTTATGGTGATGAATCCTGATCCCGGTTCATCGGATATAATTATCAGGCATGGGCTGGAGCCTGAACTCTACAGCATGACTTCGTTCCGGCAGTTTGCCCAGGCAGCTTCACGGCATGGTCTGGTTCATTACCCTGTTCATATAAAGATCGATACCGGGATGCACAGGCTCGGTTTCATGCCTCATGAAATTGAAGATCTTGCATCTGAATTACGAACGGCAGGATCTCTGAAGGTGGCGTCAGTTTTTTCTCACTTCGCAGCCAGCGAGGATCCTGCATTTGACCATTTTACACACAGACAGGCTGAGCTTTTCCTCAAAGCAGTTACGGTAATCAGGGAGGCTGCCGGCTATCCATTCCTCAGGCATATCTGCAACACGGCGGCTATTGTCCGTTTTCCGCAATATCATTTCGATATGGTCAGACCAGGTATTGGCATCTACGGTGCATGCCGGTACAGCGGCTTGAATTTAAGGCCTGTAAACAGGTTCAGGACAAGGATATCGCAGATCAAAAGGATAGCTCCCGGTGAGCCGGTAGGCTACGGATGTAACGATATATCAGATAAAGAAAGGCTTGTTGCAATTGTCCCTGTCGGTTATGCCGACGGACTTAGCAGGAAGCTGGGGAACAGGAACGGTTTTCTTCTGGTAAGAAATACTAGAGTCCCCATTATCGGGAATATATGTATGGACATGTGTATGATTGACGTTACAGGAGTTAAGGCCGAAGAGGGTGATGAAACGGAAATATTCGGTGAGAACATTTTAATAAGTGAGCTTGCAGAGCGTTGCGGAACAATTCCCTATGAAATACTGACCTCCGTGTCACCAAGGGTTAAGCGGATCTTCTTCAGGGAATGATTACCGTCAGATCAATAACGGGCAACGAGCGGCATCCTTCTGCCGTCGCCGAAAGATTTTGACGATATCCTCAGAACAGGAGGAGCCTGGTATCGTTTATATTCATTTGTATTTATCATTTTTATCACCTTCCTGACGGTTTCCTGATCGATATTGTCACCGGTAATTCGATGAGGAGGTTTTTGCAGCTCGATGTACTGATACAGTATGGCGTCAAGGATCCTGTAATCGGGAAGTGAATCTGTGTCGAGCTGATCTGGTCTCAGCTCAGCTGAAGGAGCTTTTAAAATGGTGTTATTTGGGATTATTTCACTTTCCCTGTTGATATATCTTGCCAGTTTGTAAATCTCCGTTTTGTAAACATCGCCGAGAACCGACAGTCCTCCGGCCATATCACCATAAAGGGTGCCATAACCAACTGCAGCTTCACTTTTATTGGAAGTGTTCAGAAGGATATAACCGAGCTTGTTTGACAGGGCCATAAGTATCACGGCCCTGATCCTTGCCTGGATATTCTCTTCCGTTACATCGGTTTCCCTTCCTTTAAACACCGGCCCGAGGATCTCGGCAAAAGCGCTGAAAGGCTTTTCGATATTTATGATATCGTATTCAACACCCAGTTTCTCAGACAGTTCAATAGCGTCGCTGACTGAGTGGGCCGATGAATATCTGGAAGGCATCAGGACAACTCTTGCATTTTCAGGACCGAGAGCTTCGGCTGCAAGTGTGAGACACAGTGCAGAATCGATACCGCCTGAAAGCCCCAGAATACATTTTTTAAGTCCTGACTTGCTGAAATAATCTCTTATCCCTGTAATCAACGCTTTATGAATAAGTTCAACCGGATCCCTGTCAGAGTCACCTTCCGGTTCTCTCCCTGCAATCAGATCAGCGGCGGAGAATGTCAGAAGCGATTCTTCAAAAAACGGAAGACTTTTCCAAACTTCCCCCCTGCCGTTTACAATCAGTGAAGCCCCGTCGAAAATGAGCTCGGTATTTGCCCCGGTCTGGTTTACATTTATTACCGGAATACCATATTTTTCAGCCTTTCCCCTGAATATACCCTTTTTTATATTTGTCTTTGAATGTGAAAAAGGAGATGCAGATATGTTAATTATTAAGTCCGGCTTTTCTTTTGCCAGTTCCTCCATGGGAGATACTGTATACAGCCTTCTCTTTTCGAATTCGTTATCGAAGTGCTGTTCATCCCAGAGGTCTTCACATACGGTAATGGCCAGGCGGTATCCCATGAAATCATATACTGCAAATCTTCTTGCAGGTTCAAAATACCGGTATTCGTCGAATATATCATAAGTTGGCAGCAGGGCTTTGTTGGCAGTGAACAATATTCTGCCTTCCGAGACTACCAGTGCTGAGTTGAAAAGCTTTTTCCCTTCGCTGTTGGGATTTACAGTGGGAGATCCGATAATTGCAGTAATTCCCTCACAGTGTTTCGCTATATCATTTACCGTTTCTTTACATCTTTCAATGAAGTCGATTCGGTCGAGAAGATCCAGGGGAGGGTAACCCGGCACACAGAGTTCAGAGAAGACAACAAGATCTGCTCCCTGTTTTTTTGCGCTGTCGACAGCATTATTTATCAGGTCCCTGTTTTTTTCAAAATTGCCTATGTGATAATTTATCTGTGCGACCGCTATTTTCATAGGCCACCCTTTAAAAATTTATTCCGAGTCTGATTGAGATAATCCTGTGCGAGATCTTGTCGCGGGGCTGATTAAACGGACTTTCCTTCAAATCCGTTGTGATGTCGGCGAAATTATTTTCAAAGCCAAGTCCTATTACAGCAGCTGTGTTTCCTCCAACAGCATACTCTATTCCGGCCATTATGTGATAACCTATGTTGAAAGTTTTTATCTCTCCGGGGGCTTTTTGATTCTTCAAATCACCGATATCGGCTTTCCCGCTTACCACCACCTTGGGATCAAAACCCAAATCGGTGAAGTAGGTTATGTAGCCTATCTGGTTTGTCTGAAGTTTCAACCCGACCGGAATAGACAGGTACTGGATCTTGTATGTGACTGATGAGTTCGCCGCTACAACGGGATCGATGCCGGTTGTGATATCAAAGATGGTCTCGTTACTGGTAACAAGCCTTCCGCCTGCACTTATATAATTTAATCCTGTTGAAAGTGCATAATTTGATCCGAAATACCTGTGGACTGTTATTCCTAAATTAAAGCCCGGTCTGGCTCCGTCGTTGCTTACAGAATCAAGATCAGAACCAAACCAGCTAATGACCGGATCGAAATGAACTCCGATAATCATATCGGGTCCGAGAATATCCTTTACACCTTTTTTCTGTGCACTTATCCGGGTAGCCGGCAAAAGAATTACCGCAACAGCTGCTATTTTTAAGAAGGCTGAAAAAAATCTGACAGAATATTTCATGGCATTTATGAATTTTCAGATCATGACAATAATGCGAAATTAACAAATAATAAGAGAATTTATCGTATCGTTATTAATACTTGTCATGGCTAAAGGGAAAGTATTTAAATTTATAGGATTTTAATCTGATCAAATGAGAAGATATTTAATACAGGGTTTTATTGTATCTGTTTTGCTGGCATTTGTTATTTCGTGCAGGAGTGAAAACTACCGGGTAAACATTTCATCTGTGAAGGCCGGAATAGATATTAAAAGACTGGAAAAAGATCTGTTCGGCATCGATCCATTATTCCTGCCTGACAGCCTGGAAAGCATCAGGGAAAGATACGGGGAATTTCTTCAGCTTTTCAGCTATGTCATCAATACCGGTGATGTCAGAGATTCCCTTTTTGCCGATCATCTTCTGAATTTTTGTACCGACAGGCTGAACAATGAGGTTTATAATGAAGTTATTTCCAAATATCCCGATTTATCAGGAGTTGAGAATGAACTTGAAAAGGCATTCAGGCACTGGCTGTGGTATTTTCCCGAAAAAAGTCCGCCTGCAGTATATACCTGTATCTCAGGTTTTAACAATAGCATCATAATTTCCGACTCAGTACTGGGCATAAGTCTCGACAGGTACCTTGGCCGGGATTGCCGATATTACCCGATGCTTGAGATATACAGTTATCTGGCTGCAAGGATGAACTACTATAATATTGTTCCTGACTGCATGTATGCATGGGCTTCAACCGAATGGGATATTGAAACGGTCGGTTACGAATCTGACAATGTGATTGCAATGATGATCCATGAGGGGAAGATGAAATATTTCGGGAAATGTATGATGCCGGAGATAGAAGACACAGTTCTTTTTGGCTTCAATACCGGCCAGATGAATTTTTGTATTAATAATGAAGGCCGGATGTGGACCTATCTCATTGAGAACGACCTTCTTTTCAGCAATGACAAGTTTGTTGTCAGGAAGCTAACAGGGGAAGCTCCTTTTACGAGCTATTTCACAAATGAATCTCCAGGCAGGGCAGCAGTGTGGATAGGATTCAGGATAGTTGAATCGTACATGATGAAAAACAGGGATGTGACTCTGGCTCAGTTAATGACGGAAAAGAATATTCAGTCCGTGCTTGATGGTGCGCGCTATAATCCGCGCTAAAAAAAAGAAGATGTCTTTCAGGGCAAGCCTATAAGACACCTTCCTCTTAAATTTTAAGATTTACTGCACTTTTATTCAGCAGGGTGTATTGCCTCAACGGGGCAAACGTCTGCGCAGGCTCCGCAGTCGGTGCAGATATCAGGATCGATCTTGTAGATATCACCCTCAGATATTGCCTCAACCGGACATTCGTCGATACAGGTGCCACATGCAGTGCAATCTTCGTTGATCTTGTAAGCCATTTCTATGATTTTAAGTTAACTAAATGTACAATAATTGCACAAATTTATCCTTTTTTTTAAAATTAAAAAATTACTTATGTTTTAATACAATAACCATACCTTTTTTATATGCTGCAAGCGGAGATTTTAGAAATCGAGACTGAAGGAAAGGTAAAATATTCTTGGTAAAAGGTAATTATTTTCAATTCCCCAGGCCCAGTCGGCTCTGACGAAATATCCAAACAACTGCATTCTTACACCTGCACCAAATCCGGCTACTATCGGCTCGCGGTTGGAGTCGAGGGTAACTTTGACGGGACCACTTTCAATTATTTCTGTGTCGTAAGCATTTTCGCGCGACCATGGTGTGGCGCCTGTCCATGCAGTTCCAATATCTCCGAATCCGACAAGCTGAAGGCTGTTGAGCAAATTCGACTTAAGAGGATGCCCTGCAAGATATCTGACAACAGGCCACCTGATCTCGCTGTTGAAAACGACAAAGCTGGTTCCGTTCCTGATGTTCTGGCTGAAACCCCTCATATTGGTTGCAAGAGCCTGAAATCCGTAATTTATGTTCGGATTGACAGGAATTGAATAATCGAACATAGGATATTTGTTGAAGAAATACCCCATCCAGTTATCTACACCTCCAAGATAGTATGCAAGTCTGGTCGGGCCGAAGGATGTGCTGGCTGCAAAGCGGTTGGCCCAGATGAGCTCCCTGTGTATCTTCAGGTAGTTCCTGAAATCACCGCCGATCACGAACATGTCTGACCTGGATGTTGTCAGCTCTTTATAATATTCCCCGAATATTTTAAATCTGGTCCCGTAATAGATATTTATCAGTCTTTTTCTTGTATTGTCGAAGATCACTTCTCCTTTGAGGCTGCCCCAGTGACGGAGTATGTTCTTTGAGTTCAGCGTTGCCATATCGGTCGAAAGCTGTGCATGTCTGTCGTACCTGTACGACACAGTGCCTTTCAGTGCAAGTACCGGATTGATGGGTTTGGAATATGACAGGTAGAGGTTATGGGTATGAGTCTTGAACAGAGACGTGTCATTGGAACTGAAGAAGGCAAGCCTGTGGAATATGAGTTGTTTGTCGAATTTGCCTTTAAGGTTTTCAACGCTCAGCAGGTATTCGTTGCTGTCAAAATTTGCTGACAGCCTTATCCCTCCTGTGACCCGGTAGTTTTCAAAAAGGTCAATGATCCCGAATCGCATAAGTCCGTTGATGCCCGGGTTATAATATGGAGCTCCCGAGCTGTATACCTGGTAGGAGTTGTTCAGAAAGCTGAAATCGATCTGGCTTACAAGGTAATTATTGTAAAAGGAATTCTGGTAGATCCTTATTGCCGGAAGAGCCAGCTCGCCGGTGTCGAGATCTATGTCCATGTAATCCTTTCTCCAAAGTTGTTCGTAGTAATTCTGTTTTTCCTTTTCGAAGATATAGTGTGTTATATCGATAGGTTCATCGGTAATATAATATTCGTAAAGCGGTTTCGTCAGGGTGTCTCTTCTCTTCCTGTCTTCCTGTATAAGCCATTGTCTTATCTTTTCTATACTGTCGGCTTTCTGAAGCATTCTGGTATCCTCTTTACGAAAGGATGTAGTGACAATTTCGTTTTCCTGAACAGGTTTAAGCTGATTCAGAAGTCCTTTTCTGAGCAGGTACCTGTCTTTGCTGTAGAGGATCTCTCCGTACGTATCTGAAGCATTGGCGACGGAATGACTCAGAATATTCCTGTCGTAGTTGGTGACAGGCTGTGATTTGATGAAGTACCTGTAATGTGTAGTAGTGTCTATATAGCTTATTGTGCTGTCGAATCTGGCTGTATAGCGGTTCAGTATCCCGCTGGTGTTACCTATGTAGGCAAAATTGTTCTTTGTTGTTTCCCCGGGAAAGATCCTGTCTGTATAAAGGCCTTCCTGAAGTCTTGTCAGCAGGTTACCTCTTTTCGCAAGGTTATAGGTGAAAAGGTCAAAAGTCAATCCTGTTTTTTCATAGGGGCTTGCAGAATTGGAAAGAGTATCGGATAGCCTGTTTGAAGAAAAGATTATTTCATCGGGAGCATGTTTCAGGAATGAAGGATGCAGGTCGTCGGCAATATCTCTGGTTATCTGTTCATTGGTTCCCGACGAGATCGTGTGAATATAGATGTCAGTTATGCCGTCTTTCACCGCCGAAAAAACAAGTCTTGATCCTTCCGGTGAGTACGAGAAGTCAAGTATCTTGTCAAAATACAGCAGGTTTCTCTCTTCTTTTGTTTTTTCACCGGTCCGGTAGAAATGCATTACCAGAGCCGACTTTTCTTCATTTATGAAAGTAAGAATGTTACCGCCCGGATGCCATGCAATAACAGGATAGGAAACATCGCTCTCGAGCGGAAGTTTCGGTTCAGCCCTGAAAATGATCTTCTGCTTTCCTGTTGTCTGGTCGTAAAGCCATATCCTTTTTCTTCCCCAGTCATTAGTCACCCAGGCAATGTAACGGCCATCCGGACTTACCCTTACCATCTGGTAGAGTTGTTCTTTCCTCGAAGTTTTTAATACATTTCCGTCGTTGCCGGGAAGGTTCCTGTCGCCGGAATATATCTCCTTGTAGTACTTCTGCCACTGATCCAGAAGATCCTTAAGCTTTGTCCCGGTAACATAGAGGAAGCCGTCTTCGATATTTTTGTATACTTTGGTCAGATAAATAATATTCGGGATGAGGGCGTCTCCATATTCCTTACCGATGAATCTCCAGAAAGAATGCCCTGCATTCATTGCATCTTCACCCTCGAGATGGCTGATTTTTTTGTACCTGCCTGACGTAATCCCGTCTTTTGTTCTGTTCTCAGCATCATAATTCCATCCCGACGAAACATATCTGACCAGACCTTTAAGATACCAGTCGGGCATGCTTATTATTGAGGAGCTCGAGACCCGGTCGCGAACATCGGCATTATAGAGTATTTCATTAATCAATACTTCTGTTATCGATGCGGCTATCTGGTTGTTGTAAGACTCATGGTCGCCTTCATAATAGAGCATTACCTTGTTTTTGATGATGCGGCTGAAACCACCGGTATTATAATTTTCCTCGTCTGAAGTGACAAGTCCGATATTTGATTGTTTGGATTCTGCCTGCTTGTTGTAGATCATGAAGATAAGGCGCTTTTCGAGAGTATAATCGAAAAAATCTTCTATCTCCTCCAGTTTCGTGATTGCATAATCAGCAGTGTAATTGGCAAGGTCGCGTCCGTATTCATTGAAATAACAATCAAAATCGTCAAACCGGTAGTAAGACCAGTAATAGTCGAAATACTGAACCCTGTTCTTACCAAAATTCATCTGCAGACCATTGTAGAACTGGCCGTTTACGACTGTGCCTGTAATCAGTGCAAATGCAAGCAATATCAGTCTGCAGTATCTTTTCATTTTTTAATTTTTCCGGGGGGTCTCCGGCTTATCCGTCAAATCTCATACCGTTTTACCGGGCTTCAGGGACAAAACTAATGATATTATAATTTAAATAAATCTTTAATAGGATAAACTTTATTAAATTTGCAAACGTTTAACAAAAAACAAATTTCCGGTCTGATTTTTGCACTTCTGCATGCAACCAATTTCATCCGGGAATTGTTTAATATGAAACCGGAATATACCGGGCTTTATTATGTTATAACGAACAATTTTATAAAATTATGAAGAGATTGTTAATTGTATTATCGGTTTTTGCCGTTGCGGTCACGGCCTCTGCACAGCCAATGATAAAACTCTCGTCGAATGAGCATGATTTTGGAACCTTCAAGGAAGAATCCGGTGTTCAGAAACATGATTTCATTGTTACAAATACAGGTAATGCACCTCTGGTAATACAGAATATCGTCACTTCGTGCGGTTGCACCCAGCCTGAGTGGACCAGGCAGCCTATCCCGGCAGGAGCTACCGGAAAGGTTACCGCCCTGTACGATCCCAGGGGAACATGGGGTAAGTTCAATAAGACACTTACTGTGTACACCAACGCACGTCCTCAGGTAACTGTTCTGGTAATTAAAGGAGAAGTAGTGGCACGCGAGAAAACAGTTGAGGAGTTGTTCACATTTCCTGTTGGCCCGGTGAGGTTTGAAAGCATACACCTTGCTTTTACGAATATCCGGAAAACGGAAAAGAAGATCAGGGTGATGCAGATCATTAACACATCCGATCAGCCTGTAAAGGTAGAATTTGACCAGCTTCCTGCTCATTTGTCGCTGAAAGTTAATCCACAGACTCTGAAACCCGGTCAGAAGGGACTGGTGGAAGGGACTTACGATGCCTCAAAGAACAACGGGTGGGGAAATGTCACGGAAATTGTGAAGATAAAGATCAATGGGGTTGTTCAGACCAATGCCTATTACTATGTCTCAGCCAACCTTGTTGAGGATTTTTCGAAAATGACAAGGGAAGAGCTTGCAAATGCACCTGTCTTCCAACTCGCTTCTTCAAATGTTGATCTGGGTAAAATGCCCGGATCCACTACCAGAGAGGCTGAATTCAAATTTACCAATTCCGGCAAAAGCGACCTCATTATAAGACATGTTAAATCAACCTGCGGATGTACCGCTATTCAGCAGGGACTGACAGGAGTAAACATAAAGCCCGGAGAATCAAGGTCAATTAAAGCTGTTTTTAATTCAGGAGGCTACAAAGGCAAAGTGACCAAAGCCATTTATGTATACACCAATGATCCCAAAAAATCGGAAGTTGTACTGATGCTGACCGCTGAAGTTGACCAGGCTTCAGCTTCAAGGTAAATAATACTTGTACACGTAATTAAAAGAGGGTGCCAGAAGACATAATCCGGTACCCTTTTATTATTTTTACAGCGGCAACACCATTCTGATGACAGACAATAAAAGCAGAAAAAGTGCCCTGAGTGTCATGAAGGGAATAGATCAGCCTCCAAGCATAAATCCGGAGATACTGAACGGAAGGAGCATAAAAAAGCGTAAAAATTACTCTGTCAGCGAGTATTTTTCAGGTATTCTTTCAGGCAACAGGGCTGTTCTCAGCCAGGCTATCACCCTGGTGGAAAGTTCCCTGCCAAAGCATTACGAAATGGCTCAGACGATAATTGAGAAGACCCTGCCATACAGTGGTGCCTCGGTGAGAATAGGTATTACAGGTGTTCCGGGCGTGGGGAAGAGTACCTTCATTGAGGCGATGGGACTGCATCTGGCGGAATCAGGACGACGGGTTGCTGTACTGGCTATCGATCCCAGCAGCATCCAGTCAAGGGGAAGTATTATGGGTGATAAGACCAGGATGGAAAAACTCAGCATCCACCCCAATGCCTATATCAGACCTTCTCCTTCAGCAGGAAGCCTTGGAGGTGTCGCACGAATGACCAGGGAAACCATCATCCTCTGTGAAGCAGCAGGTTTCGATACTGTCCTTGTTGAAACGGTGGGAGTGGGGCAATCGGAAATTGTCGCCCATTCGATGGTCGATTTCTTTCTGCTCCTGATGCTTGCCGGTGCCGGCGACGAACTGCAGGGCATTAAAAGAGGCATTATGGAGATGGCTGATGCTGTGGCAATCACCAAGGCAGATGGACCTAACAGGGCTGAAGCTGAAAGCGCCAGGCTGATTTACAATAACGCTCTGCGACTGTTCCCTGATTCACCTTCAGGCTGGAAACCCGGAGTATTCACGTGTTCAGCCCTCCACAATGAAGGTATAAGGGAGCTGTGGGAACAAATAATGGATTATGTGGAGTTTACTGTGAAAAATGGTTACTTCGACAGGCGTAGGAAAGAGCAGGCAATTATCAGAATGGATGCTATGATCATGGATTATCTGAAAACCTCGTTCGCAAAAAACGCTAAAGTCAACGCCATCAAACCTCAGGTTGAGAAGCTCCTCGGTGAAGGCAAAATAACCTCTTACCAGGCAGCCCATAGTTTAATCAGCAATTATCTCAAAGATTCATAATAATTTATATCTTTGCGCGAATTTTAAATCTGAAACCAAATTTATTTTCTGTATGAAAAATCTAATTTATCTGTTTGTTATTACAGCCATTTTCGCTTCATGCAGTTCCGAACCCGGATTCGTACTAAAAGCCGACATAGAAGGATCGGACAGCATTACCTTTGTTCTTCAGAAAAGAGAGGCAGGCCAGCTGGTAACTCTCGATTCTGCTACCTCAAAAGGAGGTTCCTTTAAAATGGAAGGAGCAGTTACATTCCCCGAGCAGGTGCAGCTTATAGCACTGAATACACGCAACAGGACCAGTTTCTATCTTGAGAATTCAAATATTACCATTACAGGTAAACTGGACTCACTGTTTGATGCAAAGGTAACAGGTTCAAAAACCAACGATGAATATCTTGCATACGTCGAACTAAACAAGCCCCTTTCGGAAAAATATCAGGCTCTGGTTACCGAGTACCAGGCTGCAAGGGCACAGAACGACGAAAAGAAAATGACTGAAATACGTGACCAGGCCATGGAAGTCGAAGGTGAAATGGAAAAAACACAGCTGGATTTCATAAAAAACAACCCTTCATCATATATCACTCCTTCACTGCTCAGGAGCCTTAGCTACCAGATGACAGGCGCCCAGATAGAGGAAGCAGTAGCAGCCCTTGACACCAATGTGGCAAAGGTGCCTGTAATCCAGGAACTTAAAGCAAGAGCTGTCGCTCTCAAAGCAGTTGCAGTAGGCCAGAAAGCCCCCGATTTTACACAGAATGATGTCGACGGCAACCCGGTATCTATGTCTTCGAAGGTCGGCAGCAAGCTCCTTCTTATAGATTTCTGGGCAGCATGGTGCGGTCCCTGCAGACAGGAGAACCCCCATGTTGTTAGTGTTTTTAAGGAATTTAATAAGAAAGGATTTGATGTTTTCGGAGTATCCCTCGATCAGTCAAAAGAAGACTGGGTGAAAGCCATCGCCGACGACAAACTTACATGGACGCAGGTTTCTGACCTCCAGTACTGGAATAATGCCGCTGCAAAACTTTATGCGGTGAATTCAATACCTGCAAACTTCCTCCTCGACGAGAACGGGGTAATCATTGCCACCAACCTGCGCGGGGAAGCACTTTACAACAAGGTGAAAGAGGTCCTCGGTAACTAATATCAATCCTGCCGGAAAGAAAATTTAAAATCCCTTGCTGTTGATTCAGCAAGGGATTTTTTATATACTTTACATGCTTCAACTGATATTCGTAAGAAGCTGAGTCAGGATTCAGACTGTCTTCATTCTTCCCTGTTCAATTCTTCAAGAATGAACCCCGTTCCTCTTACTGTTCTTATATCCAGATTCTTATCTTCAGAAATATATTTTCTTAGCCTGCTGATGAAGACATCCATGCTTCTGCCCAGAAAATAATCATCCTCACCCCATATTTCGGTAAGGATGTCTTCTCTTGTCAGAACCTTATTCTTGTTAATGATGAAATATCGTAAAAGCTGGGCTTCCTTAAGGGTAAGTTTTTCCTTGTTCTTTCCGCATATAAGTTCGAGCGAGCTGATCTTAAGGACAGTGTCGGATATGCTAAACTCATCATTGGAGGAAGAGTAAGCCCTTTTGAGGATGTTGTTTATCCTGAGAATAAGGACTTCGGGATCGAAGGGTTTTGTAATATAATCGTCGGCTCCTATTTTAAGACCTCTTACGATGTCTTCCTTGAGGCTTTTTGCAGTCAGGTAAATCAGCGGAATGTCGGGATCCTTTTCCTTGATCTTTTCTCCGAGTGTGAATCCGTCCATTTCCGGCATCATAACATCAAGCACGCAGATGTCTGGTTTCTCCCTTTGAAAAAGTTCCCAGGCTTCCATCCCGTCACGGGCGAGGGTTACATCGAAGCCGTTTATTGAGACATACTGGGAGAGTATGTTACCGAAATCCCTGTCGTCTTCTGCCAGTAATACTTTCATAATATCATCAGATTGGAATTGTTACCGTAAATATACTACCTTTTCCCGGTTTGCTGCTTACTGTCACATCTCCGCCATGTGCCACAGCTATCTTTTTGACATAATACAGTCCCAGGCCAAGACCTTTGTACTTGTGAATGTTCCCCGAAGATGCACGGTAGAATTTGTCAAAAACATGCTTCTGGTCGGCTTTGCTTATTCCTATTCCGTTGTCGGCTACATTTATACGTACAGATCTGTTTTCAACGGATCCCTCCACATTTATTACAGGATCCTTATCGGAATACTTGACCGCATTTGACAACAAATTGTTAATCAATGTTGTAAAATAGACAACATCAACATCGGCATTTGTGTTGCTGAAATCGTATTTCTGAGTCAGGGTCGCGGAATTCCCGAGTCCTGTTTTAAATCCGTTCACAATATCGTTCATAAGTTCTTCAATATTTACTTGCTTCTTATCGAGCTGAAATTCTGTCCTTTCCCACATGCTTATCTCAAGTATCATGTTAATGAGTTGATTAAGATGGACACTTTGCTTGCCGATGAGTTTTGCAGTATCAAGTATTTTTAGTTCGTCCTTACGTATTTTCTCCATTTCAAGGGTCTTGCCTGCAACCGTTATCGTGGCCAGCGGTGTTTTAAGCTCATGGGTCATATTGTTGATGAAATCGGTCTTCAGGTTCGATAGCCTTTTTTCTTCCATAAGGTTGCGGTAGGTCACAAGAAAAATGATAACGACCACTATCAGGCTGAACAGGCTCATGCCAAGCGATGCTGCAGTTTCACGCAATATCAGTCTCTGTTTGTCGGAAAAATCGATAAAATACTCTATCTGCAGGTAAAAATAATTACCCCAGAGCCTCTGACGCAACACCGATATCCTTGATTTCGAATCATCGGTGGTACGGAAGACAGGTCTTCCTTCTCCCGGCATTAAATAAGAATCACTTCTGTGTACCAGCATGTACGAAGTGTCTGAAATACTTATCTCGAGGTTGCTGACCGCTATCCTGTGATTGAATTCTTCTTCAAATCCCTGGTCCCTGAAGTACCCTGACAGATATGAAGTAAAATCCTGCTCTTTTTCAATGACAGTTGTGAAATACTCCAGTACTTCCTTTTTTGTAACTTCCAGTTCCTGTGTGTCGGTTATTGATGCAAGTCTGGTCCTTATTTTTTCAGAATACTGATTCAATATGAACATCACCGTGTCGTGAGTTTCGATACCTGATCCGCGCAGAGAAGCATTTGCTTCCTGGGCGAGAGACCTGTATCGCAGGGTAAGCATCTCATTCTGCTGGTTCCACAAACCCCTGAGAATGATCACCTGGGCCACGACTATGAGCACAATGGCCAGAATACCCAGCAACAAAACAGTATTTCTCCTTTGCATATTGTTTTGATTTTGATATCAAATGTATTAATAATTTCCTTCCTGCATTGTTCAGCGCTACTGACATTAACCTGACATTAACCCTTCGTTAACAGAATCGTGTCATTTTAGGTTTTAATTTTGATTTAGAAAGATTAAAAAAGGGTGGCCATGAAAAGACACAGTTTAATATTAGTAATTATTTTCCTCTTCTCACTTGCTTTCTGCAGTGAAATAACAGCTCAGGAAGGAAAAAGTGAAGAAAAGGAAAAGGAAATGCAGGAAGCGATCGAAGCACAGAAAAAAGCTATGATCGAAGAGCAGAAGAAAGCACAAGAGGAAATGCAAAAGGCCCTTGAGCAGTCAAAGAAAGAGATTGATAAGGCCATGCAGAACTACAGAGAGCAGATGAAGGAAAATCCGGAGCAGTACGAGCGTATATTCCGGATGTATGACGACAATGGACGGACAAGGGTTTTCAGCGGCAATGAACCGTATGTACTTGGCTATACACGGTTTGGGGATTACAACGCAGAACGTACTACCTGGGAATTCTCAAAGAATGTAAAGGAATCTACCTTCGCACGTACATATACCTTCGATGTGGAGAAGTCGGTGAAAAATGTTATGATGTCGGTTAACGGCGACTGCCGGGAAGGCGACATCAGGATCAAGATAACAATGCCCAATGGTAAAACCTATTCCGACATAGTTATCGATGAATATGGTAATCTGAACTGGCGCAAATCGTTCACCATATCCGAAACTGAAAACACCGACAAGACAGGAGCATGGAAATTCGAGATCAGTTCTTCGAAAGCCACAGGCTTTTTCAAAATATCTCTTCAAACCTATTAGTTTTTTGTCAGCGTCTACGGACGGTTAATTTTCATTCCTTGAGATAAGGCCGGCAGCTTTGCAGCCGGCCTTATTTCTTATTCTGCCACCGCACTGGCTCTTCCGCCCTTTACACTTTCCACGCTTATAGTGTATCTGCTGCCTCCTTTTACGATCCACTTCAGATCGACATTCTGGTATCCCTGCAGACTGCCTATCTCCATCTTTTGCGGGTTGTCCTTCTGTTCAACAGTCCGGTTGAGGTCCTTGTTTAAGACTCTCATACCTGCAATTACCTTACCTCCTTCGATATTTACATACACCGGAGGATCGATATTGTACCTCAGATTTGTAGCCGAATGGGTGGGCATCATCCTGAGGTTGCTAACTCTTGCTGTAACTTCCTTTAAGCCTCCTGCAATCTTTCTGACCTGCATGTTCGATACTTCCAGTTTTGGTGTTTGCCATGCATTATAGATACAGAATGCTGCATTCCGGTGTGCATCTGTTTCCAGAAGGAATCCGGGGTGGAGCCTCCCAAGCATTTTTGAAAAGCCTCCAATTTCAACTTCCCCGTAAACGGGATGATTAACTTTGGTCCACGGTATGAAAGCATCCTCAAAAAGCAACAGTCTGTCGAATTCATACTGGTCGGTGAAGGCTGTGTCATAGAACATCAGATAGGAATTCCACAGTTCATTGGAATATACAAAGCATCCCATTGCTCCGTGCCACCAGTCGATCTCTCCCCCATACACTGTGTAGAGATCACTCCAGATGGTCAGCAATTTATATCCGGGGATCATTTTCTCACCTGTCTTTCCTATAGTATTAATAACGGCATCATCAGACCGGCTGTAGGCTTCTGCTCCTCCTCCCTGGATTGAAGGTCCGCGAAGTATCATACCTCCCGAATTATGGAACGACTGAGCTCCGGTGATGTTTCTGTGCTTTACTATGAAATCCCGGACTGCCCTGTTTTCGGGTTGTGAAAAAGGATAGCGGTGGGCTCCGCTCTGTACATAGTTGGGTTCCCAGTTGAATCCCCAGTCGCGGTTCCCGTCATAGCCTCCTATGCCATCTTCGTTCACCAGTCCGTCATTGTCGTTATCGATTCCTTCTGACCCGAGGTACTCATACTCTCCCTTCTGGCCGGGTTCCACACGGATCATCCTCCTTGGATCTTTCGGGTCAGGAATAAGGGTTCCGTCAGGATTCTTCCTTCTCATCTGGCTGATGTTCTTATCTCCGTTCATGTCGTCGGCTCCATCTTCATCAAATAACCCGTCGCGGTCGTTATCGAACGGCATCAGTCCTGACCTGGGTGGCATTCCCTCATTTGCGAAATAATCGCGTGCGTCAGGATTAATCGTAGGAGCTATATAGAAGGTTTTATCTTTCAGCAGCTCATTAATAAATTTGTTGTTTTCGAACATCTCACACAGATACCATGCCGTGTAAAGAGCCATTTCGGTACCCTGTAGTTCAATTGAATGAATGTTGCCGTCGATCCAGTATCCGGGTTTGAGACCCGGGTCCCCGGTCTTTTTGTCGGAGATGATCATTACCCACATTTCCCTTCCCTGGTACGATTTTCCCATCGATTCGAGTGTGACCAGCGAAGGATACGCTGCAGCTAATTTTTTAACAACGTCGGTCACACCGGCATGAGTATAATACCTGTTCCATGAAACCTGAACTTTAGGGTTTCCGGGAGTCCCCGCTGCCTGAAGAAACAGCATTTGATCCTGCGACATTAAGGGCAGAGAGATAAGGAAGGCTGTTATTGCCAGTAATGAACTTATTATTGATTTTTTCATCATAAAATAATTTTATTTCAATTCAACTGAGGTATTAATGAAACCGGTATTTGCTGCTCCGGCAGTGATCTTCAGAGTTCCTTTCCCTGATATCAGCCAGCTGAATTCTTCCACACCGTCACCTGTTATCCGGGGAATTCGCTGCACCTGCTGTCCGCTCAGAAGGGATTGTCCCTTTGAAGTTTCAAGGCTGAGTCTCATAAGCCTTGTAAATATGTTGTTCTGACCGGCTTCAGCACAGGTGGCAAAGATGCCGCTGTTGTGAATTTTGATGGTGACCCTGAATATCCCTTCTCCTTCATCTTCCACATTGACATCGCTGAACTCTAGTTCCGGATGAGCTTCAGCCATGGTTACAATGAACTTGTAGTGGGTTTCGGCCAGACTGTCGATATTATCAGCGGGAGGATTATTCATTACAAAGGGCTTAATGCCTCCCACTTCTACTTTTTTACCGGGAAAATCAGGATGTTCGATTTCGGTCCATGGCACAAATACGTCTTTCATACCCTGCTCTTCAGCGAATTTAAGAAAGGCAATCCCCGGGTCAGTGTTCCTTTCAACGGGGAACCACCACCCGGGAGTACTGAAACTGTACCTTCCATAGTGGTAATAGGCCCAGTCGGCAAAGTTACCGGCATCGGATACCGACCGGGGAGATCCTTTCAATCCTGTAATTTCGCGGTATTTCTCTGAAGCATATTTCATTACAACTTCATCTGTCCGCTGGATGCTTGTGATTTTCCTGCTTCCCATGCGTCTGACCTGACCCTCTGCTTCAGTCTGTGACGACTGTGCCTGCAAACCCTGAGCCTGGGGGGCGCGCTCACCTCCCCTGGCAGTCTGGGTGAGATTGTCCTGTGGCCCGAAGGTGAAAGTCGCGAAAATGTTATAATGGTCAAACAGAAAATCAACAAGTGCCATTGTTTCCGGCTCAGATACGGGATGAAGACCTGCGTTTGCACCGAATTCCTCGTAGTTGTAACTAAGATTCCTGTTGAAATTTACACCTCCTTCCCCGTCTTCATTGAATTTTCCGTCTTTGTCGTTATCGATGCCTTCGGTATAAATGAAGTAGGTTCCTTTCTCGCCTTTCGACAGGTCGGCGGTGACCATAATTCTCTTATCTTCTTTGCTTTCGATATAAGTGCCCGCCGGATCTGATACCCTCATCAAAGTTATGTATCCGTCTTTATTGAGATCTTCGGCGGGATCCTCTTCCAGTCTGAAATCCCTGTCATCATCTACCTTGCGGGCATTACCATACCTTTCATACTTTATATCCAGAAAATATTGCTCTGCGGCGTCGGGTGTCAGATCAGGTATGACATAAAAGGTCACCTTGCCCAGAAGTGATTTAATTTCATCCGCGGTAGCGTTTTCAAGGAGATTAGAAGCAAATCCGAGAGCCAGCTGCCTGCCTGCGGGATGACTTCCCGACACACCGCCGATAACGGCAATTCCTGGTTTGTTGTCCTTGTCTCCGCTTCCTATGGTTAGCGCCAGGATTTCTTTTCCCCCTTCAGTCTTTACAAGAGTTGTAGCACTGCATATTGAAGGATGCTTCGCAGCCAGCGACCTTATGTTGCTGATAATCTCTTTGTGATTGTGGTACTGTCCTTTTATGGCAGAGGTTCCGGAGATAATTAACCCGGAAGCAGCCAGGATCAACACTTTTAATGGTAATTTCATTTTGAATCGGTTAATGTTACTTACTAAACATCAGGTTTTACAGGCCTTTTTGCCGGTTTTCTGACCAGAGAATTGTCAAAACCAGGGTCCCAGTTACTGTTTCGGATAAATTCGGAGGTTTTTATACTGAAATATCCCAGAACATGACTTGGAGAGATCACGTACATAAGTTCATCATTGTCGCCTGTCCAGGGGTCGGTTGTTGTTATCACCTCTTCAATTCCGGTATTGAATATTTCCGACATTGCAGTGTACTTTTCATAAACCTCCTTCGGAATGGCTATCACAATGGTATACTGTCCGTATTCTTTTCTCTGGAAAAGAAAATATGTTATCTCAATAGGTTCATTAGGATTTACCCTGTCGGTGGAGTGAGGAATCTGGTTCTCGAACATGAATCCTTCATTCATGATCTTCTCCACTGTTTTGAATTCTTTTGTATTATGAAGGAAGAAATAGCAATAATTGTAATCTCTGAGGATTGATGCAAGTATCTCTCCTTTATTCTTCATCCTTCATGCGCTTAATTGTCACTTTCAAAAATAGCTGATATTATTTTATTTCCAACATCCAAACCTTTTGTTCTCTTATGTGTTAAATTTGCAGCTTGCAGGCTAACTTTAAAGCAATGAAAAAGACACTTCTTCTGATTTTAACTATCCTCACCGGTTCATGCGGCCTGAATGAGCCTGCTAAACCAGAACGCATTATTTCCGTGAGTATAGCACCGTTTGAGTATTTCGTGAAAACAATAGGAGCAGGCGATTTTCAGGTTAATGTAATGGTACCTGCAGGTGCAAGCCCCCATGTCTATGAGCCCTCCCCCGGACAGATAAACATGCTTCGCAAATCTTCAGCCTATGTCAGTAACGGATTCCTGGGCTTTGAAATGTCGTGGCTTCCAAAATTTTATGATGTCAATAAAACGATGGAAAAATTGTCACTGGGGGACTATATAAACTTAATTGAGGCTGAGCATGCCCATGAGGGGGAACACGCCGAGAAGGCAGATCCTCATTTCTGGGTGTCGCCGAAAAATGCCTCAGTAATTGCCTTGAAAATCAAAGACCTTCTATGCAGACTCAATCCGGGAGAGGCAGAAAAATATGGTGCGAACTATGATTCCCTGGTAATTAAGATAAAAGATCTGGAAAGAAAAGCCGAAGACTTGTTTGCAGATCATAAAGGAAACATTTTTATAACTTACCATCCTACACTTGCTTATCTTGCCCGGGATTACGGACTTGAGGAGCTGACTCTTGAGCATGACGGAAAGGAACCCTCACCGGCGAGGGTTAAAGAGCTTATCGACATCGCCAGGAGCAATAACATAAAAAAGGTTTTCCTTACCCGTGAATATGATAAACGTCAGGTTGAGGCGCTCTCATCAGAGACAGGAGCTGAGATTGTGGTCATCGATCCTCTATCACCAGACTGGTTTCAGTCAGTGCAGCTCATCATCATGGAGCTGCATGAAAGTTTTATTCAAAGCCCGGAAAAATGAACATTAAGGACAGTCTTCTTGAATTGGATTCGGTTTCCGTAACCTATGACCGGGAAATCGTTCTAGAGGATATTGACTTCAGAGTCCGTGAAAATGATTTCATTGGCGTTATCGGTCCCAACGGAGGTGGCAAAACCACGCTGCTGAAGGTTATCCTTGGCCTTCTTCCTGTACTGAAAGGGAAGATAAGTTTCAGGGACGACATGTTGAATATGAACAGCATAGGCTACCTGCCGCAGGTACATACAGGGGATGCAGGCTTCCCTGTCAGCGTAACTGATGTCGTAATGTCGGGAATGATGATAAGAAAAAAGATAATCTCCCGGATGTCTTCACGCGACAGGGAAAAGGCACATCAGATAATAGGGGAACTGGGTCTTGCCGGAATGGAAAACTCATCACTTGATGAACTTTCAGGTGGGCAGCTTCAGAGGGTTTTTCTCGGCAGGGCAATAATCGGCGACCCGAAGTTACTTCTTCTTGACGAACCGGGTAATTTTGTCGATTCCACCTTTGAAAATGATTTTTACGGGAAGCTGAGAGACCTTAACAAACGAATGGCAATCCTGATGGTTTCTCACGATATCGGTATCATTTCATCCTATGTAAAATCATATGCATGCGTTAACAGGAAGCTTCACTATCATCCCGAAGCAGAGATAACAAATGAACAGCTTCTGGCATACGGCTGCCCAATTAAGCTTATTACACACGGAGATGTGCCTCATACAGTTCTCAAAGCCCATTCCTGATGCAAGCAGATCTTCTTCAATATGATTTCATTGTCAAAGGATTTCTCGGAGCTCTCTTTGCCAGTATAACTGCCGGGATTGCAGGAACATATATTGTTACGAGGAAAATGGTCTTTCTGAGCGGCGGGATCACCCATGCTTCTTTCGGAGGCATAGGGATAGGTTATTTTGCAGGAATGAACCCTGTGGCAGGAGCTGCTCTTTTCGGGATTCTCTCGGCATTCGGGATAGAATACCTGTCGATGAACCATAAAATAAGAGAAGATTCTGCCATAGGCATCCTGTGGGCATTCGGTATGGCCACAGGAATCATCTTCATCTATCTAACTCCTGGATATGCCCCAAACCTTATGAGCTATCTCTTTGGAAGTATCCTTACCGTTACTGATGCTGATGTAGCAGCACTGGGAATTATGTCATTGGTCCTTATTGTATACTTCGCCGCCTTTTACAGGACAATCCTGTATATCTCTTTTGATGAAAGCTTCGCCCGTACCTATTCGCCTCTGGTAAATGCTTTCAAGTATGTGACTACAGCCCTGGTGGCTCTTACCATTGTTTTGAATATACGGATGGCCGGAGTTGTACTTGTACTTTCACTGTTTACTATACCCCCGAATATTGCCATGTTATTCACCAGGGTTTATTCCCGTATAATTGTGTGGTCGGTGATTTCGGGATTTGCAGGTACAGCGGCAGGATACATTATTTCATATTATGCCGGGATTCCTGTAGGTGCGACAATAATTTTCACCCTCGTGATAATCTGGTTAACTGCCAGAATGATTTCCAGACTTTCCGGTTCTTTGTGGAGGAAAGCACATCTGATAAAGAAAAGTAACTTACCAATTAATTGACATAAAAATGGATTACGACGTAATAATAATAGGAAGCGGCCCGGGAGGTTATGTGGCAGCCATCAGGGCAGCGCAGCTGAAAATGAAAGTGGCAGTTGTTGAAAGGGCTGAACCCGGAGGCATATGCCTGAACTGGGGATGCATTCCCACCAAGGCTCTTCTGAAAAGCGCCCAGGTATTTGACTACCTGAAACACGCAAAGGAATACGGCATTACTGTTTCAGGAGAGGTAAAACCCGATTTCAGCTCAATGGTGGCCCGAAGCAGGACTGTGGCGGAAGGCATGAGCAAGGGGATACAGTTCCTCTTCAGGAAGAACAACATAGAATATTTAAAAGGATCCGGACGCCTTAAAGGAGCCGGAAATGTTGAAGTTCAGGACAGTGAAGGAAATACCAGGACATATACCACACCCAATATTATAATCGCAACCGGAGCGCGCTCAAAAGAACTTCCAAACCTGAAACAGGACGGCAGAAAAATCATCGGATACAGAGAGGCCATGACTCTTCCTGAACTTCCCGGATCAATGGTTGTGGTAGGATCAGGTGCAATTGGAAGTGAGTTTGCGAACTTCTATCAGATGCTGGGTACAAAGGTGACCCTGGTGGAGTTTCTTCCACGAATTGTACCGAATGAAGATGAAGAGGTTTCAAAACAGCTCGAAAGGTCATTTAAAAAATCCGGCATGCAGATTATGACAGGCTCATCGGTTGAATCGGCTGATGTCTCAGGTGGGAAGGTCATGGTTTCGGTGAAGACCCCCGGTGGTAACCAGCTTATTGAAACCGATATTGTATTATCGGCAGTGGGGGTGACAACAAATCTGGAAGGAACAGGACTTGAAGAAGCAGGCGTTAAAACTGAAAAGGGCAAAGTTATAGTTGACGATTTCTATCGCACCTCTGTGAAGGGTGTCTATGCTATCGGCGACATTGTTCATGGTCCTGCTCTGGCCCATGTGGCATCAGCTGAAGGTATTATATGTGTTGAGAAAATAGCAGGGAAGGAAGTTACACCGCTCGATTACGGAAATATTCCTGCCTGTACATATACCAGTCCCGAAATCGCCTCTGTCGGCCTTACGGAAACGGCAGCCAGGGAGGCAGGTTATGATATCAAAGTAGGTAAATTTCCTTTTACTGCATCCGGAAAGGCAAGCGCTTCCGGTTCGAAGGATGGATTCGTGAAGCTTATATTCGATTCAGCCTATGGAGAACTGCTGGGAGCACATCTGATAGGAGCAAATGTGACCGAGATGATTGCTGAACTTGTTGTGGCAAGGAAACTGGAGACCACTGCCCATGAAATAATAAAATCAGTGCATCCGCATCCGACGATGTCGGAAGCTGTCATGGAAGCTGCTGCAGCTGCCTATGATGAGGTGATACATCTTTAAATTTATGGCATTCTGGCAAATCAGCCTTTTTTACGCAACCATTTGACTGATTTTTCCATCATTCTATTACCGGATGAGGCTTTTGTATGATAATTTTTTTATAACTTTATACTCTTTAGAGGTTTATAGCCTTGCCGGAGATAAAAGATATAATAAAAGGTTGTCTGAAGGGTAACAGGAGGGATCAGGAACTTCTGTACAGGCGGTTTGCATCAAGGATGTATGCCGTTTGCCTTCAGTATTCCGGTAATGATGAGGAGGCGAGGGATATACTTCAGGAAGGATTTATAAAGATCTTCGAGAATCTCGCCAACTACAAGCATGAAGGTTCTTTCGAAGGATGGATCCGGCGTATTATGGTCAACACCTCACTTGAGAAGTACAGGAGTAAAAACCTGCTTCACAGGGTGGATGATATCGACCAGATACAGGAGCCCGATGCCGAGCCATACAACGATGACTATGCGGGGCTCCAGGCTGTCGACCTGATGGGGATAATCAGAGAGCTTCCTCCAAAATACAGGATGGTTTTCAATCTTTTTGCAATAGAAGGCTATTCACATAAAGAGATAAGCGCTATGATGAACATCTCCGAAGGCACCTCAAAATCAAACCTGTCGAGAGCAAGGGTGATCCTCCAGAGAAAAGTCATTTCTTATACTGAAATTGGCAAGAAGGTGTTGAATGGATAAGGAAGAAGCAAATATTGATCTTTTGTTCCGTAACGGTCTGAAGGATTATGAAGTACTCCCCCCGGCTGACGTGTGGAACAATATCGTTCCGGTTATCAGAAAAAGGAGCAGATCTTTTATTATCCTCAGAGCAGCTGCAACCATTGCGGTACTCGTTACCCTCGGTCTTCTGGCTTATACATGGAACGAACAGGCTTCACAACAGATTCTGACATCATCATGGGAAGATCTTGTTCCTGAATTGCAGGTAGCTTATACACCCGAACCTTTGTTCCTCGCCGATGCAGGTCCCCGGCCGGCTGTCCCTCATGCCGTTCTGCCTTCTTCATCGCAGGAGTATGTCGCTGATATTTCTTCACAAATAAATGCTGAACCGGATGCCCAGGAAACAACACCGGAATATCCGTTGGTGAGGAGGTCAGGTTACGGGCCGGATATTGCTTTCGAAGATCAGACACAACTGATATCTCTGTCGGGAAGGTCCCGGGCAAGCCTGGAGATCAGTGATCTTCCTCCTGTATTAAAATCCGATGAAATAGCATCTGATAAAACAGACAGATGGACAGTGGCAGCACTTATGTCACCTACCTACCTGTCGAGTTTCGGAACGGTATCGGGCGAAGCCGCAAAACAAATCAGATCTGCAGAACAACCCATTGTCTCGTATGCCGGAGGTATAGCCCTTTCCTACAGACTTGGCAAAAGAGTAAGCGTACAGTCAGGCCTATATTATTCTTCCTATGAAAATCAGCTGTCAGGGATTTCCACCTTCGGCGGTTTCAGACAATATGATCAGGCAAAAGGCAATACCAACTTCATCCTCCAGACTTCAAACGGGATGGTATCCATCAGTAATCCCGATGTCTATCTTATCGACAACATGTCGCATAACAGGCTGCAAAGCCTCTACGACAAATCTACATTCGACTTTGTTAAATCAAGTCTCGAGTATTTGGGGAACTCACTGCAGCAAAGCATGAGCTACCTCGAACTTCCCGTGTTTGTAAGGTATAAGCTCGTCGACAGAGCCCTCGATTTCAACATCGTGGGGGGTATATCTTCCAACCTGCTTGTAAACAATTCTGTTTATGCTTCCCTCGAAGGAGGCAAATTACAGGTGGCTGAAACTGAAGACCTCCGGTACCTAACTTTCAGCAGTTCCATCGGAATGGGATTTGAATACAACCTGGGAAGAGGAGTTTCCTTTAACCTCGAACCAACCTTCAGATATTATATTAATCCATATTACGGATCCGGAAGCCTGAATGTACATCCCTATTCCATAGGTGTCTTCTCAGGCCTTTCATACAAGTTCTGACACTCTCACCTGATAGTTTATTTCCCGATTTAACCGTTTTTAGGTTACCTGCAAATTTTTTTAAGGTATAAAAGTGTTACCTTTGCATTTTGTTTTTTTACCAGTTGTTTGGCTATGAAATTTTCCGACAGAAAGACCATATTTTCAATATTTATTTTAACCGGGGTGTTACTGATCTTTTTTGCAGACTCACCGCAACTTAAAGGATTTGGCAGCCTCCGGACTGAACTGAATATTCCCGACACCGGATATGTAAACCGTACCTACAAGCTTCCCGAAGATGTTACTTTTGCAGGAGAAAGAATGCCCCTGGAGAATTTTGATACCAGGGAAAGCCTTGAACGTGAGATAATTACAAGTGCATACAGACACTCATCCACCATCCTGATCATCAAAAAGGCTAACAGATATTTCCCGATCATCGAAAAAATACTCAGGGAGAATAATATCCCCGACGACTTCAAGTACCTCGTGGCTGCAGAGAGTGAATTCAGCAATGTCGTTTCACCTGCCGGCGCAACGGGCTTCTGGCAGATTATGACGGCTACAGGAAGGGAGCAGGGACTGGAGATCAATGATATTGTGGACGAACGCTATCATATTGAAAAGGCTACCGGTTTTGCCTGCGACTACCTCAGGAAATCATATGAAAAATTTGGCAGCTGGACCCTTGCCGCGGCATCGTATAACGGAGGAAGGGCTGCAATAGATGAACAGATTAGGATACAGAAGCAGACCAACTATTATGACCTGCTGCTTACAGAGGAAACAGCCCGCTATATATTCAGGGTAGTGGCTTATAAGCTTGTGATATCGGACCCGAAAGCTTACGGTTTTGCCATAGAACCGGATGAACTATATTCTCCTTTGAAATATTTTGAAGTGAAGGTCGACACCGCAATAAGCGACTTTTCTGCTTTTGCCGGTCATTTCGGAACAAATTACAAGCTCCTGAAATTCCTTAATCCATGGTTGCGGAAACCGTATCTCAGACCGCGTCAGGGTAAGGTATATACCATTAAGATACCAGAAGAAGGCATGAGAAACCAGGATCCTTCCGAAGCTGAAAACTGACATATTTCATTCGTGCCGGGAGATGAGTGAAGAAATAAAAGTGCTTGGCGCACGTGTCCATAACCTGAAGAATATAGATGTCAGTATTCCCAGGAACAAACTTGTCGTTATAACCGGCCTGAGCGGAAGCGGTAAATCCTCTCTGGCTTTCGATACCATATATGCAGAAGGACAGAGGCGTTATATGGAAACTCTTTCATCCTATGCAAGGCAGTTCCTGGGTGGAATGGAACGCCCTGAAGTAGACAAGATAACCGGACTCAGCCCTGTTATTTCAATCGAACAGAAAACCACGAACAAAAACCCGCGGTCTACTGTAGGCACAATCACGGAAATATATGATTTCCTGAGACTCCTGTATGCACGCGCAGCAGACGCTTATTCCTATACTTCGGGCGAAAAAATGGTAAGGTTTACCGACGATCAGATCATCGGACTCCTGAAAACTGGTTTTACCGGCAGGAAAGTTTATTTTCTCGCTCCCCTGGTGAAGGGACGAAAAGGTCATTACAAGGAATTATTCGAGCAGTTAAGAAGGAAAGGATTTCTGAATGTGAGGATCAACAATGAGATCCGTGAGCTTGTTCCGGGACTTAAACTCGACAGGTACAAGACTCACTTCATCGAGCTGGTGGTGGATAAATTCAGGGTGGGCGAAATAACCGACAAGAGACTTCGTGATTCGGTCGAAATGTCGCTCGATCAGGGTGATGGTGTAATGATGATACTCGATCCTGACAGCTCCGAGCTGCGATATTTCAGCCGACATCTCATGTGCCCGGTCACAGGGCTTTCATATAACGAACCTGCTCCTCATACATTTTCATTCAACTCTCCACAGGGAGCCTGTCCCCGTTGCAACGGACTGGGCCAGATATCGAGTATAGACGAGAGGAAGCTGATCCCAGATCCGGAACTGAGCATCAGAAAAGGCGGGATAGAACCTCTGGGGAAATACCGGAACGTCTGGATATTCTGGCAGATAGAAGCTATAGCCGAAAAAAACGGTTTCACACTCGACACCCCTGTCAGGGATATTCCTCCCGATGCCCTGAACAAGGTGCTGTACGGTTCAGATGAGGTGCTAAAGTTATCGAACACTCCTCTTGGAATGACTTCTAACTATTTCCTGACTTTTGAAGGCGTGGTAAGTTATGTGGGAAGCCTCGAGGCCATGAACGGTAAAAGAAATGGCTCAAAATTACGTGATCAGTATGTTCAGTACAGTGTGTGTCCTGAATGTAACGGGACCAGGCTTAAAAAGGAATCGCTGTACTTCAGGATTGCAGGTAAGAACATTGGCGAGTTGTCCTCAATGGATATCAGGGAATTGTCGGATTTTATCTCCGGTGTGGAGGGAAAACTATCTGACAGGCAAAGATATATAGCTGCCGGAATACTTAAGGAGATAAAAGCGCGCCTTGAGTTTCTCACAGGGGTGGGTCTTGACTATCTGTCACTTAACCGCGGAGCCGCAACACTGTCGGGCGGGGAGAGCCAGAGAATAAGACTGGCCACCCAGATAGGATCCAGACTCGTGAATGTGCTGTACATCCTCGACGAACCGAGCATCGGACTTCACCAGCGCGACAACAGGCGTCTGATAAGAGCTCTTAAGCAGCTCAGAGATAGCGGTAATTCAGTGATCGTTGTTGAACACGACAGGGAAATGATCCTATCGGCCGATCATATAATCGACATGGGACCGGGAGCCGGTTTGCACGGCGGACTTGTTGTTGCAGAAGGCCGCCCCGATGAAATAGTCAAATTCCATACCCTCACCTCAGGATATCTCAGCGATGAATGCAGGATAGACATCCCTGAAAAAAGGAGGGCTGGCAATGGTAAATTTCTTATTCTCAGGGGAGCATCTGGTCACAACCTGAAAAATGTCAATCTGAATCTTCCACTGGGTACATTTATCTGTGTGACAGGTGTTTCGGGAAGCGGCAAATCGACGCTTATTAACCAGACACTTCATCCGGTTCTGGCTCAAAGATTTCATCATTCCGGAAAGATGCCTCTTCCCTACCATGATGTGGAAGGAGCAGCGAATCTTGATAAAGTCATTGAGGTTAGCCAGGCGCCCATTGGAAAAACGCCACGTTCAAATCCGGCAACATATACAGGAGTCTTTACCGATATACGGAAGCTTTTTGAACAGACCACCGATGCAAAGGTAAGAGGTTTCAGCGCAGGACGTTTCTCTTTTAACGTGAAGGGAGGACGTTGTGAAAGTTGTGAGGGTGCGGGAGTAAAGACAATTGAAATGAACTTCCTTCCCGACGTATATGTACACTGTACCGACTGCAATGGAAAAAGGTATAATCGTGAGACGCTGGAAGTAAAATACAAAGGTAAGAATATCAGTGATGTTCTGGAGATGACAGTTAACGATGCCGTGGTGTTCTTTGCCAATATCCCTTCCATATTTCACAAGATAAAAACACTGCAGGATGTCGGCTTAGGATATATCCGGCTCGGACAACAGTCGACGACACTTTCAGGAGGAGAGGCTCAGCGGGTGAAGCTCGCCACCGAGCTTGCCAGACGTGATACGGGACGGACCCTTTACATACTTGATGAGCCGACCACAGGACTGCATTTCGAGGATGTGAGAGTGCTCCTCGATGTTCTCAGCAAGCTTGTTGACAAGGGTAACACAGTCATAGTTATTGAACATAACATGGATGTGATAAAGATGGCTGATTATATTGTCGATATGGGTCCTGAAGGCGGAAGTGAGGGAGGGGATATAGTATTTTCCGGAGTGCCGG
>DAIOVL010000024.1:43300-46965 GCA_036759025.1 Bacteroidales bacterium
AAGCAATGGGCAAATTAAATAAACCTTCCCAGATAGAACTGACAAAAGAAGCATTTCTGGAAAAAACATGGAATGAAATCCACACTACAGATTCGTGGAGGGTTTTCAAGATATTGTCGGAACTGGTTGAGGGTTTTGAGAAACTTTCAAGAATAGGCCCCTGTGTCTCGATATTCGGTTCTGCAAGAACCCATCATAACGACAAATATTACAGGCTCGCTGAGGAGATAGCCTTCGAACTTACCCAGAAGGGATATGGTGTAATAACAGGCGGCGGCCCCGGCATAATGGAAGCAGCAAACAAAGGCGCAGCAAGAGGAAAAGGAAAATCAGTGGGTATAAATATCGATCTTCCCTTCGAACAGAGACCCAACGCTTACATTGATGCTGATAAACTCATTACCTTCGACCATTTCTTCGTCAGAAAGGTGATGTTCATGAAATACGCCCAGGGTTTTATCGTCCTGCCCGGAGGCTTCGGTACCTTCGACGAACTGTTCGAAGCAATAACACTTATCCAGACCCGGAAGATCGGTAAATTTCCTATCATCCTCGTCGGACATAAATACTGGAAAGGTCTTATCCACTGGATAAAGGAAGAAATGCTTGCCGAGGAACACAATATCTCACCCGAGGATCTCGACCTGTTCACAGTTGTCGATACCGCTAAAGAAGCTGTAAACGTGATCGTGAAATTTTACTCGAGATACCTGCTCAGCCCGAACTTCTAAGCCACAGTTAAAATTTATCTTTTCCTGAAACGGTCCATCTCCCTGTCAATATCTTTTTTCTTGATGGTCTGACGTTTATCGTATTCTTTTTTACCTCTCGAAACCGCTATTTCAACTTTGGCAAGACCCCGTTCGTTTATAAAAACCTTTAGTGCCACTATCGTATTGCCTGTTTCTTTGACCTTCCTTTCAATCTTCCTCAGTTCTCTCTTTGTGAGAAGAAGTTTCCTTTCACGGGAAGGATCATGGTTGTTCAGATTGCCCCAGAAATACTCTGCGATGTGCATTCCCCTGAGATACAGCTCCCCTTCACGGAAAAGGCAGTAGGTATCAGTGATAGCTGCCTTGCCAAGTCTTATAGATTTTATTTCGGTACCTGTAAGCTTTATGCCTGCCACATATTTTTCCAGGAACTCAAAATCGTGAGAAGCCTTTTTATTTCTTATTACTATGTCGCCGGAGCTCCTTTTCATTTCTGTGAAGATAATGGCCTTGCGGATGACCGCCAAAATTAACTATTTTTACCATAATAACTGCGAATGAACCATAGTGAAGCTGATACCCGAAAACGGATGAAGTTGATGCCGGAATACGATCTTGTTGTGATCACAGGTCCGACAGCCTCAGGCAAAACCTCCCTGGCTGTTGCTGTGGCAGCAGCTACAGGTGGTGAAATTATCAGCGCCGATTCGCGACAAGTATACCGCGGGATGGATCTCGGAACTGGCAAGGACTATGATGATTATCTGGCGGGAGAAAGAAGAATCCCATATCATCTTATTGACATTGCTGACCCGGGATATAAATATAACGTATTCGAATATCAGCGCGATTTCATTCGTATTTATGATGAGTTGACTTCGAGGAAAGTATTCCCTGTTGTCTGCGGAGGTTCAGGTATGTATATCGACAGCATAGTATCAGGATACAGGATGTTTGAGGTGCCGCCCGATCAGGATCTTCGTTCGGAACTCGAAGAAAAAACCATGGATGAACTGATCAGTATCCTGTCGGGATACAGGAAGCTGCATAATGTAACAGATTTCGACACAAAAAAACGTGCCATCAGGGCAATAGAAATTGAAGAATTCCACAGGCTGAGGGACGAGAGGCAGAATGATTTCCCTCGTCTTCGGTCTCTCCTTTTTGCACTGAAGACCGACAGAGAAATAAGAAGGCAAAGGATCACTGAAAGACTTCAGAAACGTCTTGAAGCCGGTATGGTGGATGAGGTTAAAAAATTGCTGGATAAAGGTGTTGATGAGGCTGTGCTTATTTATTATGGCCTTGAGTATAAGTATATTACATTATATCTCAAAGGCATTCTTTCATATGATACAATGGTAAAAGACCTTGAAACGGCAATTCATCAGTTTGCGAAACGGCAGATGACCTGGTTTCGCGGTATGGAAAGGCGGGGTGTGAAAATCAACTGGATTGACAGAGAACTGCCAATGGAAGCAAAGGTTGAAAAAATCCTTGCCCTCCTGACCCAGCCCTTAACCCCTTAAACCTTTAAACCTTCTACCTCAGATAAGTCTCAAGCCATTCAAAAAATTCTCTCTGCCAGATTATTGCATTATGCGGTTTAACGACGAAGTGTGTTTCATCTTCGAAGAAGAGAAGCCTGCTCGGCACGTTATTCAGCTGAGCTGCCTGAAAAGCCTCAAGGCTTTGGGTGTAAGGGATACGGAAGTCGTTCGCTCCTGTAATTATCAGTATCGGAGTGTCCCAGTTGCCTGCCATCAGGTGAGGAGAATACTGGTAGCTTTTTGGCAGATCCCAGTAAGGCCCTTCATAATCCTTGTCGACAAACCATAGTTCTTCCGTACTCCCGTACATACTAATGAAGTTGAAGATGCCGCAGTGGGAGATCAGGGCTTTAAATCTTCCGCCATGAACTCCGGCAAGATAGAATACGGAAAAACCGCCGTAGCTGGCTCCCACGGCTCCCATTCTTTCACTGTCTACGAAAGGCTCAAGGGCCATGGCGTCGGTGGCATCAAGATAGTCCTGGATATTCTTTCCTCCGTAATCGCCTGAGATCTGCTCTTTCCATTCCTGACCGAAACCTGCCACTCCGCGCCTGTTTGGAGCATATACTATGTATCCGTTTGCAGCCATCATCTGCATGTTCCATCGGTACGACCAGAATGGCCCGAGAGTGCTTTGGGGTCCTCCGTTGCAGAAAAGTAAAGCGGGATATTTTTTTGAAGGATCAAAGTCGGGCGGAAATATTACCCACATCTGCAGGTCTTTGCCGTCGATGGTCCTGATGATTTTCTTACTGAAATTGCCCATCCTGATAAAATCGTAGATGTCTTTGTTGATCGAGGTGATCTGTTTTACCTCTCCTGAACTAATGTCGACCGATACCACCTCGGGAGCCAGAGAAAATGACATCAGCGATGCAGTCATCTTACCTGATTCAAGTTGCATTGTGCCAATCTCATGATTTCCCGATGTCACTTTTGTCACTCCCTTCCCGTTGATATTTGTCCTGAAAACCTGAGATGTTCCCATGTAGGCACAAATAAAATAAATGTTCTCATTATCGGCCCATTTGATATTCTGGACATCAAATTCCCATCCCCTCGTTATCCATGTCCGGGTTTTAATGGCAATGTCATAGATGAAAAGCCTGTCGAGATCCGATTCATACCCGTCTCTCTGCATGCTCTGGAAGGCAATTTTTGAACCGTCGGGTGAGAAAACCGGGTATTTGTCATATCCCCTGTTCCCTTGCGATATGTTCACTTCCTTCCCAGTTGCTATTTCATATAGCATTATATCGGAGTTTGTGCTTCTGGCATCCTCTTTCCCGTTCATTCTTTTGGTAGTATAGGCGATATATCTGCTGTCGGGGCTCCAGGTTATCTCTGCATCATCGAAATATGGTGATAGTGGTGACTCAAATTTCTGACCTTCCATGAT
>DAIOVL010000025.1:0-42810 GCA_036759025.1 Bacteroidales bacterium
TCCTGTTAAATTAAACGGATTCATAGGCAGGACAGGATTGTATAAGAAATTTGACAACGGCCTGGGCATTCAGATTCTTTTTGCACCAAGATATATGACAGATTTTGAGGGAGGAGGCGGCAAGTGTTTCCAGGCAGGAGGGGTTCTCCTTATTGAAAAGATATTCAGTGAAAAACTTACCATGAGCTTTGGTGCACAATATAACCAGGAACTTTTTGGTCCTTTTTTAGTCCCTATTATAAATGTTGACTGGCAAATATCTCAAAAATGGAAATTCACGGGGATGCTGCCCGTTTATTCCAAGCTAAGCTATAAGGTGAACGAAAACCTGGATGCGGGACTGGCCCATTTCGGGCTTACAACAAGCTATTACCTCGGTAATTCAGACTATGCAGGAGATTACATAGAGCGTAATTGTATCGATCTGACTTTATACGCAAGGCAGAGGATTGCAGGTAATATCTTTTTTGAGTTCAGGGGAGGTATGGCCCTGGGAAGAAGCTACGGCCAGTACGCAGCGGATCAAAAGGTCTCCTTCGGATTGCCTCTCTATTACATTGGCGACGAAAGAACAGTTAAAAATACAAATTTTAACGGGGGGCCAATTCTGGATCTGAGGTTGGTTTATAACATTAAGCTGCCGGACTAAGAATAATTTCCCGGATAAAATGCCTTGTCTGTCTTTACCACAGGGCAGTTCGGGGGGCTTTGTGGTTAAAACAGGCTATTGAGACACCTCCCTGACCCCTCCCAGGAGGGGATTGTACGGTTAATATCCCAGCCACTCCACTACCTGCTCAAGAGTAACTGTCGTAATATCCAGTTTATTCTTCTTCCTGTATCCCATCATCTCCTGGTGCAGCTTGCCAGGTTTCTCAACCTCCTTCAGTTTCTCAACAGAGTCATAGCCAAGAGCTTCAAGCGGTTCTATCCATTCCTCAGGAATACCCAGCTCCAGGAACTTAGTCCTGTGCCCTGCGCCCTGCGCCCTGCGTCTTCCCTCGGGTTTCATCTGCGGGAAAAAGAGAACATCCTGGATCGATGGCTGGTCGGTCAAAAGCATCACCAGCCTGTCCATTCCCAAACCCATTCCGGATGTAGGAGGCATCCCATATTCAAGAGCCCTGACGAAGTCGAGGTCGATGAACATTGCCTCATCATCACCTTTTTCCGACAGCCTGAGCTGATCCTGAAACCGTTGCATCTGGTCGATAGGGTCGTTAAGCTCTGAATACGCATTGGCTATTTCCCTGCAGTTGATGTACAGTTCAAACCTTTCTGTCAGTCCGGGCTTGCTGCGATGCTTTTTAGTTAGCGGAGAAGTCTCAATGGGATAGTCTGTTATGAAGGTGGGCTGGACAAGAGTGTGTTCGCATTTCTCACTGAAGATAGCATCAATAAGCTTGCCCTTGCCCATGGTCGGATTTTGTTCCACACCAAGTCTGTCGCATACTTTCCTTAGTTCATCTTCATCCATACCTGAAATATCCGTACCCGTGTTCTCCTTTATCGAGTCGAGCATGCTGATCCTCTTAAAAGGAGTCTTAAGGTTTATAACCTTTCCGTCATAGGTGATCTCTGTTTTACCGTGAAGGTCCATGGCCACTTTGCTGATTATCTCCTCGGTAAACGACATCATCCAGTTGTAATCCTTGTAGGCTATATAGATCTCCATCACAGTGAATTCAGGGTTATGAGTGCGGTCCATCCCTTCGTTGCGGAAATCCTTTGAGAATTCATAAACACCCTCATAGCCTCCCACTATGAGCCTTTTCAGGTATAGTTCATTTGCGATCCTCAGGTAAAGTGGTATGTCGAGCGTGTTATGATGCGTTATGAAAGGTCTTGCAGAAGCTCCGCCCGGGATGGCCTGCAAAACAGGTGTTTCAACTTCAAGATAACCTCTTGAATTGAAGAGATCCCTCATACTCTGATATATCTGTGTCCTCATCCGGAAAACCTCCTTTACATCAGGATTGATGATAAGGTCGACATATCTTTGACGGTATCTCATTTCAGGATCGGTGACTGCGTCATACAGCTTCCCGTCTTTTTCCTTTACTATCGGGAGCGGATGAAGAGACTTCGACAGTAGTATAAATTCCTTTACATGAACAGTCGTTTCTCCCATCTGGGTCTTAAAGACGAAGCCCTTGACCCCGATAATGTCACCAATGTCGAGATGGTGCTTAAAGACGGTGTTGTACACGGTCTTATCTTCACCCGGGCAAACGTCGTCGCGGCGTACGTATATCTGTATCCTTCCCGAGGAGTCCATCAGCTCAGCAAATGATGCGTTTCCCATTATACGTCTGCTCATTAATCTTCCTGCCAGGCTTACTTCCTGGTAGTTGCTCTTTTCGGGAAAGAAATTCTCATGTATATCTTTTGCAAATGCGTTAACCTTATATTCTGCTGCAGGATAAGGATCAATCCCCAGTTTCCTCAGTTCGGCGAGTGAATTCCTTCTTACCTGTTCCTGTTCGCTCAGTGATGTGTTGCTCATATGACTGAAAAGTTTGGGCAAATATAGGAAAAAACAGAAGGCTGTCGAACAAGATCATTAGGTAGTTACTCAATAGTCATTCAATTGCTTTGCCAGCCGAAGTTTCAACGAAGGCTGGTCATTCAGTTGTTTTTGTTTCTTATTGACAATAAATGACACCCGTCAGGGCGAATGACCATGAATGACAACGCATCAGAGCTGAATTACACATGCAGTAAGAATGGCTTCGCTCAGCAAATAAAAGTTTAATTCTTTTAATGCAACATCGATCTGACAGCTGTATCGAATTTCTCCCTGAGGAGCAATGACAGAGGCCCCGGCTTCCCGTTTCCGACAGGATTCTTATTTATCGAGATCACGGGGGCCACCTCAAAGGATGTATTTGTTACGAAGGCTTCGCTTATTTTTTCCAGGTAGTCTTCGGGAAGGGCTTCCTCAATTACAACGAGGCCTGATTCTTTGGCCAGTCTGATGACATTCTTTCTGGTTATCCCAGAAAGAATATTCGTCGACTCGGGATGAGTGAATATTTTTCCTTCCATAACGAAAAAAACATTCGAATGAGCACATTCGGTTATAAGTCCGTCCCTGACAAAAATGGATTCCATGGCTCCTGCTTCCACTGCCTCCTGGAAGCTCAGGATATTCGGAAGCAGTGATACCGACTTGATATCACATCTGTTCCACCTTGGATCTTTTTTAAGAATTGTATGAATCCCTGAAGAAATCTGATCGCGTGCAGGATCAAACCCCCAGGCACAGGCATATAAAGTGGGATCAACGTGGTTTTTCGGGAAGGCGTGCGTGCGTTTTGCTGCCCCCCTTGTCACCTGAATGTAAACCAGAGCATCTTTACCTTCAAGACCGTTCCTGGTTATCAGTGTCTCTGCAATTCGCGGGAACATACCGGCTTCTTCCCATTTAATAAGTATCTCCGACATGCTCCTCTTCATCCTCGCAAGGTGGCTGTCCATATCGAAGAACCCCCCCCTGTACCACCTTACTACCTCATATATGCCGTCGGCAAAGAGAAAACCCCTGTCATCAGGGCTGATGCGCACTTCTTCTTTCGGGATAAAGCTGCCGTTGAACCAGGCTGTTTCCATAACAGTCATTTTTTATTCTGACTCTTTCAGACTCTGCAAGCTGTAACTGGCAAAGATTTGTTCGTTGGATTCTAATCAGGTTCTATTAATTCTACATTATATTCAATTCTCTTTCTTGCCTCTTCGGGTGATGAAGCGTTACCGCATGCAGCCTGAACAAAGAACGAAGCTCCGAGAACAGTCGTTTCCTTTTTGTCGATGATTTTCACAGGCACCCCGGTATATTGAGCTCTGAGTTTATTCCAGAGCCTGTTTTTTGATCCTCCTCCGACGCAAAGAATGCTTTCAGTCGTGAAGCCTCCGGCTTTTTCGAGAGCTCTTTTCCCCTCAGCAAGCCTTTCAGAAAGAGCTTCAAGCATGGCGCGGTATATCTCATCGCGTGTCGATTCCATCGTCAAACCTGATATTGAGCCTCCGGGTTTACCTTTCAGCTCTTCATAGAACTTTGGAATCACTTTTACCCCGTTTGATCCGGGTGCCACCTTCTCGGCACCACTGATCATTGATTCATAAACGTTTTCCTTTACGTCGTTATAAAGAGTTTTTCTTGCCCATTCCAGAATACCGGAAGCAATCCACTGGTTTCCAATATTATATAATCCGGGACGGGGGTCGAGTTCTGTTGTAATCGACATCTCCATCTGTTCTTTTCCGGCGGTGAAGCTTCCGGAACGAACCATAAGTATTTCCCATGTGCCGGAGCTCAGCACCGGTTCATTTTTTTCAGCTCCTGAACCAAAAATTGCAAACTGGGTGTCGTGGCCGCAAGCAACAACAGGAGTCCCCTGCGGAATGCCTGTGCCGGATGATGCATTACCGCTTACCACGCCTGTGATGGTTCCCGGTTCGGCAAGAGCACCGAATTTTTCACCCGGAAATCCTATTGCACCCAGTATTTTCTCTGACATACTTCTCGACAGGAGCGAGGTAGCCATGGAGGTACCAGCCATTGTGGTGTCGTTGATCATCTCACCTGTCAGGAAATATGAAAATATCGATGGCATGAAGAGGAAACGGTAACAATTATCAACAAGTCCGGGACGCTGTTCCGAGAACCATATTAGTTTATTAATAGTGTTGAAGTTAAAAGGAAGCACACCTGATTCGGCATACAGTTCCGGCAGGGGTATATATTTGTCGATAGCTGCCATTATGGGGTTCGTTCTTTCACACTGCCACGAAATAACGGGATAGAGCATCCGGCCCGATCTGTCAAAAAGAGTGCCGTCAACGCCAAAAGTTGTTATCGTAACACCTGCCACTCTTCTTGCATCGAGCCCCGACATAATCTTCACCGAGGAATTGCACAATTTAAGCCAGATTTCGTTCACATCCCATATCCTCCAGGAAGTATTTTCCGGGTCGGGCCTGGTATTGTTGGACGACGAATCAGATGCAATAATGCTTCCTTTTCCGTCGATAGCAATAACTCTGACGTTTGTGGCACCGCAGTCGAAGACCAAAACGATATCTTTTTTCATCAGTATATAATTTTTATTTTATGAGTATCAGGAATGATTAATAATGTATCCAAAGACGCTTGAAAATCAATTGTTTTACCCCATCCCCAGGGGGAGTCAATTGATTTTCTTCGCTCCCCTTGGGGCCGGGGTAAACGAAGAAATCAATGGAGTATTATGTACGATTCCTGACACTCATATTTTATTTTAAAGTTCTTATGGAACCCACATATTTGACTTCGCAGAGCTCACGCGATAAAGTCGGGTTCGGTTGAAAATTATATACATAGGTGTTTGTGAATTTGATAATTGTGGGTTTCATATTGCCGGCCCGAAATCTTTCAGCAGGGCAACAGAGGCTCCTGCAGCAATAAAAACGATGAAATAGGATACAAGAAGAAGTATTACCAGAACACCCATGTAAATGCAATAATTCCTCAGATTCCTGAAGGCGTGCCTGATCTCCGCCGTCTTATATTTTTTCACTGCATTACCTGTGTGCTGGGCAAAACGGTTAAGAAAGAAAAGAGGGAAGAAGAAAAGGGCTGTAAGCGCAAAAATAATTATGATCACAATCCATTCAGGCATTCCCAATATTGCAGGTCCGGTGTCAAAAACCAGCAGGAACACACCGGCAACGAGTCCAATAATGAACATCAGCCCGATAGCTATAAATCCAAGTATAGAGAAGAACATTGTCCATTTTCTTACGGTATTGAGATCTTTGATTGTCTCTTCACCGATTTCTATGGTGTCCGGGGTGATGGTTTCTTCCATAAAAGCCTTTAGAAATAACTGTTTATGATTGATATAAAGTGCAATGTCAGAAGGGGGCTTTAAATCCTGCTTTTTCCTTAATCCTGTATTCTTATTTGTAGAGAGCCCCGTAATTAGAACAAGCCCTGTAGTCTGATCCTTCGGGATCCATTCCGAAGGCATTCCATGAGCTTGGCCTGAAGATCTTCTCTTCTTCAATATTGTGCATGCATACTGGAATTCTCAGCAGCGATGCCAGGGAGATGAGGTCGGCTCCTATGTGGCCATAGCTTGATGCCGAATGATTTGCGCCCCAGTTTGCCATAACAGAATAGACATCCCTGAAAGCCCCTCTGCCTGTGAGCCGTGGTGCGAACCATGTGGTAGGCCAGGTGGGATCTGTTCTGTCAGTAAGTATCTTATGTACTTTAGGAGGCAGCTCAACCGTCCACCCTTCAGCGATCTGCAGAACAGGTCCGAGTCCTTTGACAAGGTTCACTCTCGAGATTGTCAGTGGCATTCCACCCAGGGTGTTGAACTGCGATGAATATCCGCCTCCCCTGAAATACCCGGTGTTTGCCGGATCCCAGCTTGTAGCCTTCAGACATTCAGCAGCATCTTTTGAAGTGATCTCCCAGAATGGTTTAATACAGGGTTTTCCGTTACATTTCTGCCGGCCTGAGAAATCGAGGGCTGAAGCTCCTGAATTAATCAGGTGGATGATGCCGTTCTTCGCCGGCCCTGCAGGACTTACTCCTGTAACTCTCTTAATCGATGCAGGGCTCCAGTAGGTTCGTATGTCGGAAAACATCTGGGAGGTGTTTGTGAGAAGATAGCCGAACAGCATCGGGACGCCGTTCATTGCGTCGTTTTCGGTTGCCACGAGATAGGGTGGGCGAATCCCGTTCCAGTCGAAGGATGAACACAATATAGCTTCAAGAAAGTCGCCGTTGGGCATGTGGTCTGTCCACTGGCGCTGTCCCTGAAAACCTGCAAGAATGGCATTGTGTCCAAGCGATTCTTCACCGTAACCCAGTTTTTTCAGTTTCGGATTTCCGGTCATCAGGTCGCGTGCTATCAGTGTCATCTTAACCACTGTCTCCCATTCCTCGTCCTTTCGTGCCCTTGGTTTGGGATTTTTGTTGAAGTCTTTGCCTTCCCTGCAGTATTTTTTTGTCCAGGCAAGGGCCTTCTTAAATTCTTCCTTATCATAAATGCCTTCATTCAGCCTCCGCGTGAACTCGCTCATATCGACATATTCATTTCTCATTCCGAGGTATTCCTGAAAGAAATCTTCCCTTACGATCGATCCTGCAATGCCCATTGATACAGATCCCATCGACAGATAAGATTTCCCTTTCATGTATGCCACTGCCAGTCCTGCTTTTACGAATCTGAGTATCTTTTCCTGTACATCAGCAGGGACCGACTGGTCGCCTGCATCCTGTACGTCGTGACCATATATTCCGAAAGCAGGGATGCCCTTCATGGTATGACCGGCCAGGGCTGCAGCAAGGTACACTGCACCGGGTCTTTCTGTTCCGTTGAAGCCCCAAATAGCCTTGGGCATTACCGGATCCATCTCGATGGTTTCGCTTCCATAACACCAGCATGGTGTTACCGTCAGACTGACGCCAACTCCTGTTTTACGGAATTTCTCCGCACTCATGGCTGCTTCCGCAACACCTCCTATGCAGGTGTCGGAGATAACGCATTCTACGGGTTTTCCATTTGGGTACCTGAGGTTGCTGCTGATAATGGCTGCAGCCGTTTTTGCCATACCCATGGTCTGTTCTTCCAGTGATTCCCTGACACCCCGTTCACGACCGTCTATCGCAGGCCGTATACCCACTTTAGGGAATTCGCCTATTACAGTCTGGTAGTTGCGGTTTATTTTAAAATCTTCCTGTGCCATGATTTTTAACTTTGTAAATATTAGAATTTCAGTCCAAACAAATATAATGCTTTTGATACCGTTCTTTCAAATGAGGAAGGCATTTTTTTATTGCCATTCCAAACGATTCGTTTCACAGGAATATGATACCTTTGCAACCGGAAAAATCAGCTGATGGAAAGAGAAAAAAGATTGCCGTCATGGCTTAAAATGCAGAGAGCCAGCGGGGAGAACTATTCGAGGGTTAAAAGGCTTGTCAGCGAAAACAACCTGCATACCATCTGTACCAGCGGGAACTGTCCCAATATAGGTGAATGCTGGAATGCCGGTACTGCCACTTTCATGATACTTGGCGACATCTGTACAAGGGCATGCAAATTTTGCAACACCAGAACAGGGAAGCCCCTGCCTCCCGATGAGTCTGAACCACAAAGACTGGCCCTTTCAATAAAAAATCTTAAGCTGAAACACTGTGTGATAACTTCTGTCGATCGCGACGATCTGCCCGACGGAGGTGCCTCATTCTGGGCTGAGGTTATTTGTGAAATCAAGAATGAGAATCCAGGTATCACCATTGAAGCTCTCATTCCGGATTTCGACGGCAAAGCCGGGAGTCTGATGAAAATTATCCAAGCGGATCCCGAAGTTATTTCGCACAACATTGAAACAGTCAGACGGCTTACTCCCCTTATACGTTCAAGGGCAAAATATGAAACAAGCCTTGATGTAATTAAATTTATTGCAGGTTCCGGAAAAAGGGCAAAATCAGGTCTGATGGTTGGCCTGGGCGAAAATGATGAGGAGGTTATCGAATCCATCGGCGATCTCTATGAAGCCGGGTGCAGGATAATAACCATAGGTCAGTATCTCAGACCATCCGCCCTGCACATGGAGGTTGCTGAATTTGTTACGCCCGACAGGTTTGAGATATACCGGATGGCTGCACTGAAAAGGGGATTTATACATGTTGAAAGCGCGCCTCTTGTCCGTTCATCTTTTCATGCAGAAAAACATGTTTCACGTTGATTTTTTAATTATCTTGAAACCTGATAAACCGCTGTCAGAGCGTGAGCTATATTGTTAAATATGAAGATATTGGGCTAAAAGATTATAAGGAAGTCTGGGATTATCAGGCTTCCGTGTTCAACAGGCTCACAGAGTCAAAACTTAAGGGCGAAAAGGTAGAAGGAACCCTTATTTTTGTGGAACATCCTCACGTATACACACTTGGCAAAAGCGGGTCGGAGAATAATCTCCTGGTAGATCATTTTCAGCTACAGGCACGAGATGCAAAGTTTTACCGTATCGACAGAGGTGGCGACATAACTTATCATGGACCGGGGCAGATAGTAGCTTATCCGGTCTTCGACCTCGAAGAGATTGGGATAGGGCTGAAAGAATATATTTCCCGGCTTGAAGAAACAGTCATTCAGTCTTGTGATGAAATGGGGATCTCAGCCGGGAGACTGACCGGAGCAACAGGAGTGTGGACAGGACTTGGCGGAAAAGAAAGGCCACGCAAAATCTGTGCAATAGGGGTCAGGGCCAGCAGATTTGTTACTATGCATGGTCTTGCCTTCAATGTGAATACTGATCTTTCATATTTCGGAGCCATAAATCCATGCGGATTTACCGACAGGGAAGTCACCTCATTGCAAAAGGAACTGGGCAAAGCTCAGGATATCGGGAAGGTTAAAGAAATAGTTCGAACAAGGATGAAGGAGATATTCAATCTCGAATGGAATAAAGAGTTAAGCTGATGGAGAAAAAATGGGTATTAAAGGAGAGGGGCGACACTGAGGTGGTTAAACAGCTTGCCGGAGCGCTAGAGGTATCTGATTCACTTGCTGAACTGATGGTTCAGCGAAACATAACCACGCCAGCCGGTGCCGACGCCTTCTTCAACCCGAGCCTAGACCATCTTCATGATCCTTTTATGATGAAGGATATGAATATAGCTGTCGAAAGACTTGCCACTGCTATTAAGAAAAACGAAAAAATACTTGTTTACGGTGACTATGATGTCGATGGCACAACAGCCGTGGCCCTTGTTTTTTCCTTTCTGAAAGAACAGTACTCAAATGTTGAATACTATATCCCGGACCGTTACAAGGAAGGATATGGGGTTTCCTTCCAGGGAATAGACTTTGCCGTACAGAACAACTGCAGGGTAATAATTACCCTCGACTGTGGCATCAAGGCCGTCGAAAAGGTCAGCTATGCAAAGTCAAAAGGTCTCGATGTGATTATTTGCGACCATCATTACCCGGGTTATGAAATACCCAAGGCACTGGCCGTTCTCGACCCTAAACAACCGGGATGCAACTATCCCTATAAGGAACTTTCAGGATGCGGGGTTGGCTTCAAGCTTATCCATGCCTATTCAAAGATTCAGGGAATTCCCTTCGATAAGATTGCATCATATCTCGACCTGGTGGCAGTTAGTATAGCTTCCGATATTGTACCCATAACAGGTGAAAACAGGATCCTTGCATATTTCGGATTGAAACAGCTGAACCATTCTCCACGTATGGGGCTGAAGGAAATCATCCGCGAAGCAGAGATAACCAGGGCTCTCACAGTGGAAGATATTGTCTTCAGAATAGGACCCCGGATTAATGCTGCCGGACGAATGGAATCAGGAGGCAAAGCAGTGGAACTGCTCATCTCAAGCGACTCCAGACTTGCAACAGGTATAAGCAAGGAGATTAACAGCTTCAATATCGAACGAAGAACCGTCGACCGTGTGATCACAAGCGAGGCCATGAGGATGATCTCTGAAAACCAGAGAAATAAAAATTCCAGGACAACAGTACTCTACAATCCCGAATGGAAAAAGGGAGTCATCGGTATAGTTGCCTCCAGGCTTATCGAAACATATTATCGCCCAACGGTGATACTTACCGAGTCGAATGGCTTTGCCACAGGCTCGGCGCGCTCGGTGCAGGGTTACGATCTCTACCAGGCCATTGAAGCATGTTCCGACCTTCTTGAAAGCTTCGGAGGTCACATGTTTGCGGCCGGACTGACAATGAAAAAGGAAAATCTGCAGGCATTTACGGAGCGTTTTGAACAATATGTCAGCAATACCATTACCCAGGATCAGCTTGTTCCACGAGTGTTCATTGATACTGAACTTTCTTTCTCCGAAATAACAGAGGAGTTTTACAGTGTGCTGAGCCGTTTTCAGCCTTTCGGCCCCGAGAACATGCCGCCGGTTTTCATATCCCGTAATGTCTTCGACACAGGTTCGGGAAGAATGGTGGGAGCCAGCGGCGAACACCTCAGGCTCGACCTCTGCCAGGAGTCTTCTCCCACAAAATCCCTGCCTGCAATCGGGTTCAGCATGGCGAACCATTTTGAAAATATTAAGGCCAGAAATCCATTTGATATCTGTTATTCAGTGGAAATGAATGAATTCAGGGGCAGCAGGAACCTGCAGCTTAATATTAAGGATATCAAGACATCAGACATCCCCGATTAAAAAATAGCACTATTGCACGATCATCTAGAACCATATCCTCATCTGCATCTTCAGCTCATCTTTTTCGCTGAAATAATCTGCATCTTTCATCACTGACCTGACAGAATATTTAATTCTCATCTCTGCTCTTCTCATGAATTTCCACTTCATCATCAGGCAGGATACGGAGCCTTTTCCTGACAGGGCCGGTATACTGAAACTGTATAAAAGATCATTTTCATATGCATAAAGTCTCGATTCCCAGCTGTCGGTGCTGAAAAGACAATATCTGAACCAGATAGAGACAGGAACTGACCTGAGGGTAACAGTTATATCCTGAAGGAATAGCATTCCCCTGTCACCGGCGGGTTGTACCATCTTGTGATCAAACCTTGTGAGGAGGGCCAGGTTCGGTGATATCCTGTAACTGATCCGGGCACGGAATATCTTATTTTCACTTTCATAAATTCCTGCCATGCCAGGACCTCCATCTTCATCGAGCATGGCATACCTGTAACTAAAGGCCATATCCGCTGCCAGATTTTCGGAAGGATTATAGCTGAACCTGAGCTCCATTCTCTTTGCCACTGAAGGAAAACTTGTTCTGTACCTGAGCCATGGATAACGGCTTAGGTCGCAGCCTGCGCTGATGAACAGATGCCTTGCCGCCTCAAACCTGAAATTACCGAGTATTCCCTGTTCATTTCTTCCTGAACTGCTGCTCCCCGGACTTGTGGCATGAAAAGCCGTGTAACCCGGTGAATAATTCCTTAGAAGCATGTTCAGCGTCAGTCTGTCGCACGGACGCAGAGTTATTCCCTGAACCATAGCAATATCCTCAAAATTGCTGACAGATATTTCTCCGGAAAGAAGTAACCTGTTCAGAAGACTGTTATAATGCGCTGACAGAATATGGTTTGTCTTCCCATCGAAATCAAAGACTTTTTCAGGATCACTTTTTTCGGGAAGAAGAGGAAGTGAAAACATGCTCCCCGAATACGTTATCCCCCCGTTGAGAGACCGGAATCTGTATGTCAGCGAAGCCCCCAGAACGGTTTCCGAAACGGCGTCTTTTTTGTTAAGTTCTGAAGATGTGGAGTGTATGCCCGTTTCCTGGAAGGATGTCACAGTGTATTGTGATGAATCGTCATTTGCCGTTAAAGTTGCATCAAGATTATTATGAGAAAGGAAGATAATCATCCCTGCTTTTTTATATGCCATCTGTGCTGCGACACCTCTGAAAAAATTGTTCTCGCCTGCTGAAGTATATGGTTTTATTTCGTTGCGAACAGCCATATACCCGGCTGATGTCAGTGACAGACCGGTTCTGATTCCGGTGTTTATATGAATCCCCTGTCCTGATCTGAATGAGAAATCTCCGGCTATTATTTTTCTGACCATTCCGCTTCCTGTAAAAGCCAGATTCCCCGATATGAAGTCGAACATCTTTTCTCCCTTATCCTTGTCGCTTGTAAAACCACCTGAAAAACGGCCTGTCGTGAATTTGTACTTTGTGAGCAGTCTGAATGACGAACCGGCGAGGGTAGTGTCGTTTTCTCCCGGGCTGATCATGAAATTTGCAAGAAGTGTATGCAGGCACCTCATCCTGTTCCGGTCATTCTGAAATGTGTGAGAAAAGTCAATAAATGGAGCCATTATTTCGGCGACAGCCCTGTCAAAACCTGTTATCAGGGGGATTTCATACACAGATTCCAGTGGACCTTTATGAGTGATATGATCGGCGAGAGATCTTATCTGGAAAGCTGTCAGAAAAAAGAGTCTTGAGAGTTCTGTCTCGTCGGAGGAATTTATCTTTACAGTGTTTTCCCTGAGTTCGTACAGTTGCTCAAGATAGAGATTCACCGTTTCCTGATCGTTTTCATCGGAAGCCAGCTCTTCAGCAATATTCAGGATCTCGCCGGAGAGGATTTTTTCCTGGCAGTAAAGGCATCCGGGAAAGACAAGAATTAATATTGTGATTAAGTTCTTCTTCATTTTATTTTGAAAACAAGCGAAGCAGCGGAGCTGATACCGAGTCTTTCGTGGGTTACGAAACTGAGGTCTATTCTGAGCCATCTGAGCATATATCCCAGCCCGAAGGAGAATGAAGTGAATTCAGAACTGAATCCGCCCCTGAGCCACAGGTTCTCTGAAACCCCGTATTCCAGGCCACTCTTCAGGATCAGTTTTTCACCTGTACTCATCTCTGCCTCCGCCCCGGCGAAAATTGTGCTGCCAAGCTGGATACCTGCACCGGCCCTTAGTGTTGAGGGCATCATCGTATTTCTCAGGGAAGCGGGAACAGGATTGAAAACATGGATGGCAGCGCTTACCCTTTCTGAGGGCCTGAAGAAAAGGCCGGCCTCGAAGGTTACTGAATGGTAGCTGTCGTAATCAGCTGAGAAATTTTCAAAGAAATAATCGATCTGCAGGCCGGCTGCAATGCTTTCCGTCAGTTGCAGGCCACAAGCTGCCCCTGTCATCGACCTCCTGAATTCTGAATAGCCAAAATGGGAAAAGATAAGCCCCACAGAACTGTTGCCGGCAGGAAATACGGCAGCTGCAGTAGTAGTACCAAGTTCCTGAATGTTAAACCTGCTCTGGTAATTGAAGCCGGCTGACCAGGAGTCGTTCAGTGCAAGGAGCGCCTGGTTGCTGAAGGAGGACCAGAATCCGGAGTGCATAATACATACCGATCCCATTCCAGCTTCTCCCGGTCCCCCTTTTATAAGAAACGGATTATCGCAAAAGGCTGCGGAAAAAGAGAAAAAAACAACAAGTGAAACAATTATCCTTTGCAGCGAGTACAAATGTTTCAGTATATCTTATAAAGATAGTAAGAAATTTCGGAATTCGGATTGTGGATTTCAGATTTTCTTTTTGCCAATTGCCAATTGCCAACTGCCAGGCTAAGAAGAGGACCCTTTTCAGTTAGTCTTAAACGGGAATTTTATCTCCCTGAGTTCCTGGTTGGCATCGACGATCTTCTTTTTAAGGCTTTCCTTGAATTTAAAAACTTCCTGCATCACCTCCTGATCGCCTGTGCCTATTATCTGGGCTGCCAGTATACCGGCATTCTGAGCTGCGTCTATACCTACGGTGGCAACCGGTATTCCGGGAGGCATCTGAAGGATGGACAGCACTGAGTCGAGACCTTCAAGTGAGGCCTTAACGGGAACTCCTATGACCGGAAGGGCTGTCATGGCAGCTATCACTCCCGGAAGATGAGCAGCCATTCCTGCAGCTGCAATGATGACCTTTATTCCTCTTCCGGCAGCGCCTCTGGCAAATTTTTCAACTTCTTCAGGGGTCCTGTGGGCTGAAAGGGCATTCATCTCAAAAGGGATCCTGAAATCGTTCAGAATTTTCGCAGCCTTTTCCATCACCGGAAGGTCGGAAGTACTTCCCATGATTATGCTTACAAGTGGCTTCATATCGTGCGTTATATCATTTTTCCATACAAACTGAACAAAAATAAGCTATTATTTTCATATTTTCACACCGTCTTAAAATTCAAATTATCAGTATGAAGGAGACAGTCATAAAGGATAAGAAATTCAGGGAGATGATCACTTCAGATGTCATCAGTGCCAGGATAAGGGAAATGGCCGAAAAGATAAACCGCGACTATGAAGGAAAGGACGTCCTCTTCCTCGGCATACTTAACGGGGCATTTCTTTTTGCAGCCGAACTCTTTAAAGAAATTAAACTCCGTGCAAGGATATCGTTCGTGAAACTGGCCTCCTATGAGGGGATAAATTCCTCAGGATCAGTGAAAGAACTTATAGGCTGGAACGAAGACATAAGCAACATGCATGTTGTTGTTATCGAAGACATAGTTGATACTGGCAATACCCTGGAACTGATACAGGGACAACTTAAGACCAGGAAAGTGGCAGATATCAGAATAGCAACTCTTCTGTTTAAACCGGGTGCATATACAGGGACTCAGGCACCCGATTACGTGGGTTTTGAAATACCAAACGACTTTGTGGTCGGTTACGGCCTCGATTACGACGGTTACGGACGGAACCTTCCTTCAGTATATACTCTTGTAAATGAATAACTGTTAACAAATTTATAAAAATCAATTAACCGATGACGATGGTAAATTTTCTGATTTTTGGCCCTCCCGGATCCGGTAAGGGAACACAGTCGGTGAGGCTGGCTGAAAAATTCAATCTCATGCATCTTTCCACAGGTGATATGCTGAGGGCAGAGATCGCTGCCGGTACCGATCTTGGCAAAAAAATGAGCTCAATAATGTCGAAGGGAGAGCTTGTCCCCGATGAGGTTGTGATTGAAATGATAGCTGCAAAGATCGACTCTGCAAAGGATAAGGCAGGATTCCTTTTTGACGGTTTCCCGAGAACGGTGGCACAAACCGAAGCACTGGGCAATATGCTGGGTGAGAGGGGTATGAAGATAGATAAGATGCTTGTGCTGGAAGTCGGTCACGAAGAACTTGTGAAACGGCTCGTGCTCAGAGCTGAAATGTCGGGAAGGCCTGACGACAAAGATCCTGCTGTAATAGAGAACCGTATCGATGTATACCGTGAAAAAACCGAGCCGATAATTGATTACTGCAGGCAACTGGGTATCTATGAGCCTGTTAACGGAGTGGGAACTATTGAGGAAATTTTTGACAGGCTCGCTGGGGAAATAAATAAACTTATCAATTAAATCAGGCTGGACGCGATCCTGCAGAACGTGAGAGGCCGGCATTGTATTTCTCCCTCTCACCCCTTCTCTCCATCCCGCCCTCAAGTAACTGCTGCCGTGCAGCAATATTATTAAAACCGGACAGGCTATGGCAGAATCGAATTTTGTCGATTATGTGAAGATCTTCTGCCGCTCCGGCAGCGGGGGAGCCGGTTCAGCACACCTGCGACGTGAGAAATTCATACCCAAAGGAGGTCCCGACGGCGGTGACGGTGGAAGAGGCGGACACGTAATCATCAGGGGAAACGATCAGATGTGGACGCTTCTGCACCTCAGGTACCAGCGTCATATTTTTGCAGGCAACGGAGTGTCAGGAGGAGCTCAGCAGTCGACCGGTGCCGACGGTAAGGATGTCGTGATAGAGGTGCCCCCCGGAACGGTTGCCCGTACTGATGAAGGAGGGAAGATGCTTTTTGAGATAACGGCACACGGTGAAGAGAAGATCATTGCAAAGGGAGGAAGAGGCGGACTGGGCAATGTTCATTTCAAGTCATCAACCAACCAGACACCCCGCTATGCACAGCCGGGAGAACCCAGTGAGGAGGGTTGGTTCATACTGGAACTGAAAATACTTGCCGATGTCGGGCTGGTAGGATTCCCCAACGCGGGTAAGTCGACACTTCTGTCGGTGCTGTCGGCCGCAAAACCAAAGATCGCCGATTACCCTTTCACTACCCTTGTCCCGAATCTGGGAATAGTAAGTTATCACGACAACAAATCATTTGTGATGGCCGACATTCCCGGTATAATTGAAGGTGCACACGAAGGCAAAGGTCTGGGCGTACGCTTTCTCAGGCATATAGAAAGAAATTCCATACTGTTGTTCATGGTGCCCGCCGACAGCGGTGATATACGCAGGGAATATGACATACTTCTGAACGAACTGAAGATGTATAATCCTGATCTTCTGGATAAAAAAAGAGTCCTGGCGATCTCAAAATCGGACCTTCTTGACGATGAACTGATGCATGAAATCAGGAAAGATCTACCTGAGATCCCCTCCGTCTTCATCTCTGCATTTACCCGCCATGGTACCGACACCCTGAAGAATTTACTCTGGAAGGTAATGACAGGATAATTGTAAAAAAAGGATGCTGGAGAACCTCGATAAAGAACTGTTCCTTTTTCTCAACTCTCTGAACTCCCCGTTCTGGGACCAGATTATGTATTCCATAAGTGGTAAAATAATATGGATACCTCTTTACCTTGCCATACTTGTAACCATTGGAGTTAAATACCGGAAAAGATTCCCCCTCATCCTGTTATTCATCATACTGGCGGTGGCACTTGCCGACCAGAGTTCCGTTCATCTTTTTAAAAATGTTTTTCAGAGGCTTCGTCCATGCCACGACCCGGAACTTGAAGGACTGGTGCATCTGGTCAACGGCAGGTGCGGAGGACTGTATGGCTTCGTAAGTTCACATGCCGCAAATTCATTTAATGTGGCAGCGCTGAGCCTGATGTTCATTAAAAAGCGCTGGTATTCCGTCGCGATAATTATTTGGGCATCCCTCGTCGGATACAGCAGGGTCTACCTCGGGGTTCACTTCCCCGGCGACGTTATCTGCGGGGCTGTGCTCGGATCGCTGGTGGGATGGGGAGTGTACAAATTATATGATTTGACGGAAACGAAGATACTTTTTAAAAGGACCCCCCATGCCCCCCTGAAGGGAGGTCAAAACCCGGATTAATGAGAAAAAGTGATTTTCTTGCCCCCCTTCAGGGGGGTGGGGGGTAAGTGAAAATATGCTCTGTATTTATCTCATATCAACCGATCCCTTCTTCAACCTCGCTGTTGATGAATACCTGCTGAAAAACAGGGAGGAGGATTTCATGGTGTTGTCGGTGAATAACCCTTCAGTGATTATAGGTAAGCATCAGGTTGCACACAGGGAGGCAGATACCAGGTTTGTCAGTGAAAACAGCATCCCTGTGATCAGAAGAATATCGGGAGGAGGAGCTGTATTTCATGACAGGGGGAATCTTAATTTTTCATTCATCCTGAACAGTTCGGAGGGAAGACAGATCGACTTCAGGAAATACACACTCCCGGTAATAAGATTCCTGTCCGGCCTGGGTGTCACTGCCAGTTTTGAGGGGAAAAACGACCTGAAGGTTGACGGCCTCAAAATATCAGGTAATGCCGAACATGTTTACCGGCACAGGGTCCTGCACCACGGGACTCTGTTGTTCGCCTCCGATCTGGCAAACCTGCGGTCTGCACTCCGAAAGGATACTTCGGAGTACATTTCACGTGGCGTCAGCTCAAATCCTTCTTCAGTGATGAATCTGACACCACTGGTCCCTCAAATGTCGATGAATGATTTTGTTTCAGCCATGCTTGACTACTTTACAAACATGAAGGGGAATATCATCGGGGATCTTATTGCCTCTGAGACTGCTGAAATTGAAAAACTGGCATTTTCAAAATACAGAAGCTGGGACTGGAATTATGCCTACGGACCACCATATAATCTGGAAAAAACCCTGTTATATAATGAGAAATCGATACAGCTCCGCCTGGAGGTTAAGGATGGGATCATTAATGATTGCATAGTAGATGGTGCACCGGAAATTAAAGATCTATTCCGCAGGCTGACAGGTACAAGGCATATGCCTGAGGATATAAAAAAAGTTTTGACCGGGCAGGGTATCGACATCGGGGAATATAATTTCTTCTGATATCCCTGGATCTGCTCCTGAGACTATCACTACCCACCTGACATCGTCTGAAAGGTGACCGGATGCATCTTCAATCCCGGAGCCGGTTGAAGATGATGCAGAGAAAAATTATATTTGCGCCATGGATATTCTGAGATCGGCTGGTATTTGGTTCGTCGGGATAATTCTCATAATCGTATTATTCCCGGTGACATTACTTGTATGGCTTTTGACTTTTCCTTTCGACCCGGCAAGAAGAATTACTCATGCCATGCTAGTCTTTCAGGGAATGGTTCTTGCCTATGCTGTTCCGGTATGGAGGATAAAAATGGAAGGACGGAAAAAAGCCGACAGGAAAACCACCTATGTAATCATCAGCAATCATCAGTCAATACTCGACATTCTCCTTCTTAACAGCCTGAGGTACAGGTATAAATGGATCTCCAAGATTGAAAATACAAAAGTGCCCTTTGTAGGCTGGTACCTGAAGATGGCTGATTATATTACCGTCGACCGCGGTAACAGCGAGAGCAAAGACAAAATGATGACCGAAGCACTGGCGGTCCTGAAGAAAGGGATATCACTGATGATCTTTCCTGAAGGAACACGTTCACCCGACAGCCGGATAGGATTCTTTAAAAGAGGCGCTTTTCAGCTTGCACTCACAGCCGGGGTGCCCATATTGCCGGTATTAATCGAGGGAACCGGGGGCGTTCTTCCTAAACACGGCCTCATATTCGGGGGTTTTCACAGAATAACGATAAGGGTTCTTGATCCCGTTCCCCCGGAGTCGTTCGGAACAGAGGATTGCGACGAGCTTGCAGCGCGGTTTCAGATTATGATGACAGATGCGCTCAGTGACCTGAGAGTAGAGAAAGCACGGTTATGACCTGGCAGCCGGAATACAGAAGGATACTTCACAGGATGGGTTACTATTCCTATCAGGATGGCCTTATCAGACGTCATAATTACCAGTCGGAGGGATGGCTGAACCATGAGAGAAAATGCCGTGAATTTATCCTGGAAGCGTTCGATAATATCAGGCCTTCGACGGTGACAGTACTGGGCAGCGGATGGCTTATGGAACTTCCGCTTGCCGAGTTGGCCGAAAGGTGCAGCCTAATTCGCCTTGTAGATATTTTCCATCCGCCTGAAGTGAAAAAACAGACGGCAGCAATGGGTAATGTTGAGCTTGTGGAGGATGATGTTTCCGGAGGCATAATAAGGGAGGTATGGGAGAAAACAGGTAAGCGTACTTTCTTCAACAGGCCGGATACGCTTCAGTCCATTGAGATTCCCGTATACAATCTTCCGGACGATACGGGAATGCTGATCTCGCTGAACATACTCACCCAGCTTGAAATACTTCCGGAACGGCTTTTAAGGAGAAAGACAGGAGCAGGCGAAGATGAGTTTGCCGGATTCCGGAAAAGCCTGCAGCAGAATCATTTAGCGCTGCTTAAGAAATTCAGGTCCGTACTGATATCCGATTCCGATGAGATAATAACCGACAGGCAGGGAAACCGGAGTGAAAGGAAGACCATGCTTGTTTCGCCGGAACAGGAACCTGCGGGAGAGTGGATCTGGGATTTCGATGTTTCAGGTTACGACAGCAGCATCAGGAAATCGCTTTTCAGGGTCAGGGCTTTCCTGCTTTGATGGGATACGCCACCCCAAACTCTCAGTAATCCCCGACGGGGAGTGACAGGTATCCGGCATTCCGGTGTCTGAAACCAGGGAATACCGGATAAGAGTTATAATACTATTAAACAGGGAGTTTCCATTTATCAACATTTTCATAACATGGTAATCGTCAATCAATCAGAAAAATATTATTTTTCAGGTCTTTTTGTCATCGAGCCATTGATTAGAAATACGTCAGATTGTTGAAAAATTGGCTGAATGCGACTGTCTTAAATACTTATATTTGCGCAAAATTTTTCCAGATGACGGTTGTTGGATATTCTGAGGAGCACATTAAAACACTGGAATGGAGGGAGCACATACGCCTAAGGCCCGGAATGTACATAGGTAAGCTTGGAGACGGCTCCTCCCAGGATGACGGTATTTACGTTCTGCTGAAGGAGGTGATGGACAATGCTGTTGATGAATACATGATGGGCTTCGGTAAGAAAATCGACGTGTCGATAAACGGCAGGGAGGTCAGAGTGCGTGATTACGGACGGGGCATCCCCCTCGGAAAAGTGCTCGATGCAGTGTCGAGAATGAACACCGGTGCGAAATATGATTCCAAGGCCTTCAAGAAATCAGTAGGACTAAACGGAGTGGGAGTCAAAGCTGTTAACGCGCTGTCGTCGAAATTCATGATCCGGTCGGTCCGCGACGGACAGGTAAAAGTCAGTGAATTCGAACATGGGTTGACCGTTATGGATCATCCTCAGGAACCAACGACAGAAGATAACGGTGTGGAGGTCATTTTCCAGCCCGACGAGGAAATGTTCGGTAACTACTTCTACATTTCTGAATATGTTGATACGATGCTGAGGAATTATGTATACCTCAACTCGGGACTGGTCATAAATTTCAACGGGACGAAGTTCTTTTCAAAAAACGGGCTCGCCGACCTTCTGAATGAAAATATGGGAAAGGAAGGGTTATACCCTCTGATACATCTCAAAGGTGAAGATATAGAAATGGCCTTCACCCATGGTCAGCAATACGGTGAAGATTATTACAGCTTTGTGAACGGCCAGAACACAACACAGGGAGGCACACACCTGGCAGCTTTCAGGGAAGCACTGGTAAAGACTGTCAGGGATTTCTACAGAAAGGAATACGATGCTTCCGACATCAGGTCCTCAATTATTGCTGCCATAAGCATTAAGGTCGAAGAACCCATATTTGAATCGCAGACCAAAACAAAACTCGGATCTAAAGATATGGGTCCGGGAGGTCCGTCGGTAAGGAATTTCATAAACGAATTCATTAAGAAACAACTCGACGATTATCTTCATAAAAATTCAGAGACAGCCCGCATCCTTCAGCAGAAGATACAGGAATCGGAGAAGGAAAGGAAGGCAATATCCTCTATTCAGAAGCTCGCAAGGGAGAGGGCAAAAAAAGTGAGCCTTCATAACAAGAAGCTGAGAGACTGCCGGATACATTACAACACAAATGACCCCAGGAAACTTGAGTCGACGATATTCATTACCGAGGGCGATTCGGCCAGCGGTTCGATAACAAAATCGCGCGATGTAGAAACCCAGGCTGTATTCAGCCTTCGCGGCAAACCACTCAACACCTTCGGGCTTACAAAAAAGATTGTATATGAAAATGAGGAGTTCAACCTGCTTCAGGCTGCACTGAATATCGAAGAGGAAATAGGCGACCTCCGCTATAACAACGTCATCATAGCTACCGACGCGGATGTTGACGGTATGCACATCAGACTTCTTTTACTTACTTTCTTCCTTCAGTTTTTCCCCGATCTTGTAAAAAAAGGCCATGTTTATATACTTCAGACCCCACTGTTCAGGGTGAGGAACAAGAAGGAGACAAGGTACTGCTATACACCCGAAGAAAAAGAGAAGGCCATAAAGGCTCTCGGACCCAGTCCGGAGATAACCCGCTTCAAGGGATTGGGAGAAATATCTCCCGACGAATTCAAACATTTCATTGGAAAGGATATGCGACTTGAGCCGGTGAGGATGAGAAAGCAGGATACCATAAACGGTTATCTCGAATTCTATATGGGTAAGAATACTCCTGAACGACAGGACTTTATCATTGAAAACCTGCGTGTGGAAGAAGATAAGGTGATGGAAGAAGTATAATTTGCTGACTGCTGGGATGGTATGGTGAATTTTGATGATTTTGATCTGGAAGGCGGAGATTTCGCGGAGTGGGAAACTCCCGGTGAGGGTGCATCGTCATTGCACTCGGTGACGGCACTTTCGGGGATGTACCAGGACTGGTTCCTCGATTATGCCTCATACGTTATTCTGGAACGTGCAGTACCACATATAAACGACGGACTTAAGCCGGTGCAGCGCCGTATTCTTCATTCAATGAAGAGAATGGATGACGGCCGGTTCAACAAGGTAGCCAATATCATTGGCCATACCATGCAATTCCACCCTCATGGCGATGCTTCAATTGGTGATGCATTGGTGCAGCTTGGTGAACGCGATCTTCTCGTTGATACACAGGGTAACTGGGGTAACATACTCACCGGCGACGGAGCCGCCGCCGCCCGTTATATTGAAGCCCGCCTTTCAAAATTCGCCCTCGACGTCGTCTTCAACCCGAAAACAACAGAATGGAAACAATCATATGATGGCAGGAACAGGGAGCCTGTGACACTCCCCGTGAAATTTCCGCTGCTCCTGGCTATGGGTGTCGAAGGAATAGCAGTGGGACTTGCGTCGAAGATACTGCCTCATAATTTCAACGAACTGATAGATGCATCCATCGATCACCTCCAGGGAAAAGAGTTTGTGATCTATCCGGATTTCCCGACATCCGGGATGATAGACATTTCCAGATACAACGACGGTCAGCGTGGAGGTGCGGTTAAAGTAAGGGCAAGAATAGAGAAAGTGGATAAAAAGGAGCTGGTGATAACCGAGATACCTTTCGGAAAAACCACTTCAACACTCATCGAATCGATAGTAAAGGCAAACGAAAAAGGAAAAATAAAGATCCGCAAAATCGACGATAACACCGCAGCCCGTGTGGAGATCGTATTACAGCTTATGCCTGGAGTATCACCCGACATGACAATAGATGCCCTCTATGCCTTTACCGACTGTGAATACTCAATCTCTCCGAACACCTGTGTCATTGTTGACAACAAACCATCTTTTATTGGTGTCAGCGACATTCTGAAACACTCTGTCAACAGAACCGTATCTCTTCTTAAGCTGGAACTCGAAATCAGAAAGAACGAGCTGCAGGAAGAGTGGCACATGTCGTCGCTCGAGAAAATCTTTATCGAGGAGAGAATATACCGCGACATTGAAGAGTGTGAAACCTGGGAGGCAGTATTGTCTGCTATTGATAAAGGCCTTAAGCCTTTCAGGAAAAGACTTCTTAGAGAAGTTACAACCGAAGATATAATAAAGCTTACCGAGATTAAGATAAAAAGGATCTCGAAATATGATTCGAAAAAAGCCGATGAACATATAAAAGGTATCGAGTCGGAACTCGAGGAAGTCAATAATCATCTCAGCAATATCATCCCCTTCACCATAAATTACTTCAGGCAGATAAAGAAAAAGTACGGGAAAGGCAGGGAAAGGAAAACTGAGATCAGGAGCTTTGATACTATCCAGGCAGCAAAAGTGGTTGCCAATAATGCCAGGCTCTATGCCAATTTCAAAGAAGGATTTATCGGAACTTCGCTGAGGAAGGATGAATTCGTCTGCGACTGTTCCGACATCGACGACATCCTTGTCATACGCAGGAACGGAACCTACATGATCACAAAAGTGGCTGAAAAGGTATTCGTCGGAACCGACATCATTCATGCAGGGGTATTCCTTAAAAATGACGAACGGACAATTTTCAACCTGGTTTACCAGGACGGCAAAGACGGGCCATTGCTCGTCAAGAGGTGCGCTATAACCGGACTGACGCGCGACAAGGAATATAACCTTACCCGAGGCAAAGCGGGTTCCAGGGTGGCCTATCTCAGTGTGAACCCAAATGGTGAAGCTGAAGTGGTGAGGGTATACCACAAACCCAGACCGCGCCTGAAGAAACTGGAATTCGAATTTGACTTCGGAACAATCGGTATCAAGGGCAAATCGTCGATGGGGAATATCCTGACCAGAAATCCTGTTCACAGGATATCTCTTAAAGAAAAAGGACTTTCAACCCTCGGCGGAAGAAAAATATGGTTCGACGATGCCGTACTGAGACTGAATGTTGACGGCAGAGGACTCTTCCTCGGAGAATTCAGTGGTGATGACAGGATCCTTGTTATCACAAGGAATGGATATTTCAGACATAGCGGCTTCGATCTTTCCGGACACTTTGAGGATAATATCCTGATAATAGAGAAATTCAGACCCGGGAAGGTCTATTCTGTTGTTTACTGGGACGATCAGCAGAAATATTATTATGTGAAGAGATTCATGATCGAAGAATCGGAGAAACCCCAGTGTTTCATCAGTGAAGACCCCGGATCGAAACTTGTCAGCATCACTGAAGTGGAATACCCGAGGTTTGAGATTAAGTTCGGAGGCAAATACGTTAACCGTGACAATGAGATCATAGAGGTCGCGGAGTTCATCGGGGTGAAGAGCTATAAGGCCCGGGGAAGAAGGTTGACTAACTATACTGTTGCAAATATCAATGAGATAGAACCCGTTGTGAAGTCAGAGGTGTCATCACCTGAGGAGCATGATGACGGGGAGGATGCAAAACAACCTCCTCATACACATGATGACCCTGCGCAGATGAAGCTTGAATTGTAATGTCTGTAAAGATCATATACCTTATTGGCTTCATGGGAAGCGGAAAATCGACTACCGGCAGAGAGCTTGCCTCAGCACTGGGTTGTTCATTTATCGATCTCGACAAAAAGATTGAGGAAAAGGCCGGGAAAAGCATCTCAGATATCTTCAGCCATGATGGAGAGGATGTGTTCAGAAAAACTGAATCGGACGTTCTGAAGAACCTGCAATTAACGGAACCAACTGTTGTGTCGACCGGGGGAGGGGCACCGTGTCACAGTGATAATATGGAATTCATGGCAGCCACAGGAATAACAGTGTACCTCAGGATGACACCCCGGCAGCTGGCTGCCCGGCTGGTAAATTCTAAAAGTGAAAGGCCTCTTTTAAAAGATGTTCCCAACGATGATCTTATCTCATTTATTGGTAAGAAACTTTCATTAAGAGAAAAATATTATAAGCGGGCTGACATAATAATCTCAGGCAAAGATCTTAATATTAACTATTTACGTGCTTTGATTGAAAGGAAATCAAGTAAATAACCAGCATATCCGTTAAGCCTGCCATAAAGATAAATCTTCTCATAGGCTCATAAACTGCAAGAAAAAAATGAGGGAGCGATCTGAAATTAGATTTAATTCTTAATTTTAGAGTGCTTATTCGGGGAGATAATGAAAGCAGGAATATTTAAATTGCTGGGCATAGAATCCGGTGAACAGTCGATGGTTTCTGTGCTGCTCACGCAATCAGTATTTCTGGGCATCTTTGTCGGGGCATTTGATATCAGTGCGCATTCCTTCTTCCTGTCAGTTTTTGATGAAAGGATGATGGCCAGGGGCTACGTGCTGTCGGGCCTTGCCGGTATAATCCTCACTTTTCTTTTTACCTATTTGCAGAAAAGATCGCGTTTCTCTTTTTTTTCTGTTCTTAACCTGGCTTTTATTACAATAGTAACATTCGTTTTGTGGATACTGATGACCACAACATCTGCCAGATGGGTTATCTGGCTTCTGTTCATTATGCTGGGTCCTTTGAATATCCTTGCTCTTCTGAGTTTCTGGGGAACAGCCGGAAGGCTTTTTTCTCTCCGCCAGGGTAAAAGGCTCTTCGGACTTGTGGATGCAGGTCTTATTGCCGGTATAATAGTGATTTCATATGCGATACCTCTTCTTCTTGGACTGGGCGTTAACCCTGATTTCATTATCGTGATAAGTGCGGGAGGAGCATTGGCTGCATCAATTATGCAGGGTTTGACTGTCACACGCTTTACACTGAACCATAATAAGACGCAGGGTGTTGAATTACAAAACACACGGGAAGAAAAAAATTCTGTCCTGAAGATTATAGGACGGGACCCCTATCTGCTTATGATGGCCCTGTTTGTCGTTCTTTCGGTAATGACAGCATTTTTTGTCCAGTATTCATTCATGGCAGTCACCCGTGAGCAATATCCCGCAGAGGAAGATATGGCAAGGTTCCTGGGTTTCTTCACAGGCAGCATGATGATCTTCACCCTTCTGATCAAGCTTCTTGCATTTTCGTACCTCATCCGTAATTACGGTTTGCGAATATGCCTTCTTATATCTCCGGTACTTATCGGAGCCTTTACTCTCGTTGCAGCCCTGACAGGTCTGTTAAGTGGGTATACGCCGGCAGCACCGGGATTCATGTTCTTCTTTATGCTTCTGGCAATGAGCAGGCTTTTCTCAAAATCTCTCAAAGATTCACTCGAGTCTCCTTCAATGAAAGTCGTTTACCAGACCGTAGATGAAGAACGCCGTTATGATATTCAGTCTGCGATGGACGGAACAGTGAATGAGATAGCTGCATTAACGGCAGGCCTCATTCTGGCAGGACTTGGATTGATAAGCTTCTTCAGGCTGATCCATTTCTCACTTGTTCTGGTTCTTATCTCAGGATTATGGCTTATTGTGGCGTATAAACTTTATAACGGATACAGGGACTCGATAAGGAAAGCTCTCGATGCTGTCAAAGACAGACCCCGGGAGTCGGTTGATGAGACCGGAATAGATAAAAATTTTAAAAGCAGATTTATTGCAGCGAAGGAATTGAGAAATGATTATTTCTCCCTTATCTCAGGTAATACCGGGATGCTTGAGGGTAAACCGGCATGCTACTATCAGATTCTTGCTGAAGCAGCAGAGTCGGAAAATGATATAAACCTGCTACCGGCCCTCCACAGGATCGCCGCCAACACTTCAATCGACAAGGAAATACGTGAAAAGTGCTCTACAATTGCTGAAAGTCTCGATTTATTCGTTACCGGGGATGCCGTGGTAAAAGACAAAATGTTTACGGCAAAGATGCTTCTATACGGTTCGAGGATGCCACAGGTAACTGAAATACTAAGGCTTCTGAGGGATAAATCGACTTTGTCAAGACGGCTCGGGCTCTATATGATAGGTAAGTTCGGAGTCAGGGACATGATCCCTGAGGTATGCCTGTTTCTGCAGGTTCCGGAACTCGAAGATCAGGCTGCAGTAGTTCTGGAAAGCTTCGGCGAAGATGCCTTTGAAGAGCTGAGAAGGTTTTCTCTTTCATCATCAGGCAATGCAGAGGTTACCATGAGGGTTGTCAGACTTATAGGAAGGGGATGCGAAAGCACAAACCTGAGTTATCTATTTTCGATGCTATGGTCAAAATCGAGGCAGGTCAGGGAAACAGCACTCAGAGAACTTGAAAAATGCAGGTTTTCACCTTCGGCAGAGGAAAGAGACCGTTTAAACCAGCTCATTTCTGATACTATCGGTATCATGACCTGGAACCTGACCGCTGCAATCGTACTGAAAAAAATCCATGATACTGAACTGTGTGAATCCCTTGATTTTGAGATGAAAAGATGGAACGATTTCCTGTTCAGCACATTGTCAGTTACTTATGATGCCGGTTCTGTCGGGAAAATAAGGGAGAACCTGGAAGCAGCCACACTTGAAAGCGTTAATTACGCTCTCGAAATGGCAGACATGATTTTCGACGATCAGATCAAACCGAAATTAATTCCTTTGTTCGATATGATCTCCGATGAAGAAAGGATAAAACAGCTTTATCAGTTCTTCCCTGCTGAGATACCTGAACCTGAAGTTCTTATCGAAGATATTTTAAACCGCGATATGAATCTTCTGGGTATATGGATAAGGGCAAAGGCTCTGAGAGGCATGAAGGAATTGCAGGGGGAGAATACATGTGAATCAATTGTGGCGCTTCTCTTCAGCCCCTGGCTTATTCTGAGAGAAGAGGCAACAGGTATAATTAAAAGGTCAGACAGGGATCTTTTTACCGGGGCAGCCGGCAGGTTACCTCTTGCCGACAGACAGCATCTGACCATGATAGCTGAGGGAACTATTCCTCCCGAAGCCCTGGTATATGAGAAGGTGGAATTTCTGTCGTCACAGCTTGGTGAAAAGGACAGAGAGAAGCTTATTTACCCTGCCTTATCCATGGTTTACGGGAACTCCCTCACGGAAGATCTTCTTCCTGAATCGGGAGGATTTATCATCTGGCCTGCCAATGGATCCGATGTCAGGATAATTTATGAAGACGCCGCTGACTTCCTGAAAAATGAGGATGAAAGAAGTACAGGCAAATATTATATTCTTTCATTAAAAGCTGTCGCTGAATTCAGCAGCCGCTTCCCTGAAAGTGCAGGTTCGATCCTGAATTATATTGAAAAAATGAATAATTGACAGGATCAGGATGGCAACAGCAAAAACGACGACTATTTTCAGACAACTGGTATTCAATATAGTTTTACCGACGCTTCTGGCATTGCTGATCCTCGCTGTTTTTAATTTTTATCGTACAAGAGCCATTATTATAAAGCAGACGGAAGAGAGGAACCAGCTGCTCTCCAATGAGATCACAAGAATACTGAAATTCCAGGACCTTGCCTTCAGACTTATTGATGAGGATGTTGAAAGAAGGCTTAAAAATTTCAGCGGTACTCTGGTAAATGAATATTTCAGGAATACCGATAACATAGAAACACTTTATCTGAGGGATATTGCAGGAAAGATAGGGATGGATTCCCTGAATGAGGATATATATATAATCCGTCGCGATGGGATCATTGTAAATTCAACTTTCCGTGCCGATTACGGCGTAAATCTTTATAATTACGGGGAGAATTTCCGTAATTATCTTCTCGACATATTCAGAAAAGATGTCTTTGTAGCTGAGCTTTTTACAATCGAAGGAAGGACTAAACGGCCTAAAAAATATACTTATCAGCCCACAAAGGACAACAAATATATTGTTGAACTGGGTGCCTATTCAGCAAAGGCCGACGAGATAATCAGCAATATTGAGGAGACTAAAAAAGAGATCAAAAATGAATCCCAGGATATTGTTGATGTCGAATTGTTTCTTTTTGCCGACAAACCCTTCTCAATGAACAGGGATTTTCTTGAGGTTCCGGCTCATGATTCTGTGCTGATGGCAGCTTTTTCAGGCAGGGATACCATAATTACGGAGAAAGAGGACGGGAAATGGCTTCAGTATCAGTATATATACCACGAAAGATCGGAATCAGGACTGTACAAGGGTTCTGTTATCAGGATAATTTCTGATGTAAGCAGCAGAAAGTACCTTTTCAGAAAGGAGGCTCTTCGTTTTATCGTCATATTCGGATTGACACTGTTTTTTGTGGCATATCTTATATACAGAAAAACAAGGGTGTTGACCCTGCCGGTACGTAAGCTTGTTGATAATGTGGACCGTATTATGAACGGGGACCTGCGCGAGCGGGCAGAGGTGACCGGTAATAATGAAATAACACTGCTCACTGAAAAATTCAATATGATGATAGCCCGGCTCGAAAGTTACTATTTTGAGCTTGAAGAAAAGGTTAAGGAAAGGACCGCTCAGGTCGAAAGTCAGAAAACCGAGATTGAAGAACAGAAGAAGCATATAACTGACAGTATTCATTATGCCCGGAGAATACAAAATGCGATACTTCCCTCATTCAGCCTGATAAGCGCCCACCTGAAGAACTATTTTGTTCTTTACCTTCCAAAGGATATCGTAAGCGGTGATTTTTACTGGGTTCATGAAGCAGGTGGACTTACTATGGTTGCTGCCGTTGATTGTACAGGCCACGGCGTCCCCGGTGCCCTGATGTCGGTGGTTGGTTTTAACCAGCTCAACCATGCTGTTTCGGTGCAAAAGATAAGGTCGGCAAACCTCATCCTTGATGAACTCAACAGGGGAATAATTTCCACCCTCAACGAAGGCAGCAGTGATACTGCCATAAAGGATGGTATGGATATGGCGCTCTGCGTTCTTGACGTTCCGGGACTGAAGGCGGAATATGCAGGTGCCAACAACCCGCTCTGTCTTGTGAGGACGGGCCAGCTGATAAAATATAAAGCCGACAGGTTCCCGATAGGAATGTACGAAGGACAGGGTCAGAAAGGATTTACCGGTAACAGTTTCGAACTGGAGAAAGATGATTGCATATATATGTTTTCCGACGGCTATGCCGACCAGTTCGGCGGTCCGGAAAATAAGAAGTTCATGAGCAGAAGATTTGAAGACCTGCTTGTTGAGATCAGTACCAAACCTATGGAGATACAGAAAGAGATACTGATGAAAAGACTTGCAGCATGGAAGGGCGATAATGAACAGATTGATGATATTCTCGTGATTGGGATTAGAATATAATTTTTACAATATGGGATCAAGGAAAGATAGCCTGAAATTCAATCCGTTCCCCGGGCTAAGGCCTTTTGCCGAGGAAGAGAGCGAACTTTTTTTCGGGAGGAAAAAAGAGAGTCTTGAAGTTCTGGACAAGCTAATCGAAAACCGCTTTGTTACCGTTATCGGGGCTTCCGGAACCGGGAAATCATCACTGATCTATTGCGGGGTCCTTCCACAGATAAGAATAAGAGCTTCTTCTGAAGGTGAAACATGGAGAATAATAAAATTCAGGCCTGGCAATGATCCTTTCGGAAATCTTGGAGAGGCTATTGCCGATAATTTAAAAGGAAGAGGCCTTCACAAAACGGGTGCCGATGATATTATGGTAGATATGCACCTTAATGCCGACGGGATAAAAGGCTCCGTTGCAAAATATCTTTCTTCTGAAGGTGAAAGGGTGCTTCTTGTCGTCGACCAGTTCGAGGAACTTTTCAGATACGGTGCTGCCAGCCCGGGGGAAAAGAGAAAAATGCATGTCGACGAATTTGTTACCAAACTGGTCAGTGCCGTAACGGATGCTGACGGGAAAATATATACCCTGGTAACCATGCGATCCGATTTCGTTGGGGAATGTGCACATTACCAGGGTCTTACTCAACTGATTAACAACAGCAATTATCTTGTCCCCCACATGGGAAGGGCCAATTACAGGGAAGCAATTGAAGGTCCCGTAAATTACGCGGGTGCATCAATAAACAACGAACTGGTCGAAAAGATACTTGATGAAATTGGCGACAGAACCGACCAGCTTCCGGTTTTGCAGCATGCCCTGATGAGAACATGGACATACTGGCAGGAACTTGACGAAAAAGAAAGACCTATAGGGATAAAGGATTACGACTCTGTGGGTACGATGAGCGAGGCAATGTCGAGGCACGCAAATGAAGCCTTTGAGGAACTCGATCAGAAAGGCAGGGAATTGTGCAGTAAGATGTTCCGTACTATAACTGAAAAGGGATCTGATAACAAGGGCGTTCGTCGCCCCACGAGTGTAAAAAACATCATTTCGGTTACAGGATGCACATCAAAGGAACTTTTTACCGTAATCGAAAAGTTCAGAATTCCTTCCAGATCGTTTATAACACCGCGGCAGGAAGTCCCTCTGACTGATGATTCTATCATCGACCTGTCGCACGAGAGCCTGATGAGACTCTGGGACAGGCTGAGAGACTGGGTCGATAATGAGTCGGCGGCCGTGCAGATGTATCTCCGGCTTTCCGAGGCTTCAGCAATGTACCAGCAGGGAAAAACAGGATTGCTGAGGCCTCCCGATCTGCAACTGGCACTTAACTGGAGAGAGCAGCAAAAACCTACTCTGACGTGGGCCCAGAGATATGATCCTGCCTTCGAAAGGGCAATGGTTTACCTTCGCACAAGCGAAAAAGCATATCTCGATGAAGAGGAAAGCAAGATGCGCCTGCAGAGAAGGCAGATCCGCAGAACAAAGATCGTTGCCGGAATTCTTGGTGCCGCTGCAATTATATCGGTAGGCTTCATGCTCTTTGCCTTCGTCCAGAAAATAGCAGCCGACAGGCAGAAGATCCTTGCCGACAGAAATGCCGCCGAAGCCATCAGACAGGAACAACTGGCACTTATCCAGTCAGACTCGGCTACCCAGGCAAGAGTCAGGGCCGACAGAAGTGCCGAACAGGCTATCCGTAACGCTGAGGAAGCACAGCTACAGCGCGATAAAGCATTGCAGGAACAGCTAAGAGCAGAACGGAATGCTGAGATCGCCAGGTTACAGGAAAAGATAGCCAGAGAACAGTCCGATTCAGCCCGGCAGGCACGGGAAAGAGCTGATACTAACGCTGCCAGGGCAACACGCGAGAGAAACCTTGCACGAAGGCTCAGGATCCTCTCCATAGGCAAATCGATGTCGGTGAAGTCATTACAGGTAAGCGGACAAAAAGACCTTCAGACACTCCTTGCCTACCAGGCTTACCTGTTCAATAAAAGAAACGGAGGTCTTCCGAATGATGCAGATATATATGCCGGTCTTTATGATGTGGCAAGGCAGTATGGCAATGTAAACTACAAAACCTTCAGACACGACGGAATTAAGAGCATTGCCTTTGTTCCCGGGAAACGTGAAATATATACTTCCGGTGATGACCGTCAGATCAAGAAATGGTCCCTCGACGGCAACGGACAGACATACCAGGTTATTTATGAAGGAACCGAAATAATAGAAGTGCTTGCCATCAGTCCTGATGCATCCTGGCTTGCTGCCGGAAGCGATAAAGCATCCATCAGAATGATTCCCCTGAAAGGTAATGACATGCAATATACACTTTCAGGGCATAATGGCAATATCAGATCACTGATCTTCTCATTCGACGGCAAATACCTCTATTCGGCAGCTCTTGACGGAAAAGTACTTAAATGGGATCTTGCAACACGGACAAGCACCGACATAGGTTCAGGCGCAGGGCTGATTACCGCGATAGACATATCAACCCGCGGACAATACCTGGCGGGCCTTAATCCCGAAGGTAATGTCATTCTGTGGAATCCAGAATCATCAACTGATAAATTCAGGCTGCCTACCATGCTGAAAGATATCCGTACTTTACGGTTTAAACCCGAAGAGAACACCCTGGCAATTGGGGATGTACAAGGTAATGTAGAACTCTGGGATATCGATACCAGGAAAAAGATAGGTGAGGTTAAAGCTCATAATGCACAGGTTACCGACATCCAGTTCAACCCTGTTCTGGGTCAGATGGCGACTGCCAGCCGCGATAATTCGCTTAAGATTTACAATAACACCGACGATCTGACCGAACCACCCCTGACCTTTACCGATGTGGATGCCGGATTCGTTCTCGTTGTTCAGTTCAGCTCCGACGGACAGCTGATAGTATCGGGGACCTATCAGCCCGGACAAAATCTTGTTGTTCGTCCGACAAACGCTGACCTTCTGGCTAAGGATATGTGTGACCAGCTGACCAGGAACATGACACCTGAAGAGTGGAATACCTATGTTGCAAGAGATCTGCCGCCGGAGAAAACCTGCGAAGGTAAAGACCTTAACATAAAAATAAATGTTGTGAAGTGACAGACCAATTAAAAAATATAACCGCTACGTTTCGTCCTGCACTGATTTTTCTACTGATTATTATTTTCTGCCCTTTAAAGACGTACTCCCAGGAGAGTGATAACTGTGCCGAAAATCTCAGGACAGCTCAATTACTCTTCGATCGGGGACAGGTGGAGAAAGTCCCGTTAATTCTTGCCGGGTGCATGCGGTCAGGATTCAGACGAGAGGAACAAATTGAAGCCTATAAGCTTCTGATACAATCTCATCTTCTTGAGGATGAGTATGATCGAGCTGATTCTGTCATGCTGTCGTTTCTGAAAAAATATCCTGAATACCAGTTAAGCCAGACAGATCATCAGTCATTTGCTTCTCTTTATAACAGTTTCATTGTAAAACCTTTGTTTAAACTTGGATTTCATATAGGCACCAATATCCCTTTTCTGACATTCGTTGATGAAAATTATATTTCACCCGAAACTGAATCAAGCTCATATTCAACTGAATTCCTCAATCTTTTCACTTCACTGGAACTAAAGATACCGGTAACAGGGAAACTGGATGCCTGTGTTGAAGCTGCATGGCTTCAGACAAAGTTCACCAACAGGGAAAAGTTCCTGGGATTTGAAACCGTTTACACCGAGAGGAGTGAAAGACTTGAAATACCTGTTACTGCAATATTCCCCATAGCAAAATACGGCAGGAATTTTACTGCTTTCGTCAGGGCAGGGGCGGGTGCTGCTCTGAATCTGAAAGTTGTCGCAAAAGCGGTCACAACAGGCACCGACAGCAACAACAGGATAATAGTTTCAGGAGCTGACCTTGATGTATCCGGATCGAGGATCTTTTCCGATTTTTTTCTTGTAGCCGGAGCAGGCATTAAATATAAGACCCCGGGAGGTTACATCAGCTTTGAATCGAGACTTGAAACCGGACTGAGAAACCAGACTGTGTATACCGGAAGCAGTGAATCAAGGGAGCTTGCCTGCAAATATTCCTTCAGTGATGATGATTTCAGACTCAATAATGTAAATTTCACTCTCGGATATACACATATTTTTTATAAACCTGAAAAAAGGAAACAGGCGAAATGATAAAACACTACTTCAGGTTTCTTGTCGTGATAACCATCTTTATTTCTTCATGCGAGTCAACTGACGAAAACAGGGAGATAATAAAATTTTATGGCGATGTCAGGGACGATACAGGTTACAGCATAGCCAGGGCATCAGACGGATACTATATATGCGGCCAGATGACGGAAGTATGGCGTAAAGACGGCTATATAACGGGTTCTGAACCGAAACCGGGGATACTGAAAACGGATTTTGAAGGCAATATGATCTGGAAGAAATACCTGGGCAATGAATTTGCCGGAAGCGGATCAAAGGTTATTGTGGTGAAAGATAACTTATTGATTTGTGCAGGTCATGTAATTGATTCTGTTTTCTCAGAAACGGATATTTACCTGGCCATGCTGAATGCAAGCGGCGTTGTTGTGAAGGAGGTTGTTATTGAGCTTGATGATAATCAGACCTGTACTGATCTGGTTCCATCAGCAGGCGGATTCCTGCTTCTGGGAACCACCGATGCTGCAACACTTCCTGATCCCGGAAACCCTGCCGATTCTGTTTTTAACTATGCAGGATATCTCGACATTCTCCTGGTCAGGCTAAACAGCAATCTTGAAACAATTGAAGCCAAACAATGGGGCTACCCATGGAATGACAGGGGTGTTGCCCTCAGGAAAGACAGATCCGGCGGTTATGTGCTGGCGGGTACCACTGACAGGCATGCCAACAAAGGACGGAAAAATGACGCCTTTCTGATGCGTGTAAATGATGTGGCAAATATTACCAGGCCGGTTATCCTCAACAGCGCTGCCGATGAATATGTTTCCGACCTGGAAGTGCTCGATGACGGTTATCTCATTGCGGGAACAACAGGTTCTGAATCAGAGTTTCAAAGACCTTATTTTGCAAGGGTGCCATTCGATATTTACGATACTGTTTATTACCCGGTGCCATATTCCGGCATTTCAAGCTGGTCAGTGAATGCACTGGCACGCTACGGTAACAATTATTTTGTTGCAGCCGGAAAACAGGTAGTTGCTTCTTCTGCCGACAAGCTGTTTTTTGTGATAGATGAGTGGGGAAATTTATCACCAGGGAAGGAAGTGATATTTGGCAGCAGCGGATCGCAGGTAGCATTTGACGCGGTCTGCACCGGCGACCTTTATGTTGTCGGTACAGGAATGAACACAAATGAGACCAATTCAATGATCAGCTTTTTTAAATTCAGATTTTAGGAGGACCAGGTAATAATATGTTCATCATGAACTTAAAAAGACATATTTTCACGAGGGCAGGAGGTGTTTTGTTATTGTTTTCCGGTTTTTTGATTACCTCAGAACTCGAAGGCCAGAATACAGCACCTGTGGCTTCTTCTCCGGCTGTTATCGGTGAGATAAGACCGGGATTGACAATATGGGCGTCATATGTTTACTATGATGCTGACGGAGATGAGGAGGGAGATACCGGAATTCAATGGTTTACATCGCCCGCTCAGGATGGAAGTGATTCAGCGGTAATTGCGCTGGCAACCGAAAGATCTTACAAGGTCAGGGATTCTGATGCCGGCCGCTACATAGGATTTCGTGTGATCCCCGTCGATTCACACGGAGAATCAGGGGAGGCAGTATTTACTCCACTATTCTATGAGGTTGGTCCTAATGCTGCTCCGGTAGCAGATGTAACGGCAATAACCGGTACTCTGAATGTCGGAGATGTTCTGACAGGTCATTATACTTATTCAGATTATGAAGGAGATATAGAATCCGGCTCTTTGCTGAAATGGTACAGGAAACTTCTTTCATCAGGTTCCTGGAGTGAGGCAGGAACGGGAATAAGTTACAAGATTACTACGGGAGACCAGAGAATGTACTTCAGATTTGGAGTTGTTCCAAAATCAGCCACCGGAACAGATTCATTCACGGAATATTTCTCTGATCAATACGGTCCGGCAAACTCCGCTCCCTATGCAACCAATGTTTATATTACGGGAACAGGATTTGTAAACCAGCCTTTAACCGGTCATTACGAATGGCATGATGATGATCCGGCAGATGTTCAAGGGGATACTCAGTTCAGATGGTACAGGGGAGGTACATTGATTCAGGGAGCATCATCACAGGTTTATGTACCCGGCTATGATGATGTGGGAGAGGAACTGGTTTTCAGCGTAATACCTGTAACGGAGGGTGCCGGGAACCCGGTAACAGGCGATGAGGTCGCAAGCAGCCCCTACGGACCGGTTACCGATCCTGCTTCTTCGCCTCCCCTTGCGTCACAGCTCTGTATCGACGGCTATATGGTTAAGGATTATCAGCTTAAAGGCCGCTACCTTTATACAAATAGCCAGCCGGAAAAAAACTCACAGTATATCTGGTACGTAGATGGTGTAGTTGCCGAAACAGGTACGTACAATACATCCTACAAGTATGCCAGGTACACCCTGAAGGAAACAGACATCGGTAAAAATATCCGGTTTGCTGTCATCCCGCAGAACAGACCGGGGGAAAAAGGCGATACTGCTTTTAGTTCTCCTATGGCATTGTTCACTCTTCCCCTGAGAGATAATTTCAGTGTGACCGATCCTCCTGAAATGCTGGCGGCCAATTATGGAGGAGGAGGTTTCTTCGGTCCGGGGCAGAGTGTCAGCGGCAATTTCTTCTATCCTGCAAATCTTACTCCATCTGACGATCCTTATTCACTATCATATATCCTCCTGGTGCATTATGACTCAATTCAATGTACCCAGACCACTTGGAAAAAGGTCTGGGTAAGGCCCGTTGTGATGACTTTCTCAGGACTGCAGGCATTTTATTGTGATAATACGGGAACGGATATCGTTACTGTCAATAATGTTCCTGCAGGAGCCACAGACTGTACCTTTTCCATTACCGGTCCCTCAGGTGCGCCCGTGCCTGTTACCATGCTGAATGATTTTACCGCAGAGTTCAATCCGGATTCATTTGACGCCGGAGTGGGATATACAATGACATATTCATGCAGAGATCTGCTTGGATCAACACAAACTATTAACCAGAAATTTACTGTTGATCACATTGGGGAGGTTAAAATAAAAAATCTTAGTGCTGACACAAGTTTCTGTGGAAATGTTGAACCATTTCAGCTTTATACCTCACGTGACGGAGGTATCTTTTCCGGCCCGGTTACCAGCAGCGGAAAGCTGGATGTATCACTTATACCGGGAGGATATGGAAATACAGTCGTTACATACAGAGTGACCTCTGCTTTGGGATGTTTTGTTGAGGATGTGGTTCCGCTGACAGTATTCCCGGTACCGAAGGTTTCATTTGTGCCTGAGGATTACTGCATTACGGATGTTAACTCCGATACAACAAAGATGATAAATAACACTACATCCGCCGATCCTGTAAAAAGCTGGCTGTGGGAATTCAGTGAAGCAGGACTGATCACAACTGACACGGCAAGAGAAGCTTCATTCCTTTACAGATCGGGTGGATTTCATAAAATCTATCTTACTGCAGCAACGATCAATGATTGTTCTGTAAGGAGGGAAGCCACTTTCGATATAGGTGTTAAACCGATAGCTGATTTCACATGGAAAAATGAGTGTTTTCACCCCGACTCATCGATATATCTTTTTGATGCCACCGTTACAACCTCACTCATAACATCCAGAAGCTGGAATTTTTTTGACGGAGACTCACTCAGAACAGTCCGGAATCCTGTTTATCCCCAGAAATCGGAAGGCTATCTGCCTGTTCTTTATATCGTCACAACAGGATATGCAGGCTGCGGCGACTCCATCTACAGGGAAGTATATATCAGACCTACCATCAGTCTGTCTGACGACGATTATTTTGAGGATTTTGAAAATGGGAACAGTCACTGGGTGCCGGGTTATGAAACGATTAACAACTGGAAATTCGGAACACCTGACCGTCAGCAGATAAACAGAGCTTCCTCAGGGATAAATGCATGGTTCACAGGCTTCAGAACCGATACTACGGTTTTTGAATCGTCATCGGTTATTTCACCCTGTTTCGATTTTACGGAAATTGAGCGGCCAATGATTTCACTGAACACATGGAAATCGCTGGAAAAAGACCGTCAGGGTGCAGCCCTGCAGTATAAGATCGGAGATGCCCCCGGCTGGGAGTATGTAGGCACTCTGTACGACGGGATCAGATGGTATAATTCTGCACTTATTAAGGGAAGGCCGGGAGGAGAACAGATAGGATGGACAACCGACCCCAATGCTGATCCCGATACTTCATTCGTGAATTCCCGTCACAAGCTCGATGAACTTGGAGGAAAGAAAGATGTTAAATTCAGGATTGCATACGGATCGGATGGCACAACAACAGGATACGACGGGATAGCATTCGACGATATCCGGATAGGACCGAGATCGAGGAATGTACTTCTGGAACATTTTACCAATATGACCAGTACTGCCGGAAGTGAGGCAACTGCAATGGTTGATACGGTATATAAATACAACAGCGATGATGTGATATATATCCAGTATCATACAAATTTCCCCGGTCCTGATCCTTTTTACTCAGACAACCAGGGCGATGCAGGCGGCAGAATGCTTTATTACGGCCTCTCACGGGTACCCTATTCATTTCTCGATGGAGGTAGTGACAGGGATAACTTTGCAAGCCTTTACGATTACAGTCTCTCAAAGATCGATGCCAACCAGGTCGTGAGGAGAAGCCTCATGAATACAAAGTTTGACATAAATCTTACGGCAGAAGTTACCGAAGGTGTTCTGACTGCCGGAGGAGAGATCAGGGCCCTGGATAACTTGTCGGCAGAGAACATGACGCTCTATATTGCAGTTACCGAAAAGGAAAATAAAGAATACACCGGTGCTGAAGGTGAAAATATTTTCTGGAATGTCTTCAGGAAGATGATTCCCGACGCAGGAGGTACTGACATGAAGAAAGAATGGACAAAGGATGAGACATTTGTAATTCAGCCTCAATCATGGATGATTGAGAATATAAGAGATAACTCTATGATTGAGGTGATTGCTTTTCTCCAGAATAATGTAACCCGTATTGTCTATCAGGCTTCTTCGGTACGCGATATAGAAATTGGAACGGGCATCTCAGATGTGGTTCATCCGGGCACACTTAGATTCGCCCTGTACCCTAATCCGGCTGTGAATAAAATAACAATAGATTTCAGAGAGCCTCTGACAAAAGATGCTGTCGTAAGAATCCACAACCTGCAGGGTGCTGTTGTCTCAGAATACATCGCAGGTGCCGGAAGCACAGTATTCACGATCGAAAATCCCGGACTGACTCAGGGTATCTACCTGGTTCGGGTTTCAGCGAATGGATCAGGAACAGGATCGAGGAAACTTGTGGTGACTGGTAATTAGTTATTCGGGCGGACATAGTAACGAGGGCCACCTGCTTCGCAAAAATCATAATAACGTTTCAGTGCAAATTTTTCTCTAAATTTGCCCCCTGTTCTTTTTTCCCGGACAGGTTTGTTATGAAATTGTTTAATATGATATTCCATATACATTATGAAAGATAATAAGACCTTACTTATGATCCTCGACGGCTGGGGTATCGGGGACGGATCAGCATCGGATGTAATAAGCTCAGTGCCAACTCCGAATTTAACTGCCCTGAAAAAAAAATATCCTGGTTCGCAACTATCAGCCTGCGGAGAAGATGTAGGACTTCCTGACGGGCAGATGGGGAATTCAGAGGTAGGACATCTGAATATCGGAGCAGGAAGAATTATATACCAGGACCTCGTTAAAATAAATAAGGAGTGTGAAAGCGGAGATATAAAAAAGAACACAGTGCTCACTGAGGCTTTTTCATACGCCCGCGATAACAGCAAACAGGTTCATTTTTTCGGGCTCCTTTCTGACGGAGGAGTTCATTCTCTGGACAGGCATCTGTATCACCTGTGCGATATGACCTTGGATTACGGATTAAAGGATGTATTTATCCATGGTTTCGGCGACGGCCGCGACACCGACCCGAGAAGCGGGAAAGGTTATATGAAGAACCTCCTTGACCATTTGAAAAATTCAAACGGACGAATTGCTTCTTTTGTAGGTCGTTACTATGCCATGGACCGGGATAAAAGGTGGGAAAGGATAAAGGAAGCTTATGATCTCATTGTACACGGTAAAGGTGCACCTTCAGGGGATATCCTTGAAGCGATGCAGAGATCATACGATGAGGGTGTCACCGATGAATTCATGAAACCTGTTGTGATCGTCGACGCTGATGGAAATCCTGTAGGCACAGTAAAGGAAGGAGATGTTGTGATCTTTTTCAATTTCAGGAACGACAGGGCCAGGGAACTTACCATAGTGCTGACTCAGAAGGATATGCCGGAATACGGAATGAAAACCGTTCCACTTCACTATTGTACCATGACGCCGTATGATGCGACATTTAAAGGGCTTAATGTTATATATCCAAAAGACAATGCCGGCAGGACTATAGGTGAGGTATTGGCAGAGGCGGGAAAGAAGCAGCTAAGGATCGCTGAGACTGAAAAATATGCTCATGTTACATTCTTCTTCTCGGGAGGCAGAGAGGAAGTTTTTGAAAATGAAGACAGGATACTGGTTCCCTCTCCAAAGGTGGCAACATACGATCTCCAGCCCGAGATGAGCGCTTATCAGGTTAAAGATGCTGTCATCACGGAAATAGAAAAGGACAAATATGATTTTATCTGTCTCAATTTTGCCAATGGTGATATGGTGGGACATACAGGTGTTTATGAAGCTATAAAAAAAGCCGTTGTAACTGTCGATGAATGTGCCGGTGCCGTTGTTAAGACTGCGCGTGAAAAAGGATATGAGGTTCTGATAATCGCCGATCACGGGAATGCCGATAATGCTGTCAATCCCGACGGTTCGCCAAATACAGCTCACTCGCTGAACCCGGTTCCGTGCATCCTGGTGAGCGAACGTTTTTCAAAAATCAGTGACGGGATCCTCGCTGATGTGGCTCCCACTATTCTGACAATGATGGGGATACCGGTTCCGGAGGAGATGACCGGGAAGGTTCTGGTTTGACCGCCCCCCCTGAAGGGGTAATTATCTTGCCCCCACTGAATGGGGGGCTACCCCACTCAGAATAAAAATTTGTAATGGGTTTTAACCCCTGGGGGATGGGGGGTGTAAGAAAAATATATGATCCGGATCGACAACATAATATTCAGCCTCGACGTAATTGAGAAAAAGTTCATTTGTGATCTTGATGCCTGCCACGGAAGTTGCTGCAGGTACGGTGATTCTGGGGCTCCCTTAACCGAAGAAGAAGTTATGATCCTCGATGAAATCTGGCCCTTTGTGAAAACTTTCATGAGGAGTGAGGGCATCAGGGCGGTTGAAGAACAGGGTACAAGTATTACAGATTTTGAAAATGACAGGGTTACACCTCTGATCAGCAATGAGGAATGTGCATATACATATTTTGAAGGACCTGTATATAAATGCGCAATTGAAAAAGCCAGGGAAGAAGGAAAGATTTCCTTCCGGAAACCTCTTTCCTGTCATCTCTTCCCGGTCAGGATAAAAAAATATTCTGATTTTACTGCTGTAAACTACCAGCAGCTTGCCATTTGCTCCGGAGCGGTCAAAAGAGGTAATAAAGAAGGTATGCATGTTTATGAGTTTCTGAAGGAACCGCTCATACGTGCTCTGGGTGAGAAAATCTACAGGGAACTCTGCATTGCCGCAAACCAACTTCTGAAGAAATAGTAACCCAAAGATCTAAAATATACATTATCAGTAAAATTTTTAGGTATATAATATGTAATATTTATTGCCTTATATTCTGATGACTTTATATTTAACAAAAATCCCTTAATCTGTTGATTGTCCGGTCAGATTAAAAAAATTTTCAGGATATTTTGTTTTTCTGAAAAAACAGATAACTTTGACAGGTTAACTTAAAACCTAAAACTAATTCGTTGATCCTTATAAACAGATAATTTCTTGATTGTTAATAAATTGCGTTCTTTAAA
>DAIOVL010000026.1:0-27923 GCA_036759025.1 Bacteroidales bacterium
AAATATAGTTTAATCCCTAACTGTCAGATTAAGTCTTGACTAATTCAAATAATTTAATCTGACTGCCTCCGTTTAGACTTTACAAAACTGTACAAATTAAAGAATGGCTTTCAAGGGAAAATGTTTACTGATAACCGGAGGAACCGGTTCGTTTGGCAATGCTGTGCTGAGAAGATTTATTGATACTGATATCAGGGAGATAAGGATTTTTAGTCGCGACGAGAAGAAGCAGGATGACATGCGGCAGTTCTACAAGAATCCGAAGATTAAATATTTCATCGGGGATGTACGCGACAGAAGGAGTATCGACACGGCGATGAAGGGTGCCGATTATGTCTTTCACGCAGCAGCCCTGAAGCAAGTCCCTTCGTGCGAGTTTTTCCCGGCCGAGGCAGTCAGGACAAATGTCCTGGGATGTGAGAATGTTCTTGATTCGGCGGAGTTTCACCGTGTAAAGAGAGTGATAGTGCTGAGTACCGACAAGGCTGTTTACCCGATCAATGCAATGGGCATGACCAAGGCGCTGAGCGAGAAGGTGATGGTTGCAAAGTCGCGCAATCTCAACGGCAGCGGCACTGTCTTCTGCGGTACCAGATACGGCAATGTGATGGCCTCCCGCGGATCTGTGATTCCGCTGTTTGTCAATCAGATGAAACACAATCAGCCTATTACCGTGACCGATCCGAACATGACACGCTTCATGATGAGTCTCGAAAGCGCGGTTGATCTCGTACTGTTCGCATTTGAGCACGGTGAAAACGGTGACATCTTCGTCAAGAAATCACCCGCCACAACCATTGAGACACTGTCACGGGCTATAAAGGAACTGTATCATTCTTCGTCCGAGATAAAGGTCATCGGATCAAGACACGGTGAGAAGCTCTTCGAGACCCTCGTGAACCGCGAGGAGATGGTCAAGGCTGAGGATATGGGTGATTTTTACAGGATACCGGCAGATACCCGCGATCTCAACTACAACAAGTACTTCACCGAGGGCACGGAGGCCGTATCCGAGATTGAGGAGTACCATTCCCATAATACATACAGGCTTAGCCTTGAGGAGACCAAAGACCTTCTGTTGAGCCTGAGGTTCATAAGACAGGATGTCCTGAGCGAGAATCCGGAGATGATCTATGAACCTTAGCCTGCCGGATTGCTGAAATTTCAACCGTTCGTGATGCGGTCTGCCTGATCACGGGAAGCTCAAAGCGGATTCACCAATACAGCTTATAAGATGAAAATTTTCCGAAACATTCTGGCAGTTACTTTATTTTTCTGCCTTGGAGGAGGAGCATACGCTCAGCAAGGCAGCTATAATGCGGGCCTCGAAGGATGGGCCGGTTACTCAACGAAAGGAGTGCTCCCCTTCTGGTTAAGGTCCAACCGTTTCGGAAGTGTCCCACTTGACGGGGCATCCATGAGTCTTGTCGGTTTTGCAGGAAAGGATTTCGATTCCGGTAACGGCCGGCTTTTTGACTGGGGGGGCGCCCTGGAAGGCCGCGGGAATCTCGGTCACGATTCCGAGTTTAAGCTCATCGAAGCCTATGGCAAGATCCGCATCGGCATTTTTGAGGTTAAAGGTGGCAGATCGCGCAAGATTACGGGTCTGTGTGACAGTACATTATCCTCAGGTTCATGGTCCGTTTCAGGGAATAACCTGGGGATACCCGAGATCGATGTGTCGATTGCTGACTACTACGCTCTGCCCTGGTTCGGGGAACTGTTTGCAATAAAAGGCAATCTGGCACACGGTTGGATGGGCGATCTTCAGTTGACCAGGTACATCATGGAGGATACACTCTCCCTCCCTTCGTATCTTCACCAGAAGTCATTGTACGGCCGGATAGGAAGACCGTCCTGGAAATTCAGGTTCTACGGAGGTTTTAATCATCAGGTCGTATGGGGCAGCGAACAAAAATATTACCTCGATGATTACAAGCTGAAACCGTGGGAGACCTATTTCTATGTTCTGACAGGCAAGCGTTACAGCAGCGGATACATCCAGGATGAGAGGCAGGGGAACCATATGGGATCAGTTGATCTCGGGTTTGAATTAGACCTTGAAAAAATCAGTATCCTGTTATACCGTCAGAACTTTTATGAGGTCGGAGGTCTTGCCCATTTTGCAAATATTCAGGATGGCCTGAACGGCCTGAGTCTTGAAAACAGATCCGTAGAAGACGGAAGAGGGCACTGGAGAAAATTCCTGGTCGAATTCCTTTATACAAAAAATCAGGCCGGCATGCCAGACTCTCCCGAGTATGGTTCAGATTATGAGCCTTATTATAATCACGGACAATACATTACCGGGTGGTCTTACAAGGGGGAAAATATAGGAACACCATTCTTAAGTGCCAGGACGTATCTCAGGGAAGGTCTGGCGGCACACCCGAAGGAGTATTTCATCAATAACCGGGTAATGGCACTGCACCTTGGTGGCGAGGGCATGATCAGCAATATTGATTATATATTCAGGGCTTCGTGGTCATGGAACTACGGGACCTATAACACCACCGATGAGGAGCAGTCAACCGGCAATCCGGATCCCGGATTATACGGGCTTTTTGGTGTAAGAAAGCAGTTTTCGGCATACCTTGAGTTAAACAGGCAGTTGAAAGACAATTTCAGTGTCGGTCTGGTGGGAGCGGCTGATCTGGGTGATCTGTATTACAATTCGGGAGGATTGTTCCTGAAGGTCGGGTATTCATTCATGAAGTCGGATGATTAACAGAACTGAGTGTTATCTTTTTCGCAGGAAGTCAGTATCATAGTGTCAGACCCGGCACCATTTCTTTAAAAATCCACAAAATGATCAGAGTAGGAATTACAGGCCAGTCTGGCTTTATTGGCAGCCATCTCTTCAATTATCTCAGGAATGTCAAAGGGGAGATAGAATGCATCCCGTTCCGGGATGATTATTTCACTGATCCGGGGAGGCTTGAGGATTTTGTCAGCCAGTGCGATGCCATTGTTCACCTTGCAGGAGTAAACAGACACAGTGATCCGCAATTCATTTATGACACAAATATTGATCTGGTAAACAGACTGATCAATGCAATAAGCCGGACAGGAACCAGTCCTCATGTATTATTTGCTTCTTCGACACAGGAAGAGCGTGACAACATATTCGGAAAATCAAAGCGTGAGGGCAGGAAATTACTGGCAGGCTGGGCAGAAAAGTCCGGAGGGACCTTCACGGGGATGGTGATTCCCAATGTTTTCGGCCCTTTCGGAAACCCCTATTACAACTCGGTGGTTGCAACATTTTCCCACCAGCTTACTCACGATGAACAACCCAGGATAGAAGTTGATGCACAACTGAAACTGATTTATATAGCTGATCTCGTAAAAATAATATATTACCTGATAATCAACAGAATAGCGGCCGATGAATACAGGATTCCGCCTACAGATGAAGCCACGGTTTCAGAAATTCTGACACTGTTGCAGAGCTTTAAGATCCAGTATTTTGAACAGGGGGTGGTTCCAAACCTGTCTGACCCGTTTGAAAGAAATCTGTTCAATACATTTGTTTGTTATATTGACCATAAGGAATATTTCCCGTTCCAGCTTAAGCTGAATACAGACGACAGAGGTTCTTTCGTTGAGACTGTCAAGGCAAACAGCGGCGGCCAGGTTTCATTCTCCACCACGAAACCAGGCATTACAAGGGGAAATCATTTCCACACAAGAAAGGCTGAACGTTTTGCAGTCATCAGGGGAAATGCGAGGATACAAATCCGCCGTATCGGCTCGGATCAGGTGCATGAGTTTCATCTTGACGGCTCCAGACCTGCCTTTGTGGATATGCCCATCTGGCATACACACAATATTACAAATACCGGAGATGAAGATCTTTATACGATATTCTGGATAAGTGAGCTATATGACCCGGGAGATCCTGATACATATTTCGAAAAGGTCTGATGCTGGAAACCCGGAATGCCTGAGAATCAGTAAAATTTATATAATCCGAGATGAAGAGAACCAAAGTCATCACTGTTGTTGGTACACGACCTGAGATTATACGTTTATCCAGGGTTATGTCTCTGCTTGATGCACATACAGATCATATTATTGCTCATACGGGTCAGAATTATGATTATGAATTGAACGAAATATTTTACAGGGATCTGGAGCTCAGGAAGCCCGATTTCTATCTTAACGTAGATGTTTCATCACTTGAGGCCTCGGTGGGTGATATTATAAGGAAATCGGGGGAGCTCCTCCGGAGAGAAAGGCCGGATGCCCTGCTGGTCCTTGGTGATACAAATTCGTGCCTTTCGGCATATATGGCGAAGAGGTTACATATACCCATATTCCACATGGAAGCCGGTAACAGGTGTTATGATTTTAATGTTCCTGAGGAGATTAATCGCCGGCTGATTGACCATATGGCTGATTTCAACCTGGTATATACAGAGCATGCCAGGCGTCACCTCATTTCGGAAGGACTGCCACACCGTCGTATCTACCTGACAGGATCTCCCATGTTTGAAGTGCTGAATTACTATGCTTCAAAAACAGACTCATCCGGAATACTGCAGGAGCTGAGTCTGAGCAAAGGGAAATATTTTGTGGTCTCTGCACACCGGGAAGAAAACGTAGATAGTCCTTCCAATCTGATCCTGATAATGGATGTTCTGAACAGGCTTGCCGGGGAGTATAAGCTGCCTGTCATTGTATCAACACATCCGAGGACACGTAAACGGCTTGAGGAGATTAAGGATCGGGTTAATGATTCCCTTATTCAGTTTCTGAAACCCTTCGGATTTTCCAATTACATTCAGCTGCAAAAGAACAGCCTGTGTACCATCTCTGACAGCGGAACAATAAGTGAGGAATCTGCGATCCTGAATTTTGCAGCGATCTCCCTGAGAAACTCAATGGAGCGTCCTGAGGCTCAGGATGCCGGCACAATTGTGTTAACCGGACTTGTCCCGGAGGATGTCATGAGATCAGTTGAACTGGTGATTTACGAGAAGAATACCGGCATTGAAAAGGAAATACCGGCAGACTACAAGGTTTCAAACACCTCCTGGAGGGTTCTCAAACTGATTCAGGGATTGAGTCCTCTTTCAAACAGATGGCATGGCATTGCCAGGTAGCAGATTTGCGGGACTCAATCTTTATATTTTGATGAAAAACAATGCACTCATGTATTAGATTAAGGACCACTTTTCATATCTTTATATCCTAATGGCCCTAAATATGAAAACACCTTCTTCAGGATTTGTCCTGATCATTATGTTGCTGTTCCTGACAGCATCTTGTGTAACAAAAAAACATCTCACATATCTCCAGTTTTCAGGCGGTTCTGCAGCGGTCAGCAGTGAAACCGGAGATCGGCAAAACAGTATTACTCCGGCTGCCTATAAGGTAATGCCTCATGATAATCTTTATATCAGGGTAATTACACCTGATCCCCAGTGGTCAGAGCTCTTCAACAGTATGCCGGTGGGAGTCGGAGGATCATTGACGGAAGAGAGTGCGGGCCTTTTCGGTTATTCTGTTGACGAATCAGGAATGATCGAGATACCCTTTGTCGGGAAAGTCGAAGTAGGCGGACATACCCTGTCAGAAATAAAAACTGAACTTGACTCAATATTCAGAGGGTATGTAACAGATGCTGCCATAACGATCAGGCTGGTCAATAATTTCATCAGCATCATTGGTGAGGTAAACCTCCCGGGCCGGTATCCCATTATGAGAGACCGGATAAACGTATTCGAAGCATTGTCGATGGCTGGTGATATGACAACCTTTGGTGACCGTCAACGGATAAAGCTTATCAGACCTTCACCCTATGGTCCGATAATTAAAGAATTTTCACTCGCAGACCGCAGCATATTTTCATCGGAGTTTTACTATATCATGCCCAATGATATTATCTATGCGATACCGATGAAAGGGAGGGCGTTTGAGGTTAACTCCACCATCTGGACCCTGCTGCTGAGCACCATCACTTCGACCCTTGGTGTGATTGCCTTCTTCAGAACCCTTTGAGTTGATCTGAATCAGTTCTGCAGACGAAGGGAAAGGCAGTTCCGCTTTAATGATCCTAAAGCTTTCCGGATAAAAGTATATCACAAGCACAGAATCTAGAACACGATGAAAGAAAGTGATAATTTCACCCTGGAGCCGTCAAACAGGCATCAGCAGGGAAGTTCATTTGACTTAATGGTAATTGTACCCCTGGTACTGAAAAACTGGTACTGGTTTCTGATATGTGTTGCCCTGGCAATGCTTGTGTCAAACTGGTACATCAAGCATACAATGCCGGTCTATCGGACTACTGCCACAATCCTGGTAAATGACAGGGATGAGAGAACCCTCGTTGACAATTCGGACCTGTTGCAGGGACTGGGGCTTCCGGGTGGAATGAAGAACATTCAGAACCAGATAATGCTCCTTAAATCAAGGGCTCTTACTGAAAAGACCCTGAATGAACTGTCATACGAAATCGAATTCTATTACAGGACCATCAGGAACAGGTTGCCGATTTATCCGGAAATGCCGGTCAGGGTAATCCCTGATACAGATAATCCCCTGCCAAAGGACATTGAATTCTCGCTCGAATTCCTCAATGACAGCCTGTTTATCCTTGAATCGAAATCTAAAATTTTCCCATACCGTAAGGAAGCCAGGTTCGGTGAGGTCATAGAACTCAGAAGCGGCAGTTTCAGCATTGAATGCCGTGACAAGGAATGGCTGGCGGCAAACATGGAACGGGACCTCTGTTTTATAATACATAGTCGGAGACGTCTTACAAATTCATATCTGACAAGACTCAATGTGGAGTTGGTCTCACGTGAAGGATCAGTGCTGCGAACGAGTCTTGAAGGTACCAACAGGACCAAAGATGTCGATTTTCTGAATAAGCACATTGAAGGGTTCCAGGCAATTTCGCTTGACAAGAAGAATGCAGAGGCGGTAAGACGTATTCAATTCATAGATGACCAGCTCGTCGGAATTTCCGACTCACTGTCACTAACTGAAAACAAGCTGCAGCAGTTCCGTTCATCCCACCGGGTTATGGATCTTTCCGCCCAGGGCCAGTCAATTATCGGCCAGGTTACACTGCTTGAAAATGAGAAAGCCCGCCTGAACCTGGAAGCCAATTACTACGATTACCTTGCAGATTATCTGGAAAAGGATGCATCCGGCGAGGTGCCTATTGTTCCTGTAACAATGGGGATAACCGACCCGGGACTGACACGACTGGTTACAGAGCTGACCGAGCTTCAGGGTCAGCTGACAGCCAGAGGGGCCGGTGAAATGAACCCTCTTCAGAGAAACCTTGAGCTCAGGATCAGGTCTGCCAAGGATGCATTGAAGGAGACACTTAATGGATTACGGAGAGCCAACAGCCTGGCAAGATCTGAAAACCAGCAGCAGATTAACAGGGCAAATGCCCAGGCATCAGCCCTTCCGGTTACGGAGAGACAGTTGCTCGGTATTGAGAGAAAGTTTGAACTCAATAATGAGCTATACACATTCCTTCTTGAGACAAGGGCGGAACAGGAGATGCAGAAGGCTTCCAACAGGGCTGACAGCGAGGTAATTGATCCGGCTGATGCACGGTTCAGCGTACTCGTGGCGCCAAGGAAGGCAGTGGTGACACTGATAGGCTTGTTTCTCGGTTTCGCATTGCCTCTTTTTACGATAATAATCTTCAACCTGTTCAATAAGAAACTAAAGTACGAAGACATCCGCAGGATCACTGACCTGCCTGTCGTCGGCAACCTGCCACGTTACCAGGGTAAGAGCAACACTGTCGTATTCGAGGATCCGACTTCATCCATAGCAGAAGCATTTCGCCTGTTGAGATCAAAGATGCAGTTCTTCACCAAGGAGGCCAAGGCTCCGGTTATCCTCATTACCTCAACCATGCCGGGGGATGGAAAAACATTCTCTGCAATAAACCTGGCATCGGTAAGCAGCCTGCTGGACAAGAAGACAATCCTGGTCGGGTTTGATTTGCGTAAACCCCGTATTTACCAGGAGTTCGGTCTCGATAATGAGAGAGGGGTTTCCACCTGGCTTATTGGGAAGGACAATCTAGAGCAGGTCATACAGAAGACGAAATTTGAGAATTTATCTGTGATTACCGCCGGTCCCATCCCGCCGAACCCCTCTGAATTAACCGCTCTGGAGAAAACACAGGAACTGTTCAGGTTGCTGAAGGAGAGATATGACTATATCTTCATCGACTCTTCCCCGATAGGAATCGTTTCCGATACATACTACCTGGCATCGCTGGCTGACGCATGTCTCCTGGTGGTCAGACCGGATAAGACGATAAGGGAGGGTTTCATAAACACTTTAAGTGAAGTCCATTCTTCCGGAATAAGGGGAGTGAGCCTGGTAATAAATGACATACAGTCTGACAGCAAGCATTACGGTTATGGTGAGCGATACGGGTACACCAATGACAAGGAGCGATCAAAGAGATCCCTGTTCGGCAAAAAGCGGAGGTCAGGCAGGTAACTGGTCCATCTCTCTTTCCTGTTTCGGTTAAGAATAAGAATCAGACAGCCGGGTCCGCGGATCCCGGGAACCATATTATACTTTTCCTCTTTGAACTACAATACCCAAGCCAGCAACACCAACCAGGCTATCTGGGTCGGAATTGGACAATTAAGTTCATTCTTCCTTTCCCTTTTAAGTGCCGCTATCCTGGCAAGATATTTCAATAAGTCAGATTATGGGACCTACAAGCAGGTGCTGTATATTTATAACACCCTCCTCATCCTGTTCTCTGCCGGACTCCAGGGTGCGTATTCGTACTTTCTTCCCAGGCAGTCAATGGAACAGGGGAAGGATTTCATCTACAAGCTTATAAGGACATTCCTGATATCAGGCATATTTTTTTCAGTTACACTGTTTCTTTCGGCACCTGCCATTGCCGTCCTTTTTAAGAATCCTGACCTGCAGAAAGGACTCAGAATCTTTTCAGCAGTTCCGGTATTGATGCTTCCGGTCATTGGAATAGAGGGAATATACGCGACCCTGCGAAAAACACATGTTATTGCCATATACACAACTCTGTCCAGGGTACTTATGTTGCTTCTTATTACAGTACCGGTACTGTTGCTCAAAGGAACCTACATTACTGCATTATACGGATGGATCATCGCTTCGCTGGTGACATTCCTGACCGGCATTTACCTGATCCTGAAACCATTTGTTGCTGTTGAGCGCAAGCCCACCCGGTTTCGTTATGAGGATATATTCAGATACAGTACCCCTCTTATGGTGGCAACGATCTATGGCATTATCATCAGGTTTGCAGATCAGTTCTTTATCAGCAGATACTATGGCGCTGAGGTTTTTGCTGAGTTCTCAAATGGATTTATTGACCTGCCCTTCGTAGCGATGATAGCCGGAGCCACTGTTACAGTATTGTTACCCCTGTTCTCAAGGTACAGTGAGACTTCCGAAGGCATTGACAGCATTTGCCAGACCTGGAAGAGTGCGACAGAGAGATCCATCATACTGGTTTATCCCCTGCTTGCATTCTTTATTTTCAACGCAAGAAATTCAGTTGTTGCATTATACGGACCGCAGTACGAAGTGTCTGCCGTCTATTTCATAATCGGAATGATGATAGGTTACTTTAATATCATCGTTTTCCAGTCTGTTCTGTTCGCTCTCGGGAAGACACGGATATATGCAAGGATACACCTGGTACAGGCTGTCCTGATTTGGATAGTGGGTTTCATAATTGTGAGTCTTTCAGGTTCACCTGCCACCTATGCAGCCCTTTCCCGGATCTTCTATATAGCCCAGGTATGTGTCGGAATCTACTATGCCGCAAGAGTCCTTGGTGTAAGCCTGAAATATGTGATTCCGTTCAGTACGATGCTGAAGGTTTTATTACATTCCTCAGCAATCTGCGGCCTGGTAAGCTTCCTGACGGGACTGACCGATCTGAACGTATTCCTTTCACTCGGAATCTCCGGCCTGGGATCGTTATTACTCATAATTCTGTCCGGTGATTTATTCGGGATTCACTATCGTGCCGTGCTGGCTTCTATGCTGGCAAATGCCCCCGGAGCCGGGTTGCTTACGGGAAGGGGCAGATAGTGTGAGGATTGTTTTGATTTTTATCGGAACGGATTAATAAGCGTTCCATCTTCAGGAAAATAAAGCTTTTGTTCTATGTGCGGAATCTCCGGAATAGTGCGGTTACAGGAAGGTAATACAAGTGATATATTAAGAATGAATTCCGTCATCAGACACCGTGGTCCGGATGACGAGGGATTCCTGTTGCTTGACAACCCGGGGGAGCTGCATATCATGGGTGGAGACGACACCACGCGAGAGGCATGGGGTTCGGACTTCGGGTATGCCCCTAAATCCCGGATACGGGAAAACAGCGACAGGCCATATGTCATGGCTTTGGGACACCGCAGATTATCGATCCTTGATTTGTCTGCAGCCGGTCACCAGCCAATGTCCGGCCTTGACGGAAGGTACTGGATTGTTTTTAACGGGGAGATCTATAACTATCATGATATAAGGAATGAATTACAGGACAGGGGATATCGGTTTATAACCAGGACTGATACGGAAGTTGTTCTGGCAGCTTACGCTGAATGGAGTGAGAAGTGCCTCGAAAGGTTTGTTGGCATGTGGTCCTTTGCAATATATGATCATAAACTCAATGAAATATTTCTGTCAAGAGACAGGTATGGCATAAAACCGATGTATTACTGGTTCTCCCCAGAAGGCAGCTTTTGTTTTGGCAGTGAGATAAAGCAGTTTACAGTCTGCCGGGGATGGGAAGCAGTCATGAACAGGCAAAGGGTATACGATTACCTTTTTTACTCTTTTACTGATCATACCGATGAAACAATGTTCTCGGGAGTGTATCAGTTGCCAGCCGGGTCATACTTCCGGTCTGGAGTAAAGGAATTGCGAAGAGACGGCAGCGGAAGGATAAGGTCTGAGAGATGGTATAATCCTGTCCGGATTCCGTTCGGTGGATCCTTTAATGATGCAACTTCTGCATTCCGGAGTCTCTTTGACCAGGCAGTCAGGGAGCATCTGATGGCAGACGTACCCGTCGGAACGGCACTCTCGGGAGGTCTGGACTCTTCTTCAATTGTTTGCGAGGTGAACCGTATTTTGCGCAACAGCGGGAATGAAGAGCTCCAGAAGACATTTTCATCCTGTGCTGCCGATGAACGTTACGATGAAAAGAAATGGATGGACATAGTGACCGAGCATACAAAGGTTGATTCTCACGTTATCTATCCTCAGTTGCAGGATGCACTGGATACAACCGGCAATCTGATATGGTACCAGGATGAGCCTTACCAGTCCCAGAGCGCTTTTCTCGGATATAGTGTTTTTGGTCTTGCCCGGAAAAACGGAGTTAAAGTGCTTCTCAACGGCCAGGGTGCAGATGAGTACCTGGGCGGATACGGACAGTTCTCAGGTGCAAGGTATGCAGGTATGGTACGACAGTTCAAATGGCTCTCCCTGGTTGCGGACATCAGGAATCTCCGAAAGGTAAGACCTGTAACCAATGCAACCCTGCTGAGGCACATTTCCTATCATCTGATACCTGAGATTCTGAAAGGCCGGATTGTCAACATATCCGGAAGCGCCGGATTTATAAAGGAAATTGTAGACATCGGGAAACTCGGGGTTCCGTATTCCCATCCTTATGATGCAATTCCGGTAAAAATGAACTCAGTCCCTGAGATTTCAGACCACCTGACGTTCTATAGTACTCTTCCCAAATACCTCAGGTGGGAGGACAGGAACTCGATGGCTCATTCTGTTGAAGCCAGGGTCCCGTTTCTGGACCACCGGCTTGTCGAATTTGCCTGTTCCCTGCCGGAAGTCTACCTTGAAAAGGATGGAATAACAAAGAGGGTAATGCGCGAGGCGATGCATGACCTCCTTCCTGAAAGGATAAAGAACAGGAAGGACAAGATGGGATTTACAACACCGGAGGAAATATGGGTACGGAAGGAGAGACCTGAATACTTCCGTAAGAAGATCCTTGAGGCTTCATCTGTTACAGATGGAATCATCAGGTCCGGATCGGTTGACTATTTTGACCGGATTGTCAAAGGGGAGGTGCCTTTCGATTTCACATACTGGCGTATAATCCTGTTCAGTGAATGGATGCAGAAATTTGAGGTCAGACGATAGTGATTCATTGATCCGGATGATTGTTTAATAAACCGCGAAAATGGCAGGCAGTAATGAAAATATAAAAAGTGACGGCAGGAGAATTCTGATAGTCGCATCCAGCTTTTATCCGAACATCTCACCACGTTCGTTCCGGACGACCGAGCTTGCCGGTGAGCTTGCAAGGCAGGGGCATCAGGTGACTGTCCTGATCCCCTTCAGAGGATATGACTATACACAGTATGCCCTGGACAATAACCTGGTCTTTAAAGACCTGGGCCGACTCCGGTTCAAAGACCTTGCTGTAACCGGCAACGGGCCTCTTCCGCTGATAAAGAGGCTGATCAGGAGGATGCTCGGTTTGTTGTTTGAATACCCGCTGATAGAACTCTTTTTCAAAATACCGGGCAGCCTGAAGAACGAGAACGGGTATGACATGATGATATCAGTTGCAGTCCCTTACCCGGTTCATTGGGGAGTGGCAAAAGCACGGAAGGCGAGGCACAGAATTGCTGATATATGGGTGGCAGACTGCGGAGACCCGTATATGGGTGATACGACTGACTCCTTTCGTAAACTGTTCTATTTCAAGTACATTGAGAAGTGGTTTTGCCGGAAGGCAGATTACATCACCGTCCCTTTCGATGGTGCCGTGTCAGCCTACTACCCTGAGTTTCATCACAAGATCCGGATAATCCCTCAGGGTATAAGGCTTGATGATCTGGATATTCCCGGGTACCGTAAAACAACTCCTTACCCGGTCTTTGCATATGCCGGAGGTTTTATTCCGGGCAAGAGGGACCCAAGGGCGCTTTTACAGTATCTGGCAGAGTGTGGCAGGGATTTCAGATTCATCATATATACATCCCAGGACGGAATGCTCCTCCCGTTTAAAAATACCCTTGGAGAGAGAATGGAAATAAGGAGCAATATCCCGAGAGAAAAACTGCTCACAGTGCTCGCCGGTATGGATTTCCTTATTAATTTTGACAATAATACAACAACCCAGCTTCCGAGCAAACTTATTGATTATGCGATTACCGGAAGGCCGGTATTGAATATCAAATCAGGCTCCGATTTCTCGCAACTTGCCAGATTTATGGACTATGATTATTCGGACAGGATGAACCTTGCCTCTCCTCAGACCTACAACATAAAGTCTGTTGCCAGGGCATTCACAGATTTACAGGATTTAAAGTAAGAAGAGGTGCTCAGGTTTATCAGCGGACATGGTACTCTGGATGATGAGACCCGGAAACAGGAGCTCTATCATTACGGCAGCTTCCTGGTTTGGCCGTTTGGTGTAATGCTGGCATCCCTGAGGCACTGGAGACAACCCTTCTCCAGAAACATTTTCTGGTTGTTTTGCATCTTTTTCGGATTGACCTTCGTGATAGCCGAAGGGGAGATGACAGCTGATTCAGAGTACTATGCCAGGCTTCTGACTACGTATGCAAACTCCAATATGGACATGTCGGATCTGTGGAGGTCATTCTATTCAGAAAGTTCAAACTATGTCGATATTGTTCAGCCAATCATTACTTACCTGGTATCCCGCATTACTTCCAACCCGATTGTCCTTTTCACGGTATTCGGAACAATATTCGGTTTTTTCTACACCAGCAACATATGGTATGTGTTAGGCCGGCTGGAAGGGAAAATCACGCCTGTACTGTTTGTCTACATACTTACACTGGCACTGCTGAATCCTATCTGGAACATAAACGGTTTCAGAATGTGGACAGCAGCCCAGATATTCCTGTTTGGAGCCTTACCCTATTTCTTTGAAGGGAAAGCTAAAAACCTGCTATGGTCTGCCTTCGCGATCCTCGTTCACTTCTCATTCGTTTATCCGGTTGCTGTACTGACTCTGTATTACTTCCTGAGAAACAGAATAGATATCTATTTCGGATTCTTTATCATAACGTCATTCATAAAGGAACTTGACCTTGATTTTGTACGGGAGTCACTCTCCTTTCTCCCTGGCTTCCTGCAAGCAAGGGTCACAGGTTATACAAATCTTGAATATGCCGAATTCCGGGCAGACCGGATGGAATTGCATAACTGGTATATTTCATATTCAAGACTCGCAATGCGATGGGTTGTCTATTGCATTGCGATTTTTGTTTACCTGTTTTTCAAACGTAACCTCTCTGGCAGGAAGGATTTGCTGTCATTGTTCTGCTTTACTGTATTGCTGTACGGATTCGCAAATATTTTCAGTCTGGTCCCGTCCGGTGAGCGGGTCCTTACTGTAGCAACTATATTCATGTTCTCGTTTGCGGTGGTTCTGATGTCTGTCTTCGCTCAACATAAAGGGCTTTCTGTTGTCCGGACGGTACTTCTGCCATTTTTGGTTTTATTCTGCGTCGTGAAGATCCGGGAAGGGATGGATTTTTACGGATTGGTAACTATCATCGGAAACCCAGTCTTTGGAGCTTTCTACGCAGACAGTGTTCCTCTGATAGAAGAAATTAAAGGTCTGCTTTGATCCATAAATGCCGGAAAGATTCCGGGGTGTTTATTTCATTGTAATCCTTATACCTGAGGTGATTCCGGAGGAATATCCCGGCGAATCACAGACCCCAAAAGTTTAAGGGGTTTTATTTTAAAATCAGGTTCAGCCTGTCAACGGTTAATGCCTCAGCGATTGCCTGATTTGACTTAAGAATTAGCCATTCTGCCCCGCACATGATGATCAGGAAGAAAATAACCCAGTTGTTGAACGGCCTGCCCGGCTGGCATACATCAAGACGAATTGTTGTTATCGAGTCGGATGACTGGGGCAGTATCAGGATGCCTGACAAAGCAACCTATGACCTGTTGTTATCAAGAGGAATAAGGGTTGATAACTGCCCGTATAACCGTTATGACTCCCTTGCAAGCGAAAAGGATCTTTCCGCACTTTTCGAAGTCCTGGCCTCCTTCAGGGATTTCAGGGGGAACCACCCTGTACTGACAGCCAACTGCGTCGTGGCTAATCCTGATTTTAAAAAGATAAGGGAGTCAGGGTTTACCGCATATCATTATGAAAAATTCACCGATACCCTGATGAGATTTCCGGACCGTTCGGGATCATTCCGACTATGGATGGAAGGATTGGAGAGAAACCTGTTTCATCCCGAGTTCCACGGCCGTGAACATCTGAATGTGATGAGATGGATGGATGCTCTGGCAGGAGGTATGCCTGAGACGATGCTGGCCTTCGATCACGGTTTATTCGGTTTAAGCATGCATATAACAAGCGAAAGGAGAAAGAGTTATTTGCAGGCATTTGATGTTCATGACCACCGTGATACAGACAAGGTAAGGACAATCATAGCAGAGGGGACCGGACTTTTCAGACAAATCCTCGGATACCCGGCCAGATCATTCATTGCACCTAATTACACATGGCCGCTGCAGATTGAACCTGATCTTGCCGGGCTTGGAGTAAGGTATCTCAAGGGCGGGATTATCCAGAACGCGCCTGTTCAGGGCACATCTGAGAACAGAAAGATCCGTCACTTTACCGGTCAGCGAAACCGTCACGGTCAGATACATATTGAACGCACCTGTGAATTTGAACCAAGCCTCTTTCCGGGTAAGGACTCTGTAGATGAATGTATGAAACAGGTTTCCCAGGCATTCAGGATGAACAAACCTGCTGTTATTACATCCCATCGGGTAAACTATATAGGCAGCATAGTCGAATCTAACAGGGACAATACCCTCAGACTGCTCAGAACACTGCTTGGCAGTATTCAGCAAAGATGGCCTGAAGTGGAATTCATGACAGCAGAGAGCCTGGGTGATCTGATAGATAAAAAACCCAAGAAAAATATATGACCGAAAATGAAAATATTCTTATAACAGGTGATTTCTGCCCTGTGAACAGGACCGGGGAAATCATCAGGGAGAACGGATCCGGTTCCCTCTTAAATGATTTTCTGCCGGCAGTGAAGAGTGCAGGTCTGGCTGTCACGAATCTCGAATGCCCGCTGACAGATTCTGACCTGGGGATAAAAAAGATAGGTCCGTTGATGAGGGCTCCTGTAAGCACTGCAAATGTTCTCTCGGATTGGGGCTTTGACCTGGTTACTCTGGCCAACAACCATATAATGGATTATGGTATTCAGGGTATCTCTTCTACAATCAGGGCTTGTAGTGAAAATAACATCGGCCATGTCGGGGCAGGTGAGAACCTGATAAATGCAAGACAGCCATACTACTGTCAGATTGGCAATTACAGGTGGGCTGTTCTGAATTTTGCAGAAAACGAATTCTCCACCACACATGGGAATTCCCCCGGTGCAAATCCTCTGGACTTAATCGAAAACTGTCGGGATATAGTTAAGGCTAAGTCAATGGCAGACCTTGTCCTGGTCATTGTCCATGGCGGACATGAAATGTTCAATCTGCCAAGCCCAAGGATTAAGAGTACGATGCGATTCTTCGCAGACGCAGGGGCAAGCGCTGTTATTCAGCATCATGCACATTGTTACAGTGGATTTGAATTATATAACGATGTACCCATTTTCTACGGCCTGGGGAATTTCATTTTTGATGTACCCTCAGAAAGAAATCCAATCTGGAATATAGGTTATGCCGTCGAACTGATGCCTGGCACCAAATTGACATTCAGGGTAATTCCATACGAGCAATCTGCATCCCGTGCCGGGATGCGACTTTTGACCGGAGCTTCAGAAGAGGATTTTTACAGGAACATTGAGCATCTCAATGCAATCATTGCCGATGACAACCGGCTGAATATTGAGTTTGACAAATACTGCCGGAGGGTAGAAAAAAGATACCGTGCCTTTTTAGAGCCACATTCCTCCGGCTTGCTGCATTTTCTCCGTCACCGGCACTTATTTCCTTCCCTTTTAAGCAGGCGTAAGGAAAGAGTATATCTAAACCTTTACAGATGCGAGTCTCACCGTGAGGTGGTTGTGCACCTTCTCGGCAAGTCCGTCATGAAGCAGGAAAATCAATGACACGCCCGGTTTTCCGGTCAGCACAGAATATGGCAACTCGCCTTGGTTCAGGACAAGCTGAGATGAAATGCATGATAAAGTTTGCACACCCATGGTAAGGAGAAAACTTTGCCTCGTAATTCCTTCTCTACAGGCCGGCGGGATGGAGAGGGTGATGTCAGAACTGGCCACATACCTTTATGGCCATGATGACCTGGAGATACACCTCGTCCTTTACGGCAAACGTCCGGAGATCTTTTACCAAATTCCTGATGGCATCCGGGTTCACAAACCTTTATCCGGATTCAATAACAGGTACAGGTTCTATTATTCTGTCAGCAGGCTGGTTTTCCTGAGGAAAGCAGTTGCCAGGATTAACCCGGACTCAGTCCTGAGCTTCGGGGAGTATTGGAACAGCTTCGTACTTCTTGCACTGTTCGGTCTTTCTTGCCCGGTTTACATCTCTGACCGGTGCAGCCCGGCCTCCGAACCTCATGGTATCCATAAAATTCTCAGGAGGTGGTTGTATCCTGGGGCAAAAGGGGTTATCGCCCAGACAGCCCTGGCCAGGAAAATGTATAAAGAACAGTTCAGGCATGAGAACATATCGGTGATAGGCAATCCGATAAGGTTTCCCGAACAAACCTCTGTTTCAAGACAGAAAAGGGTTCTGACAATTGGTCGCCTGATCAGATCGAAGAATCATGATGAAATCATCAGGATGTTCTGCAGGATTGATAAACCCGGGTGGAATCTTGTCATTGTCGGGGGGGATGCACTTAAACAAGGGAATGAGGAGATCTTGAGGGGTATTGTTAAAAGCCTTGATGCTGAGTCAAAAGTCGAGCTTGCCGGTTACCGGAAAAATACTGATAATTATTACTATGAGAGCAGCCTTTTTGTCCTTGCATCTGAATCGGAGGGTTTTCCGAATGTGATAGGGGAGGCAATGGCGGCAGGCCTTCCGGTAGTGGCATTTGACTGCATTGCCGGACCATCTGAGATGATCACTGACGGGGTTAACGGATTCCTGGTACCGGTTGGCGACTATGATCAGATGGCTTCAAGAATTGAACTGCTGATGGATGATGATGATCTTCGCTCAACCATGGGTTCCAGGGCACGGGAGGCGATCGAAAGATTCAGGTTAGACGTCATAGGGAATGAGTACTATAATTTTCTTTTAGGTGCATGAAAGTCCTTCAGATTAACACTACTGCCAACACTGCCTCGCACGGACGCATCGCTGCCGGTATCGGTCAGCAGCTTATAGAGCAAGGTCACAGCAGTTTCATTGCATACGGAAGAGCCGGCAGGGAATGCGGATCGGTATTGATAAAGACCGGGAACCGTGCCGATCATGGATTGCATTACCTGAAATCACGACTTCTTGACCGTCATGGATTCGGATCGAAATACCCGACAAAATACCTTGTCAGAAAAATTCAGGAGATACAGCCTGACGTCATACATCTCCATAATCTTCACGGTTACTATCTGAATGTTGCCGTACTTTTCAGGTATCTGAAAAAGACCCGTATCCCGGTCGTATGGACATTTCATGATACATGGCCTATAACAGGCCATTGCAGCTACTTTGAACATATGAACTGCTATAAATGGAGAGATGGTTGTTTCAAATGTCCGAATATAAAGGGTTACCCGGAGAGCTGGCTCATAGATGGTTCGCGAAGAAACTACAATGAGAAGAAGGAGCTCTTTAACGGGGTGGAAAATATGGTCCTGGTGTCACCGTCAAAATGGCTGGCAGCATACCTGAGGCAATCATTCCTGGCAGGATATGATATAAAGGTTATAAATAACGGTGTTGATACAGAAAGCTTCAGCCCTGTTGATGACACTCCGGCAAGGGAGAGGTACTCACTCACCAGGAAGTATATCCTGGGAGTGGCGAATATATGGGATTCCAGGAAGGGTCTTAAGGACTTTATCAGGTTACGGTCATTGCTTGACAGCAGTATTGATATAGTTCTGGTAGGTCTGACAGGTAGTCAGATTGAGTCACTTGATGACGGCATAACAGGGATTTCAAGGACTGAGAGCGTTGCGGATCTTGCCTCACTCTATTCAGGGGCTGAGGTTTTTGTTAACCCGACCTACCTGGATAACTTTCCGCTTGTAAATATAGAAGCTCTTGCATGTGGCACACCGGTCATAACTTACGAAACCGGAGGAAGTCACGAAGCCATAGACACCTCAGGCGGCATTTCAGTTGAAAAGGGTAATATTGGCGACCTTCACACAGCAATTATGTCGGTGATAAAGGATAAGGAGAGGTACGGACCGCTTGTTTGCAGACTACGGGCCATCGAACTTTATTCTTCCGGCAGTCGTTACATGGAATACATCGACCTTTATTCCGACCGGATATCAAAAAATGGGAGAATGAACTTAAATCATGGTGAATAGTATCTTACAGAATATAAAAAATATACCCGGATGGCGTACCGGCCGGAAGTTGCTGATTATCGAATGTGATGACTGGGGCGGTATAAATATGCCTACGAACGAAGCATACAGACGGATGCTTGCTGCAGGGCTGAAGGTGGATCTGAGGAGATGGAACAGGTCTGATACTCTCGAAAATGCAGAAGATCTTGTTCAGCTGTTCAAAGTACTTGAGTCGGTCAGGGATTCCAATAACAGGGCTGCCGTTTTCACGGCTGTGACCAATATGGCTAATCCTGACTTCGCCAGGATCAGGGATGCAGACTTCACGGAATATTATTATGAGAAGTTCACAGATACCCTTGCCAGATATTATCCGGAGGAGAACGTGTCCGGATTATACAGTGAGGGTATTGCTGCGGGCATATTTGTCCCTGTTCTGCATGGCCGCGAGCATCTTTCCACTCAGTTATGGATGAAGGAACTGCAAAAAGGAAACAAAGATCTTCATATTGCATTTGAGAACGGATTCGTCTCCCTTGATGTCGCAGGGACTGCACCTGAGGTCAGGGGATTCCGGACAGAGTTCTATTTCACCGGTAATGATGAAAAGCCTTTTCTCCATGATTCCGTGAGGGACAGTGTGAGGCTTTTCCGGGAGATCTTCGGTCATCAGCCAAAGGTGTTCGTTCCCGCCAACGGCGTTTTTCATCCCGATTTTGCTGAAACGGCAGCTTCATGCGGTGTCAGGTATTTGTGGGTAAACCATCTGATGCGTTACCGGGATAGTAAGGGAGTATCCAGGGTGAAGTGGATCAAACCAGGTCAGAAAGGTCCGGGAGGAATTACCTTTTATCTGAGGAACTGCTCTTTTGAACCGAACGGGGAAATGTACATGGGGGTTGATTTCACCTTAAAGCAGGTTGAAGCAGCGTTCAGATGGAAAAAGCCTGCAATTATCAGCACGCACCGAGCCAGCTATGTTGGCGGACTGGACCCTGCAAATCGTCTGAGAGGACTCTCTGAACTGGAGAAGCTGTTGAAAGGTATAGTAAGAAAGTGGCCGGATGTCGAGTTTGTGAGCTCACCTGTCGCCTTTGAATATATGGAGAGTCACAGTTAAGGCATCCTTATGTCGGGAAAAATCGTTTTCATCAACCAGGCAACCGGTTATCTGACCATTGACATCATAAACGAATTCATTAAGGAGTATGATGAGGTGGTCCTTATTACAGGGAGCATAAGGGTGCAGGATATTCATCCGGACCGAAGGGTAAAAGTTGATTACATCACAAGGTACAACCGTGGCAGTAACATCAGAAAACTGTCATCATGGCTGATCGGAACACTGCAGATATATTATCTTCTCTCTGTAAAATACAGGAAATATGAGAAGTTCTATATAAGCATTCCGCCGTCATCCTATCTCATGTCAAACATCTTCAGCGCAGACTATGCGATTCTGCTGTTTGATCTTTATCCTGAAGCGCTGAGAAGCTTTGGGATAAGAGACAGCAATCCGCTGTTCAGATGGTGGAGCCGGAGGAACAGAAAGGCATTCTCGCGATCAAAGAGAGTATTCACTCTCAGCGGAAAGATGAAGGGAGAACTCCTCAAATTCTGTGAACCCGAAAAAGTCTCGGTAATACCAAACTGGTCAGCATTCTCTGGTTTGCAACCGATCGGAAAGGAAGAGAACCGGCTCCTTTCTTTACATGGCCTTCGGGGTAAGTTTGTAGTTCAGTATTCAGGTAACATAGGCCACACACACAGGGTGGAAACAGTTGTTGAATTAGCTGAGCAGTTGAAGTATTCATCAGATATTGTATTTATGATAATCGGCCGGGGTGAGAGAGTCAATGTTATCAGCAGCATGATTCGGGATAAAAATCTTGATAACTGCCTGTTATTGCCTTTCCGGCCGGATGATGAACTGTTCGAATCACTCTGCGCTGCGGATCTTGCAGTGGTGACGCTTGATGATAGAACCCCGGACATAAGCGTTCCGAGTAAAATATACAATATACTTGCTGCCGGTCTGCCTGTCATGTCGATTGCCGCAGAGAATTCAGGGATCTCCCTTTTGCTTCGTGAACATGAAGCCGGCGTGAACTTTGACAAATCCGACCTGGCTGGCATGAGAGCCTATATTGAAAAACTGAAGTCAGATACCGCATATCGGAGCCGGTTATCTGCAAATTCTCTTTCAGCTTCATTGGTTTATACCAGAGCCAATGCCAGGCAGTACCTTGAATTGTACCGTAATAATAATTGATCAGATATGTTGGATTTCTTTAGAAAACTTACTTACCTGGGTTATTATGTCAGGGAAACAGACTTCGGACAGTTGAGGACTTTTTACAATTATTCCTCATCAATCACCGGCAAATCAAGACTGTTCATAATCCGGGATATGATAGTCTCGGTTTTCAGGTATAATATTTCCCTGAAGGATTATTTCTGCTTCAGGTTTTTTGAGATCAGTTCAGAGGCAAGGGATAAATGGGCGGGGACAGGATTCATGTATCAGTATCAGCTTCAGATGAATCCTGTTGCCACAAGGGACGTGCTGGCTGACAAGATAAAATTCCTTCATCATTTCAGGCCGTTTGTACGCAGAGATTTTTGGTCTATTGCAGACATTAATAATGACCAGGAGAAAGCTCGCATGATGCTTGAAGATCCGTCAGGCCTTATAGTCCTGAAAAATTCCCGCGGGCAGGTGGGTGCCGAGGTCGAGGTCGTGAAATGCCGCGACTTCAGCCCTCCTTCACTGGCCGGATATATGAAGAGAAAGAGATATGACCTGGTTGAATCCTACATAGTGCAGCACCCTGACCTGATGGCTTTATCGCCTGCCGGCCTTAACACGGTAAGGATCTTTACACAGTTGCATGAAGGAAAGGTTGAACTGCTCGGTGCGAGGTTAAGGATCTCGGTAAACTCACACGTGGATAATATGGCCGCCGGTAATCTCGCAGCGCCTGTTGATGTCATGACCGGGATCGTATCCGGGCCTGGTGTATACAGTGACATCACGAAAGAGGATCAGGCTGTGCACCCCGTCACCGGTGCAATGATTATCGGTTTCATGGTTCCGTACTGGAAAGAAGTGATCGACCTTTCTGTCAAAGCTGCCATGATGACTCCTGAAAACAAATCTGTAGGATGGGATATTGCAGTGACTCCGGAAGGGCCTGAACTGGTTGAGGGAAACCATAACTGGTGCAAGCTTCTGTGGCAGATGCCCGTCCGGAATGGATTGAAGGGCATGCTGCAAAAGTATATGAAATGATAAAGATTCTGATATTCATCAAGCACCGGGTAAAATTTCTCTGGACCCTGATTGACTGGGCCAATGCCCTTCTCTTTTCTGTCATGTACGGCTCCCGTCTGAGGAGAGTTGTACCCGGGGTCCTCGGGGAGCACAGCCTTGAAAGGTTCACCTTCAGATCACTTCACACGGGGGATGTATCGGCTCTCTTTAACCTGATCCACGATCAGGATCCGGTTGATCTCAGGTTTTTTCAACCGCACGGCTTCGATCTGGATGCACTTGGGAAGCAGACCAGGAAGCGTTCCTTTCTTATGATGGGCGTTTTCGACGGCGAGAGCCTGATAGGTTATTTCTTCCTGAGATTCTTTTTCAACCGTAAGTGTTTTGTAGGAAGGCTTATTGATAAGAAATACAGGGGCAGCGGAATAGGAAGGGTGATGAACAGAATCATGTACGGGATAGCCTGGGATATGAAATTCAGATGTCTGTCAACTATTTCACGGCATAATAAGCTGGTTATGAATGCACATGCGGGAAATACTAATATGATTGTGCTGAAAGAACTCAGGGATGATTACCTGCTGGTGGAGTTCCTGAGAGAGGCACGAAAAGATCCTGCTGACAATGGAATACAGCGTAATATAATGACTCTTAACGGGCAGGGAAAGTGATAAAGAGGACTTTTGATATAGTAGCTGCACTGATTGGCTTAATCATCGCCTCTCCTGTTATGCTGGTTATCAGTATCCTGATAAAATTGCTTATGCCCGGGCCGGTATTTTTTCGTCAGTACCGCACCGGAAGGAACGGGAAACCCTTTCAGATGATCAAGTTCCGTACCATGTTAATTAACAATGATCCCAATACTACATCTGTTCTTGGTGACAGGCGTGTCACCCCGCCGGGAAGGTTTCTGCGGCGCTATAAACTGGATGAATTGCCTGAGTTATGGAATGTTCTGAAGGGGGATATGAGTATGGTGGGCCCCAGGCCGGACATGCCGGAGTTCACTGACAGACTATCCGGAGAGGAGAGAAAAATATTACAGCTTCGTCCGGGTATCACCGGACCGGCGTCCGTCAAATATTCGAGGGAGGAGGAGCTGCTGGCAGGAGTCCCTGACCCTGTTAAATATACTGATGAAGTCATCTGGCCTGACAAGGTAAGGATCAACCTTGAATACTATCACAACAGAACTTTCCTGAAGGATATGTTACTAATAATCAGAACCGTGTTTCATTGATTTCTTTCCTGATCTTATCGGATAACAAATATGAAGATAGCAATACATCATTCAAAGATATCCTTCAGTGAGAAGTGGATATCCTATTGCACAGAGAATGTAATTCCTTTTAAAATTGTCAATTGTTACGATACGGATATTGTAAGGCAGCTTGAGGACTGCGATGCCCTGATGTGGCATCATTATCACTTCAGTGAGAAGGACCTTCTTTTTGCAAAGCAACTGCTCTATTCTGTCGAGATGTCAGGTAAGACAGTCTATCCGGATTTCCGGACAGGATGGCATTTCGATGATAAGGTGGGTCAGAAATACCTCCTTGAATCAATTGACGCTCCGCTGGCTCCGGCATATGCATTCTATTCTGAAAAAACAGCTCTTGAATGGGCGGCAACTGCCTCATTTCCGAAGGTTTTCAAGCTGAGAAGAGGTTCATCTTCCAGAAATGTGATCCTGGTCCGGTCCGAAAAACATGCTGTTGATCTGATTAGACGGGCCTTTGGTCGCGGTTTTAAGCAGTATGATGCCCTCAGCGGCATAAAGGACAGATGGCGGCTGTACAGGCAGGGCCACTCAGGATTAAAGGATGTTTTCGACGGTGTCGGCAGAATCTTTTATCCTATGCCATACTCAAGAGTCCTGGGGAAGGAGAGAGGTTATATATATTTCCAGGATTACATTCCTGGTAATACCCATGATATAAGGATCAACTATGTTTTCAACAGATGCTTTGGTTCAAGGAGGGGGGTCAGACCGGGTGATTTCAGGGCGTCCGGCAGTTATATAGTTGATACAGACATGACAAGAATTCCCGTTGAGGCTATCAGGATCGCTTTTGATGTTGCCTCAAAACTGAATCTCCAGACCGCTGCTTTTGATTTCGTTTTAAAAGACGGTGACCCTTTGATTGTGGAGATCAGTTACGGTTTCGGATTTCCGGAAGGGCAGTTTGACCTTGGCTACTGGGATTCAGATCTTAATTATCATCCGGGCAGTTTTAATCCTTTCGGCTGGATCGTGGAAGGGGTCATTCAATCCGTGTCCGGGAAATAATCCGGGGAGGTTATACCTGATTCCCGACCGTGAGGCTCTTCCGTTTTATTTCATTTCCGGAACAATTGTTCCCCGGGTTTGTTTAATATTTGTGTAACCATTTACATGGCAGTTCCGGATCCGGAAGCATTTACCCGGGGCTTCGGTATCGGATACAACTAATTATTATGTAATTACAGATGAATCTGAAAAGGATTGTTAACAGGATCCAACGTTTTATTGCAGAACACTCCGGTTCGGACCGGAAGATCAAGTTCCTCAGGAAGCAGGGAGTAATCATCGGAAACGGATGCCACCTTGAGACTATGTCGTTCTCAACTGAGCCCTACCTGGTTGAACTGGGAGATCATGTCGCGATTGCCAACGGAACCGTACTGGTGACACATGACGGTGGTATCAGCTGCTTTCGTGATGAATTTCCGGGTGACGATGTCTTCGGTAAGATTGTTATCGGGAATAATGTGCACATAGGTGTCAATTGTACGATTTTGCCCAACACCGAAATTGGTGATAACTGTATAGTCGGAGCCGGAAGTGTCCTGCGTGGAAGATTCCCGGCCGATTCAGTGATCGTTGGTAATCCGGCAAAAGTTATAATGAGTATTCAGACACAGAAGTTTCTTTTCAGGGTAAATCCAAACCGGTTGCACACTGAGGAGATGTCGGATCCTGCAAAGAAACCGATAGTTCTCAGACACTTTGCCACAAAAAAATCATAATGGCACCAATTATTACAATGGACAATTACAGAAAGGATTATCATAAAAACAAGAGATATGAGAAAGGTAGCATTTATATTGATGACAGTCTTATTTTTAGGATGTAAATCAGAACATGAACCTATGACAAAGATTATATTCCTTCATCACAGTACCGGACAGGCAATCTGGTACGGAAAGACCAACCGTTATGTCAGGAAACTGACCGATCGCAGCGATGTGAGGGTCTTTTTCAACAGATACAACCGGAAGAACAATACAAATTTTGAAATAACCAAGCTCTCTTTCCCGAAGGATAAACCCAACTATCCTTATGACTTTTACACTATCTGGGTAAAGAACGCCGGAGACAAACCATACAATGAAGATCCGACTCTTGAAATCCTGACAAAAGAGTACAATGTGATCATCTTCAAGCACTGTTACCCCGGAAGCCTGATCCTTGAAGATACCGGTAATCCTGATATTGAGTCGAGTGAAAAAAGACTTGAAAACTACAAACTGCAGTATGCAGCCCTGAAGGACAAAATGCATGAATTCCCGGAGACCAGGTTCATAATGTGGACCCCGGCTGTAAACGTGAAGCACAACATGACTGAGGACCAGGCGTTACGTACAAAAGAACTGCATGCATGGTTAATGAACGAGTGGGATGAGAAAGGAGATAATATTTTCCTTTGGGACTTCTACACATATGAGACAGAGGGAGGTCTTTACCTTCCTGATCATTATGCCAGGAGTGCTACTGATTCTCACCCGGGCAGGGAGTTCTCGGGAAGGGTTTCACCTCTCTTCTCACAGTTCGTTATCGACGTTGCTGACGGCAAGATTGAATAGAACCCAGACCCCCTGCTGACAGCAAGTTCTCCACCCTGCTGCATCGCCTCATCGGAGTTTAAGTAGCTTCCTGGTAGCTATTATCTCCTTTCCGCGGATTAACATCAGTATGTAGCTTCCAGACGGCGAGTGAGAGATGTCTACATTATTTGTGCGGACCATGTCATCCATGACCTCTTCATGAATTATGACACCGTTCAGGCCTGCAATTCTGATCACCAGCCGGCCGGCAGGTATTTCAGGGCCTGCCTCAACTGTAAACCGGCCGTCGTTTGGGTTAGGGTAAAGGCTGATGAACTCCGAATAATTATCGGTCGGGAAGCCAATCAGTAAATCAATGCTTTCCGAGACCGATACTGCGCCGTAGTTGTCAGTAGCGGAGGCAGTTATAAAAACGTGACCTGTATCTGAAGGTGCATAGCTGAAAGTGTACGGGGCGGATGTTACTTCTGCCAGTACTATATCTCCGCTTTTAAACTCAACCTTGCTGATGGTACCGTCAGGATCTTCGGCCTCAGCAGTGATTGTAATCTCTTCGCCCTTCCTGTACTTCTTACTCTTGCCTTTTGAAGGTGAGGTAATTGTTACAACCGGCAACTGATTCACGGTTGTGGATGACTTTTCCACGACAACAGTCACCGCTGCGGAAACTGTCCTTCTGTTTTGATTATCCGTTGCCGCCGCCGTAATTGAATAACTGCCTTCCGCAACCTCTTTCCAGGTGTATGAGTATGGAGCAGAGCTGACCTCACCAAGTTTCACAGTACCCTGGTAGAATTCAACCTTGATAACACTTCCGTCCGGATCTGATGCAACAGCATCAATTGTAATCGTTGCAGGAGCGACATAGGATGTGCTTTTGGTCGGTGAAGCTATACTGATCGCCGGTGGCTGATTCACTGCACCCACGTTATTGACGACATTCTGTGCAGAAAATGAGGCAGCCTGTCCTCCTGCAGCAGTCTGAAGCGGGTTGGAGGATGGCTTAGTATATGCCACCGTCACCGCGTCACCGTATACAACCGGGCTTGCAAGGGTGAGCAGCACCCTGTTGCCGGAGATAGTCACCGATGAAACTGTTCTTGCAACAGTATTGACCCTTACGGTGAAGGCAGAGGCGGCAGGTACGATATTGGCCAGTGTAAGATTATAGGTGAGATCGACCCTTGACGGGGTTGCATTCTCCACGGTGGCGCCTGAGTAAACCGGAGCCGTCGGCGCTGAAATATTATTGACGACATTCTGTGCAGAAAATGAGGCAGCCTGTCCTCCTGCAGCAGTCT
>DAIOVL010000026.1:28023-42076 GCA_036759025.1 Bacteroidales bacterium
TAAGATTATAGGTGAGATCGACCCTTGACGGGGTTGCATTCTCCACGGTGGCGCCGGTATACAGAGGCAGAGCAGGTTCTGTCCCTGATTGGGTTAATTCAAAAGCTCCCAGATCAGGGGCGGAGCCATCAAAAGGCAGGCCGACGTTGTAACCTCTGTCAATCAGATCAGATCCGGGTGCCAGCCTTAGGAAGGATATGTAGCAATTATTGTCCGGGAATGTACCGTCGGATTTTCTGGGAGCAGAAATTCCCGTACTGTCAAGAGAGACAAAGTCAGCGTCACTTAATTGCAGACTTCCGGTGTCCCAGGAATTGTTTGAATGGGTATATAATGCATTAATGCCAATGAAAGTAGCCCCATGCTGGTTCTGGTAGGAAATGTTATTTCTGTAGGTTCTTGCCAGTTCCTCTGAGTCAACAGAAGCAGTGTTGTAAATCAGGAATCCGTAAGATACCCCTGCATAACTGGTCGGATGCCCGTTATGATATGAGGTATTGTTATAGATGTGCATCAGATGGGTATAAAATGTCTGGTTGTCATTTGTGGTCCATCCGTTTGCCCTGTTAAAGGCTGCAACGCAGTTGACATATTTTCTTTTCAGAGGACCGAATGGTACCGGGTCTATCCCGACTGCTCCCATCTTGAATCCATGTCCTTCACCCTGCAGGCGGCCGTTATTGAAGGACCAGCATCCGTCAAATTCAAGATAGCCTACTGATACTGCTGAGAAGCCCTGATCACCGTTCATCCATGCCCTGCAGTTTTTATAATATATACTGCCGTCACGGTTGGTGAGATCAACGTTCTGGAAACCCACACCGTCGTTCCCGGGCAGGGAAGAACTTGCCTGATCATAATTATGGTGTGAATCACAGTTCAGGTATCGGATCTCATGTCCGGTGGAAAAGAAGCCTCTGCCTCCGCAATCATGTACAGTACAGGCCTCGACTATTATATTCCTTCCTTCAATGACCCATCCGTAAACATTCACGTTTGAATTGGTCTGTCTGACGTTGCGTACCGTCAATCCCTTGAAGTGTATATAATTCATATCGTTTCCCCAGATTGCCCTGGAGTTTCTGCCTGCCGGAGAGATGTTGGCGCAGTCCAGTACAGGTTTTTCACCGGGATAGGCGAAGAAGCAGATATAGTTTCCCTGGGTCCCGTCGCGACTTACGTTGTATCCGCAACCCGCGTCGTAAGGATATGAAAGATTGTCTGATGTCATCGGATAGACACCGCCTCTGAAGTAAACGGTATCTCCCGGTCTTACTGCTGTCGAGTTGAAGGCGTGTCCCCATGTAGCCCACGGAGCGCTGATCGTTCCAGGATTGTTGTTGTTTCCATTTGTCGACACATAATAGGTAGTTGCAGAGACGGTCGAGCAAATGGTAAGGCCGAGTGCAAAAAGTATATTTCTCAAGACTATGTTTTAATTTTGACGAATGACCAAAAAACTTTGACAAACATACTCTTTTTAACGATAAAAAAATATTTATGTTTCAAATTTTCTCTTTTCTGAAGGTATCGGGGAAGATGGCTTCGTCAGTCTGAATCTCTCCCACGGCCCTGCCGGCTGACTGTACCTGCATCCTGCCCGTCTTTCTCTTTTGCACGAACTTCCGGGGACACTATTTGATGGCAGAATGGCAGATTGCGGTGAATTCGATCTGTTTTTTATTAAGTACAGATCTTGGAGCCGGCCCCTGATGTTACAATATTAAAATATAAATTGATTCTTGAATACAGCCGCTGATAAATGGTTGATAAGTATTTTGTTGCGGAAACGCAACTCTCTTAGTGTTATATTTGTTTAACTCACAAAAACCTGAAATAGCATGAAAAGCAAAGTTTTATCCGGGATTCTCATTACGCTTTACCTGGTTGTTTCCTATTGGGTAATATTGTACGTATTGACCTTTGAACAGGCCATTTATCTTACGATTGAGGATGGTTTTACAGAGACTTTGTCAGTGATTTGCGTACTGCTGGCTGGCGGACTCTTCGTATACCTCTTTTTCAGGTCGAAGAATGCAGGAGTGAAGTACCCGCTGCGACTGAGGCGGAATTATTTTTATCTGCTGCTGGGATTATTCTGTATAGTTATTGTCGGTGAAGAAATAAACTGGGGACAGAGGATTCTGGGTCTGAATGCACCTGAATGGATGGGGGAAAGGAATTCGAATGAACTCAACCTGCATAATCTTGATACCCTGTTTGTATTCCTTGGGATTCGGGTGACTGCCGGGAAACTCTATTTCGCCTTCGTTCTGCTTTATTTTGCATTAATCCCTTTCATAGTGGCCCTTTCAGCAAGGTTCAGGGAGCTTCTGGACAAGATACAACTGCCTGTTGTTCCGGCGTTCATAGCCCTTTTTTATCTTCTTAACTTTGTTCTTTTCAGACTGATCCTGGGATTTCAGATGCCGGATGGTTATAACGATGTTTCATTTCCCCAGACTGTGATGGAGATCTACGAGATAAATTTTGCATTTCTTCTTCTGTGGACCAGTGTCTTCTTCTATCGTAACAATAAAATGGGAACAGGATCCATTGGTTCCTGAGATGTAGCACCATCGGACCTGCGTGCGTCAGAGTGTGTAGATGAAGAGATATGACTTAAAAAGGATAATCCTATTTGATAAAGACCTTTGCTGTATACACTTTCTCCCCGTCTGTTACCCGCACAATGTAGGTGCCCTTCAGATGAGAGGTTGAACTGATTGTATTCAGTTCCTCATTTTCTAGACTGACCGACAGCACCTTTCGCCCCTGCAGGCTGAAAACCTCGCAGAGTGAGCCCGCACTTAGCGGGCCTTTTATTATTATATCCTGTCCATAGCTCCATATCCGTACCTCTGCAGATTCACTTTCATGCAATGAGGGCCGGGCAATACGCCTGTCGGCATAGGCTGTATGCAGGTAGAACCTTCCGGTCCCGTACGTCTCCGGTGCCACGGTTGTCTTGTACTCACGATTACTTATGTCAACGAAAATCCCTTTCTGCCTGTCTTCAAGAAGGTACCTGTACGATTTAAATGTGACTGCATCAGCAGAGAAGGTTATTTCTCCGCCGGTTCGGGTATCAATCCCTATCGGAATAATAACGGAATCGGCGCCTGCTAAAGGCAGGGCCTGGCGCGTGTAGTTCAAATTTCCTGTACCCGGAAGGTGGGAATAAATCTCAATAGCAGCTCCCCCGCTGATAAATCCGATATCATAACCCGGATCCAGTCCGGCTGACATATCCGGATCATAGACTATGAGTGTTGATGATTCCTTTTCGCTATTCCTGGCTTTCAGCTGAATTCCCGGCCAGCGTTTGTCTGCACCGGCTGACTTCAACAGCGGGACGGTAGTATTATGCACCTGCATTTCCCGCTTGAAACTGAACTCTGTATAATCATTCATGGCAAGGACGAAGAACGCCTGTCCGACCTGCACATGCTCTGTCCCTGTAGGCAGTGTCGTGGTATCGGTTGTCCATCCGGTTGATTGGCCGATATACCCGTAGGAATCTCCATCGTATATGTAAACGGCGACATAATTGGGGTCAAATTTCCCCTGGTTGGCTGACAGGAAATCATTGCTGCTGTTGCCATCGGAGTCTGATATTTTCAAGGCCGAGGTAAAAGGATTGCCCAGAAGGTTAAAACCACCTCCCCCGTAATTTGTGTAGCTTCGGGTTATATGGGAGTGTCCGTCGCCCAGCACATAAGTACGTCCGCTATAGTTTGTACCGGTCAGAATATCGTTGTACGGGGAGGTTGCATCCACTGAAAAATCGGATGGCTGCAGAGATCCGATGAAGGATACTGACCCTCCGCCGATAACTGTGTAGCCTATGCCACGTGATAAGCCGGATACAGGAGATCCCCATTCTCCGGCGACCTCGTTCCAGGGATAGAACTCTTTGGATGTTACGACACTGTCTGTTACTACCGGTGATGAGATGTAGTGCCAAAGTTGTGTCGTTCCGTCATCGGGGATTGTACGGTTATAGACGACGGTACCGGTAGCGGTCCCCTGGTTGATCACGGAACCACTGTTACTGACTGCGGAGGAGTTAATGATCACGGATCCTGTTGCATTTAATGATCCGCCCGTTTCAATAGTAAGTTCGGCCGGGGATTCAATTATTAAGTTATAACTCAGTCCCGTCCCGGAAGAAATTATCGGAGAATTCCCGACATCCGGTATTCTGACATCATCGCTGCTTCCTGGAATTGAGGCAGGAGACCAGTTGTCATTGTTCATCCAATTGCTGTCTTCAGCACCGGTCCAGCTTATGAATTGTCGCTGCACTTCATAGGCTCCGATATCATAAGGTACTGTCCTTGTGTACCCCAGGATATCGGTTGAGGGTACACCTCCCGTGCTAATACCCTGATCTTTGCAGGGAGAGACAGCGAGAATACTGTAATCAGTCAGCGGATTTACAAAGTTTGGTCCGTCTGGCACACTGTTTAAGGAATTCAATTCAATACAATTAGTATAAAAGGAGATGTCAATTGGACTAAACCGGTAAGCACCCTGAACTGCACAATTTTCGAGATTGAAGGCAAGGGGCTGAAAAATTGGATCATTGGAGTCTGTCCTATACCCGACTGATCGATCTGAGCCCCAGATAATGCAGTTGACTGCCTTCGATCTTAATGGTCCACGGAAAAAGACATCATGCGGGGTATTATTTGCAACCACACAATTCACAATGTTCACATATCCCAATTCCGGATCGTTGAATGTATTAGTCGTTATGCCACCGTCAATATTGCTTATGTTGGAATAGATCAGGCTATTCTGGATTAGGGCATTAGTATTGTTGGCGACATGTATTCCTCCGGTTTCCGCAGCATTATTTGAATATACTTTACATCGATTAATGAAAGGAGTCATAGGAGGAGTGGTACTCAAGTTATCTTCCCGAATGTGAATGGCACCTCCACGATGTACTGCAGTATTATTGTAAAAAATACAGTTTTCAATCAATGGCTCTGACTGAACAACAGAAATGGCTCCTCCGTCATATCCGATGTTGTTTGTGAAAGTGCTATTTGTGACAATGGCACCAGCAGAGTTTATTAACAATGCTCCGCCCCTGCCTACGTTTACTACTGAGTCCAATCCATCCCTGAAAGTGCAGTAGTCGAATACATTACCTGTGGAATTATAAATATCAATGTGATTCCATCTGTTCGAGGAGGCTTCAAATGTTATTCGTGCATTCTCCTGCCCGTCAGCAATTATTCTCGAAGAAGGCCCCTGTACTGAGATTTTAACATTGTCGTTCAATCTGACAGTCGTGCCGGGCGAAATGGTCAATGTAAATCCATTTGCATTTACATTCCCCGTGACCGTTACAGTTCCTGGTCCCCATGTAGTATTAGCTGTAAGATTTCCGCTGTATTGAGCTGACATGCACAAAGGCAGAAGAAGGATCGCAGTAAGAAGGAGTAAAATCTTTTTCATATGGTTTCTTCCTTTATTCACCCGGCAGATTACGGGTGACTCAACACTGTTCAGTTTGACTTATTATAATTTTTAACGGACAGATTTTTTCAAAGTTACAGCAAAAGCAGTGCTTGTAGTCTTATTTAACAAAATACAGGAGAACTAGTTGATCAACAGGCAAAAATTGTTGATTAATAATGCATCTTCAGGGCAATAATACCCGGGAAAGTACATTTTATTGAAACAATGGATTCTGTCCAGGGGAGGGTAAATGCCAATCCTGATAAGTATTTTTCCCTCCTCGTGGTTGAACTATTTAACTATAACGTTTGTCTTAGTTATACCCGATTTAGGGTTAAAGTAATATTTCCGGAATGATGAATAATTTGTATTTTTCCTGCTTCAGTATCGTGGCTGGATTCATGCCGGAAGAATATGAACCTTTCAAAAGATTCAGACTATGAAAGCAATAAAGAGAATTGTAGAGCGGTACCGGAGTAACATGTTCGTTCCGGTCAGCATGCTGGCCATACTGTCACTGTCACTTTCCTGTGAGAATGCCGGTAGCGCGAAACTGCCGGAAATCGAGACCCAGACCATTTCCGGTGTAACTACCACCTCTGCTGTTTCAGGCGGAAAAATCATGAACGACGGAGGAACTGCCATAACACAGAAGGGTGTTTGCTGGTCGCCTGACGCGAACCCGACAATTGAGGATTCTCATACTGAAGAGGGCTCAGGTGTGGGGGATTTTACAAGTTCCATGACCGGACTGGTTCCTGATACCGAATATCGGGTTAGGGCCTATGCCGTCAATCAGGAAGGGGTAGGGTACGGTGACGAGAAGATACTGAGGACCCAGTCGGAGATACAGGGAGCCCAGATCATTGCAGATCATACAGTTGTTGATAAGTATGATGACATTCCGCAATATTATATAGACCAGGTCAAGAAGATGTGGCTGTCATATGCAGGAGAATCCCATACAAATGCCATAAGGACCGGAATGGTGCTGCTTGAGAATCTGAATCCCAAATATGCTGTCAGCCAGATCTCTGCAGGTACGCCTGAGCCGGCTACAACTGTAAACCTGAGGGTGAACGAAGCCACCTGGGGCTCTTTCCGGAACGGTCCGACGGGCTGGGTACACTTTTACGGGGAACAGGACTGGTACACATCTGCCGGGGCGATAGCCCAGACCAAGGCGAGTCTGGATTACTGTGCAGCCAACGGACCTGCCCTCTCGGTCTTCGGATTCGGCTGGTGTTATGACCCTGATTATATGTCTTCTGATGCTGTGTCAGATTACCTGCAGGCTACCCAGGAGTATGTCAACTATTGCCTGTCAAAGGGATACCCCACGAAGGTGTTTTTCTCCACGGGTCCGGTTGATGACTATTCGGGCCTGTACGGATATAACAATCATCTCAGGTGGAAACAGATAAGGGACTACGTTGCTCTCGATGAAACCCGGATTCTGTTTGATTATGCTGACATACTTTGCTGGAGCAACTCAGGAGTACAGACCACCCAGACGCATAATACATACACTTATCCTGCCATAGTGCCGGAGAATTATGTGCCGACAACACAGGGTCACATTTCTGATATAGGATCAATCAGGCTGGCAAAGGCGATGTGGTGGATGCTTGCCAGGATTGCAGGATGGGACGGTCAGGCAAAATGAGTTAATCTGTCAATTCAAGGTAAAAAAAGAAAGGGAGCCCTGACGGCCCCCTTTTTTATTAAGTATAGGATTTCCCTAAAGATCGAAAAACATATACGATAGCCCGTCTCCGTCCGTCTGAGCATTGGTGTTCGGAATCCAGACAGCTGCATTTGTAAAGATGGGGCAACCATCCTTCAGATTCATTGTCTGAAGCTCTTCCAGTGTACCGATAAACACAAATGCATCTATGAGAATCTTCCCTTCATTCATTGTAACCGTAACATCTCCGTCTTCATTAACCACAACATTTCCGACAACAACACCCTGACGAACCATGTCAAAGCTTGCCGTTGAAGGATACGGATTATAACCGAGAATGGTGCACCATCCCTCTGTAAACGCTACCATACCGGCACTTTCACAATTGTCTTCAGCTGCTTGGGTTGTCCCGCTGGGATACCAGTTATACCTGGCCTTGACAGCAATGATCTTTTCCGGTGGTTCGGCATAGCAGAAGGTGACGTGACTTATCCCCTTGCCCTGGAAACCAAGTAATCCCTGATCTGCGTATACTCCGTCAGGATATGAATAGATGATAGCGCCCCTGCCAGCTTTCACAATAACCTTGCAAACGAGGGACTCTGAGGTAAAGTCGAAGGTCTTGCCATCACTGTTGAGAATCGTAATGGTATTGCCTTCCATTGTCTTATAGACTCCATCCATGCCATACATCTCATCCCACTCGTCAATCTTGTAGGCATATCCGCAGTTGCCACCGGCAGCAAGGCATTCTGCAGCTGCATCACCGGATGTCCAGTTAGCTACCACTGTCTGAACTGCGGAAGACTTGAGAGACACACTGATGCCATCATCGCTCTTCTGGCATCCTGATACCACCATCATCACGGCGGCAATCATGAGCATTAGTTTCGTAAAATTTTTCATCTTTTTTGATAATTAGTAATAACTATTCCGTTGGGTTATTGCACTAAAGTAGTACAGAAATTAGCCCAAGTCAATGCCAATTTGACTAAAACGACTAAAAAAATGATGAAAACGGGAAAATAAAGGATAAGCGGGTCTTAAAATATTTATTACGGCTTGATTTCAACCTATCTTGTTAATTCCGCGAGGATTGCCGGTCAGACTTTCTTGATTTTTTTCCCGGTAGCGCTGATCGTCAGATCATCCCTGAATTCATAGACCTGGGGGATCTTGAACAGAGCCAGATGCTTTGAGCAATGCAGAACCAGTTTCTCTTTGGTCAGGTTCCCGATGCTGTCTTTGCGGACCGTAACAGTTGCCTTAAGCATTTCTCCCTCGATGTCATCTTCTATTCCTTCAATTGTACAGTCGATGACTTCCGGGAGTGCCAGGATCACGGCTTCGATTTCCTTGGGGCTTATACGCTTCCCCCGTACCTTGATAATCTCTTTTGACCTGGCGGTGAGGTATATGTAGCCATCCTCGTCTACGGTGCCAAGATCACCGGTATACAGCCATCCTCCTGGCCGGATGGCATTTTTTGTGCCCTCCTCATCAGCGAAATATCCCATCATGATGTTGTCTCCCCTGGCGATGACCTCTCCCGTCTCGCCCGGTTTGACAGGTTCCCCCTGTTCATTTACCACACGAAGCTCCACCCCCGGAATACCCCTGCCCATAGAACCCTTTCTCCTGTCATACACTTCCGGTGGCAGCCAGGAGAGCCTGGCCGTGGCCTCTGTCTGACCGTACATCACAACAAAACGTACCTCCGGGTGTGCCTCCCTGAACTCGTCAATGAAGATGGGAGCCAGCTTGCCTCCGGCCTGTGTGACATACTTGAGATCCGGAAATTTCATCTGTTTGAATGAGTCTGATTTCCTTAACAGTATCTGGAAATGACTTGGTACACCTGCAAAACCGGTGCATTTATAATCGGTCAGACTCTTCAGGACACCTCCCAGGAAGATGAATGAATTATTGAATGTTATTGATCCCCCGACTCTCAGATGTGTGTGAAGCAGTGACAATCCATAGCAGTAATAAAAAGGGAGCACAACCAGCATCCTGTCTTCCTGGTTCAGCTGCAGGTACTCGACAATTGAAGAGGTATTGGCAATCAGGTTTTTGTGGGAGATCATGACTCCTTTCGGCTTGCCTGTGGATCCGGAAGTAAAAATGATTTCTGCACATTTCTCCATGTCAAATTCGCCACCGGGAATTTCATCCTCGGACTCCCTGTCTGCAGTTGGCAGGGTGTCAGGATACAAGGCATTCTCCGGGTTCAGCTCAAGCCTCTTCTCAACCTCGCGTGTCAGAAAGACCAGCTGCGGACTGGTAAGCTCATGAATGTACCTGTAGTTCTCCTTTTCGATCCCCGGATCAAGGGGAATGCAGATATTGCCAGACTTGATGATTGCCAGATATATCTTAATGAAAAACAGATTGTTGGCTGACAAGAGTACGATATGTTTGTCTGTTCCGACCATCTCCCTGATCCATCTCGCGAGATGGTTGTATGATGCATAGAGGTCTTTGTAACTTATCTCTTCCTTCCCGACCAGGAAAAGTTTCTCCAACCGGTATGAATTCCCGAAGAAATAGTCGATGGCATTCATGGCAATGGCATTATCCGTTATAATAGTCCCTGACAGGCGGCATCCGCAGGTATTCGGTCGTATTCCGCTTACGCTCGAAGTTGCGGTAAAGTGCTTCAACCCTTTCCGTTGTTTCACCCATTACCGGGGCCACCTCTGAAGCGGGATAGCCGTTCTCGAATCCGTACCAGAACCTGTCCATCAGATGGAAAGGAAGCTGGTAGAAGAACTCCTCCTGTGTCTGCTCTGCTGAATAGGTGTCGGTTGTGGGTGTACGTCCGATGATGCCTTCCGGAACTCCCAGGTATTCGGCGAGCTGGTACACCTGCGTCTTGTACAGGTTGCCGATAGGCATCACATCCCCGGCTCCGTCGCCGTACTTTACAAAGAATCCCTGTTCCTGCTCATGCTTGTTCGGGGTGCCAATTACTGCAAAGTGCAGTGCCTCGGCATGATAGTAGAGCATAGACATCCTGGTCCGTTGCTTGAAATTCGATGCAGCAACAATCTGGAGATATTCTCTCGCGGGAAGTATCTTGTCCTTTACATTCCCTTTGTCATCAATAATGGTGAGATAAAAGATGGGAGGGAGGTTGCTGAACAGTCCGCTCTGACGAACCCCGATCTTCATCTTCCAGTTTGCGGGATCGTATTCGGGAAAAACTCTCTTCACAGCCTCATCGCGCCGCTCGTAGCAACCGAATCCCGAAAGGGCATCCGTAATCTCCTCCTTTATTATCTTCACTCCGAATTTCGCTCCCAGTTCACGTGCAAGCAACTCGCTTTCCGGACTGGAATCCTTTTCAGGCAGCATGACGCCAAGCACCCTGTCAGGCCCGAAAGCCTTTGCAGCCAGTGCGAAACATACTGAGGAATCGATCCCTCCGCTTATTCCGACAACTGCTCCGTTGCGTTTGAACCTCTGAAGCACATCCTGCCGCATCTGTTCAATGATGTTTGTCACGACTGCTTCGACGTTTTCAAGCAGTATAATGTCTTTTGTAAATGGTTTCCGGGAATTCATATTTTGTCTATTACGTTCAGGTTGTTCAACGGGCTGTTGAGCAGATCCTGATTCTGATTTTCAATGAATTGATGATAAAGAAGGTGTGTTGAGATTACCGCAGTTATCAGCATATTATCCATCTCTGAAACTGTGGCGCTCTTCTGAATTTTGTCAAGCAGTCCGGCAACAGATTCGGGGCTGAAGATGCCGGCCTTTCTGATCATGCCTGCCGAGAGCATCTCATTAACATAATCAGGTTTGTTCTTTGAAAGGAAAACGCTGCTGATCGGCGCCCTGTATGGCTGCTTGGGCCTTTTGACTATACTCTCCGGGATCCTTCCTGTCATGAGTTTCTTGAGGAGGTACTTTTCATTGGTACCGTTAAGCTTCAGCCTGTCTGGCAGTGAGGAGCAGAACTCAATGACCCTGTAATCGAGAAAGGGATATCTGCCCTCGACGGAGTTGGCCATTGCCATTCTGTCTCCCTGTGAGGAGAGAAGATAGCCTGACATGAACACGGTGGTCTCAAGCCATTGTGCTTTCGCCAGCGCAGACCAGTTGCTGAAGTTTTGCGGCAGTCTGGCTGAAAGATGCTCAAGCGGGTCATATCCGTTGACAGAAGCCTTTATTGCTTCTGAAAAGTGCTTCTTTATATGGTTCGAGTTGTTCCACCTGAGCAGGTGAGAATAAAGCGGATTGTCAGTATCTTCCAGCTTGTACCCGAAGAACATCTTAAGGATATTCGGGCTGGCGTTTCTCAGGTGGGGGATATCGGGATAGATCCTTTTCAGGAGCATCGGTCTGATGGCTGATGCCGGCTGCCGCGACCAGAAATGCCTGATGACGGCTTCCCTGAAGATGTCATAGCCGGCAAGTATCTCGTCTGATCCTTCTCCGGTTATAACTACCTTTATGTTGTTATCCCTGACCAGTTTGGACAGGATCAGCATTGGGGTCGGAGCGGTCCGGGTCAGCGGTATCTCCGAATGCCATACTACCCGTGGAAAAGCGTCGGCAATTTCTCTTGAGGAACAGGTTATTGACCTGTGATTTGTATTGAGATACCGGACTGCCTCTTCCTGGTACCTGCTCTCATCAAAGTCCCGATCGTCGAACCCGATTGAGAAGGTGTTCAGTATTCCGGGTTCGATGTCCCTGATATAGGCTACCGTTGTGGTCGAGTCCAGCCCGCCGCTCAGATAAGCGGCCACCTCGACATCTGCCCGGAGCCTTATTCTGACTGCGCTGACAAACAGCTCATTGAATTGCTCGAGAGCTTCCGGCAGGGAGAGGTTCACACGGTCGGGTCCGATATTCAGTTCCCAGAATTTCTCAGTCTGGATACCGGCCGGTCCGAAGGTCATGCAGTGGCCGGGTGACAGCTCGAAAATATCCCTGAAGGCTGTGCCGGGGGTCAGGGCCGTCCAGAAGGTATAGATCTCTGAAAGATTCTTCGGATCGAGTTCCCTTTTTATTTCGGGATTGCGAAAAAGAGCTTTGATCTCGGAGCCGAAATAGAATACCCCGTCGCTGACTGTATAGAAGAGCGGCCTGATGCCCACCCTGTCACGTGCAAGGAAGATTTCCTCCTTCTGTTTGTCCCATATCGCGAAGGCGAACTGGCCGTTCAGCATGTTGAGACAGTTCCGGCCATAAACGGCGTAGAGGTTGACCAGGACCTCTGTGTCGGATCTGGTCTTTAGCCGGAGCCCCTTTTTTACAAGCTCCTCACGCAGTTCGATGTAGTTGAATATTTCTCCGTTGAAGACTATCCAGTATCTTCCTGAAATGTCAGATAACGGTTGTTGTCCGGTTTGCAGGTCTATAATGCTCAGCCGTACATTGCCAATCGTAGCCGAGGGGCTATGGCACACACCGCTCTCATCCGGGCCCCTGTGGCTGAATAACTGCAGCATCGCGCCAACGGCTGAGACGGTGTTCCTTTTGCCGTGGTAATCTACTATCCCGGCGATTCCGCACATTTCTAATTCTGGCTTTTTCTGTGTATGAACTCGGAAATTGCGTTGACTGATTCAAAGTTCTCCTCAATAAGGTCTGAATCGACGGTTTTAATCCCGAACTCCTCCTCGAGATATGTAATCAGCATGATGAATCCCATGGAATCGAAGAACCCTTCCTTGAAGATAAGTGATTCATCCTTTATTCTGTTGGCATCGGCATGTGATGTCTGAACAATATAGTTCCTGATTTTTTCTCTTGAGGTTGAAAGGTCTGGAGTCATAGTTATAAAATATGAATTCGGTTATAGTAACAAGAAACTGAGTCTATTGTTTGTAATAGTTGTCATAACGCCCGTATCTGCTCTTCTTAAGGTTGAGGTCATTGAAGACAATGTCATAGTCGGTAACATTGTTTGTCCTGAATAAGTTCAACACATCAGTAAATACATCTTTCCGGGTATAATCATTACGGCAGACCAGAAGTATGTAAGAAGCATATTTTATCATCAGGGTTGCGTCAGCCACAAGTCCTGCAGGCGTTGAGTCAATTATAACATAATCAAACTGTTGCTTAAGTTCTTCAATGAGACTGTCAAGCACCCCGGCTTCAATGAGCTCGGATGAGTTCGGAAGGATCGGGCCGGCAGGAATGAACCAGAGGTTTTCCACCTCGGTCTTCTTGATTATCTCTTTGGCGGACACATTATTGACCATGTAGTTTGAAAGGCCGACTGAGTTGACGATCTTCAGTTTCTCATGAAGTGTGGGCCGGCGAAGGTCGCAGTCAAGCAAAACCGTTCTATGGCCTACTGAAGCAATTGAGGCTGCAAGGTTGCTGGAAACGAAGCTCTTGCCATCCTGTGGCTGGGCTGAGGTGATCATTATCACCTTCTGCGGCTCCGACCTGAATTTCAGGAACAGGCCGCTCCTGAGGTTACGGAACGACTCAGCAATTGATGATCCCGGGTAGTCCTTGACAACCGCTTCGGTCTTGTAATAGTTCGTATAGATCAGGTTCATTACCGGCTGACCTATTATGTGCTCCACATCCCTGACAGAGGAGATCTTCTCATTGAAGAAGTTCCTCAGTATTATGTAGAGGGTCGGGATCATGAATGCCATGAAGAGGGCAATGATCCAGTTAAGGCTTGTCCTGGGTGCTATTATTGAGGCAGTTACATCACGAGCAGGCTCAAGTATCTCGTAGTCAGGATAGTTTGATGCCATTGCAATGGCAGCTTCAGCTTTCTTCTCAAGCAGGAATGTATAGATTTGGTCAGTGAGGTTAAACTGTCTCTGCATGCTGACCATGTTGAGTTCCGTGCGCGGCAGCCTGGAGATTTCACCTGAGAGCTTGCTCTCACGGTAATCCAGTTCGTTC
>DAIOVL010000027.1:0-5765 GCA_036759025.1 Bacteroidales bacterium
AGGGTAAGTCTTATACGACCAGCTCCTGCTGAACTCCCCCAGGATCGGAAGGTAGCAAGGGTAGGCGGTTGTAGCGGTGCGATATAAGTAGCTTACCCTTTTTTTATAAACTGTGTTTAATTAATATTTTTTAAATATTATTTTTTTTAAGTCAGGCCTATGCTGATTCGCATTTACCCGGAAAATCCTGACCATAAACGTATAAGGAAAGTGGTTGAGAGACTCGAGGAGGGAGGTATTATCATTTATCCCACTGATACTGTCTATGCAATGGGATGCGACATCAGGGCCAAAAAAGCCATTGAAAAGATTGCCGGACTTAAGGGGCTCAATCCCAAAAATCCTGATCTGTCTCTGATATTTCATAACATGAGTCAGCTTTCGGAGTATACTGTTATCAGGGATAACCCAACCTTTAAGCTTCTAAAGCGAAACCTGCCCGGTCCTTTTACATTCATTGTCAGGGCTAACAATCAGATACCGAGGTTGTTTATGAATAAAAAGAAAACAGTTGGTATCAGGATCCCCGATAATAACATTGTTCTGGAAATTGTCAGGGAACTGGGTCGTCCCATAATAACAACCTCTATCCACGATACTGACGAAATAATTGAATATACCACCGACCCTGAACTGATCCATGAAAAATACGGTGACTTTGCGGATATAGTTATAAACGGAGGTTACGGCAGAAATGAAGCTTCTACCATTGTTGACTGTACGGGTGATGAACCCGCGATAATCAGACAGGGCCCCGGCACTCTTGAATACTGACCGGGACTGAATCTGCCTGCCGCTGCACCTGAAAATGTCACCTGCGGTAAAATTCCGACGTAAATATCACAAAAAGTGAAAAGAGTTCAACTCTTCCTGCCATCATGATAAAGGAGAAAAATATTTTTGCAGACGCAGGTACAGATGCATAGCTGGCTCCTGGTCCGAATGATCCTGGAGAAGGTCCTATATTTCCTAACAAGGCAGATGAGGTACTGAAGGAGGTCAGCAGGTCGTAACCCATGATCGAGATTACCAGTGAGCAAAGACATATCATCATTATATACAGGATAATAAAGACCAGCAGGTTGTTTATTATCACTCCGGGCACAGGTTTGTGGTCGAGTCTTACAGGTATGAAAGCATTAGGGTGTATCATCCTTTTCATTTCAGTCCTGGCATTCCTAATAACAAGGAGCAGCCTGATAATTTTCAGTCCGCTGCTTGCAGAGCCTGAGGTACCTCCTGTAAACATCAGGATGAATATTAAAAGTATCATTACCCCTCCCCACTGGTTGAAGTCAGCATGGTAGAATCCGGTGGTGGTTAATGTTGAAACAGCCTGAAAAGAGCCTTCCAGAAAAGCTCTGCCGGCAGGATATTTACCGGTTATCCAGAGTACAAGTGAACTTAGCAGGACAAATCCCAGACATGCAATGAGATAAAAACGCAGTTCTTCATTCTTCCTTATCTTATCGAAGTTACGCTTCACCATAAAATAGAAGAAAGTCATGCTTGTTCCGGAAAGGAACATAAAAACTGTCATTATGATTATGATAACAGGTGATGAGTAGACACTTATGCCGGCAGCATGTGTCGAAAAGCCGCCTGTGGAAATGGTTGTTAACGAATGGCATACTGCATCAAAAGCTTCCATACCGCCGGCAAAAAGCAGCATTGCTTCCACGATGGTAAGGACAATATAAGCTGAGATGAGTCTCTTTACCGCCTCTTCGGTTTTGGGATGTATCTTGTCGCCTGCGTGCTGCCCTGTGAAATCCTGTATCGGAAGATGTACATTTACGGTTTTATACACCTGGAGCACAGACATTGAGATTATAATGAATCCCAGGCCTCCCATCCACTGGGTAAGACTCCTCCACAAAAGAATACCCCTGGGTAATATTCCCGGGTCGTCGAAAACGGTAACACCTGTTGTTGTGAACCCAGATGCCGATTCAAAAAAGGCAGACGAAAAATCCCTTATAGTCCCGCTGAGGAGGTAGGGAAGTGTACCGAATACAGATGCAATCAGCCACATACCGGTAACGATGACAAATCCTTCCTTCTGACCTGAAAGCTTTTCTTCATTTCTGAGTGGAGTAAACACAAGTATGCCGCTGACAATTGTAATTATCGCTGAAAGGAATAGGGAGCCACGTTCTCCATAGAAAAAAGAAACACCTGATGAGAGAAGCATAAAGAATCCTTCAGCAATTATTATAATGCTGAAAACCCTGGCAATTATCCTGAAATTGATCATACCTGATCAGGTGAAGAATTTTATGAGGCGGTCGTAGGCCGATGGCAGAGTGAATACGACGACTTTGTCGTTAGCCCTGATAATAGTATCTCCGGTGGCAATGAACGGAACACCGTCCCGGGTGCCTCCTCCCACTATTGCATCTTTAGGGAAGTCGAGACTGCGGAGTGTCCCCCTTGTAATCCGGGCATCTTCCGGAACATTGAACTCAAGGACTTCTGCGTCTGTTCCTGTCATATATTTCACCTGGGTTACGTTAAGACTTGTTGTATGTCTGAAAATCCGGCTCGCAGCTGCGATCTTCTTGTTAATGATGGTATCTATGCCGGAGTTCTCCGCGAGACTTATGTATTCCATGTTCTCAACTTCGGCAATTGTCTTTTTAACCCCTTTGTTCCGGGCAAGCAGACATGAGAGTATATTTATTTCCGAGTTTCCCGTTACGGCTATGAAGACGTCCATTTTGGTAATACCCTCCTGCTCAAGAAGGTCTATATTTCTGCAATCGCCATTTATTATCAGGGTGTTGTCAAGAACCTCGGCAAGGTCCTCACATCTCTGAGGATCCGAATCTATAAGTTTTACAGAACAGGTTTTCTGCATGTACATTGCAACATGCCTTCCTATCCTGCTTCCGCCTAGTATCATGATATTATTTGCCTGGAAACTTTCTTTACCTGAAGTCTTCATCATTCCGTCAACACCTTCGCGTGTGGAGATCACAAATACCAGATCACCGGGAAGGAATCTTTCCTTGCCCCTGGGGATGATTGTAATGTCATTCCTTTTTATGGCAACAGCACGGTACTGGTCAGTTTTATTGGTAAGGGCAATTTCTTCAAGGCTTTTATTTATTATGGGGGCATTTTCATCCAGCCGTTGTACGAACATCGTCAGCATACCACCCGAAAATTCCATGTATTCTGTCGTCCCTGTCTCCTGCAGCAGGCTCAGTACTTCCCTTGCTGCAATAAGTTCGGGATAAATCAAAGAATCGACGCCCAGACTTTTGAAATAATCGACGTTGTATTTTTCAAGATAATCAAGATTGTCGATACGGGCTATGGTTTTTACAGCTCCGAAACGCTTTGCCAGTATTGAGGAAATTATGTTGGTATCTTCAGAATGCGTTACAGCAATGAACAGATCAGTTTTCTTCTGCAACAACTCCCTGAGAATATTTGTGGATGTTGCAGATCCGTCGTAGGTGAGCAGGTCGAGAGTAGATCCGATGGGTTTAAGCCTCTCATCTTCAGGGTCAATGATTATGATGTCGTGATTTTCATTTGAAAGCATCTTTGCAAGATGCGACCCTACTTCACCGGCTCCGGCAATAATAATTCTCATGGGCTTGCAGTGATATAAAACATAACAAAATAATAGATAAATAGAATAATACTCAACTTTTTTCATATAATTCTTCCGCCTTCTTTCATAGCCTTATCCTGAATGCCCGGTTGCTGGCGGTGAAATGAAGTGTGTCGGGATTTAAAGATCTTAACACACTTGTCTGTTGGTAACCGAGGCTGGTGCCTGATGATACGATTATTTTAGTCAGTCGGGGCGGAGCCTTAAGTGTACCCTGCACGAGTGGTTTCCTGCCCCTGATTATCAGTATGTCAGGATTTGCCGTGTCAAGTACCGAAGGTGAAACCACAGGTGTCAGAAGGATGGAATGGCTCTTTGTTTTCAGAAGGACAGGCCTGTTGTCGTTAGAATGGTTTTTTGCCCTCAGACCGAAAGTAGAACAATGCTTTGTCACCTCAGGGCTTATCGTAATAGTATCTGACCACAGAGCCAGATCCCTGCCTGTCCTTATTCCAACAATGCTTTGTCCGGAACTGTTATATACAATAAGCTCAGACGAACTTCGTACGTAAATCTGCTTAACTGTTCCGGCTGTTATCAGGCAGAGTAGAGCTGCCAGGGGCACGGCTGCAGGAAAAGGTCTTTTTTTAAGAAAAAAAAGCAGGAATATAAAGATGGTGATTGTCAATAAAATAGCTTCCACAGATGTCATTCCTATGTTATCGATGGTAGACAGTGGCAGCGATGCAGCTTTTGCAGTGAGATACTCAGTCAGGCCAGTGACAAATCCGATAAGGTCAGCAAGAGGGTATGAAATAAAATCCAGCGGATATATAAGCGGAAGCATGCATCCTGCAACTATGACTATTGATGAAATGGGTACAATCACAATATTTGAGAGAATGAACCAGGTTGGGAACCGGTTGAATAACATTACCGTAAGAGCGAGTGTACCGGTCTGGGCTATAACCGAAACGGCAGCCGACTGCCATATAAGGTCAGGAATTCGTTTTTTAAGATGAATCTGTCTGTAGAGATCTTTATAGAATACGATAATAAAAGTGACTGCGGAGTATGATAGAAGAAAACCGGCATCAAATATCACGGAAGGTCTTATCATTATAAGGACAAAAGCTGATGCAAGAATTGAATTTACGGGATTGACAGGTCTCTTCATCAGTGTCGCTGTCTGCAGGAATGTAAACATCAATGTTGCCCTTAAAACAGATGGTGTCAGACCGGTTACAAAGGCAAAGACCCACAGAACCATGAGCGCCGCTGATATTCTGAGGATCCGTAGCCTGCCCTTAAGGAAGAACAATATCCTCAGGACGAAAAGGCTCAGTATCATTGCATGGAGCCCTGAAACAGCCATTATATGCATGATACCTGCTTTAATGAAGTACTGTTTCTGTTCAGGATCAAGCATGTTTTTCTGTCCCATGGTTATGGCAGCCACCAAAGCCAGCCTGTCGCCACTGAGGCCTCTTTCTCTGAACATCTCAATTATCCTGTGCCTGATCAGCAGGGCCCTGTGTGTAAGCTTTCTGCGCGGGGGTGCTTTGTGTTGCAGAACATCGTTACTGTCGGTGAAGGCTACATACCTGATCCCGCGGTTTTCCATATAGAACTGATAATCGAATTCACAAGGATTACCCCTGTTCTCAATTTTCCGGGGCATACATCTCACTGTCAGCTTATCGCCGGGAAGCCATTGAGGAGGGTTTCCTTCTTTTCTGTGATAAATAAGCAATCCTCCCTTGAGAGGCTGGATGGTATCGTCGATAATACCCGATTGCAGCCTTAATACAATTTTCCAGGTTTTGTCTTTTTCTTCAGGATAACCGGAAACATATCCGCTGAAAAGACTCTCCTCAGTGCTGAGATCCGGGATCGATGCTTTTTCCAGGGTGTAAAGCAGAAGTCCGCACAGGAACATGGCATGGATGAAAACAAAACCGTAAAGATGGTTTACCATCCTTTTGTTGAAAGTTACAGAAAGTATGAATCCCGCAATAATAATTATACCGGCAAGAATAAAAAAGATCTTACCCGGATGTATGAAATACCCGCATATAATACCGGCACATAGCGCAAAGCCAATACGCAGGAACGGAATTTCCCTGTAAAGCACGGTCTGCAGTTTGAGACTATTCTATAAAGATAGGAAATAATTTAATAAGTGTATGGAGTGCCTAAA
>DAIOVL010000027.1:5865-39549 GCA_036759025.1 Bacteroidales bacterium
TGGAGTGCCTAAATACTTTTTATCTTCTGGCCAGGGAGTATGGTTTTATAATCGGCTTCGAAGCGCCCTTTGCTGATGGCAGTCAGTTTGCTCTTTAAAAGTCTTTTACGCAGTGGATTGACCCTGTCGGTGAACAGGACACCATCGAGATGATCATATTCGTGCTGTATTATCCTTGCCAGATAGCCGGTATAAACTTCATCATGGAATTCCCAGTTTTCGTCGTAATAGGTTATCCGAATGCGTTCTTCACGGTTAACCTCCTCGCGCAGATGTGGTATGCTCAGGCAGCCTTCGGTCATTAATCTGAGATCGCCTTCCTTTTCGGTTATGCGGGCATTGATAAAGGCTTTTTTGAAGCCGGCAAGTTCCGGTTCTTCATCTGAAACAGGAGTTCCGTCGATTACAAATAATCTTATCGATTTTCCTATTTGTGGTGCTGCCAGACCCAGTCCCTCTGAATTATACATTGTTTCAAACATACTGGCAATAAGATCCTGCAGATCAGGGTAGTCTCTGTCTATATCGGCAGCGGTTTTCCTTAAAACAGGATGTCCGTATACGCAGATGGGGTATGTCATTTCAGTGGATTTTATCTTTTTTCATAGTTCTGTTATCGAGGAATGACTGCAGGATAATAGAAGCACTGATCATATCTGCTATGAACCTGTTCTGCCTGTCTTTTTTCTTCATTCCTCCGTCTATCATCGACTGTTTTGCAATTGATGTTGTAAATCTTTCATCAACCAGGTGCAGCTGTTGCTGGGGAAATTTTTTTCTGAGCCTGGCAATAAAAGGATCGATGTATTTAACAGATTCGCTCGGCTGATTGTTCAAACGGACAGGATAACCTATCACAAAAGCTTCAACCTGCTCAGTAAGCAGGTAATCGTTAAGGAAGGCTTCAAACTCCTGAACGTTGACTGTCTTCAGCGGAGATGCAAAGATTTGAAGCGGGTCGCTTACGGCTACTCCCACACGTTTCTTTCCGTAATCTATACCTAGTATCCTTGCCATTTCTAACAATTGTAAAATTACAAAAAAAGAGGGTGTCTCATAAGCTCCGCTTCCTTTAATTTACCCATAAATCCACTAAAGTGGACTTGATGATTATCAAATTTTTAATAATCCTTTATTAGTGGACATACAAAATATAAGGGGCTTATGAGACAGCCCCTTATATATCATTTACGACCTCACAGTTGCTGAAAACAATTTCCCTGAAGAAAAAATAAACAGGTTCAGTTTTTCAGTTTCTGATTTACAGATCAGTTCGTTGCAGCTTCTTTGGTCTCTTCAACCCCGTACTCCAGGGCTGCCAGTCTTTTATAGGAGTTGTATCTCCATTTTGCATTTTCCTCGGCAACTTTGAAAAGCACCTCAGCTTCGGCCGGGAATGATTTTATCAGTGAAGTATAACGTACCTCCGAGTGCAGGAATGCCTGGAACTTACTCCAGTCAGGTTCCTTTGAGTCGAGGATGAAGGGATTTTTGCCTTCTGCCTCGAGGAGAGGATTATACCTGTAGAGATGCCAGTAGCCTGATTCAACGGCAGCTTTCTCCTGGGCCTGGGTTTTCCCCATGCCTTCTCTTAATCCATGGTTGATACATGGTGCGTATGCAATTATAAGTGAAGGACCCTTGTATGCTTCTGCTTCCTTAATAGCCTTGAGGTACTGTGCATTGCTTGCACCCATTGCTACCTGGGCAACGTAAACATAGCCGTAAGTCATCGCCATTTGTCCGAGATCTTTTTTCCTTATCTTTTTACCTGAGGCAGCGAATTTGGCTATTGCACCAACCGGGGTGGCCTTTGATGCCTGGCCTCCTGTATTTGAGTAGACTTCAGTGTCAAGAACAAGCACGTTTACATCTTCACCGGTGGCCAGAACGTGATCGAGCCCTCCGTACCCGATGTCATAGGCCCATCCGTCGCCACCGAATATCCAGTGTGATTTCTTGACCAGGTATTGTTTAAGGCTTAATATCTCTTTAGCCACATCGGAACTGTCATTTTTACATTCTTCGATGACTTTTGCGGAAGCTGTTTTAGAAGCCTCGGCATTGCCCATGCCTGTGAGCCATTCTTCGAAGGCAGCTTTCATTCCGGGTTTGACCGAATCCATGGCTTCCTTCATCCTGAGAGCTATCCTTTCTCTCATTTTGTTTGATCCCAGGGCAAGTCCCAGTCCGAATTCGGCGTTATCCTCGAATAGTGAGTTAGCCCATGCAACTCCATGACCGTTTTTATTAGAGGTATAGGGTGTTGAAGGAGCTGAACCTCCATAGATTGAAGAGCAGCCTGTTGCATTTGATACGATCATCCTGTCGCCGAAGAGCTGTGTTATTGCCTTTATATAAGGAGTTTCTCCGCAACCGGCACAGGCACCGGAGAATTCGAAGAGCGGCTGTGCGAACTGGCTGTTTTTCACGTTCACGAATTTGTCGACAACGGTATCCTTGTAACCGACTTTTTCGTGCATGTATGTCCAGCGTTCTATTTCTGCTTCCTGTGTTTCAAGGGGTTTCATTATCAAAGCTTTGTTTTTGGAAGGGCATACATCGGCGCAGTTGCTGCAGCCTGTACAGTCGAGCACACTTACCTGGATCCTGAACCGGTATTGTTTAAGGACCCCGGGAATACCCTGTATTGTTTCAGTTCCCCCGGGAGCGTTTGCAGCTTCCTCTTCGGTGAGAAGGAAAGGACGTATAGCGGCATGAGGGCATACATAAGAGCACTGGTTACACTGGATACATTCTTTAGGCTGCCATTCGGGAACGTTAACGGCTATGCCCCGTTTCTCAAATGCGGTTGTTCCGGCAGGGAGAGTACCGTCTTCTCTGCCAAGGAATGCGCTTACCGGAAGGTCATCACCCTTGAGGGCATTGATGGGCTCTGCAACATTGCGGACGAAATCGGGAAGCTCACGCTTATCTTCTTTTTCAGTAACCACGATTCCGGCCCACTCTGCAGGTACTTCAACTTTTGTAACTTCGGATCCCTTGTCGACGGCTGCATAGTTCATTTTTACAACTTCTTCACCCTTGCGGCCGTATGTTTTTTCAATAGCCTTCTTCATCTCTTTTTCAGCCTGCTCATAAGGGATTACCTTTGCCAGCTTGAAGAATGCTGCCTGCATGATCGTGTTGGTCCTGGTTCCCAGTCCTATTTCTTCAGCTATTGCAGTTGCGTTGATTATATAGAAATTGATCCTGTTAAGGGCAAGGTATTTCTTCATGTGGTCGGGAAGCCTGTTCTTTGTTTCCTCCACATCCCAGATTGAGTTGAGAAGAAAAGTACCTTCTTCTTTCAATCCTTTAAGCATATCGTATTTGTCGAGGTACGACGGGACATGACAGGCTACAAAGTCGGGAGTGTTCACAAGATAGGGTGAACGTATTGGGGTATCTCCAAAGCGAAGATGTGAGGTTGTAATACCTCCCGATTTCTTGGAGTCGTATGCAAAGTATGCCTGGCAGTATTTGTCGGTCGTATCGCCGATGATCTTTATAGAGTTCTTGTTTGCGCCCACAGTACCGTCGGATCCAAGTCCGTAGAATTTTGCTGAATAGGTTCCTTTTTCAGCAACATGGATCTCCGGAAGAAGCGGCAGGGATGTATTTGTCACATCGTCTTTGATACCCACGGTAAACCTGTTTCTGGGTTCCTGCAGCTTCATATTTTCAAATACCGAAAGGATTTGGGCAGGAGTGGTATCTTTTGAACTCAGCCCGTAACGGCCTCCTACTATCAGCGGCTTCTCCTGCTGCTCGTAGAACATGTCTCTCACATCGAGGTAAAGAGGTTCTCCCTGTGCTCCGGGTTCCTTGGTTCTGTCGAGGACGGTGATTTTCTTAACCGATTTCGGGCAAACATTGAAGAAATATTTTGAAGAGAAAGGACGGTAAAGGTGAACGGTGATGAGTCCTGCTTTTTCTCCCCTGGCGGCGAGGTAGTCAATGACTTCCTTTGTGGTCTGGGTCACAGAACCCATTGCGATGATAATATTTTCGGCATCGGGGGCTCCGTAATATGTGAAGGGCTTGTAATCTCTGCCTGTAATTTTGGAGATTTCAGCCATGTAGTCATTTACAATGTCGGGAATAGGTTCGTAGAACCTGTTTATTGATTCTTTGGCCTGGAAGAAGATATCAGGATTCTGTGCGGTGCCTCTTGTAACCGGATGTTCAGGATTGAGGGCATTATCGCGGAATTTATTGATAGCATCCCAGTCGACCAGTTTTTTCAGATCTTCCATTTCCATGACTTCTATTTTCTGAACTTCTGCCGATGAGCGGAAGCCGTCGAAGAAATGGAGAAAAGGTATTTTTGATTTTATTGCAGAGAGATGGGCAACGCCTGCCAGGTCCATTATCTCCTGAACGCCGCCGCTGGCCAGCAATGCGAATCCGGTCTGCCGTGTTGCGTAAATGTCACTGTGGTCGCCGAATATTGAAAGTGCATGTGCTGCAACTGTCCTTGCGCTTACGTGAAAAACTGCAGGAAGGAGTTCAGCTGCGATCTTGTACATGTTGGGGATCATCAGAAGAAGTCCCTGCGATGCAGTAAATGTTGAACACAGGGATCCGGTCTGAAGTGCTCCGTGTACAGCACCTGAAGCTCCGCCTTCCGATTGCATCTCCACTACTTTAACCTGTTCTCCGAAAATATTTTTGAGACCGTTTGCCGACCATTCGTCAATTAACTCGGCCATGGTTGATGAAGGTGTGATCGGATATATGGCAGCCACTTCGCTGAACATATAGGCAATGTGCGATGCGGCCTGGTTACCGTCGCATGTTATGAATTTTTTTGTTCCCATTGTAAAGTTTGATTTTTGTTTATTGTTATTTTTATAACAGATGGCAAAGGTAATAAAAAAACGGCATTTTATGATCCGTTCATTGAAATAAGGAACTCTTCATTCGACTTGGCCTGCATGAGTCTGTCGCGAAGGAACTCCATTGCCTCAACAGAATTCATATCAGCAAGGTAATTTCGCAGTACCCATATTTTCTGCATGATATTTTTGTTGAGGAGAAGGTCTTCTCTCCGGGTGCTCGAGGCGGGTATGTCGATGGAGGGGAATATTCTCCTGTTTGACAGTTTCCGGTCAAGCTGAAGTTCCATATTTCCTGTTCCCTTGAATTCTTCAAAGATCACATCATCCATTTTTGATCCTGTTTCCGTGAGTGCAGTCGCAAGTATGGTCAGTGATCCGCCGTTCTCAATGTTCCTTGCTGCTCCGAAGAATCTTTTCGGTTTATGAAGGGCGTTGGAATCGACACCTCCCGACAGAACTTTTCCCGATGCCGGGGCTGTTGTGTTGAAGGCTCTTGCCAGACGGGTTATTGAATCGAGAAGAATAACCACATCATGACCGCATTCAACGAGTCTTTTTGCCTTTTCCAGGACTATATTGGCAACCCGGCAGTGACGTTCAGCCGGCTCATCAAAAGTTGAAGCTATCACTTCTGCTTTTACATTTCTTGCCATATCGGTCACCTCCTCAGGCCTCTCGTCGATAAGCAGTATCATCAGGTAAACCTCAGGATGATATTTGGCGATGGCATTTGCTATTTCCTGGAGAAGTATGGTTTTACCGGTTTTTGGCTGTGCCACTATCAGCCCGCGCTGTCCTTTTCCAATGGGAGTGAACATATCTATTACACGTACCGACAGAGAACCCTCTCCGGGCTGGCACAGGGTGAATTTTTCGTTAGGGAACAGGGGAGTAAGAAAATCAAACGGCACCCTGTCGCGTATAAAATCAGGGCTTCTGCCGTTAATTTCATCCACTTTTATGAGAGGGAAGTATTTTTCACCTTCCCTGGGGGGCCTGATGGTTCCCTTTATTGTATCGCCTGTCTTGAGTCCGAAAAGTTTAATCTGCGACTGCGATACGTAAATGTCGTCAGGTGAGTTCAGATAATTGTAATCGGCCGATCTCAGGAAACCATATCCGTCGGGCATAATTTCAAGTACGCCGGTGTTATAAATAATACCTTCAAAATCGTAGGGTTTCTCTTTCTTTTCTTCTTTATGCTGGCTCTCGGCGGGCTCACGTGTAACCTGTGCCGGGGCAGCAGGTATTGTACCGGCTGCGGGTTCCGTAGGAGTAATTTCATCTTCTGTAGTGTCTGTCCCTGAAGCAATATCAAAGATCCCATCTGCCGGTTCTTCATCCTTTACAGGTTCAATATCAGTTTCAGCTTCCGGGATGATCAGGATAGCTTCAGTATCGGGGACAGTCTTTGGAGTGTCGTTGCCGGTACCCGCTGCCATATCCTTTTCCTTTTGTTTTTCCTCTTTTTCTGAATGTTTTACGCTTTCACTGAAAAGGTCTGGTTTGTCTTCAGCTTTTGCGGATTCTTTCCTTTCAAAGGGAGAAGATCCCCACCTCATGTTATCGGGTGTTACCGACATCACTGATTCCACCGGTCTGTTTTGGCCGGGTTTGTTTGTCCTTGGCCTTTTCCCCCTTCTTCTCTGCTCCTTGTCGGAACTCTTCCTGTTATCAGCAGAGCGATCACCTTCCGGAGTTTTTCGCTGGGGATTCTTGTTTGCCGTGGCTTCAATAGCCTGCTGGTCGAGTATCCTGTAGACCAGATCCTGTTTTTTGAGAGATTCAACCCTCTTAATTTTAAGCTTTTTGGCCAGTTCCCTCAGTTCAGGAAGCAGCATCTTACTTAATTCAAGAATGTCGTACATACTGGAAAGATAAAAATGGAATTTGAATTCTTAATGATCTTATTGTTTCGGGGACAGGTTCCAGGAAATGACGAAAGCCCGCCTGAAGTGCAACAATTAAGCTTAAACATCCTGAAAACCGCTGCAATAATAACAAAAAATGCTTATAAATATGATGTTAAATATTATTAAAATTCACGGATGTAATATCAAATCACTCTAATAATCTGATATTCAGGATGTATATTAATGTGCAATATACAAATAATTATTTACAGTATCAAAAAAAATGACACAATACATTGAAAGAGAATATTTTTTTACTAAAATTGTACTGATAGGAGGCAGAACACCCGTAACCAATACTAGTCTTTCGATGCGCCAGCTAAAGATTACAAAGCAGGTTACCAACAGGGATACTCCTTCTCTTGACAAATACCTTCAGGAGATAGGCAGGGTTGACCTTATTTCTCCCGAGGAAGAGGTGGTTCTTGCCAGAAAGATCAGGACCGGTGACAGTAATGCCCTTAAGAAGCTTGTTAAAGCCAATCTGAGATTCGTCGTTTCAGTGGCAAAACAGTATCAGAATCAGGGTATGACCCTTCCTGATCTGATAAACGAAGGAAACCTCGGGCTCATGAAGGCAGCGCAGCGTTTCGATGAAACCCGCGGTTTCAAGTTTATTTCATATGCGGTGTGGTGGATACGACAGGCCATTCTTCAGGCCCTTGCAGAGCAGGCACGTATTGTCAGGCTTCCCGTTAATAAAATAGGTTCCATAAACAGGATCAACAAGGCATTTGCGCGTCTTGAACAGGAATATGAGAGAGAGCCTTCATCACAGGAAATAGCCGATATGCTGGAGATGATACCCGAAGATGTAAAGGAATCACTCAGGACAAACGGCCGCACGGTCAGCATGGACGCTCCCATAAGTCCCGACGAGGAGAATACAATGTATGACGTCCTGCAGGGTAATGACACTCCAAGTCCCGATAAAAACCTGATCAACGAATCACTGGCATACGAAATTGAAAGAGCACTCAGTACTCTGTCACCCCGCGAAGCAAAAGTGCTGAAACTCTATTTCGGACTTGGAATGAAACATCCATTCACCCTCGAGGAGATAGGAGAGGAGCTTAGTCTTACACGCGAAAGGGTAAGGCAAATAAAGGAAAAGGCAATCAAAAGGATTCAGTTCACCACCCGGTGCAAAATACTAAAAACCTATCTCGGTTAACTTATTGTTCCTATATTTGTTCAAAAACAAACTGAAATGAACCATCTCGTTTCACCTTCACTTCTTTCGGCCGATTTCGGTAATCTTTCAAGAGATGTGATGCTTGTAAATGACAGTGTTGCAGACTGGATCCACTGCGATATCATGGACGGAGTTTTCGTCCCCAATATCTCATTCGGCTTCCCCGTGGTTAAGGCTGTAAAGAAAGCTGCCCGTAAACCTCTTGATGTCCATCTCATGATAATCGACCCCGACCGCTACATCTCAAGATGGAAAGATGCCGGAGCAGATATTCTGACTGTCCAGTATGAAGCCTGCACACATCTTAACAGGACTGTGAACGAGATCAGGAACCAGGGCATGAAGGCAGGAGTAGCCGTTAATCCCCATACACCTGTTTCACTTCTCGCAAACCTACTTCCATATATTGATATGGTCCTCATTATGACTGTAAACCCGGGATTCGGAGGCCAGTCATTTATTCCTGAGAGCTACAGGAAGATAGCAGAGCTCAGAAAAATGATCGATGAAGGAAAGTATGATGTACTCATTCAGGTTGACGGAGGTGTCGACACCCGGAATGCACGTGAACTTGTTGAGACTGGTGTAGATGTACTTGTTGCAGGCAATACGGTCTTTGGTTCAGAGAACCCGGTTGAAACTATAATGAAGCTGAAACATTTTTGATATATTCCATTATTTCATCTTTCCTGTCAGCCCGGAACCATCTTATCTCCTTATCTTTTGCCCACCAGGTTAACTGTCGCTTTGCAAATCTTCTTGTGTTCCGTTTTATCAGTTCGACTGCTTTCTCACGGGTTATTTTACCATCGAAATAATCAAAAAATTCCTTGTACCCTACCGTGTTCAGGGCTGTAAGATCTTTCAGGTGCTGCAGACCTGCTGCTTCTTTCTCCAGGCCGTCGCTTATCATTTGGTCAACACGCATGTTTATTCTTTTGTAAAGCTCGTCCCTCTGTCTTTCAAGGCCTATTTTGATTATTTTAAAATCTCTCTGAACTCCTTTTCCTGAATTATCTCCCTGTTCAGTTTTCGTTTTTTTAAGAAAAGATGAATAGGGTCTTCCGGTGGTTTCGCATATCTCCAGGGCACGTATCAGTCTCATGGGATTTTTCAGATCCACCCTGTGATAATGGGCAGGGTCCATTATCTTAAGTGCAAGTCGTAAACTTTCAATGCCTTCAGTCCTGTACTTTGTTATATATTTTTCACGGATAGAAAGATCGACATCAGGGATCTCATCAATGCCGTTACACACTGCATCTATGTACATTGCTGATCCCCCGGTCATAATGACTTGATTGTTCTTTTCATAGAGTTGTGGCAGCAGTAAGAGTACATCTCTCTCAAAAAGACTGGAGCTGTAGTATTTTGTTACGTGCAGGAACCTTACGAAATGATGTCTGACTTGTTTTAGCTGCTTATCGGAAGGAACAGCAGTGCCGATTTTCATTTCACGGTAGAACTGCCTTGAATCTGCTGAGATAATCTCACAGCCCAGATTAAGGGCGATCCTGATTGAAAGATCAGTCTTGCCCACTCCTGTCGGACCAAGAAGGACTATAAGCTTATTTTTCATAGGGTACGGCTACAGGGGAGATCACTCCTCTTCTTCGTCACCCAGAGGATCTTCCCTTTCAAAATTTTCCAGGGTTTCCTCGTCATCTTCATTGAGAAAGAGGTCATCAACTTCGGGTTCATCTTCATCGTCATCGTCGTCTGAAACGACAATGTTGTTGTAAAGTTTTCTTGAACTGCTTCCGAAAATGACCTGTTTGGGAGGTACTCCTTTTGAATTTGTACATGCCGGATATTCGTGACCGGGTTCTTCCCCGGATTCACCTGTATATTCAACGAAGAGAGCTCTTTCATTGAAAAAATCGAATACATAGAGAAGTTTCTGGTTCTTGCGGAAGATGATCTCTTCGAGCACAGCCGATTCCATTGTTGATGATCCGGTTCCCATGTCGAAAAGAGTGAACTCTTCCTCTTTCTCCCAGTTGTCGGTGGCAAGATAAAAAGATGCCATCTGCGACTTGTCAAACTCCAGCTCCTCCTGGATTATGTTATGAAAATCCATCAGTGTGTGTGAGTCAAGGAATTCAAATTCTCTCACAAACGACTCATCTTCATCAGATAAGACTACAAATTTGTAAACCATAACCAAATAATCTTCGATGGGTGCAATATAGTATTTTTTATATTACAAAATTCCGGCACTAATTTTTTTTAGAAGAAAATCAAGTGTGTCTATACCGTCGGCATAATCCCACAGGGCAGGCGATTGAGAAGTTCCGAAAGGAAGGTGAGCTCTGCCGACAGTACACTGTATCTTGTCTCTAAGCATTTGAATCTCATTTTCAGGCATCTTCTGCGACCTGTATTTTTCGTAATGCAGCACTGCTACAGGCGATGCAAGTATCCGGTCTTCCTTCAGCAGAACAAATCCCGTGTCGGTGAACCTTTCCCTGTTGATCATCAATACAGCCTTGTTATAGTCATAGTTGTTGGCGTATTTGGAATGGTTGACAATATCTGCATATTTGCCCCAGCATTCAACCAGGTAATTAAGGTCGTAATTATCAGGCAGATATATTTTAGACACGCTTCTGCAGCCAAGTCCGAAATAGGAAAAAACGTCAGCGCCCAGTGCTTCCAGTTCTTGTCTGGTCTCCGTCCCGTCGATAATTGCGACACTGTTCCTGTTTTTTCTGATAATATGCGGGTATTTTCCGAAATATTGTTCAAAATATCGTGATGTGTTATCGCTGCCGGTTGCAATAACAGCATCAAACTCAGGAATGACGCTTTCGGCGATGTTAATAAGCCCGCTGAATTCACTGTCTGCTTCAATCAGCAGATCCCTGATGAACAGAATCAGGTCGGGATCTTTCGAACTTTTCTTCACCAGAGCAATATTGCCCGAAATGAGTACCGAAAGAAAATCATGAAAACCTACGAGGGGTATGTTGCCTGCCATTATAACTGCAACACGTACCGGCCTGTGTGTTTCTCTCAGTTCGGGATATTGTCCTGTCCATTTTTTGAGGTTTTCCAATGTCAGCTCACCTGCAATTGCGGCTATTGCCATTCTGACATTGCCGGGGGTGAACCAGGGATTTTTATACTGCTGACTGTTCACGAGCTGTACGAGCCTGTCGGTGTATGGTGTCGATTCTCCGTTGAGTGATTTACGAAGTATCTCCCCGGTTAAGGCAAAGGCAGATATTCTTCCCGCTAAGTCCATTTACATACAATAATGAGGCAAAGATAAACAGACATAAATAAAATCATTCCTGAGTATGAAATTTATCAGGAAAAAAGCCGGAATAAATTTTGGAAAAGCCAGAGTACAGCCTTAATGCAACACGAAGTGAACAGGCAGGAAAAAATGGAAATTAACAGGTTTGTCGTTGATATATGCCGGTTTTGAAAAAGGAGGAAGGGCATTTACTACCCTCAGAGCCTCATTGTCGCATTCGGGGATCAGTCCGGTTATTATTTTTGCATCTTTCACCCTGCAATCGCTTGTTACGACAAAACCAACGACTACTCTTCCCTCAGTTTTCTTTTTCTTTGCGGCCTCGGGATAACGGATATTATTTCGCAGAAATAGCCCCAGGGCCTCCGGATTCTCATTGAATACCGGCGGTATGTCAACCCTGTACCACACTGTATCTCCCTCTGATACACTGTATGGTTCAGGTGGCAGAGGGGGAGATGACTCAACACTGCCAGTCCCCGGCAATGACCGGGGATTGTCAGTATTGCCCCTGCAGGAGGGGAGGATTGAGATAATAACTGATGCAAATATCAGTAATGAAGTCAGGGTAATCATCTTACTCATTAAAAAATTCAAATTTGGTTTCATTGTACAGAGTATGATTTATTACCCAAAGATAATCATTTTAAGCTGAACGTAATAGGCACCATATACCATACCGGAACAGCCTTGCCGCCCTGTTTTCCGGGAATGAAATCAGGAAGCAAAGAACATACTCTTATGGCTTCGGCATCGAGATCGGAGTCGACACCCTTCAGTACAGAAATATTTCCGACTTTTCCTGTTTCGGAAATGGCGAATCTTACTATCACACGGCCGGTGATGTTATTTTTCTTGGCCTGCTCAGGGTACTGGGTATTTTCGCCAATGAACTTCAGCAAAGCTTCGTTACCTCCCGGAAAAAGGGGCATTTCCTCTACAACAACGAAAGCATCATAAGTCTTACCGGTGCTTTCATCTTTTGAAGTAATGATATATTCCTTCGATCCGGGAGCTGTGCCGGAAGGGGGCATTGCAGGAGGAGGAGGCGGTGGCACTGACTGTCCGGCTTCGGCCTCACCTGTCTTGCTGCCAGAGAGGGCAAAGGTTATGGGAACCATATACCAGACCGGTACATTTACTCCTGCCTGGCGTCCGGGTTTAAAGGTGCCAAGGGTTGATACCACCCTTATTGCTTCTTTATCAAGTTCGGGACTTACTCCCTTCAGGACTGAGATCTTATCGACCGTGCCTGCCGAAGTGATGCAGAACCTGACAATAACCCTTCCCTGGGTGCCGGCATTTTTTGCAGCTTCAGGATAGGTAGTGTTCATTGCAATATGACGGAGAAGAACTGAATCGCCACCCGGATACATGGGCATTTCTTCTACAACCACAAAGGGTTCGGGCTCAGCATCTGAGATCACGGGAGCTTTTGGAGGAGGGACCACCTCTTCAACGAGCACATCGCTGTAAGTTATTTTCTCGGAGCATGTCGAGAATAAAATAAGCAGGACGGCTACTACCGGCAACGCCAGGAGCATTTTCAGGTTTGCCGTCCGTCCGGAACGTTTTTTTGTCATCATGATCATTCGTTTTTTTATGAGTGTTGGATTGGAAAAGCTGCTGGAAACACTGAATATCCTTGTCCTGAAAACCTGGTTCATCACCAGTCCCTGATAGCTGTGAACAGGTATTCCCGAGCTGAGACATTCTTCGTCGGCCTGGTACTCATGGACAGCCCTTAGCGACCTGTCGAACATGTAAATGAAAGGATTGAACCATTGAAAAATTTTCATGAATTCAATTATGACAATGTCGAAGAAATGGAACCTCTCCAGGTGCTTCTGTTCATGCTTTATTATTTCCTGTGCCTCATCAGGTTCGAGAGTGTTGTTAATGAATATGTAGCCGAAAGCTGAAAAACCTGAGGATTTCGTATTACTGATGATTATTATACGGCTGTCATTTTGACCATGTTTGATTATCAGTATAGCAAGGCTTATGATCTCATAGAGAAATTTTATGCCGGCAACCACCAGACCTGACAGATATGCAATTAGAAGCGCCTGCTGCCAGCTGAAGGAAGCGGCCGAGGATACTGCCGTGCTACTGATCTCAGCCTGTCCGGAAACAATTATCTCTGCCAACTCTCTTCCGAATAGCTGCATCTCATGAGGACTTTGTGTGTGTATCGAAATGAAGGGAAGCATGAATGAGGCAAGCAGAGAGATGATGATATAATACCTGTTCCTGGCATAAGTTGTATCGCGGCTTAGAAAGAGATGATATACCAGGAAAAGAACTGCCAGGGCAAGGCCGGCTTTCAGCATATATAAAAGGAAGGCGTTCATTTTTCTTTCTTTTGTTTTTTTACTTCAATTTCCATGATCTTCATTATTTCTTCCATCTCCTTTACGGAAATTCTGTTTTCCTGTGCGAAAAAACTGACCATTTTGCCGTAGGAACTTGAGAAATAATCATCTACAAAATTTCTCAGGTGAGAATCAGAATACTCATCTTTCGAAACAAGAGGATAGTATTCATGGGTCCTTCCATAGGCCTTGTGATCGACAAAACCTTTATCCTGAAGGATCCTAACAATCGTGCTTACCGTATTATATGCAGGTTTGGGATCGTCGAAGTATTCCAGGATATCCTTTACGAACCCTTTTTTGATTTTCCACAGGACCTGCATAACCTGTTCTTCTGCGCGTGTCAGTTCTCTCATATCTTTTTATTTCTGTTGTTTTGATGAATAAGTTTTAAATACAGGCTATATATTACAAAGATAAAACGAAATAATTAGTTATTCAACTAAAACGTTAATTATTTTATTAAAAATCAAAATTCACTCGAATATTTTGCAGTTTAAGGGCAATTTTCCTTATTCACACCGGAATGGCAGGCAGAAAAATCTGATCATGGCACCGATTATTAGCTTCAATGAAAGTACTAATGCAAAAAAGCAGTACTTTTATTTTTTATTCAGTCTGAGAAAATGCGACAAAAACAATCCAATTATATTGCACTGGCCAGGGAGAACTTCAGGATATCAGTACGGGCGGTAAAGTCGAACCGGGTAAGGACAATTTTAACAATATGCATAATAGCATTTGGCATCATGGCTCTGGTGGGTATTCTTACGGCCATTGATGCGATCAAATCGTCCCTGACGAGCCAGTTTACAATGATGGGGGCAAATTCATTCACCATCACTTCCAGGGGGATGAACGTACAGGTCGGCAATAACAGGTACCGTGCAAGGAATCATTCCCGGATATCCTACCGTGAAGCGATGGAGTTCCGTGACAGGTTCAATGAGCCGGCCTGGGTATCTGTTTCGTACAATGCTTCCGGGATGACGACTCTCAGTTACGGGACAGAGGAGACTAATCCAAATATTTCTCTTACAGGTATTGATGATAATTATCTGACAGTAAGCGGTTACGATATTGAAGAAGGCAGGAATTTCAGTCCGGAGGAGATCCAGTCGGGAAGACGACTGGCGCTGCTGGGTTCGGATGTGGCTAATGTGCTCTTTCCCACGGGAGTTGATCCACTTGGGAAGGAGATTTCTGTTGCAGGATTGAAATTCAGTATCGCAGGAGTATTGAAGAGCAAGGGTGCAAGCCAGCTTAGCAGCGATAATGTATGCTTTATACCAGTAAATGCAGCACGCCAGTACTTTTCACGTCCAAACATGAATTTCAACATTACGGTAATGCCGTTCAGGACGGTTAACCTCGACATTATAACAGGACAGGCAGAAGCTGTTTTCAGAGTTGTCAGGAACTTAAATCCAAGAGACGAATCCGACTTCAATGTAACAAGAAGTGACAACCTGGTTACCCTGCTTCTTGAGAACATAAAGTATATTACGCTGGCTGCCACACTAATTGGAATAGTCACTCTTTTTGGCGCAGCGGTGGGACTCATGAATATAATGCTTGTATCGGTGAGCGAAAGAACGAGGGAGATAGGGGTAAGGAAAGCAATAGGGGCCAAGCCGAGGACGATAAAGAATCAGTTCCTGTTTGAGTCTGTTCTTATCGGCCAGATGGGAGGTTTCTTCGGCATAATACTTGGGATACTGATTGGAAATCTGGTATCATCAATGCTCAAGTCAAGTTTTATTATCCCCTGGGTCTGGGTTATAATGGGCATAACAGTGTGTTTCGTTGTTGGTGTGGCCTCGGGGTATGCTCCGGCAATAAAGGCGGCAAACATTGATCCCATTGAAGCTTTAAGATATGAATAAATAACCCGAATAATGGAAAAATATGTAATTCAGGAGGCACTAAGGAATGTTCCGGGTTTTATTTTTTTCCCGGAAGTGAACAGGCTCGAAGTTTCCGGCAGGTCTATCCCCGAAAATCCGGAGATGATCTTCAGACGTCTCGATGAATGGATAACTCTTCATTTCGAGAAGAACAATACCCTCGATGTTCGTATTCAGCTTGAATATATTAACAGCGGCTCCTCAAAGTACCTGTATGAGATACTGAAAAGGCTTACTGTGTTTGGCCGGTCAGACAACAGCGTTAAAATGACGTGGCTGTATGAAGAAGATGATGAAGCCATGCTTGAGCTTGGGGAGCATTACCGCGACACTGCAGGGATACCTCTCGGAATAGAGAAGATAAGCTGAACATACGGAAGAAGGTATAAAAAAAGGGACTGGTTTTGACCGGTCCCTCTTTTTTATTTTAGATACCAGGATTTTTATTTTACGGTGTCCATATAAGCAATAAGATCGAGAAGCTTGCATGAGTAGCCCCATTCATTGTCGTACCATGCTACCACCTTGACAAAATTGTCATTAAGTGCTATTCCGGCTTCTGCATCAAATATGGAAGTATGAGCGTCGCCGATGAAGTCGCTCGATACAACGGCTTCCTCGGTATATGCGAGTATACCTTTAAGGGGGCCTGCAGCAGCTTCTTTCATTGCATTTTTGATATCCTCGTAAGTGGCAGGTTTTTCAAGACGGCAGGTAAGGTCTACAACAGAAACGTTGAGTGTGGGTACCCTGAATGCCATCCCCGTAAGCTTGCCTTTGAGGCTTGGGATGACTTTTGTAACTGCTTTTGCAGCTCCTGTTGATGAAGGGATAATGTTCCCCGATGCAGCCCGTCCGCCTCTCCAGTCCTTGTTCGAGGGGCCGTCGACTGTTTTCTGGGTTGCAGTGGTAGAATGAACCGTAGTCATCAGACCTTCGACTATCCCAAATTTATCATGGAGGACTTTTGTGACGGGAGCAAGGCAGTTGGTGGTGCAGGACGCATTGGATACGAACTGCATGTCGGCCTTGTAGGTGTCATTATTTACACCCATTACAAACATTGGGGTGTCATCTTTTGAAGGAGCCGACATCACAACACGTTTTGCACCTGCCGTGATATGCCCCATGGCTTTTTCTTTTGTAAGGAAGATACCTGTACATTCCAGAACGTAATCGACTCCTATCTCATCCCACCTGAGGCTCTCAGGAGCCTTCTCTGCCGTAACACGGATCTTTTTTCCGTTAACGTAAAGATTTCCTTCTTTCACTTCTATGTCACCATTGAACCTTCCATGGATGGTGTCGTATCGAAGCATGTATGCTATGTAGTCCACTTCCAGGAGATCGTTGATCCCCACTACTTCCATATCATCCCTCTGCAGGGCAGCCCTGAAGGCCAGACGGCCTATTCTGCCAAAACCGTTTATACCTACTTTAATCTTTGACATACTATATTATTATATGGTTAATAAATCGAGCCACAAAATTAACATTTTCCGGCTAATAAACAAAAATGGAATGAGGTCATTTTATCTGTTCCTTCTGAACAGGTTGGAAAGCCTTGTCTCTTCCGGATGAAGAGGATCGATAATGACACCAAACCTGTAACTTACAAACAATGAGAAAAATACAGCTTTATTCTCATTATTTGCCATTATTGGTATATTTTTCGGGAAAACATTGATCTGAAGACCGGTTTCGATTGCATGAATTACCTTATCCTGTTTGCTGTATTCAAAATTGAAACCTCCTTTTGCATAAAGGCCGGGCAAAACCTTCGTTTCTCCGAGTCCTTTAAATATTGAAGCCCTGCTGTATATATCGCTCGGATCGTGTATGGAAACCTCAAACTTCTCTTCCCTGATCTCCCATTCAACAAGCGATACAGGGTACAGAACACGGTAATAGATAGGTTTGTAAAAAGCCAGTACAGGTCCAGCGGAATAAAAATACCTTACTGCCACTCCTCCGAGGTCCGCTTTTGAATATATCTCCCTCTGACGGCCTATCCCGCCACGCAGATAAACAACAGAATTCAGTTTCCCGAATACGAAGGTACCTGTTCCCGTTGTGTATGGATTGCTTATCCGGTACTCTTTTGGATGCCGGAGGGTTCCAAGATCGAATTCAAGAAGCCTCTTGTTCAGATAGTTTATCCTTTTAGCTTCACGGTAATTCAAACCCAGTCCGTCAGAATTGAGAAGGACGGCAAAAGATCTTTCATTGCGGAAGAAAACTGCCTGCTGTTGATCAATCTCTCCCTGTGCAAGCAGTATTCCTCCGGTAAAAATGAAAATAACCGCCGTTAAAAGCAGGTTCTTCATACCGTGGATTATTTTTAAATTAATGGCTGAACCAGCTTTCAGCCGGCTTGCTCAGTCTGAACATTATCAGCATTGCTGTAAGCCGGACATACCTCCCTGTTACATGAACTAAGTGCCATTGCAGCCATGAAGGCAAAAACGATTAAAACAGCAAATTTTTTCATACCGGATAAATATTATTTATTTACAAAAATATACTTTTCATACTATCTACAATAAGGATGTAATCATTTTAGTAATGCAATTGCCACAATTCCCGTACCAAAAACAGTAACAATTAAACGATCCACGTGGTTCAGAAATTGTCCTTTTTTGTTTAACGGTTAATAGGACCTGTATTTTTAAAACCTTTTTTGTTTAAATTTGTTACTTTGAAAAAAGGCTTTTGAATGAACATTTTACGGCCCATATTAACTTTATTAATAATTTCATTTTCAATGGGATCACTGTCTTTCTCGCAGGAAAAACTTCCATATAACGATCTGTCGGCGGAGGAATCATCTGTCATTATCGCCAAGGGCACGGAAAAACCTTTTACTGGTAAATTCAACGAACACAAGGAAAAGGGTACCTATTTATGTAAAAAATGTGGTTCAGCCTTGTTTTACTCTGATTTCAAGTTTGACTCAGGTTGCGGCTGGCCAAGTTTTGATGATGAGATCGAAGGTACGGTAACCCGCTTTCCCGATCCTGACGGAAGAAGAACTGAGATCACATGTTCGACATGCGGGGCTCATCTGGGACATGTATTTGAAGGCGAAAGACTTACTCCTAATAATCTGCGTCACTGCGTTAATTCAGTGTCGCTCGATTTTGTGCCGGCGAAACTGGAGCCGGGCAGATACGGAACCGCCATCTTTGCAGGAGGCTGTTTCTGGGGTGTTGAATACTTCCTTCAGAAACAACCCGGAGTTATTACAGTAACTTCAGGATATATTGGCGGACATGTCAAAAATCCGACCTACAAACAGGTATGTACCGGAACCACCGGTCATGCAGAAGCCGTAAAGATTATTTATGACCCGGAAAAAACTGATTACGAAACCCTTCTGATACTATTCCTTGAGATACATGATCCTACCCAGGTGGGAGGCCAGGGCCCGGATATTGGTCATCAGTACCGCTCTGAGATCTTCTGGCTCAATAATGAGCAGAAAAAGACAGCACAGAAGAACCTCGACATACTTCGAACGAAAGGATATAAGATAGCAACCGCCCTGACCAGGGCCACGGAATTCTTTGATGCTGAGGGATATCACCAGGATTACTACTTCAATAACGGTAAAATACCCTATTGCCACGGTTATACAAAACGATTCTGATACTTTACTAAAAAATCTTAAAAAACCACTTAATTTATGTGGCGGAGTCGGACAATCAATTAACTTTAACAAGTTTTAATTGATATTTCCGTTCTGTATGAGAATTAAGAAGCAATACAGAATATCGTCAGTCATCCGCAGGACGAGATTCTGGCTCATTACTTCAGGCCTTTTAGCCGGCGTACTGCTGGTATTCTTTTTTAACAGGGTCATGGATTATACGTCGACAGATAAATTCTGTATGTCGTGCCATATCCATCCGGGCTCCGACCAGAGCTGGAAATTTTCTACTCATTACAATAATGCTTCCGGTACCACCACCCACTGCTACGAGTGCCATCTGCCCCCGAAAGGGAAGGGTTATATTATTAAAAAGGCGAAGCACGGGCTAAAAGATGCATACGGATTCTATATAAAGGATCATGAAAAGATCGACTGGGAAAAGAAGAATCTTGTTGAAAATGCAAAGAAATTCGTATACGAGGAATCATGCCTTAAATGCCATACTAATCTTTTTCCCCTAACACTTTCTGAAAACGGAGGGAATGCACATCTTCTTTATGAAAACAGCAAAGATCCACTGTACTGTATTAACTGTCATCTCAATGTCGGACATTATGATCCGTTAGCACCTGTCCATGCACACGACTCTGCTTTTGGAGTAACAGTAACATCAACCGGACCACCATTTACCTCACCGGCAGAGGTGGAATCATTCACTGATTTCACTGAGCAGATACCCGGTACACATATATCGTTCAGGATGGTTGCTATTCCAGGAGGCACTTTCAATATGGGAAGTCCGGAAGATGAACCTTTACGTGATCCTGATGAAGGTCCGGTCAGAAAAGTCACACTACCGCGCTTCTGGATAGCCGAAACGGAAGTCACATGGGATGAATACATGGCCTTCTTCAGGGCTACAAGTTCACAGGGCAGAACCACAGGCCCAAGTGCCTCCGCAGCTAAAACGGACGCAATAAGCGGGGCTACACCCCCATGGGGAGCTCCCGACCAGGGATGGGGTAAAGGATCACGACCAGCCATTACAATGTCGTGGTATGCGGCTAATGTATACTGCCAGTGGCTTTCCCGGGTGACAGGCAAAAAATTCCGGCTTCCTACAGAAGCTGAATGGGAATATGCCTGCAGGGGAGGGACACAAACACCATATTTCTTTGAAGGAGATCCTAAAAAACTATCATCGGTTGGTTTCATGAAAAAGATCTTCCGTCCCGATACAGCCGTAATTGCCTCAAATGCGATCTATAGTCTGAACAGCGCTGCAAGAACCGAAGAACCATCGTTCGTGATGGCCAATCCTTTCGGATTGAAAAATATGGCAGGTAATGTAGCTGAATTCTGCTCAGATTACTACGCAGCCGATTACTACGCAGCCGATTCAACAGGATTTCACCCTAAAGGACCGGAAAAAGGAGCTGAAAGGGTGATAAGGGGAGGCTCATTTAAAAGTGATGCGAAAGATTTACGGAGCGCAGCCCGCGACTTTACCAAAACGAAAGCATGGCTTGTTACTGATCCACAGATGCCCAAGAGCATATGGTGGTATTCCGACTGTATTGATGTGGGCTTCAGAGTGGTTTGTGAACCGGATAGTACTTTGAAATAAATAATTTATATATTCCTCTGCATCACGATATTATCATTAAGTTGATAATATCTGGTCATAACCGGAGGAAAAGAACCAGTTTTTATAAAACATCTTCTAAAATGAGAAGTATAGGAAGACGAAAGTTTATTGGTGCCGCTGCTATGGCCGGGGTGGGCATAGCCGGAGCCGGAGCACTGCTTTCATCGTGTAAAAAGAAAATTTCAGATGCCGAACTTGGGCTGCCTCCTGTTCTGCGGGGAGCTCCGAAAGGAAAGAAGCTAAGGGCCGGACTGGTTGGAACTGGCGACAGGGGAACCGGTGCAGCAATTAACTTTATAAGTGCAGGACCAGACCTTGAAATAATTGCTCTTGCCGACGTTTTTCAGGATAAGATTGATGCCTGCCGTGAAAGGTTTGCATCATTTGACCTGCCCATTCCGGAAGAGAATTGCTTTGCCGGTCTAGACGGATATAAAAAGCTGATGGCAATATCCGACCTGGATGTTGTACTTCTTGCAACCCCTCCTCAATTCAGACCCGATCATTTCCTTGAAGCTGTCACCATGAAAAAGCATGTTTTCATGGAAAAACCTTCAGCCGTCGACCCTGTAGGAATAAGGTCAATAATAACTTCGGCAAGGAAAGCCCAGTCTCTCGGACTTAATGTAGTTACCGGAACACAACGCCGTCATCAGGAGGATTATATTGCCACCTACAGGGAGGTGATGAACGGAGCCATTGGTACGATAACTTCAGCTAAGGCTTTCTGGAACCAGGACAGGGTGTGGTTCCGTGAACGTGAACCGGGATGGAACGATATGGAATATATGATCCGTAACTGGAATAATTTCTGCTGGCTATGCGGCGATCATATCCTCGACACTCACGTCCATAATATAGACGTGATAAACTGGTTCATGGGTAAATACCCGGAAAAAGCCATCGGTTACGGGGGAAGGGCGCGAAGGGTCACAGGCGACCAGTATGATTTTTTCAGCGTCGACTACGACTATGGCAATGGTGTAAGCTCACACAGCATGTGCCGGCAGATCGACAGTTGTGCCAATGGCACGGGCGAACTGATAATGGGAACAGAGGGATATACCAATTGCCAGAATACAATATGGGATCTGAAGGGAAATGTGAAGTGGAAATTTGAATACCCGAAAGACGAAAACGGAAATCCCATGCAGACATCCATCATTCCTCCATATGTTCAGGAACACATGCATCTGGTGTATGCAATCAGAACGGGCAACTACGTTAACGAAGCTGAACAGACAGCCCTCGCAACACTGACTGCAATAATGGGAAGGACAGCCGCATACACAGGCAAGGCCATTACATGGGATGAAATTTACAAATCTGACATGGATCTCGGACCTTCGAAAATCGAAATGGGACCTGTCGATATGCAGTTCGATGTGCCTGTCCCGGGCACCCCGGTTATAAGTACTGTTAAACCATTATATAAAGGCCAAATAATCTGAAATCTATGTCTAAAGCGAGAACATCCAGAAGAACTTTTGTGAAGCGTTCGGCTGCCGCAGCTGCCGGATTCTTTACTCTGCCGGTTATCATTCCTTCATCTGTACTGGGAATGGGAGGTAAGACAGCTCCTTCCAACAGGGTGGTAATAGGATCAATCGGAACCGGCTCTCAGGGTATGTCGAACATGAGAGACTTCCTGAAACTTGGAGATGCGGTAAGGTTTGTTGCAGTGTGCGATGTCGATTCTGCACGTCTTTTAAAGGCTAAGGAAACGGTCGATACTGCAAATAAAAGCAATGATTGCAGCACCTATGCTGATTACAGGGAATTTATTGAAAAAGAACAGCTTGATGCCGTTTCACTTGCCCTGCCCGATCACTGGCACGGGATAATTTATACAGCAGTAGCGGACAAAAAGTGGAATGTATACGGTGAAAAGCCGATATGCCGTACAATAAAAGACGGACAGACGATAGTAGCTGCAGTGAAGAAAAACAACATAATCTGGCAGACAGGATGCTGGCAGCGATCTCAGGCACACTTCAGAAAAGGAGCGGAGCTGGTAAGGAACGGACGTGCCGGTAAAATATCCCATATTGAAGTCGGATTACCCGACGGAGGAAAAGGAATAGGAACGCCACCGGTAATGGATGTTCCTCCCGAACTGGACTGGGAAATGTGGCTCGGTCCTGCCCCGGCAACGCCATACCGTGGAGTATGCCACTGGAACTGGCGCTGGATACTTGATTATTCCGGCGGGCAGATGACCGATTGGGCTGGTCATCATATCGACATTGCAAACTGGGGTACAGGGATGGAATATACTGGACCCGTGGAAATATCTGGTGAGGGCGTTTATCCGCCAGAGGGAATTTATAATGCTCCGGTCGAATACGATTTCACCTGCAAATTTGCAAACGGGATGACAATGAGGGTCGCAAATTCCTCGCGCCTTCCTCACGGAATGGGAACTACCTGGTATGGCGATCTCGGCTGGATACATACTGACAGGGGAAATGTTTTAAGAGCCTCAGATGCCAAATTGCTGGAAGAAGAGATCGGAGAAAACGAGATTCATCTCTATAAAAGCGATAATCACTGGCTTAACTTCATTGAGGGCGTCCGCACAGGTAAACCTACAATAGCCCCTATCGAACCCGGATACAGGGCAATCTGCACCGGACTCCTCGGAGAAATCGCAATGACTACAGGAGAAACGATCAGATGGGATCCCGACAAAGAAGAGATAATAGGGAATCCGAGAGCGGAAAGACTTCTTTCCAGACCGTACAGGAAGCCCTGGGAATTACCAACAGTATAAATTCAGCAACATGAGAAAAATTTATATATCCATTGCAGCACTACTGCTGATAGCACTTCTTCCCTCATGCCGGAGTGAAGTCAATAAAACTCTTATTGTTACAGGTCAGAGCAGCCATAACTGGATGGAAAGCTCTGAGACTGTAAAGCAGATCCTTGATGAAACAGGCCTTTTCAGGTCAAAAATAATTCTTACCCCTCCCAAAGGAGAGGATATGTCACGATTTGACCCGGCCTTTATGAGGTACGATCTTGTTGTGATCGATTATGATGGTGACCAGTGGCCTGAAAAAGCTGTCGCAGCCCTTACTGAGTATGTGAAAAACGGCGGCGGAGTGGTGCTCTTCAATTCGGCAAATTCACCCCTGGCAACTTCATACGACTCGGTGTCGCTAACAACAAGAAGTGAATTTGAGGTCAGAACTGTTAATACCGATCATCCTGTTACCAGAGGTCTTCCTGTAAGGTGGCTTCATCCCGACGATATTCTGACAAGAGGCGTGGATCCTGCAGGAGAGGACGGAGTGTTGCTTGCCACAGCATCTGCAGGACAGGCAGGCCCGAGAGGTCGCAGGATGGTACCTGTTATGGCTGCGCGCACCATGGGTGAGGGCAGGATCTTTGTTACCATGCTTGGCACACCCGATGAGGAGGGAAGCAAAGCATTGCATTGTTCAGGATTCATTACTACCCTGCAGAGAGGTGCCGAATGGGCTGCAACCGGATCAGTTACCCATGAAGTTCCATCCGATTTCCCTACAGCAGCAGGATCAGTTGTACGTTCCGGATTTAAGGCTATAGATAGCAGGGAAGCCTTTGAAAATATTGGCAGTTACGACATAAGCCAGAGTACAAAATACTTTACATGGCTGCAGACTGAAATCCGCAAAGCATCAGGTGATGATGCAAAATTGCTGGAACTTGAGAAAAAAATGGTGGATGTCCTCAGGAAAAGTACTGCGACTAATGAGGCAAAATCCCTCATTATCAGGGAACTGAGCTGGATGGGTTCGGATTATTGCCTTCCCGTTGTTAAAGAACTTGAATCAGTTGAAGAACTTAAAGATGATGTGATTTTTGCACTGGAGAGATTGCAATAGCAATGTTTTCACTGGTAATTCCAATATTCAATGAAGAGAAGCTTATCGATGAGCTTGTCAGCCGTTCTGTAGAGGCTGTCGGGTCGTTTGTGTCTGATTATGAGATAATTTTCATTGATGACGGAAGCAGTGACAAAAGTCTTGACAAGCTTCTGCAGCACAGGGAAAAAAATAAGAAACTAACGGTTATCTCTCTTTCGAGAAACTTCGGACACCAGGCTGCTTATTCTGCAGGACTTGCCCATGCCCGGGGGGATATAGTGGCTATGATGGATGGCGACCTTCAGGACCCTCCCGAGTTGCTGGCTGATATGTACCGGAAGATCACATCGGAAGATTATGATGTCGTTGACGGTAAGAAGAGCAGGAGGAAGGGAAGTAAGGGCAGAAACCTCTATGCAGTGTTATTCCATAATATCTTCAGACTGATTGGTGATCTGAAGGATATGGAAAATTACGGCAATTTTTCGATGATGAAACGAAATGCCCTGGAAGCACTCCTTTCGATGAGTGAAAAGGTAAGATATCTTCCCGGAATGCGGTCGTTCATCGGATTCAGGCATGGTGAGGTGGAATTTGTCAGGGATAATCGCTACAGGGGCAAATCAAAAATGAGTATCCGAAGGCTTTTTATCCTGGCTTCAGATGCCATTTTTTCCTTCTCCCGTTTTCCCATCAGGCTATGTCTGATACTTGGCACCCTGGGAACACTTGTATTTCTTGGAGCGGGTATCTGGGTCATCATAGCCAAGGCAACAGGTATAGCTGTGCCAGGATGGTCCTCAACCCTTCTGAGCATTTATTTCCTTGGTTCGATACAGCTCGTATTTCTGGGGGTGGTAGGGGAATATGTCTTCAGAAACTACAAGGAGTCACAAAACAGACCTCTCTTTTTCATCAGGAAAATATATGAGGGCGATATACAGAAGTGATGAAGACTGCAGGATTGAAATATATCTTCTATGCCTGTTCACTGATCCTTCTGGTTGCGATGCTGCTACTGAGCCGCAATGCAGGGATATCATGCGATGAGGTCCTGCATTATGATCACTCGCTTGAAGTTTATGATTATTTTGCATCAGGAGGAAGCGACAGATCAGCTCTTGACACTCCCGAATCACACCTGAAATACTACGGACAATCTTATGATAATATTGTGACCATCCTTGCAAAGTGGTTCCATATTGATGATGTATATACTTTTCGTCATTATATGAGCTCCCTTGCCGGATGGCTCGCCGTTTTCATTACAGCCCTTTTTGCAGTCTGGCTTTCAGGATATGGCACCGGGCTGATCGTGCTTTTCCTCTTTGCCCTTTCACCGGCTTTTATGGGCCATGCGCAGAATAACCTTAAGGATATCCCTTTTGCATTGTCATATATTGCCGGTTTGTTTTTTATGCTGAGAGTCCTTTTTGGCGATAGAAGATTCCGCCCGGCCGATGTTGCATTGCTTATTCTCAGTATAGCTTTTTCGATAAGTATCAGGGCAGGTGGCTTACTCCTGATATGTTATCTGTACCTGTTTTTCGTTGTATCGTCATTTTATGCACGATATATTAACGGCCGGATTGATTACCGTGCAACTTCAACCGGTCTGATAATTATAACCCTCGTCTCAGGTGCAGCTTATTTCCTGGGAATACTTCTATGGCCCTTTGCTCTTGAATCCCCTTTTGTCAATGTACTTGAATCATATAGTGTGATGGCGCATTTCCCTGCCACATTCCGCCAGATCTTCGATGGGCAAATCCTCTGGTCTGATATGATGCCATGGTATTATCTCACTAAATCAATGCTTATTACTATTCCGCTCATTGTATGGGCAGGATTAATCATCTTTATGCTGACTTTTAAGAAAGCCTTTCTTTCAAAAAAAATACTTCATTATCTGCTTATTCTGTTTTCCGTATTATTTCCTGTTTTCTTTGTTCTTCTGGAGAAATCAAACCTCTACAGTTCCTGGCGGCAGTTTCTGTTTGTATATCCTCCAATGGTGCTGCTTGCAGCTACCGGGATCAGTTTCTTCTTTTCTGTTTTGAAACCGAGGATGCTTAAAATTGCACTGGTTGCAATACTCATTGCAGCATCACTGCATCCCGTGCTTTATATGGCACGAAACCCGCGGTATTACTATATATATTATAATCAGCTGGCAGGCGGCCTCAGCGGAGCTCACGGCAATTATGAAACCGATTATTATTACGTTGGACAGACAGAAGCTTCGGAATGGCTGAAAGAACATTTCACAAAAAATAATATTGACAGCGCAACTGTCGCTGCAACTTTTTCTGTCAGCTGGCATTTCAGGGATATGCAGGGAATAACAACAAAATACATCCGGAACGAGGAGCGAAGTATGTCGGACTGGAAATATGCTGTCATTACCAACCGGTATATCCCTCCGTTCAGATTAAAGGAAAAGAAATGGCCTCCCCAGAATGCCATACATGTTGTATATGCTGATGATGTCCCTGTATGTGCTGTCCTGAAAAGGGAAACGAGGGATGATTATCTGGGTTACAGGGCTTTGAAAGAAGGCCGTAATGAGGAAGCCGTAACCCTGCTGGGCAATGCATTAAAGGTTTGTGAGGAAGATGAAATGATTTTTTATAACTTTGCATGTGCATTGTATAACCAGGGTCATCATGCCGTAGCTGATTCGGTTCTAAATGCGGGTTTGAAGATAAATCCCGACTTTGAACCGATACTGATGTATCTTGGAAACATTGCAGCATACCGGGGGGATACTCTGGCAGCCCTGCAATATTATGAAAGACTTACAGGTGTCAATATTAAATATTTTGATGCCTGGGTAGAGGCGGCAAGGGTTACTGCACCTACTGATATCAGAAGGGCCAGAAAGTATCTGAAAAAGTGCCTTGGAGTAAACCCGGGTTATGTGCCGGCCATCAAGGCTCTGGCGGATACATACAGAGATACTGATCCCGGCATTGCAAAGAAACTTGATGAAACGGCATTTAAATATGAACAAAAATCAAATAAAAACAAATTAAAATGAAAAAATCAATTCTTGCATTCGCTTTGGCACTGGCTTTTACCATCTCCGGAATTACTGCAGTTTCAGCACAGCAGCAGCCTGCACCCCAGAGAGATACGGTTAACATGGATACAGAAGCCAAACCAACACAGTATTACGACATTGAAGATGAAGATACCACAGCCCAGGCAAATGCCGGGAAAACCTCTGTAGGCCTAATAATAGGAATAGTGGCTGCCGTTATCGTTATCGGCGGTGCAGCAGTGATGCTGACAAGAAAAAAGAAATAAAAGCTCTTATCAGGTCAGTATATTTCTGCAGTATTCAACACACTTCTTAACCTCTTTAACAGCGTCGGACCCTTCGGGTACGGGATATTCAAGTTCAATATCCACTCCTATGGGCCACCTGTTCTTTTGCAGAAGCAATAGTATGTCTTTTATCGGAGTTTCCCCCTTGCCCCATTCCATATTGGTGTTAGGGGGATTTCCTTTCGGACCGGTTTTATCTTTCATGTGAACGGTGAAGATCCTGTCGTGGAGTCTTTCGATGAGTTCTCCCGGGTGCAGACCGGTAGCTCCAAAATAATGACCGGCGTCAAAATTTAACATTATTGCCGGCGAGTATGCCAGGAACTTCTCGAAAGTCCATCCCGGCTGACCGGGCTGAAGGTGCTGGTGCATAATTGCATACATTCCGTGTTTCTCAGCTACAGGACCTAGTTTTTCACAGGCTTTTTCGCCAATCTCCGTCGAAACACCTTTTGCCCCGAGAGCTTTCGCTGCCCTGAAGGCATATTCTATCTCCTCGTCAGACCAGCTTTCGGGAGAGAATTTTGCAATATGGATCTTAACACCTGCTTTTTTATACATCTTCCTTAGCTCTTCAAACCTGGTCATCGCAACCGTAGTCCTCCAATGCCTTTGTTTCTCTCTTACCTCTGCAGAGGCTTTCTGGTAGGCAGCCCTCTGTTCTTCACCCGCTTCACGGGGCAACCTGGGGGGTGCCTGTGGAATGCCTGCATAGAGCTCGATTGTGTTGCTCATAAGTTCAATTGAACTTATCCCGCAATCGATACAATATTTCAGGGTATCTTCAGCCGTGGGCGACATGCTGCGCCAGCTATAGGTTATAGCTCCTATCTGCACACCACCGAATTTCGAATCTGGCTTGCCCTGCCCGGCACCAGCCAGATAAGCAGATGAAATGTCAAATGGTATCAAAGCCAGCGATGCTGCCCCGGCTGTCATTGTAATGAACTTCCGTCTCGAAAGATCCTTTTTTATTTCTTCCTTACTCATTTTATGTTCGTTTTAAACTTTAAACTCTTTTTTACCCCCCATCCCCCCCTAAAGGGGGGCTAACTATTAGATTATTAAGATTATAAACTACAAACCTTAAACTTCCGACTTCCGACTTCAAACTCTGGTCCATACATTCCCTTTAGCATTCGAATTGACGACAGCATGTATGAATTTCATACCTCTAACTCCGTCGTGAACTGTCGGGAACTCACATGGGTCGAACTTAAGCTTTCTTATAGATCTGGCAGTGCCCTTGTAAATATTGGCCAGTGCCTCATAAATTCCTTCGGGATGTCCTGCCGGCATGGTATGTGCCTCTTCGGCATTTTTCATATTATATCCGTTGGCCGGTTTGTATATCCTTGTCGGTTCCGAGTCGCTGTAGAAGTAGAGGTAATTGGGATTCTCCTGATGCCATCTCAGGCTGCCCTTTGAGCCGTAGACCGCTATTATTATATCGTTCTCCATACCTCCGCACACCTGGCTGGCTCTGATGACACCCTTGAGTTTTTTGTTGGGGAAACGTATCAGGACAGTTCCGTCGAGGTCGAGTTTTATCCCTTCCTTTACTGAGTTCAGATCCGACAGTACCTCTTTTACCTCGAGTCCTGTGGTATATTCTATGAGGTTGAATGCATGGACTCCTATATCTCCCATGCAACTGCTCACTCCGGCATGTTTCGGATCGAGTCTCCACACTCCGGTTATTCTGCTGCCCGTACCATATATTATGGAATTAATCCATCCCTGGTAATACTGTGCATCTATCCTCTGTATTGTCCCCAGAACACCTTTTTTGATGAGGTCCCTCATTTGTCGAACCATAGGGTAACCGGTATAGGTATGAGTAAGAGCAAATGTGAGTTTCTTTTCCTTCACCAGCTTTTCCAGTGCAACAGCTTCATTTACAGTCATTGTCATTGGTTTCTCACATACCAGGTTGAAACCGTTCTTAAGGAGTTTGCTTGCAAACGGATAATGAAGGGCATTGGGAGTAACTATAGATACTACCTGCATACGTTCATTTTTCGGAAGAGCAAGCTCCTTTCTGATCATCTCGTCGATGGTTTTGTAAACACGTGTGAGGTTGATTCCCTCCGATACGGCAAATTCCCTGCTCTTTCCGTAGTCGGCGTCGAAAATTCCCCCGACAAGCTCGTAGTCGTTACAGATTCGTGAGGCGCGACGATGTGCATCTCCTATAAAGGCTCCTATGCCGCCTCCGATCATTCCCATTTTAATTTTTTCCATATTATTCGGCTTATGTTGATTAATGATTTTAAAAGTGATTCTCCTGAAAATCGGGATACACTAACTCTTTTCTTATAACTCTTTTACATGAAAGAGGATATTTATTTCTTCCTGAAATGCAGCCATGAGAAAGCAGCTATCAGGATGGCCGGGACAATAGCAACATATTTTAAGGTGTTGGCGCCTCCCTGCAGGAGGGCTTTTGCCCATTCTGCTGCTTCAGTGGTTCCCGCAGCTGCATTTTTCAATACTTCAAGTGCCTGTCCGGCAGGTATGGAAGCTGCGGTCTGGGCATCAAAGATAGCTCCCAGTGAAGGTTGTGCTATCGCACCGCCAAGGAAACCTATACCACCCATGATGGCTAATCCCAGTGCACCGCTCTGAGGTATATTCTCTGACACGAAACCGAGCATGGTTGGCCAGTAAAAGGCAATTCCCAGAGCAAAGATACCTGCAGCTGCAAATACCATTGCTCCTTTTGTGTAGCCCATCAGTATAAGTCCGGCGAAGGCAAGAACCGAAGAAGCAAGCAATATCACTGTGGGACGGGTATTATGTACGAATGTTCCTCCGAACTGGCGGGCCAGTGCCATGATCCCCGAGATCCATACAAGGAGAAGGATAGGATTGTCGGAGACGTTTGCCAGCAGTGCTGCTATCCACTGGTTGGTACCAAGCTCCGTTGCCGCGGTGAGGATCATGCAGAGTGCCATAAAGATGAACAGAGGACTTACGCACGACTTGAGCATGTCACTGTATGAGAAACCTGAGGTGACACGTTCAGTCTGCGGAAATTTCTTGTTAAGGAACATATAGCCGTAGATAAACGTCGGCAACAGCATGATAGCCATCGAATATCGCCAATTTTCAAGTCCAATGTTGTTGAAGAGATATACTATCAGTCCTCCAATGACTATCCCTGTCGGGAACCAGGCATGGAACCTGTTAAGCCTCCGGGTTTTTTCCTCGGTATACATGCTCGTTATCAGGGGATTGCAGGCAGCCTCCACACTGCCGTTTGCTATCCCGATAAAGAGAGTCGAAATGAAAAGTGTCCAGAATCCTGTAGCAACTATTGTCAATACAATACCTGCCACATGGCACAGGAACGCAATTGCCAGGATCCGGCCAAGACCTATTATGTCGACAAGGGGACCTCCGAAGACCATGGCAAGGGTGAAGCCCCAGAAGGCTGTCCCGACTATCCATCCCACCTGTGTATGAGTGAGACCGAATTCAACAGCCCAGGCTTCCACAAATGAGCCTCTTGTGGCAAAAGCCAGAGCGGTGACTACCAGCGCAACGCAGCTAGCGTTGAACAAACGGGTTTTATTGATTGTGGTATCCATTGAAAGGTTTGGTTTATTGGTTGATTATTTTACGGATATCAATATTATTTTTCGAATGCTGCATCGAAGGCAATGTCAGAAGGGGGGAAATCGACAGATCTTACATAGGCACAGGCTTCAGCAGCACCATGCTCGCGATCCATTCCGCTGTCTTCCCATTCCACTGATAAGGGACCTTTGTAACCAATACGGTTAAGGGCTCTGATTATCTCTTCAAAGTTAATGTTTCCACGCCCGGGGCTACGGAAATCCCAGTATCGTCCCTGTGTGCCAAATTCGGTATGCCCGCCGAAGACACCTGCATCAGCCGGGATGTCTGACCATCCTGCATCCTTGATATGAACATGGAAGATACGGTCGGCAAAGGTGAGGATGAACTTAATATAATCCACGCCCTGATAACCGAAATGTGATGGATCGTAGTTGAAACCGAAGGCAGGGTGATTGTTCAGTGCACTGATGGCTCTTGAAGCAGAGGCTATGTCGAACGCAATTTCTGTGGGATGGACCTCCAGACCAAATTTAATTCCAAGTTTCTTATACGTGTCCAGGATGGGTTTCCATCGTTGCGCAAACTCTTTAAATCCGTTGTCGATCATCTCAGGCAGGTTAGGGGGAAAGGAATATGCGAGATGCCAGATCGGACTTCCCGTGAATCCGTTGACAATTGAAACACCAAGCCTTTTAGCTGCTTCACCTGTTTTTATCATCTCTTCTGCTGCCCTTTTTCTGACACCTTCAGGGTCTCCGTCACCCCATATATAGGCAGGAAGTATTCCTTTGTGGCGTTCATCGATACGGTCAGCGACAGCCTGCCCGACCAGATGACTCGAAATAGCATAAATCTTCAGTCCGTATTTGTCGAGCAGTTTGCGTTTTGCCCGGCAGTAAGCCTCAGTGGCTTTGTCGACTTCAAAATGATCTCCCCAGCATGCAAGCTCAAGACCATCATATCCGAATTCTTTTGCCTTTCGGCAAACTTTTTCCAGCGGGAGATCAGCCCACTGGCCTGTGAATAGTGTTACTGGACGTCCCATGTGTATAATTATTAGAAATTAATAAAATCATATGTTGAAGGTTGTACGTTGCAAGTTGCTGGTTGCTGGTTATATAGAACTGTAAAATTCAGCATACCAGTAACCCGTAACTGGCAACTAGCAACTAGCAACTAGTAACCAGTAACCAGTAACTTCCTTTACAGTTCCCTTATCCATATATTCCTGAACGACACCGGGTTACCATGGTCCTGAAGGCTAATCGGAAGCTTATCGGCATGAGCCTTGTAAACCGGGATCCCTATATATTCGGTAGGGCCTCTCAGCCTTGCATGATTCTGGATCAGCACTCCGTTATGGAACACCGTCATATATGCCGGGCTGAGCACATTTCCTTCAGGATTAAAACGGGGTGCGGTAAAGATTACGTCGTAGCTTTGCCATTCTCCCGGCTTTCTTGAAGCATTTACAAGGGGGATGTGCTGTTTATAAATCGATCCGGCCTGCCCGTTATAATATGTCTCGTTATTGTATGAATCGAGAACCTGGAGTTCATATTTGCCCATAAAAAATACACCGCTGTTTGATCTTCCCTGCCCGGTTCCTGTGACCTCCGTGGGAGTTCTCCATTCAATGTGCAGCTGGCAGTCGCCGAAAGACCTCACGGTTTGAATACCTCCCGTTCTTGGTTTTACAGTCATTACTGAATCAACGGTCCATTTTATAGATTCCAGGTTTGCATGAACCCAGTTTACGGCATCGCCGGCTCCTCTGAAGAGAATAATCGCGTCTGAAGGAGCTTCCGCGGTCTTGCCGGGTCTTACAACCGGGGGCTGTTTTGACCAGTCTTCCGTTTCTTCAGGTTTCATCTGCTGCTGTGAAAATATGCTGCCGGTAATTGTCAGCAACATTAAGATCAATAAGTTCTTTTTCATATTCAATTTAATTTATGTTTTATTCAGAAAACCCATTCCAACCTGCCGCCTGAAGCGGGAGTGGCTCTTCATGAAGGGGAGTTTATCCATTTCAACTGTTATTGCGAGTCAGGGGCAATCGTGACGAAGCTACCTCATCATCCAGATACATATCACCCTCACTCCCTCTCTCGCCCTCACG
>DAIOVL010000028.1:0-39255 GCA_036759025.1 Bacteroidales bacterium
TATCTGCAGGGCGATCACGGTAAAGTAGCATACAGAAACATCGTTCTGACACCCATAATACAATAAGTCAAATGAAAAGATCAGCATCAGAAAAGAGAAGCAGGCGGGAGTTCATCTCCACATCTGCTGCGGCAATTGCCGGATTCACCATATTGCCATCTCATGCCATGTCAGGATTTGGCCATAGGGCTCCATCCGACAAACTGAACATAGCAGGTATAGGCATAGGCGGAATGGGCAAGAACAACATTGATAATGTTGCCAAAACGGAAAATATAGTTGCTCTCTGTGACGTGGACTGGCGGGACAGGGCAGCCAGGGTCTTCAAACTATATCCCGGTGCGAAACAATATAAGGATTACAGGCTGATGCTCGACAAACATAAGGAGATCGACGCGGTCATCGTTGCCACTTCCGATCATACACATGCCGTGATAAGCATGGAAGCCATGAAAAGAGGAAAACATGTTTTCACACAAAAACCTCTTACACATACAGTATACGAGTCAAGAGCGCTTGCTGCAGCCGCAAAGAAATATAAGGTGGCCACACAGATGGGTAACCAGGGACAGGCTTCTGATGGTCCGCGCCGCCTGAGAGAGATGATATGGGACGGAGTTATCGGACCGGTAAGGGAGGTTCATGTATGGACAGACAGACCTAACAGGGGACTGCTTGGCACATACTGGCCACAGGGCGTGCCACGCCCTTCTGATACACCGGATGTTCCTCCGGAACTCGACTGGGATCTTTTTGTGGGACCCGCGCCTATGAGGCCATATCACCCTTCTTACCATCCTTTTAACTGGAGAGGCTGGTGGGACTTCGGAACCGGTGCACTCGGAGATATAGGATGCCATTCACTCGATCCGGTCTTCAGGGCATTGAAACTTAAGTACCCCACAAGCATACAGGCTGTATCGTCGTTGGTAAATGAAGAAAGCTATCCTCTTGCTTCCATGGTTAAATATGAATTTCCTGCCAGGGATGGCATGCCTCCCGTTACAATCACATGGTACGACGGGGGAATGCGCCCGATGCGTATCCCTGAAATGGAAGAGGGTATGAAACTGGGCCCCGGAGGTACCTTGTTTATCGGCGACAAAGGTAAAATACTGGATAGCACGATATTACCAATTGAACTAAGGAATTCTTACAAACCTCCTGATCCCTATATTCCTTCATCTCCCGGACATGAAGAGGAATGGCTGCAGGCTTGCAGGGGAGGAGCTTCCGCCGGATCCGATTTCGAATGGGCAGGTCCGCTAACGGAAACAGTTCTCCTTGGTAACATAGCTATAAGAAAGGAGCTGAGGGAAATACTTGCGGAAAAGCCGCTGAGATTTGACTCTGATAAGTTCTGTTTCCCCAATGTGCCGGAGGCAGATAAGTTCCTGCACAAACAGTACAGGGAGGGTTGGAGTTTATAGTTTAAGGTTTAGGGTAGAGAGCGAGTTATAAATCAATTTATCAGGATAATATGAAAGACAGTTCAAAAACAACCCGGAGGAAGTTTATTACCACCACGGGTATTGCAGCGGCAGGAATAGCAGCAGGTGTAAAACCTATGAAAGCTTCGTCTTATAAAAGGATATTGGGAGCTAATGAGAAGATAAATGTAGGATTTATCGGGATTGGCAACCGCGGGTCCCAGCTTCTGGGTCTCTTTATGAAAAACAGTGATGTAAGGGTGGCAGCATTCTGCGATGCTTATGTCCCCTATATGAACCGCGACAGGAGCCAGGTTGACGAACGCTGGCTGAAGACTTACGGCGGACAGATCCCGAAGATGGGAGAAAGCTTCCCTGAAAAGGTGGATCATTATCCCGATTTCAGAAAACTTCTTGACAAAAAAGACATAGATGCCGTTGTAATTGCGACTCCAGATCACTGGCACGCCATTCAGATGATCGGTGCTGTGGAAGCCGGAAAGGACGTATATGTGGAAAAGCCTCTTACAATAACTATACATGAGGGAAGAGCCATGGTCAATGCCCAGAAGTCGACAGGAAGGGTCGTGGCCGTTGGATTGAACCGTCGCGGAGCACCGGTTTATCAGAAGCTGGTAAAAGAGATACCTGGAGGTAAGATAGGTAAGATATCAGTGGGCAAAGCCTTCAGGATAAACAACATGTATCCTAACGGAATCGGTAAGCTCAGACCGGAAAATCCTCCCGCAGATTTCAACTGGGACATGTGGCTCGGCCCGAGAGCATTCCGTCCTTATCAGTACAACATCTGTCCTTACAACTTCAGGTGGTGGAGCGACTATTCATCACAGATGGGTAACTGGGGCGTACATTACATGGATGTTATAAGATGGATGATGCAGGAAAGGGCTCCGGTGGCAATATCCGCAACAGGAGGCAAGTACGTCCTTGACGATGACCGGACCATTCCCGACACCATGGATGTGATATTTGAATTTGCATCCGGAGCCCTGATAACTTTCAGTATTTATGAAGCCAGCAGCGGTGGTCTCTTCCCCTATGGAGAAGTGGAACTGAGAGGGACTCTGGGCACCCTCAATGCCAACGAAAGCGGATACAGGATTACACCAACGCGCAACGGGCAGTTCCAGACCTTCAAAAACGAGCTTAAAGCAGAAGAGTTCAATGTAAAAGATAACCCTCTGCCCGACGGAAGCAGCGGCGACAGTACAGGTAACCTGGTAAGGAACTTCCTCGACTGCGTTAAATCGCGCGAGACACCATGGTGCCCGATAGAGGAAGGCCACAGGTCGACAAGCTTTGCACACCTCGCAAACATTGCACTTGCGTTGAAAAGCCGCCTCGAGTGGGATCCTGACAGGGAAGTGTTTACAAATAACAAGCAGGCTAACGACCTTCTTCACTATGAATACCGTAAACCCTGGAGCCTGTGACAGGAGCAGTTGTTTTATAGTAGCTGGAAAAACATAAATTTGAACCTGCTGGGATTAACCATTTAATTTACAACATACTAAGTGATCTTTTACATGAAACAAAACCGCAGAAAGTTTATTTCAACAATAACGGCTGCAGGTGCTGCTGTTCCGTTTATGTCATTTGATGAAAATGCCATTTTTCAGGAAAAGGCTGAGAAATTTCCACTGAGGCTGTTTTCAAAGCCTCTCGACGGATACGACTTCAGCTTCATGTGCGAATGCCTTGCTGAAGCCGGCATTGGTGGATTTGATCTTACGGTCAGACCCAAAGGTAAAGTTGAACCGGCAGAGGTTGAGGATAAACTGCCGCCTTTTGTCAGTCAGGCCCGTAAGTATGGCCTCAAGCTTGACATGATGGTGACCGGGATAACAGAGGCGGAGGATCCTCTTACCGTTAAAGTGCTGAAAACAGCCTCATCGCTTGGAATAACTCATTACAGGCTGGGATATTGGAATTTCGATTACGCCACCGGGATATGGGAATCGCTTCAGCGGCATAAGGAAAGCCTTGGAAAGATAGTAAGTCTCAACGGCCTCTACAAAATTCACGGTGATTACCAGAATCATGCCGGTACCCGTGTAGGAGGACCGGTGTGGGATCTCTTCGAACTTCTGCGTGGCTTTCCTCCCGACCTGGTTGGATGTCAGTATGATGTGCGGCATGCAATGGTTGAAGGAGCAAATGCCTGGATACTTGGTATGAGACTTATCTCTCCCTATATAAAAACACTGGCTATCAAGGATTTTACGTGGATGACAGTGAATAACAATCCCCGGGCAGTGACAGTCCCTATGGGTGAGGGGATGGTGAACTGGGATCTCTTCTTCAAGACAGTAAAAGAGATGAACATAACAGTTCCGCTTACTCTTCATGTTGAATATGAACTGCTGGACAAATCAGAGCAGCAGCTTCCTCTTTTACGTCAAAAGGAGATCATAGTCGGAAAGCTCAGGAAAGATGTTGATTTCCTGAAAGGACTTCTTAATAAATACCAGCTCTTGTGAAATGGAACATCAAACGAACCGCAGGCAATTTATTAAACAGGGACTGATGGCAGCCGGTGCTGCAGCAGTTGCTTCTCACGGCGGAATGTTGCTTACAGGCTGCTCGGAGAAGGAACCTGTGAAAATCACCATAGCCGATACAGGACTTGCTTTTGAAAGTGAACCCCTTATCCGTCCTTTCGGATTCAAAGGTGGTTTTATGACAGAGATATGGCAGACAGCATCGATGCTAAGAAGCACTTCAGGCAACCATGCTGTTGGTCTGTGCACCCAGAATGTACTCTGGTCGGATGCAAAAGTGTTTTCTTCAAATTCGGAGCAGGCCGGTAACGCGCTTATGTATTCACTTACCGACAAGGCTATGAGGCTCCTTATAGGTGCAACATTTACAGATCCTGTTGAGCTTCTTGACAGGATATTTCCTGAAGTTTATGACTATGGATGTAAAGTCACTTCGAACCCTGGGCTCAGAAAGACTTTTGCCCTTAACGCTCTTGTGGGAGTCGATAACGCTGTATGGCTTCTCTATGCAAAGGAAAATGGGATAAGCTCATTCGACGGGCTCATTCCCAGAGCATACAGACCTGCCTTGTCACATCGGCATAAAAAGGTTGCAGCCATTCCTCTTATGGCATATAACATACCTGTGAATGAGATCAGCGAAGCAACAATGCAGGGCTACTTCTTTATGAAAATCAAGATCGGTCAGCCCGGCACCCAGGAGGAGATGCTCGAAAAGGATAAGGAAAGGCTTTCTGCCATCCACATGGCAATAGGCGAAGTGAGGACCCCTCATACGCAAAACGGCAGGCTGCCTTATTATTTTGACGCTAACGGAAGGTATGAAAAGAAGGAGACGCTTATGAAACTTCTTGATCATGCCAGGGAAATCGGTGCTTTTGACCAGATCGCAATAATTGAGGAACCTTTTGCGGAGGAACTGGAGATAGATGTAAGCGACATACCGGTAAGGCTGGCATCAGATGAGAGCGCCCATACTGTAGAAGATGCTGTGAAAAGGATAGAGATGGGTTATAAGGCGATAGCACTCAAGGCAATAGCGAAAACTCTCAGCATGACAATGAAAATTGCACAGGCAGCTCATGAGAGGAATATCCCCTGTTTCTGTGCCGATCTTACTGTTAATCCGATCCTTATCGAATGGAATAAAAATGTTGCCGCCAGACTTGCCTCTTTCCCCGGAATTGGAGATCTGGGACTGGTGGAAAGCAACGGGCACCAGAATTATGCCGGCTGGAACAGGATGCTGTCATACCACCCCAGGAAAGATGCTCCGTGGGTTCAGGCAAAAGAAGGACTCTACGAACTGAACCGCGAATTCTACAGGACCGGAGGAGGAATATTCGACCCGAGTCCTCATTATGAGGAGATGTTTACAGGGGTGTAATTTGGCACTTCGTGCCGTAATTCATGGTAATTTGACCTGCGGGCGTAATTTGGCACTTCGTGCCGTAATTCATGGTAATTTGGCGCTTCGCGCCGTAATTGATGGTAATTTGGCGCTTCGCGCCGTAATTTGTTACAGTGCAGAGGCCCTGGTCGTGGTTTTGATATAGTTATTGAGTTTGATCCCAATATCATTGATAAGACTGATGAATAAATCAAAGTTTTCATCAGTCATCAATTTCCGGTTTTGCGCTTTTGTAAGCCATGTTCTGGTTTCGTATAATGAACCTCTGGAATAGTAAGAAAAATTAATCTTTTCCCTGAAGTGATACCTGCCATAACCTTCACTGAGATTCGCGGCAATTGAATCTGCAGCTCTGACAAGTTGCTTTCCGATTGTATCCCTGGCAAAAAAATCCCATTCCTTCACAATAAGCCAGATATCTTCGCCTATCTCCATGGATAGAGAATAGACCTGCAATTCTTCTAATTTCATTTCCTTTTAGCACTTGTTCTTTGCTAATTTACATAAAAATCAGATAAATAAATACGCAATATGACAATAAATTTCAACCAGACTACTCTGAATCACAACACAATGAATTACAACTGAATTACAACTGAATTACAACTGAATTACAACTGAATTACAACTGAATTACAATGAATTACAATGAATTACAATGAATTACAACTGAATTCCTTCCTACTACTCCCACTCATCCGTTCGGAATGACGAAGCCGGTAATCCTTCCGTGTTGAACAGGTCGCCTGTAATGAAATCCTTAAAAGCGTAGCGTACCGCAACAGGCTGATTAACCTGGGGAGCAAAAAGAGTGATCCCGCCTGATGTTATGAAGGCCTGAGCCGGGTAAAAACGCTTGTTGGCTCCGGCAATCTCAAAGCATTTCAGTTCCCTGCCGAATGATGTCAGTCCGTTCGGCGAATTATCGAAAGTAAGTTTTACCTGGTTACCTTCAATGGTCATTTCTTTGAGAACCGGTCCCTCGCATGCGAAGCCATTTTTTCCGTACGTCTTCACCAGTGCAAGATATGCCAGCCTGTCGCCTGCAGCCTTTTTGTTGGCAGGGTGTATGCAGTCTTTCTCACCGGTATCCATAATGCAGGCCATACCTAAACCTGGAATTGCTGTCGATGCTTTAAGCTGTGCCTCCCTCAGAAAAGCTGAATTTGCTCCTGTGGGTCCGTAATCATATGGTGCGATCTGTACATAATACATCGGAAATTCACCAATGCTCCACATAGATCTCCAGTTGAGAGCCAGACCAGGCATGAGTTTTTCATAACGTGCATATTCGTTCCTGTTCGACTCTCCCTGATACCAGATGGCTCCCCTTATCCCATAACCTGCTATCGGGTTGATCATTGCATTATAAAGGACTGTCGGTGTCTGTTGTGATAACTTCTCAACCTTAACTGTCTTATCAGGAAGCTGTACCCAGTCGAAACCGGTAAATCCTGATTCGCTGATCCATGGTTCAATACGGGTGCCACCCCAACTTGTATTAATAAGACCGACAGGAACATCGAGAGCCTGATTGAGCAACAGTCCGAAGAAATATGCCGTGGCACTGAACTGACTCACATTTTCCGGTTCACAGAGTTTCCATGATCCTTCAAAATCATCCAGAGGTGTCAGACTAGTCACCTTCGGAACTGTTATCAACCTTATCCGGGAATTAGCGGATGTGGAAATGTATTCATTTGATCCGGTTATCGGCTGATTCCTGAAACCCTTCATAGGCATTTCCATATTCGACTGACCAGAGCAAACCCACACTTCACCAACAAGAACATTCTTAAGCACAATGGAGTTTCCCTGGGTGACAGTTATTGTATAGGGACCACCAGCTGCCGGTGTAGTAACTTTTACCTTCCATTTACCGCTGGCATCGGCCCTGGAGGTGTATGATTTTCTGTTCCAGGATGTTGAAATTTTTACTGTCGAATTTGGTGTTGCCGTTCCCCATATCGCAGCTTCAGTTTGTTGCTGAATAACCATATTGTCGGAAAAAACAGAAGGAAGCTTAACTTCTGCAATGCTCACAGCCTGGTAAACCAGCAGTGTAAATGCCAGGGCACTGAATCTTAAAATGGATCTTTTCATCATAATATAATTTTGATTTTAATGGTATGATGGAACCGCACATGATTGGCTTCGCCGAGCTCGCAAGCTCGGTTGATAATTATAAAATTAAGGTTTTTGTGGATGTAACCAGTCATATGGATTTCATGTGTTAATGTTATAGTTTTAAAAATAGTAAAAAGTCAGCAGGAATATGTGATAAGTTATTTTTACCTATGTTATGGCCCTGATTTGCTCCATGATGTTTTCGGTTTCAAACACTTTTTTCCAGTCTTCTTTTATGAACTCTTTCAGTCCTCTCTGTAGTGCTTTATTTGCTGCATCGGAGAACACAGCTCCCGGCAGTTCATTAAAAAGCACAGCCATCTGAATCCTCAGGTGTCCCAGCAGAAAATCTCTTGCAGCATCCGGAGGAACTCCCTTTTTTATGACTTCTTCAAGTCCTTCACGGATCACATATACGCATGTTGATGCAAGAGTCTCAACAAGAGCTGGTTCGAGCATACCCATTTGCAGTGCGGTAATACGGTGAGATCTCCAGACAGGAGCATAGAAGGTTCTGGCAAGCTGTTCTCCTCTGGCATAATCATCGTCAGTGCCTTTCATAAGTGCACATACTATGGCCTGCTTTGCCTTCAGTCCCCCGAAATGGTCTTTCATCGCTTCGTGGTCGGGTTCCCAGTTGAAGATGGAAGGATGGCAGGGATGGCTGATAAAATATGAAACATCTTCCCTGCTGAACAGTTTCCCGGCCAGTGCAGCAGCAGGATCGAGAGTAACCACCATCGCATCTGCTTTCATAATCGGAATTATCCCGGCCGACACCTTTTCCAGTGCAACATCAGGCACCGCAAGTATTACCATATCCGAAACGGGAACACAATCTTCCGCTTCGGATATTTTCACTCCTTTATCTTTGAGTTTTTCAATACCTGCAGGGCTTATTTCCACATATGAGACACTGTAGTCAGAACCCGCCAGGTTGTGAGTAAGCCGAAGTCCCATCTTGCCTCCGGCTCCGATTAATGTAACTTTTTGCATTATTTTTACGTATAATATTATATATACTCACTTATTTTAATCGCTTTTCCGCTTCCCGCAGATTCATAGGCAGCCCATACCAGCCTCACGGTTTCAAAATTATCATCAGCAGTGGTTTCAGCCTTGCCTTCGCCAATCATATCGAGGAGAATATCATTATTGCATGCAACAATAGCCGGTGGCTCAGGTTCGAGCCTGTCAGTCTGCCATCTGTATTTCTGCATGTTGATTTTCTCATAAATGGTATTGTTACCGCTGGTAATTGAGAAGTTATAATCGGCATCGAGTCTCACGCTTCCCCTGTCGCCTTCAACAGTTATCAGAACCTGGGGAAATATCTCCCTTTCAAGCGGGGAGCTGAAGGAGATCTGCTGAACGCAGACCATGCCGTTTGCCATTCTCATCAGGGAGGTGGCCACATCTTCTCCCCTGATTATCGGATTGACGGTCTGTATCTGTGTGTATATTGTTTCAACTTCACCAAAAAGGTAACGGAGCACATCAAACTGGTGTGAACCCTGGTCGGTAAGTGCGAATTGTTCAAGAGTGGCCAGGAAGGGCTGCGTTTCAAACAGGGGGAAGGCAGTGTTCCACATCGAATTGCACCGGAACGGAGTGCCTATGACTCCTGATTCAAGGATCTGTTTCAATTTTCTGATCTGAGGCTGCCACCTGTAATTTTCATGGATATAGAACCTTACTCCCGCTTCCCTCGTTACCTTCATCATTTTCTTTGCCTCTTCAAAACCGGGTGCCATGGGTTTCTGGCAGATCACATCTTTACCATATCTGGCAGCGAGTTCTACGAACTTTGAATGAGTGTCGACATCTGTGATTATGTCAACAAAATCAAGTTCTTCATTTTTGAGCATCTCCTCTGCGTCGTCGTAGGTCCGGGGAATGCCGAAACGCTCAGCCAGGCTGTCGGCTTTCGCCCTGGTACGGTTGTATAAAGCCACGCATTCCGCTCTTTCCAGCTCCTTCCATCCTCCGAGCTGAAACTGTGACCAGAATCCGCAGCCGATGATGGCAAATTTCAATTTTTTCATATGATCAGGTTATTTTTTTTCACAGGGTATTAAATACTCAGAAGTCTTTAGGCAAACCTTGAATATACTATCAGCCCCAGTCCGATAAGGTAGAAGACGAACATAAAAGTAAGGAGCAGGTTTGTACCTTTGGGAGCATCCCTGAATTCTTTCCAGACGAAGATTCCCCAAAGAGCAGCTACTACCGGGGCCGCATTACTGAGTCCGTATGATATTGCAGGACTTGCGGCACCCACCGACATGAAACTTACGGAATTACCAAGGCACCATATCGCTCCTCCCAGCATTCCGAGAAGATGGGCCCTGGAGTTGCCTTTAATCCACTGTGTAAAGGTGACAGGTTCTCCTTCAACAGGTTTTGCCATGAAGAAGGGGTTCGCGATGGCTGTACTTATGAGAGCGCCGATGGAGAAAAAGACAACAGCGGTATAGGAACTTATTTTTCCGCTGTCGGCGGGGGAGAAGTCCGTTGCCATTGAAGCTGCCACGAACCTGTAAAAGAAAGCTATGCAAAGACCTGCGAGCAATGCCAGGACAATACCTTTGAGAGGCGGTTTCTTCTGTTGGGCGGCTAGTTTTCTGTAGGACTGCATGCTGGTGAGTATGGCAAGAATTATCACAGCTGTTCCTCCGAAGAGAAAGAGGGGGTTGCCTTCAGGTTTTCCAAGATAATTTATAAGAATACCCAGAGTCCACCCCAGTCCGCCTCCTATTGGGAAGGCTACCGACATGCCTGCAATTGATATCGAAGCAACAAGCAGCAGCGTCCCGATATTCCAGATGAATCCTCCCAGGGCTGCCGAGAGAAGGTTCTTCGCATCAGCCTGGGCAAGGTCAGGGATAAAACTGCGGCCTTCACTTCCAAAGCTTCCGAAAGTGAAAGCCATAATCAGGGCAAACAACAGTATGCCTATCGTATAGTCCCAGTAGAAGAGTTCGAACCGCCATTGAAGTCCTATCAGGTTTCTGGTGTTCTGCCATGAGCCCCAGCAAACCATTGCCAGAAAACACAGGAACACTGCAAGTGCATAGTTTTGAACAAGTACCATAAACAGATATTATTAGTTAATTTTAGTTATTTCTTATTATTCAATGTTTTAGCCAGCCATCAATAAAGTTCACCGAGTGAGGCTCTATGTTAAATGTATCCGCAGAACTTATTACCCGGTCAGTTTCAGCCCCCGTCCACCTGCAAGATGAAGATGCCTTTTCATAATTTGAGTTATCGAGGCTTGTAGCCCTGAAGAGTCCCTTGCAGCATTCGATGTTCACTTTCTGCACCGACGATGTGAAATTTACCAGCATTGCTTTCACCTTTCTTCCGTCGGTAAGTACAATTGAATCAACGGAAAGAGGGCTTGAACTTACACTCTTTATTCCTTCCAGCATCCTGTTTGCAATGAAGAACCTTATTGTGAAATAGACAGGGTGAATTATTTCCCTGTATGATACTGATGAGCCATGTCTGACAGGAAATTTTTCCATAAGGCCTTTTTTCCCCGTTGTTTCAAAGCATGTAAGGCTTGCGGCACCAGCCTCGGAGATATATTTCAGGCTTCCGGCACACCAGCAGGCCCCGAACATTTCAGAAAACCTTATGTCAGAACTGCTTTCTGAAACAGTTGTATGACCGGGCAGCTCGATGAAAGACACATTGGCATTCAGACGCCTGTGAAAGGTGAGAGGCGATATCATAATATCTTTTCCGTCTGCAAATATCTTCGCGCTCTTTATGGCATATTCCTGTGCTTTCAGGTTTTCGATCAGTGTTCTGTCATCGGATGCATGTTCCTGGGGATGAACGGCGAAGCATAGATAATCGTTACCGTAATCCGGCGGACGGTTACGGTTAAGTTCGGCAAAATTTGCATTTGTGCCAGTTGCTGTTTTTGCGTCGGGAATAAGCTCCCTGATCAGAGGTATGAGTTCACAGGCAAGGGTGCCTGGTGTGGCAGGAAGGTCCCTGTGAAGAACAATAATGGAAGAGATCCTGGATTTATTGGCTGTATACCAGCTTATGAAAGCGTCTTTCTGTTTTACGAAGGAGTCGTCGAAGAACAATGCCAGTTCAGGGGGGACACCCAGATCAGACGATTCTGTAAGACATCTATGCGCTGTTTCCTTCCACGAATGATCATACAGGTGAAAGTCATATCTCAGATGGTCGGGATGCAGGGCCCTTATGATATTAAGTGCATTGCCGTGAAGGGGTCCGCTGGAGGAGGAGCATATTCCGAGCCGTGGCAGGTCGAACTTCCGGTCAGGGTACAGGTGTATTGAAATCTCAGATGTTTGCCCGTCTTTGTATACCGGTAGTCCGGAAGCTTTAAACACTACCTTCTGGGATATTTTGGTGCCTATGTCAACAGTCACGGGAAAAGGCATGGAGAGAGGTGTTGAGTATGTCTTGAAACTCGCATCTGTCCAGTTTCTCTGGTCTTCGGTCTCAAAAACATCTCCTTCAAAGGATAAGCTGCAGGTAATGCCTTTTGACATCCATCTCATTTCCCTGATATCTCTGAAAACCTGATGAGGACTTATTTCAACCGGGAAGATACTGCTTTCCACAGAACCTCCGGCATGTTCTATAACGCAGGTATTTCCTGCACACTCTTCTACGGGGTGCAGTACACATAATCCGATGCGGTTTTTCCGGAAGCTGTTGAGCGCTTCACCCGTCATGCTGAAGATGATCGTGCCGTCGGGTATTCCTTCAATGAGATAGTGGGCCCTGAAGCTTATTTCACCCGAACAGTAGAGATAATGTAGTTTTATAGTGAATTCATTTCCCTTGTCTTCAATCAGTTCTTCTTGGGTAACAGGAGCTACGGTTAGCCACTGCACATCGCGTATTGCCGGATATATCATTCTCAGTAACTCTGTCGTACCGGAAGAGATATAACGCAGAGCGCCATTTTCATAAATCATTGATAGGTTTCCGGCCCTTAGCGATCTTGCCATCAGATATTCACTTATAAAAAGCCTGTCCTCGTTTTTGTCTTAACAATGATGAGAGATCATCTACCATTGCCGACTGGCCGGCAGACTCTGACAGATTGATATTTTCATCAGGATCGGTGGAGTGGTCATAGAGCATTCTGGCTATGGTTGAATCATTTTTGTTGATCCATTCGGTATAGAAGAGATCTTTTTGGATATAAGTAACTCCGTTGTTGAATTTGCTTACCGCATAGTCGTCTTCATATTTGCCGGGCTTCCTAAGCCTGCGTAACAGGCTTGTTCCCTCAAGGTGTTCCGGGAGCGGGAGTCCTGCCAGCTCGCAAAGGGTCGGGTAGATGTCGATGAATTCCGTTATGCTTTCACTCTGCCCGCCATCAGTAATCCAGGGTACCTTGATTATCAGGGGTGCATTTAGCGATGTGTTGAAATTACAGTGTTTGCACCATAATCCATGTTCGCCCAGGTTCCAGCCATGATCACCCCACAGCACCACTATTGTGTTATCTGACAAACCGTTAGCTTCAAGTTCATCGAGAAGCAGTCCTATCTGTGTATCAGTGTAGCTCACACAGGCATAATAACCGTGACGAAGCTTGTTTGCAGCTGAATCTGTGAGTGGTCCCTTGTCGGGTATTGAAAAATAATTCCGGAGCTCACCCCAGTTATGGATAGCCTGGCGGGGAGCATTTTCAGGCGGATCGGGATTATCTGCAATACCAATCAGATCAGGGTCGTACATATCCCAGTACTTTTTTGGTGCATTAAAGGGAAGATGCGGTTTCAGGAAACCTACTGCAAGAAAAAAAGGCTTACCTGTTTTCCCTGATTCCCTGATAAACTCAACGGCCTTTTGTGCGGTTTTCCCGTCATAATATACAGTGTCGTGTACATCGGCATTTTCATAGGGCATGCCCCTCTTCGTCTCCTGATCAATTGTAAGGTTCTGATCAGTGGCATAATTCCTCCATGTACCGGGGGCTGAAGGTCTCCATTCCACATCCCAGGCTTCTTTGCCGTCGCCTTTATGGTGAAACACCTTACTCAGGCCTACAGAATAATAGCCATTCTTCCTGAAGTGTGCCGGAAGAGTTACAGCCTCAGGATAGTCGCGGTTGGCCCAGGTCTCAAAATTCAGGAACCTGTAGCTTGTGGGCCTGGTCCCTGTCAGAAGACTTGCCCGTGAAGCACCGGAAACCGGTACATTACAGTAGGCTCTTCTGAAGATAACGGACTGTTTTGCCAGACGGTCAATATTAGGAGATTTAACGATAGTGTTGCCAAAACAACCGAGTTCAGGACGCAGATCATCCACAGCTATGAACAGGATGTTGGGATTCCCGGAGAGAGTGGATTTAACACTATCCCTGTGAGTACAGGCTGTGGCTGCAATAATACCCAGGCCCATCAAAAATCCTTTTTGTAACTGATGATAATTATCAATAGCTTGATTATAGTTCATGGTCAGGCAGGTTTTCTCAAAAATAGCACAGAATTTTCATTTCACCGGAAATTAATCTGAAAACTTCTTTTTTTGGGTGAAATCAATATCTGAGTTTATCAAGATACTCAGCAGCCGATTTCAGACAGGCAATGCCATCTGTGACATTATCCCGTTCGACCATAAAATGTCGTATTCCCTGAGAATATGCTTCCCTGAATACAGGGCTAAAATCAATAATGCCGCTTCCCGGACACTCAAAATCCATGGTGCTACCCGGAGCCATATCCTTGATATGCAGTATATTGTATCTTCCGGAATATTTTTTCATCAGTTCCACCGGGTCGGCTCCTCCCTTCGCAGCCCAGTAGATGTCGAGCTCGCATTTCACAAGCGACGGATCGGTATTTTTCATGAGGTAATCGAAGGGAAGGCCTTCTTCCATGGGAATGAATTCCTTGTCGTGATTATGCCATGAGAATTCAAGTCCCTTTTCCTTGCATACTTTGCCAAGGTAATTCAGACGTTCTGCACTTTGTTTACAATCGGCCAGTCTGAATGGGCCTCCTGTATACCATGGCCAGTACACCACAGCTATCTTAACCTTTAGCTGGGTTAGAAGATCGAGGCTTTTTTTGAGATCTTCATCTGATGATTTAAACTCGAAACCTCCTGCGACAAGTTTCAGTTCGGTTTCCCTGAGATACGACAGGAATTCTTCGGCGCTCTCACCCATGTAATTGCCTGTCTCAATTTCAGTGTAGCCGAAGGAAGCGGCTTTTTTCAGAGCTCCTTTCCAGTCTTCTTTCAGCTCTTTCCCGATTATCCCGCTTATAAAGCCAAAGTTTTCAAGTTTTTTCTTTCCCTGCAGGGCAAAGAGATCTGGTGAAAGCATCGCCGCACAGGCTGCGATGGCTGCTTTTGAGATGAATTTTCTTCTTGTTATCATGTGTTCAGTTTTTGTCTTATGTTTTTAACCACGTAATTACTCAGAGTTTCACGGAGTTTGCACGGAGTGAAAGAACAGTGTAACTCCCCCGATAGATAGGGGCAGGCAGTGTTCAACACTGTGTTACTTTGTGGTAAAGGAACCACGATTAAACTGTAGGCAAGGTCCAGGGTTTACGGTATGATGGAGTAATAAGCTGGTTTGCCTTTTCGCTGTTGGTAAACCTGTTATTCGCGTCATCCCAGATCAGAACAGGTTCTCCGGTTCTTGCAGCTATATTCGGTATATGTACATGAAGCGCTGCATTTCTTCCTGTTTCAGGCGGACAGGCCGGTTTAGCTCCGTTCCTTATAGAATCGAGGAAGTTCTTAACATGTTCTCCATGAGATTCCTTCCCCTCGGTAAAACTGTAATCTTCAGCTCTTGCTTTCTTCACCTGCGCATCCCATTCGGGATAAATTTTCAATTTGTTTCTGTCGACCGTTATTGTTGCATTATCCCCGGTGATAGCAAGCCCGTAAGGCATGTTCCACGGTGATGGTCCGCGTTGTACTCCTCCTGTTACATCGAAATTGATGACGTAATCATTATCAGGATATATTACCGACATTGAATCAAAAGTCTCACGGCTTCGCGGTTCATTGAAGGTATTGCCTCCGTATACCATAACTTTTTCAGGGGGAGAGTTACGGCCTGCTGCCCATATGCCTGTGTCGAGGAGGTGTACACCCCAGTCGGAGACCAGTCCTCCTCCGTAATCCCAGAAATGACGCCAGTTACCGTGAAACCTGGATCGGTTGAACGACCTGGAGGGTGCCGGACCGAGCCACATGTCGAAATCTATTCCTTCAGGGACTGGTTCATCAGGAACGATCTGAGATCCCGCACCGTATTCAAAGTTGGCCCAGATATTTATCTTTCTCAGCTTTCCGGCCGATCCGTCGGTTACCAGGTCGACGGCTTTCCTGAAAATGGGACCGCTGCGTTGCTGCTGCCCTACCTGTACAACCTGCCTGCTGTAATATTTAGCGGCTCTCACCATTATATTACATTCTTCAATGCTGTTTGCCATCGGTTTCTCGACGTAAACATGCTTACCCGCCTGAAGCGCATATACTGTCATCAGGCAGTGCCAGTGATCGGGTGTACCTATTATGACAGCATCAATTTCTTTCTGCTCCAGTAAACTGCGGAAATCCCTGAACAATCTGGGCTTCTGGTCAAAGGTTTTCTGAATTTCTGCCGCCCTGTCATTAAGGATTGAGTTATCAATGTCGCAAATGGCTGTGCATCTGATGCCCTGATTTGAAAGATGATGCTTCAGAATGCCGAAACCCATGTTTCTGCATCCGATCAGTCCGACATTAAGTGTATTATTCGGTGATACAACTGATGTCAGGGTCGAGGGCAGAGCCATAGCATATAATCCGAGGCCTGCCGAGCCAAGTGCTGTTTTACTGATGAATTTTCTCCGGTCCATTGCAAAAGAATTTTGAAAATATATGATCACGGAAATTTATAAACGGATAACACGTCGATGTCCTGATGTTAGTTACCACGGCTTTTCACTGCTATTTCTTAATCATGTGAATATACATTAAATCTTAAAAATTTTATATGACTATCAGGAATGATTAATAATGTATCCAAAGACGCTTGAAAATCAATTGTTTTACCCCATCCCCAGGGGGAGTCAATTGATTTTCTTCGCTCCCCTTGGGGCCGGGGTAAACGAAGAAAATCAATGGAGTTTTATGTACGATTCCTGACACTCATAAAATTTTAATATCAGTAAGATTAATCTTAACCAGACAGGTTACAGATCCTGATCAATTTTTTATATTGCATTGAAAATTATATTCAGGATGAAAATATCAGATCTGCTTCTGACAGGAATTGCAACTTCATTGCTTTCAGTGAATATGTCGGGTCAGGAGAGACCCAATGTCCTCTTTATTGCCGTTGATGATCTGAACGATTATGTTAACTGCATGAAAGGAGCTCTCAGGGCTCATACTCCCAACATTGACAAACTGGCGAAACAGGGAACATTATTCACCAATGCTCATTGCCAGGCCCCTATAAGCGGACCATCAAGGGCTTGTATTATGACGGGGATGTATCCTTCCACCACAGGCAACTATCTGCAGGTGAATGATGTGAATATAAAAAAGTCCAATGAAAAGGTGGGCAAAGCAATATTTATGGCTGATTTTTTTGAGGGATATGGCTATAAAACGATGGCAGTGGGAAAGATCTTTCATAATGGTGACGGGGCAGAATCGTTTGATGAATACGGAGGCAGATTTGACTGGTTCGGACCTAAACCCGCTGAACGTATAAATTATGATCCTGCCGTCAGGCCGGGCAAATCGGGAAGCACCCAGACTGACTGGGGTGCCTACCCTGAGCATGACTCTCTTATGACGGATTTTAAAGTTGCTGACTGGGCAGTAAATAAACTCGGGGAGGACTTTGACAAACCATTTTTTCTGGCTGTAGGTTTTCTCAGGCCTCATGTACCATGGTATGTACCTCAGAAATGGTACGACATGTTCCCTAAGGAAAAAATTAAAATGCCGCCATATCTGCCTGACGATTTTAACGATATACCGGATTTTGCAAAGATAGTTGCAGAAGCACCCATGATGCCTTCAACAGAAGAACTCATTAAATCAAATGAATGGAAGGATGTAGTTCAGGCCTATCTGGCATGTGTCGCCTTTGTTGATGAACAGATCGGGAAAGTTCTCAATGCACTTGACAATTCTAAATATGCCAGTAACACCATTGTGGTGCTTTGGGCAGATCATGGATATCATCTCGGTGAAAAGAACAGGTTTGCCAAACAGGCTTTATGGGAAAGAGATACCAGGACTGTCCTGATCTTCCGGCAGAGAAATGATAAGGGAGGGAAGGAATGCAATGCTCCCGTGCAGCTCGTCGATATCTATCCAACCCTGGTTGAGCTATGTTCTTTGCCTCCGTATGAACAGGCTGATGGACACTCCCTGGCAGATTTATTGAAAAATCCGGGGAAGAAATGGGATCATCCTGCACTATCTTTTTATGGGGTCGGAAATGTTGTTGTAAGAGATGAACGATACAGGCTTACCAGATATGAAGATGGTTCTATGGAGCTGTATGACATGGTAATTGATCCGAATGAATGGAAAAATCTGGCATATGATCCACGGGAAAAAACACGGATAGAGAATATGGCAAAGCATATTCCTTACCGGTGGGCTCCGTTATCACGTTATTCAAACTATGATTTTAATGAATATTTCAAGGCTAAATCAGAAGAAAGCAGGAAAGGATTATAAAATCCGGTTTTAAAAGAAATTCTTATAACTTTCGCATACTATAACAAATCCTGAACATAACTTACTTTTTAATATCCTATGAAAAGTCTGACAACTGCAGTCATTTGTGCTCTGGGAGGCGGTTTGATAATAAACGCCTGTCAGTCAAAAGAAAAAAAAGAGCTTAAAAGGCCGAATATCCTGATTGCCATTAGTGATGACCAGTCTTTTGCCCACACAAGTTTCGCCGGATGTAAATTCGTCAATACTCCCGCATTTGACAGAGTAGCCCGTAATGGGATATATTTTTCGAATTGTTATGCCGGTTCTCCCGGATCGGCGCCATCACGAAGCTCTCTTGTCACTGGCCGCTATCACTGGCAGAATGAATCATGCGGACAACATGCATCAAGCTGGCTTAAAAAATATGTCCCATTTGCAGATGTTCTAAAGGCAAACGGATACCATACAGGCTTCACAGGCAAGGGCGTGGGGCCTCATCAATATGCACGAAATGAAACGGACTCCCTGTGGAGGAAAGAGAATGCTGCAGGTGCTGCCTACAATTCCATTAAGTATAAAAATAATGAGCCGGGCGATGAAAGGACTGCCGGAGGAATAGGAGCGACGGACTATTATGCAAATTTCTGTGACTTCATGAGACGGAGAAAGGATGGACAACCTTTTTATTTCTGGTACGGAGCGACTGAACCCCACAGATCGTATGAAAAAGATTCATGGAAGAGAAACGGCAAAGATCCGGCTCTGGCTGAGGTACCCGGATTTCTGCCTGACGATGAAATAATAAAAGGTGATATTCTTGATTATGCAGTTGAAATTGAATGGTTCGATCTTCATCTCAGCCGCATACTCAACTATCTTGATTCGATAGGAGAACTTGACAATACAATCGTTTTTGTCACCGGTGATAACGGTATGCCTTTTCCGTCGGCCAAGGCTAATGCCTTTGAATATGGTGTTCATGTACCTTTGGCAATCAGCTACCCTGACGGATTCCCGGGTAAAAGGATAGTTGACGATCCCGTAAGCTTTGCTGATTTTGCACCTACCATCCTTGAGATGACAAATACTGAACCGGAAGGCATGATGCCTATGTCCGGAAAGAGTATTGCGAACATTCTCAAATCTAAAAAAGCCGGTATTGTTGATGAAACTAAAAAGTATGTATTTGCGGGCAGGGAACGTCATTCTTCGTCGAGGTGGAATAATATGGGCTATCCTGTCAGGGCGATCAGGAGTTCCGGGTATCTTTTGATATGGAATATGAAACCCGATTTGTGGCCGGCAGGGGATCCCCGCGCTATCAATTCTGAAACAGGTGAGATGAGGCCTTTGTATGGAATTGATGAAAAGGGTATTCACCATTCCGAATGGGCATTTACCGATGTAGATGCAAGTCCCTCGAAATCCTTCCTTATTGAAAATCATAATGATCCTGGTATAAAACCATATTTTGACAGGGCCTACGCAAAAAGGCCGGAATATGAATTGTATGATGTTAAGAATGATCCTTATTGTTTGAATAACCTCTGCGGTATTGAAAGATATTCGGTTGTTGAACAGGAGATGAAAACAGAGTTGCTTAAGGAACTCGAAAGATCGGGCGACCCGCGTGTTGTGGGACCTGACAAGGAGATATTCGAGTCATATGTAAGATACAGCCCGATAAGGGAATTCCCTGAACCTGATGGAACTGATCAATAATATCAGGTTATGAAATAATTTGCAAGGCCGGAGTTAATTAGTTAATATACAATAATATAATATTCACTGTATGAAAAACATTGTGAGTGTATCTGTTCTGGCCTTTTTATTTTCAATAGTCTTGTGGGCTCAGCCAGAGACAGGCTCTTTTTGTTTTGAGAGCACGAGACTCAACACCGCCGGGATGTGCGTCCTCGGAGGCTGGGCAGTGGCTAACATGGCACTGGGGACCTGGGGCTGGATAAACCACACAGGTGAACAGAAATATTTCAGCCAGATGAATTTTTTCTGGAACACAGTCAACCTGGCCATTGCAGGGTTTTCACTTCACGGCAGCGGGCAGATCGACTGTTCATCCCTTGGCACGGCAGACGCACTTGCCCGGCAGATGAACACCGAGAAAGTTCTTCTTATCAACGCCGGGCTGGATGCAGCCTATATAGGGACTGGCATTCTGCTGAGACACCTTGCAACAAGATCTGAAAAAAGAGGAGATTTGTTGAAAGGTTACGGTAACTCGGTGATTCTCCAGGGTGCCTTCCTTATGATCTTCGACCTCTCTTTCTACGGGATACTGCACGGACACAGGCCGGAATTCATTAGCGGAATGGGACTCTCAGTAAGTCCTGCGATGACCGGAATGTACCTGGCGTTTAAGTTTTAAAACATTGAAAATGAAATATATACTCTCACTTGCTTTTGCAATTTTGATGCTATCATCTTCGCTTAATTTAAACGGGCAGGTCGCAGATCGTATGATGTTCGGTGATGTCTCGCGCACCGGTTCTCCCTTTTCAAAAGATCCTCATGTAATATTTTTTGGAGGGAGCTATCTGATGTATTATTCAATACCTCCCTACAGCGATAAATCAAATCCCGTTCAGGGCTGGGGAATAGGGATAGCCAGGAGCGCCGACCTTGTGTCATGGAATAAGATCGGAGAGCTGACACCTTCAGCTGAATATGAAAGGAAGGGCTTATGCGCTCCCTGTGCCATCGTTATCGACGGTAAGGTGAATCTTTTCTACCAGACATACGGTAACGGCCGCAACGATGCTATATGTCATGCTTCTTCAGGTGACGGGATTAATTTTACCCGTAATCCTGACAATCCTGTTTTCAGTCCCGGCGGCAACTGGAACTGCGGACGTGCAATTGATGCCGAAGTGACGTTCTTCAAGGGTAAGTACTACCTCTATTATGCCACACGTGATACAGGTTATAAGATCCAGATGCAGGGGGTGGCAGTTGCACCGGCAGACACTGATTTCGGACGTGACGACTGGAAAAACCTGTCGGCTGACGGGCCGATATTGAAACCTGAACTGACATGGGAGAGAGACTGCGTCGAAGGAGCTTCGGTTATTAAAAGAGGAAGGAAGCTTTATATGTTTTACGCGGGAGCATACAACAATGCACCCCAGCAGATAGGCGTTGCTGTAAGCAAAGATGCTTTCAGATGGAAGAGATTGTCGGAGTCTCCTTTTCTTACAAACGGCAGCCCCGGGGACTGGAACTCCAGCGAATCGGGACATCCGCATATATTCCTTGATACCGATGGAAAGACTTATCTGTTTTTTCAGGGTAATAGCGATAAAGGTAAGACATGGTTTATCTCAAAGGTTGAGGTGAAGTGGAACAGAAGAGGGCCCTTCCTTGACCTCTGAACAGCCTGTCATTTTTTTATCGGGAATCAAAGCCACACTCACCTTAAAAACACAACAAATTGTCATTCTGAGCGATACGGAGTGAAGCGAAGAATCATATTATCCAATCACAAACTATCCGGTTAAAAGTATTTTTATAGTAGTGTTTTTACAAACACCACTGTTGTTCCTGTCGCCGCGTAACAGCCCCCTGTTTATAAACAGATGTCTGATACAGCACGATAAGAGAATTCCCGGAATCCGATGGAACTGATCAATAATTTTATTAATATTACTCCTGCATCGTAAACATTTATATTAAAATGCAATAGGAATGAAAATTAGGAATTACGGATTTATTATTTTGATTATCCTCCTGACAGATTCATGTTCTGTCAGAACGGAACGGAAAGAGGAGAATCTCTTTACACCTTCTTTTACAGCCGACATGGAATCATTCAGGGCATATAGGTATCCGGAATGGTTCCGCGATGCCAAATTCGGGATATGGTCGCACTGGGGCCCCCAGGCTGTCCCCCGGCAGGGTGACTGGTATGCAAGGAAAATGTATGAATCGGACATTGTAAACCGCAGTACAAACCAGTCTACAGGGAGAACCAGCAGGGAATACCTCTACCATGTTGAACATTACGGACATCCTTCAGTATTTGGATACAAGGACATTATCGCACTCTGGAAAGCCGAACGCTGGGATCCGGAAAAGCTGATGGACTTATATCAGAGGGTGGGCGCAAGATACTTTGTGAGTATGGCTTCGCACCATGATAACTTCTTCCTCTGGGATTCGAAGATACACAGATGGAATTCAGTGGACATGGGCCCTATGAAGGATGTAGTGGGGCTTTGGCAGAAAGCTGCCGTAAAACGAGGATTGCGCTTCGGTGTCTCGGAACACCTCGGGGCAAGCTATACCTGGTTCCGGCCAAGCCACGGCGCTGATAAGAGCGGACCTCTGAAAGGCGTTCCGTATGACGGGGCCAATCCTGAATATCATGACCTCTATCATAAGCCCACTGCACCCGACGATTTTGCATGGTATACAAAAGACACCGCAAATCACATGAACTGGCTTGCAAGTATAACCGAACTTATTGATATGTATCATCCCGACCTCCTTTACACTGACGGAGAACTGCCATTCGGAGAGACTGGAAGAAAGATGCTCTCACGTTTCTACAACAGCGATATCGAAAAGAATAGCGGGAGGCTTGAAGCAGTATATACCTGCAAGCATCTCGTATCTGAAGGCCGCTGGGTAAGGGATATTGAAAGGGGCGCAATGGATTCCATAAGTGTCGATCCCTGGCAGACAGACACCTCGATAGGCGACTGGTATTACCGGACAGGGCAGAAATATATGACAGGGACGGAGGTGATAAGGATGCTGGTAGACATAGTAAGCAAGAACGGAAACCTTCTCCTGAATGTAGTTCAGACTCCCGAGGGTGACCTGGAAAAGGATGTCATGGATATACTCGAAGAGATCGCTGCCTGGACCCCAGTGAACGGCGAGGGTATCTACGGTTCACGGCCCTGGAAAGTATATGGCGAAGGACCATCGATGACGAAACAGGAGAAAGGGAGATTTGGCGGGGTAAGGGACGTGAGACCATATGAGAATACTGATATAAGGTTCACCTGCAAGGGTGAAATGGTATATGCTTTCGTGATGGATACTCCGGTTACAGACATAAGGATCAGTTCTCTCGGAAGAAATTCCGCGATAAATGATAAAAAAGTAAAAAAGGTTTCCATGTTCGGAGGTGAGGAGAAGATAAACTGGGACCAGCAGGATGATGCACTGATAATAACACTTCCTTCAAAGCTGCCCGACTGGAAGGTGATAGGATTTAAGATTGAACTCAGGTAACTGATAAAAGCCGGTATTATAATTAGTATAACAGGAAAGCACTCCTTTACCGATATCAAAATATTATGAAACGAAGAGATTTTTTATCGAGGACAGCGATGGCGGGCGGGGCAATTGTTCTCGGTTCGCAGTGCTCGCGAAGGATTGATAAGGATCAGCCTGATATACAGCCTGTTACAGAACCTGGTGCTGATGGTAAGCAATACATTACCGAGCCGCAGCGTCAGATCCCTGTTTTTGCTGTTACTGATGTACTTGTTGTGGGAGGTGGCCCGGCAGGGACAGCGGCGGCGATAGCAGCCAGCAGGACAGGCGCCGAGACATGGCTTGTAGAAAGGTATAATCACCTTGGAGGATTATGGACAGGCGGCCTGGTGCTCCCGCTTCTGTCAACACATGCAGTTGACAGAAACAGGAATATGAAGCAGGTCATTTACGGGCTGGGTGATGAGATGTGGCAGCGACTTAAGGCAATAGGCATGTCGATAAGCGATGTGAATCCCGTTATTGACCCTGAAGCCGGTAAGTATGTTCTCGAGAAAATGATAATTGATGCCGGAGTGAAATTGCTTTACCATACTTATGCTGCAGGTGTTTTAATGGATGGAAGAAGAGTCACCGGTGTTATAATGGAAAATAAATCGGGAAGGTCGGTTATCCTGGCAAAAGTGATCATCGATTGTACCGGTGATGGTGATATTTTCCATTTTGCAGGGGAAGGATATGAGACAATGACATATAACCTTGGACTGGTTCACAGGTTGGGCGGTATAGATACGATTGACACTTCACGACCCGGATATGTGAAACAAACGGTCGGGTCAAAAACACCTATAAAGGGTGTCAATTGGGTAAACATGCACGGTAAGGACGACCAGGACGGATTGGATGCTGTCAATCTTTCCACCCTGCAGGCTGAGTACAGACAGCAGATATGGGAAAATTATTTCAAGATAAAGGAGAGTCCGGGATACGAAAAAATTTATATCGTTGACACTGCATCGCAGCTCGGTGTCCGTATGTCGCGGATTGTATCAGGTGAGTACAGGCTTACTCTCGAAGATACGATGAGTTACAGGAGTTTTGATGATGCAATAGGTATCAGCGGAGCCTGGACCACCATGCTTTATAAGGGGAGGAAAGTCCCTGTCAATGAGCGCCCGTACTGGCAGATTCCTTTGCGGTCGCTTGTGCCCGTACAAACCGACGGCCTGCTTGTTGCAGGACGCTGTTTCTGTTTTGAAAAGGAACTGGCTGAGGATACCAGGATAATTGGCACCTGCCTGGTCACAGGACATGGTGCAGGTGTTGCTGCCGGTCTTGCCGTTAAGGAAAAGATGAACCTGCGCGATCCTGACAAAGGCAGGTTGAGGAAGGAACTTCTTACCCAGAAAGTATACCTTGGTTAATAGTAAAAGGATAAGGTACCTGGTGCTGGGATTGACAATCCTGTTTGCACTGCCTTTACACTGGGGTATACTGACGGGGATCACAAACTGGCTTAGTCCCTATATAGCACTCAATTCCATTCTGGCTCTAAGGTCATTAGTTTTTCTCAATATTATAGGATTATCAGTTCTTGCGGCTTTCTGGTTCAGGAAAAATTTCTTCTGCAGGTACCTGTGTCCGGCAGGTGCGGTCCTGGATCATGTGCCTTCTCCTGCCAGATCCCGGAAAAAATTTTCGCTGCGAAAGGTTCCCCGGATTGGCAAGTGGTTGGTTGTGATGTCGCTTGCCGGGGCTGCATTTGGATTACCTTTGTTCATTTATCTCGATCCGCTTGCAATTTTTCATACATTTTTCTCAGCCTTTGTACAAACCACCGCACTGGCTGTGGCAGGTTCCATGGCTGGTCTTGCCGGGCTGCTGGTATTACAGTATTTTATGCCGGGATTATGGTGTTTTCGTTTATGCCCGCTAGGAGGTCTTCAGATGCTGGTAACCGATATCCGGCTTTTCGCCGCCCGTAAGCTCAGGCGAAAGCAAAAAACAGACCTCGGTCGAAGATTATTTATCGGGTCTGTTGCCGGCGCAATCATAGCCCGGGTCATACCTTCTGCTCTTGCAGGGAAGGAGAATATAATTCATCCACCTGCATCGCTTGAACAAGGTAAGATGGCTATGGTATGTACACGTTGCGGCAATTGTCTGAAATCATGTCCGACAAGGATTCTGAAAGAAGACATACGATTTACTGCCGGATTCCTTACACCTGTTGTAATTTTTGAAGATGGTTATTGTCTGGAAACATGCAATAAATGCGGAATTGTGTGTCCAAGTGGAGCTATCACACCATTTGATCCCGGAGCAAAAAAAGGGATACGTATGGGCCTGGCTGTCGTCAGGTCAGACGACTGTCTTCTTTCAACCCTGAAGGAATGCGACAGGTGCAGAGCCGCATGTCCGTATAATGCGGTGGAAATTGCAATGAACCAAACCTCAGGCCTGATGCTGCCGGCAATATCTGAAAGATTATGCGTGGGATGTGGTGCATGCAAGGTTATCTGCCCAGTCTCCTGTATCGATGTGATTGGTTAACAGAGCTTAACAGACATAATCGGTCAGCCAATCCTGATTGTGATTCCCGGAAATAAATGTTGAGAATTTTAAGTTGCTTTTCATTCATAAAATATTTAGCTTATATACCTCTTTAAGGTAAATGACAATGAAACATCAATTGACTGTAATTCTGATACTTTGCTTGATTTTCTCCTGCCAGGTGTCGCTATTTTCCCAGAAAATATATCTTTCGCCGGCAGGAAATGATGCTGACCAGGGAACGGTTGAGCATCCGTTGGCAACTCTGAATGCTGCCTGCCTGAAAGCCAGGGATCTCAGGAGTAAAGGTGTAGCGGATCAGCCGGTGGAAGTAATTGCTCTTGGCGGCGAATATTTTATGCCTCAGCCGCTGGTGCTGACACCATATGACGCCGGCACTGAGGATGCACCGCTGTTAATTAAGGCTGAAGAAGGCGCCAGGGCTATTTTCAGGGGGGGTGTCAGGCTGACCGGTTTTGAAAAGGTAGGTGAAAAGCTATGGAGAGCTTTTATCCCCCAGGTGGCATGGTATGATTCATATTTTGAACAGCTTTATGTGAACGGCAGGAGAGCTGTCCGTGCCAGGACACCCGATCACGGATTCTATTACGTAAGGAAGGTTACCGAAACGGTGCTGGAGAAAGGGGAAGGACGATCTCCACTGCTGGCTGTGCAAAAAATTGAGCTAGACAGTGCAGATGCAGCAATATTCGATTCCTTTACATCAGCCGATTTTCGTGATGCGCTCGTGACATTCTATCACAAGTGGGACAACACAAGGAAACATATTGAAGGTTTCAGTAAGACGGACAGGGCAATTTTTACTATTGGAGGAGGGATGAAGTCGTGGAACTCACTGGATAATAAGACCCGGTATTTTATAGATAATTGCAAGGCTGCCCTGGACACTCCAGGCGAGTGGTATCTCGATCGCACAGGTTACCTGTATTACATTCCGCTGGAGGGAGAAACAATTGAAAATTCTGTATTCCATGCACCTGTAATCGGTGAATTCATAAGGATTGAGGGAGAATCGACGGACAGAAAAGTGTCAAACATAAAATTTGAAAACCTTGTCTTCGAAGTTGCCGGGTACCACACTCCTGCTTCAGGAAACGAGCCCGCACAGGCCGCTTCACCTGTAGGAGCCGTTATAACCCTCGATAATGCTTCGGAAATTTCTTTTACAGGTTGTGAAATATCCCACACCGGCACCTATGCCATGTGGTTCAGACGCGGATGTGCCAATTGTGAAGTGAACAGGTGCTACCTTCATGACCTTGGCGCCGGAGGGATTAAAATCGGTGAGACAACGCTAAGAACCTCTGTTAATGAAATAACAAATAACATAAATATCGATAATAACATTATTACTGATGCCGGCCATATATTCCCCTGTGCCGTTGGGATAATAATCTTTCATGCAAGTGACAATAAGCTGACCCACAACGATATATCCAATCTTCGTTATTCCGGGATCTCCGTGGGATGGATATGGGGCTATGCCCACAGCCCCTCGAAAAGGAATATTATCAGCTATAATCATATTCATCATCTCGGATGGGGCGAACTGTGCGACATGGGGGGAGTCTATACCCTTGGCGCTTCGGAGGGAACAGTGGTGTCAGATAATGTCATTCACCATGTATATTCATACGATTACGGAGGCTGGGGACTGTACACCGATGAAGGCTCGCAGGGTATCATAATGGAGTACAATCTCGTTTACGCCTGTAAAAATTCAGGTTTCCACCAGCACTACGGTAAGGAAAATATAATCAGGAACAACATATTCGCATCAAATATCAGGGCTCAGCTACAGGCCACAAGGGTTGAAGAACATACATCACTCTCATTTCTTAACAATATAGTCTGGTTCGACAGAGGGAGCCTTCTTACAAGCAACTGGCATAAATTCAGCCTGGAAAGCGATTACAACTGTTACTGGGACAACCGTACTGAAGAAATAAAATTCGCTGATAAATCTTTCAAAGAATGGCAGAAAGAAGGTAAGGATCGCCATTCTGTGATTGCCGATCCCCTTTTCGTAAATCCTGCAGAATATGATTTCAGGTTCAGGAAACTTAGTGTTGCAAGAAAGATAAAATTCATTCCTTTCGATTACACAGAAGCAGGTGTTTACGGATCAGATGAATGGAAGCAACTGGCAGAGACAGACCCTGCCATTGAAACTGAATTCAAAAAAATGATAGAAAAAAATGAAAGCAGGACAGGGAAGTGATCAACCCTGGTGTTACTATTCAGTTTGTTAATTAGATAGAGTGTCTCATGAAGAAAATCCCTTTTATATTACTGACAGCTTGCTTGTTGCAAATATTGACTGGATGCCGGAATAGTAATCCTGCAGCACGATACGAATTTGATTCCCTTAATGAACGGGTTTGGATAGGTGAGGATTTCTGGTCAGTACCCCTTGAAGACTGGAGTCTGAATAAGGGACGGATTGAATTCTCCGGATCAGGTCAGCAGGCAACCTGTACAGTCCTGCCGTATCTGATTGACAGCTGGAAATCAGGATTCTCTGTAAGCGTTGAAATGGGACTCATTAAAAAGGGACTTAATGACGGCGCTTCAGGACTGATAATAGCTTCTGAGGCCCTTGAGGAAAAGGACCACAGGGCTGCCATTTATTTTGGTCGCGGAATAAACGCGGGTGTTAATACTGAAGGTTATGCTTTCATTGAGCAGAGCACGACCAGACTTCCTGAAGGTTTTGATTTCAGCAGTTTTAGACTCGATATTACAGGAAATGAAGATTCCGGGGGACCTTTGCTTACGCTGAAGGTTACCGGTGCTGACGAGACAGTTATTGCAGAGGTTGTTTTCAGGCCTGAAGAGCCAATGACCGGCATCATTCAGCTTGTTAGTAACTTCAGGACTTCAAAATCAAAAAATAACGGGCCACGGTTCTGGTTTGATAATATTGAAATTAAAGGAAGAGGACTGGCTTTCAGACCTGAAAACAGATTTGGACCGGTATTATGGACAATGCACACCCTCAGCAGGAACACCCTGAAAATGTCTGCACAATTTCCTCCTGTAGGGAAATCTGATAATCAGAATGCTGAATTGCAGATCAGAAATGGCGGGAAATGGATTCACGCTGGAAAAGCTGCCATACATCCCGATTCAAGAAGTGCTCTCTTTACTGTCAGGAACTGGGATTCATCGACTGACCATGATTACCGTGTACTTTACGAATACCTGGATATGCAGGGTAATCCCCGTGTTTATGAATATACAGGTAAGATCAGGCGCGATCCTGTTGACAGGAAGTTAAAAATGGGAGCAATGACATGCCAGTATCATACAGGTTTTCCTTATTCACCGGTAGTACGGAATCTTAGTCTTAAGGAAGCCGATTTGCTTTATTTCTCCGGCGACCAGATTTATGAGCAAAACGGAGGTTATCCCATAAAAAGAGAACCTGAGGATATGGCTGTCCTCAATTACCTCGGCAAATGGTATATGTTCGGATGGGCATTCGGGGAAACCATGCGAAGTACCCCTGCAATATGCACTCCCGACGATCATGATGTATTTCAGGGTAACATCTGGGGAGGAGGAGGGAAAGCAAAGCCGTCAGGCCTGGCAAATACGGATGATTACACAGGATTCACCCAGACTGTAAAAATGGTCAATGCAGTTAACAGGACACAATGTTCACATCTTCCCGATCCATATGATCCTGCGCCTATTGAACAGGGTATGTCGGTATGGTACACGTCATTGAACTACAGCAGGGTAAGCTTTGCCATCGTCAGCGACAGGATATTCAAATCAGGTCCGGATCTTGTTTCCACCTGGGAAGGACGTAAGGACCATCTGACAGCACCTCTGAAAGATCCTTCAATACTTGATGGCGATGACCTTCAGTTTCTTGGAGAACGACAGGAGAATTTTATCGAAGAATGGATAAAGGATTGGGAGGGAGCCGATATGAAAGTCCTTCTCTCCCAGACGCTTTTTGCCAATGCTGCAACACATCACGGTCAGTATGACGGATACCTCCTGGGAGATCTGGACTCAGGTGGATGGCCTAAGAAAGCACGTAACCGGGCTGTTAATATCATAAGGAAGGGATTCGTTTTCCATATCTGCGGCGACCAGCATGTACCATCCATTGTTCAGTATGGCATTGACGACTTTAGGGATGCGGGCTGGAGCTTCTGTACACCTGCAATAGCTGTGGGCTATTCAAGATGGTTCAGACCCGACGACCTGGGAATCCCTGTAAAGAACCGTCCGGAGCACAGATTCCCGAACACGGGAGAATATACTGACGCCTTCGGAAACAAAAACTTTGTGTATGCCATCGGTAACCCTGTAAATTTCGCAGGAATAAAAAACAGGTATGAACTGCAGCAGAACAAAACAGCAGGTTTAGGTTTCGTTATTTTTGACAAGGAAACCAGGAATATTACAATGGAATCGTGGCACTTCCTGAGCGACGTTCTCAATCCTGGTGAAATGAGCCAGCATCCGGGATGGCCGAAGACCATCAACCAGATGGATAATTACGGACGCGAAGCTCGTGCCTGGCTGCCGGCTCTTAAAATTTCCGGGGATCCTGATCCTGTTATCGGGATAATCAATCAGACAACAGATGAGCTTGAGTACATCATAAGGATTAACGGTAATGAATTCATTCCCAAGGTTTTCAGTGACTCTGAATACACAATACAAATCAGTTATCCTGAAAAGGGACTTGCCCGGGAGGTAAGCGGAATAAGTCCCTCAGCTACAAAAGGAGATTCTGAACTGTTAATCGAATTTTAGAAGAGACTCTAAGTCAAATAAACTTAACGTGCTTAGTCATGAAAAAGCCTTTTGTCCTTACCCTGACTGCTATTCTGTCAGTGGCCTTTCTGTGCCACTGCAGCCATGAAGATGAGCTTTTTTCCGGTTTTCAGGATCCTCCCGCCGATTCACGGCCTTTCATGCGGTGGTGGTGGAACGGTAACAGGATAACTGACAGGGAGATTGTCCGGCAGCTTGATGTCCTTCATGAAGCCGGCATCGGTGGTGTTGAGATTAACCCGATAGCCTTTCCGGAATGGTCCGACACCGCAGGAACAAAAGCCCTTACATGGCTTAGTCCGGAATGGAACAGTCTTCTGTCCCTGGCTGCAACCGAGGCCTCCAAAAGAGAGATGATAACAGACCTGATAGTGGGTTCGGGATGGCCCTTCGGCGGGGAATTCATAAATGAAGATCAAGCTGTTCAACGGGTCATCACCGGCACTCTTAAATGCAGGGGCGGAGATATTATAAACGAGACAACAGCGTCTCTGCTCGGGAAGACTCTTCAGGCTCAGAGCAGACAAGCTGAAGGCGAAGCTTTCAGTAACAGTCTCTTCTTTATAAGCCTGGTTCCGGATGATATAAACAATACCACAGACATAACCGATATTACAGCTTTTGTTGACAGCCAGGGCCGCATAAGTTACCGGGTGCCTGATGGGGATTATGATCTGGTATACGGTTTCCTTCAAAAAGGTCACCGTCATGTCCAGAACGGCGCCCCCGGAGCAGCAGGCCCGGTGATGGATCATTACAGAAGCACCATTACACAAGCCTATCTTAACAGGCTTAAGAAAATAAGTGAAGATACGGGCATTCCTCTCAGCCAGCTTATCAGGGCTCTTTTCTGCGACAGCATTGAACTTGCCGGGGCAAACTGGACGGATGGTTTTGAAGAGATATTCGTGAAGACATACGGATATGAACTTAAGCCATGGTTCCCGTTTATCTTTTATGAATCATACAGAGGTTATGCAGATGAAAAGTACAATGAAGATTTTACAGACTCACTGAAGAGAGTGAGATATGATTATAACAAGCTGCTGGTAAGGGTTTTCCTTGATAATTTCACCAGTACATTCCAGGAATTCTGTACCGAAAACGGACTGCTGTGCCGCTATCAGGCATATGGAACTCCTTTCCTGATGGGAATGATGGAGGGTAATATGATACCCGATATTCCCGAAAGTAACAACTGGATCTATTCGGTTAACATGGATACTGATGACTGGATATGGAACCAGGATCACGGTTATATGATATGGAACCTTTACGCTGCCTCAGGGGGCCACCTCAAAGGCAGAAAGATCATCAGCTGTGAGGCCATGACCAATACCAAAGGCGTTTTCAAGGCTTCCCTTGAGGAGATAAAACGCCACGACGACATGAATTTCATCACGGGCATCAACCATACCGTTCTTCACGGATACAACTATTCACCTGCAGAGTCAGGCTTTCCCGGCTGGATAAGGTTCGGTGCATATTTCAGTGAGCAGAACACCTGGTGGCCGTATTTTAAGCACTGGGTTGACTACAATGCACGGCTGTCGTATATTTTCCAGAATTCCGTTCCTGTGAAAAAGATAGCCATTGTCGGGCCGGAGGCAGACATCTGGAGCACTAAAGGATTAATAAGGGTTCCTTTTCATAATGAACCATGGTACTGCTACAGGCTCTGGGAATCTCTTAGCCAGGCAGGCAGATCTTGTGATTATATCGACGAGAAGATAATTTTAGACGCAGTAAAAAAGAAAGGTCACCTGGATTATGGCCCCATGTCGTATGAGGCAGTCATCTTATGCGACCTGATTTCTGTCGAAGCTGAAACAGCACTGGCGCTGAAGGATTTTGTCACCGGAGGAGGAAAACTTGTTATTGTCGACGGAATACCCCGGAGGTCTGCTTCACTGAAGAATGCACCTGAGAATGATCAGATAGTCAGGGATGTTTTTTCAGAAATATCGGAAAGATATCCGGAAAGGGTCCTTTCAGTCGATGGACCTGCGAACCCCGCCGGGTTACTGGACTGGACGGTCGGCATGCTGGATATGGCTGATATAGAGCCTGATGTCATGATAAGCAACCCGGATAAAAATGTTTTTCAGATAAGACAGACTGCAGGAACGAAGGATATCTGGTTTTTCGTCAACTCAAACCGGTCGGTAACAGCGACTTTTAATACGCAGTTTCCGACAGGCAACAAAATCCCCTGGATATGGGATCCTGAAACGGGCGAAAGGAGTGTCTTTCCTTATTATGACCACAAAAACTCCCTGTCAATAGTGCTTGAACCTTTACAGTCGCTGCTGCTGGTTTTTGAACCCGGAAATGAAGGCAATCCTGTTGTTGATGAAATGAATTCCGGAGGGGATACCGCTATCCTTCAGGGCCCATGGTCAGCTCTGTTCACGCATGTTGACGGAAGCACTTTTGAAAGATCATTTCAGACACTGGAAGAGTTCGGTACATCTGAGGATCCCATGCTCAGCAAATTTGCCGGAACTGTTACGTATTCTGTTGAATTCGATTCGGATGGCAAAGGTCAGTGGCTTGAAATAAAAAGAGTTGCTAAAGGAGTGACTGAAGTGTTCATCAACGGGAAACCGGCAGGATTGAAATGGTACGGGAAGCCAGTTTTCAGGATTGCAGGCCTTCTCAGGGAAGGCGAGAACAGGCTCGAAATAAAATACACCTCTGTACTGAGCAACTATGTAAGAAGTCTGAAAGATAATCCCACGGCAGCAAGATGGACGCAGGGCTATGAGGCTATACCGATGGGACTTGAGGGTGAGGTGTGGATTACCGGGAAACGGGATGATTAAAAGGATTAAGGTATAATATTTAAAAGCACTCTATAGGGGGTTTGGGGGTGGATGATTGGTTAAGGTTTATTGGTTGAAAGGTTGATGGTTGAAGGTCTTTAGGTTTTATATATTAAATAACATGAAAAGATTATTTGCTCTGGTTCTCCTGGTTCTGATTCCCTTAAGCCAGGTCTTTTCGCAGCAGGAGAAGATTAACCTGATTGTATTTGGAGCTCATCCCGACGACTGCGATGGCAGGGCTGGAGGAACAGCGATCGAATTTGCAAAAAGAGGACACAATGTATTGTTCGTGTCAGTCACCAACGGTGATGCAGGTCATTTCGACAAGGGAGGACCTCCCCTTGCCAATATACGTAAGCTGGAATCGCAGGAAGCAGGTAATAGGTTTGGAGTTAAATATCTGGTACTTGATAATCATGACGGCAGGCTTATGCCAACACTTGAGGTCAGGGATCAGGTAATCAGGCTTATAAGACAATGGAATGCAGATATAGTGATTGTGCACAGGCCAAACGATTACCATCCCGATCACCGCTATACTTCGGTGCTGGTTCAGGATGCGGCATATATGGTGATAGTGCCTGACATCGTTCCCGATACTCCGCCCCTGAAAAAGAACCCTGTGTTTCTCTACATGGAGGACCGTTTCGTCAAACCTCAGCCCTTCTCGCCTGATATTGTGATAGATATCACAGATTCATGGGATCAGAAAATGTATGCCATGTCGGCCCATGTTTCACAGTTCTTTGAGTGGCTCCCCTGGACATCGGGAAAGCTCGACCAGGTACCACAGGATGTAGCTGCCAGGCTTGAATGGCTGAAGAAGAACAGGGGCCCCGGACAGATAAGTGAAGAAAAGCGGAAGGCTCTTATAAAATGGTACGGTGCTGAAAGAGGCAATAAAGCCAGGATCGCAGAGTCGTTCGAGATTTGTGAATATGGAAGAAAGCCTTCCGACGCGGAGATAAAGCAACTATTCCCGATGATGATAAAATAGGATTGACAACTGAATGAATATGAAAAAGATCCTGCTATATGTATTATTACCTTGTCTGCTCCCGGCATGCTCTGAAGAATGCGGAATAACTCCTGTTGATCTTACCTGCGAGTATGTGAAGGGTCCTGTGCTTATTGATGTTCCTGATCCGAGGTTTTCGTGGATAAATGTTGCTGATGCCGGTGAACGGGGTCAGTATCAGACAGGGTATATTATCCAGGTAGCAGGATCGAAGGAATCGCTTCTTGCGGGTTCAGATCTCTTATGGACGTACAGGGGAGCAAGAAGCCCACAGTCTGTCAATATCAGATATAAAGGCCCATCCCTGAAATCGGGGCAGGAATACTGGTGGCATGTCCGTGTTCAGGACAGGAGAAGGAAGCTCTCTGACTGGAGCGATCCTGCCTGCTTCAGAGTGGGATTGACTGATCCTTCGGAATGGAAGGCTGAATGGATCGGAGTGCCATGGCAGGGTGAAGAAGCCCTGCCGAAACCATCCAATCCGGGAGTTAAGCTGCCATCTGAACTTCCTCCTCCCGCACCCTTGCTGCGAAAACAGTTCGACGTTAATAAGAAAGTTGCCCGTGCAATTGCATATACAAGCGGTCTCGGTTATTTTGAACTCTACCTTAACGGCTCAAAGGTCGGCAATGATGTTCTGATTCCCAACCAGACAAATTACGGGAAACGACCGGGTCTTGAAAATGAAAATATACCACTTCCGGATAATTTCAGGGAATACCGGGTTATGTATATGGCCTATGACATCACCGATAATCTCATTACCGGATCCAATGCCGTTGGAGCCATGCTTGGGAACGGATTCTATAATCCTGCAAAATACTGGTGCGGGGCTTACGGCAGCCCCAGGTTCCTTCTTCAGCTTCATATCACTTATGAAGATGGTACCAGGGAGATTATCGTCAGTGATGACACATGGAAGGTGGCAGAGGGACCGGTAGTGATGGATATGATCTTCTATGGAGAACATTATGATGCCCGTCTGGAATTGGAGGGATGGTGCTCTCCGGGTTTTAATGATTCAGGCTGGCAGAATGCCGTAGTACGAAAGGCTCCGGAAGGGAAACTAACCGCTCATACGGCTCAGACCGACATGGTGATGGAAGTTCTCGATCCTGTTAAAATTGAAAAGCTGGAAAGCGGAAATTATAAAATCGATTTCGGACAGGAAATATCGGGCTGGATTCATTTAAAAGACATAAACGGCGATGCGGGAAGGAAAATTGAGATCAGGTATCTCCAGCCTTATTCACCCAACGGCGAGAACACATACATCCTCAAAGGAGGCGGTCCTGAATCTTATCATGCCAGGTTCACATGGTTTGTCTTCAGGGAGGTGGAGATATTAAACTGGCCGGGGGAACTGAATGCCGGTCAGGTTCAGGCAGAAGCAGTTTATACCGGAGTCGAAACTACAGGTAAGTTCACAAGTTCGAATAAGATGCTCGAAGATATTAACAGGATCTGGTGGAGAAGTCAGACCGACAATATGCACGGAGGAATTGCCAGCGACTGTCCGAACCGCGAAAGATCGCCTTATACCGGCGACGGCCAGGTAGCATGCGTAACGGTGATGCATAACTTCGATTCAAGGGCATTTTACAGAAAATGGATTGACGACATCATTGGTGCCTCTAATGAAGAGACAGGCTACGTTCCCAACGGGGCTCCCTGGCAGCCGGGTTGCGGGGGAGGAGTAGCATGGGGAGCCGCTATCTGCATCATGCCATGGGAATTCTATATTCATTACGGAGATGAAAATATTCTGACCGACAGCTATGAAGCAATGAAGGGCTATGTAAGGTACATGCTTACATGGACAGATGAAAAAGGCATAATGTTCTCTCAGGCCCCCGGACGCAACGGAAAACCTCTCAGATGGCTTAATCTGGGTGACTGGGTTGCCCCCTTTGAACTGCCACCCGATAATATGGTCCATACATTCTACCTGTGGCGCTGTGCCGACATAACTTCTGAAGCTGCAAAAATTCTTGGTAATAAAACTGAAGCAGTTTATTACCGGGATCTTGCAGACAGGACAAAAGCTGCATTTATGGATGAGTTCTGGGATGAGGCTTCGGGAAGCTATGGGAAATACGGCGGTAACATCTTCGCTTTGAGGATGGGTGTTCCTGAGGACCGGAAAGAAAGGGTGATCAGTGCTCTGAAAAATGACATTGAAGCTAACGGAGGACATCTTGACACCGGAATTTTCGGCACTCAGTTTTTCTTTGAGGTACTGGCTGAAAACGGACTGAATGAAATGGCATATACGGCTATGAACAAAAGAACCATGCCCTCATACGGATACTGGCTTGAACAGGGAGCCACAACCTCATGGGAGCACTGGGACAGGGGTGGTTCGGGTAACCATCCTATGTTCGGAGGAGGTCTTGTATGGCTCTACAGAAATCTGGCAGGAATGAAAACCGATCCCGAATTTCCCGGATACAGGCATGTCATATTCAGACCACAGCCTGCAGGCGATGTTACAATGGCATCCTATTCCAATCTGACACCTTACGGCAATTGTTCGGTGAAATGGGAAAAGAAAAACGGGAGTTTCGTGATGGAAACAGTGGTTCCTGCCGGCTGCAGGGCAACGGTTTATGTACCTGCGGAGTCTAAGAACTCGGTGACAGAAAGCGGTAAAAAAGCGACCGCTTCAAATGGAGTTAGTTTTAAGGGAATGGAAGAAGGCTATGCCGTTTATAAAACCGGTTCAGGACATTATAGTTTTGAAAGCAGAAACTGAGTCTAATGAAGTATGTAAAAACCGGGATAATAAGAATTTACTTTGTGTACCCTCGTGATCCCGATAGCTGTCGGGACCTTTGTGCGCCCTGATGGTTAACTTTTTTTAACCACAAAGTATCTCAAAGGTTCGCACTAAGTAACACAAAGGAATACAATAATTTTAAAGTATGCAGGATGAAAAAGACAGTATTCACTTTGATTTTTTTGTTTATCTTTTATGAACTTTCCTGTCAGACGGAATGGATTCATATCTCCAGTAAAACAGGTGCAATTGAAGTTCCGAATGCAGGTAAGCAACAGACCTCAGCTGCCGTTGCCGATTTCGACAACGACGGGATAAATGATTTTTGTATCTCTGAGAGGACAAAAGCTCCCGGACTGGTATGGTACCAGAGAACAGGAAAGGGATGGAACAGACGTGTGGTGGAAGACGCTATATGTTTCATAGAAGCAGGAACCACGACTCTAGATATCGACAACGACGGTGACATGGATATCGTCGCAGGAGGAGAATCGAAAACGAACAATGTGTGGTGGTGGGAGAACCCATTTCCCGATTTCAGCAAACCCGCCTGGCCACGTTATCTGATAAGGAAAACAGGAGGCAATAAGGTCCACGATCAGATGGCCGGCGACTTTGACGGTGACGGAAAGACCGACCTTGTCTTCTGGGCCCAGGGCGACCAGACGCTCTGGTTTACCCGTATCCCTGAAGATCCGGTGCTTACTGAAAACTGGAAACTTATACCTGTATATAAGTACTTTAATGACAGCCAGATGGAGCAACATGGTTCATATCCTTCCTGGAAACGGACCAATGAACATGAAGGCCTGGCATCAGCCGACATTGACGGAGACGGTATTCAGGATGTCGTCGGGGGAGGCCTGTGGTTCAGGTACCTCGGCAACGACAGGTTCTCTTTCAATGTCGTTGATGCCGCTTATACTTTCAGCCGGTCGGCTGCAGACCAGCTGGTAAAAGGAGGACGGCCCGAGATTGTCCTGGTTGTGGGAGATGGAGTTGCTCCGATGTATATGTATGAATATCAAAAAAATACGTGGGTAAAGAAAGAAATTGTGCCGGAAGTGAGCAACGGCCACTCTCTTGCAATTGTCGATTTCGATAACGACGGGAATAATGATATCTGGTATGCCGAAATGACCCTCGGAGGTCATTCGGAAGCTGTTAGCAGGATACTTTTCGGTGACGGTAAGGGAAATTTCCCTCGCGACATGATTATCTCAAAGGGTATCGACCTTCATGACTCCGAGATCGTCGACCTCGACGGTGACGGAGACCTCGACATTCTGGGAAAACCTTACGACGGTGATGCACCACGACTGGATATATGGTTGCAGGTCAGTCAAAAATAAAATCATCTACGGTTCGTCTATAAAAGTAAAATACACATTGTCATGAAAACAGATGAATCAAAGAAAAAAACTCACAGGAACAGGAATGATCTTATTGGCGAGCATAAAACAGGCGATGCAGGCCAGGCTGTATTCGCAATAATATTTGCAGTAGTTTGGATAGCGGATTCATTTTTCCTGAATTTTTCAACCTGGCTCAATGACCTTGTCCCTAACATTATCAGGGCTCCTGCAGGTATCCTGGTGTTGATAGTGGCAGGACTCTTTGCCAGGTCCGGTATGAATACCGTCTTTAACGAGGTGCGTGAAAAGCCTGAAATAATACGGAAAGGTGTTTTTGGCATTGTAAGGCATCCTGTTTACCTGGGAGAGATACTGCTGTACCTGGGGATGCTTTTCATTTCAATGTCAGTGGCTTCGGCTGGGATATGGATTCTTATTGTACTCTTTCTTCATTATATTGCCAGAT
>DAIOVL010000029.1:0-35387 GCA_036759025.1 Bacteroidales bacterium
CATGAAAAGAAAGATTGCTGCCGGAGTTTTGTTTCTTTTGATAACAGCCGGTTTCTCAGCCTGTGAAGCGATCAGCGATTGTGAGATTTGCCGGATCGTGGTCCGTGATTCCGGTGGAAATATTCTCGATTCGGGGCTGGAAGCTGAATACTGCGGGGCTGCCCTTCTGGCATACAAAGCTTCAAATCCGACTATAACCGATCCTTTTACCGGAAACGTGACCTCACTGGAATGTAACTAATATCTGACACCTATCAGGGTGACATCATCAACCTGGGGTGAATCGCCCTGCCAGGTTTCAAAGATGTCGTTAAGTCTTTTTGCCTGCTCGAGCATCTGAATACCCGACATTTCAACCAGTTTCTCTTTTAGCTGATGCGACAGGAACTTCTTTTGTGCCGGACCACCGAACTGATCTGCAAAACCATCAGAAAAGATATAGAAAGTATCATCTTTCACCAGCTTAATACGGTGCAGGGTGAAAGGAAGCATCCTGTAATGTATTGAAGCAGGCATCTTGTCGGCTCTGTAATGTATAAGTTCATTGCCTCTTACCAGGTAAAGCGGACTATTGGCTCCCGACCACAAAAGCATACCTTCATCAAAGTCTACAACGCACACCGAAATATCCATTCCGTCCTTTACAGAATCCTGTTCTTCAGCCTGCCGCAATGATCTGATAACGCCCTGTCTGAGGTTTTCTATTATCTGGTCGGGCATAATGATATTCCTTGTATTGACGATCTCATTAAGCAGAGTTACCCCCAGCATGCTCATAAATGCCCCCGGCACTCCATGTCCTGTACAGTCAGCAACAATAATTATCTGTTTGTTCTGCAGCCGGCTTACCCAGTAGAAGTCACCACTTACAATAGCAAGGGGTTTATAAATAACGAAATGTTCAAGCCGGTCGCTGAAAAGCTCAAGAGATGGGATAAGTGCTGTCTGTATACGCCTGGCATACATAATACTGTCGGTGATATGCTTTTTCTGATAAGCTATCTGGTCGCGCTGTGCCGCTGCAAGGTCACGCTGCCTTTCGATCTCATCCTTTTGCATGGATATTGTCCGGTTCTTATCCTCAAGTCGGATATTTGCATCCTTTTTGATCATATATCCACGGTAGATGTAATATCCAAGTACACTGACCATCACCAGGGCCAGAACCACGAACCAGAGAATCAGTTTTTGCTTTTCAAGAGTGGCAAGCTGTATCCTTATCTTTTCTTCCTGAATGCTTATCTGCTCAAGCTGCAGGTCTATGAGCGCAATCTGTGACCTGATATCTTCTTTCTGCTTCATGAGGGTGTCCTTCTGTCCCTGTACCTCCCGCTGCTGAAGTTGAATTGTCTGCCTGTGATCTGCGATTTCATCCTGCTGACGGCTTATCCATTCCATCTGGGTATTAAGGATATCCTGACCTTCTTTAAGAATCTCTTCCTTCAGGGCAATTTCTCTGTCGAGGCTGTCGAGGAGTGAACGCTGCCTGAGGATCTCAGCTTTTTGCACCTCAATTTCCTCCTGTTGTCTTTTTACCGTTTCTTTCTGGATCTTAAGGTCAGCGTCTGCCTCATTAAACAACTCCTGCCAGTCTTCCCTGGTCTTAACTGCGCTGAAAAGGAAAGTCTGAGGAACCGACATTCCTTCTTTCCTTATGTATTCTTCATTTATTTCATAACGTGGCACCCCGTTAATCACAATGAAATTGATCATCGATTCGCGGAATTCATAACCTTCTGTGACAAGAAGAGTCTTCCTCCCAGAAATAGCTTCCCCTATCTCCTTCAGATCAAAACCGGCCGATCTGTTTACATATAATACCTGTGTATGAGTAAGGCTTTCAATACGTTTATACCCACTTACCTGAACCGGTTTACCCTGGATTACAGATCTTGTTTTTGCGAGATTACCAAGTTCATATAATAACTCATAATCACCCAGCATCATCCCAATCTTAAATTGTGATGAGTCGGCAAAATCTTCACCGAAATCAACATATTTTGAAACCAAATCAAAGATGTAAAGAGCTCTGGATGAATTGTTAAAACCTCCCTGCCCGAATGTGCAGGATAAAACCATTATCAGACTTAATGTGACGATTGTCCTGCGAAAAATTTTAAAGCCCATAACGATCAGAAAAATATTCCCTTTACGAAATTGCAGTTTTTTAATTTAGAATGCAAATATTCGTATCTTTACAATTCAGCGGAAGTTGTTGATAAAATGTTAACAACTGCACTGCTGACCACTGCATCGCCCGGATACTTATTGTATTTTTATAATACAGACAGCAAGCTGATCATGTCATTTAATATCAACGACTTACATTTGGAGGGCAAGAGAATAATCATTGTGGAGGACGATGTTCCGTCGATCAGGTATTATGAAACCCTGCTGAATAATTCGGGTGCCGATGTAAAAATTTTCAGAACCGGTAAGGATTTTGTCGATTATCTAGGCAGGGAAGATGAAAAAATAGACCTTGTCTTCATGGACTTTCTGATACCTCTCGTGAACGGGATCGAATGCCTGAGGATAATGCGAAGGACCCGTAAAAATGTTCCGCTCATAATGCTGACGGCCTATTCATCGGAACAAAGCAAAACCGAGGCTTACCTGGCCGGAGCCAATGAATACATCCTTAAACCTGTATATCCTGAAAAGATATATCTCCTGCTTGAGAAGTATCTGAAGCACGAGATCAGCAGGTCCTTTATCAGTTGAGGCTTTGTCTTGCAGCCGGATTCACGAATTCTACATAACGGGTATAAAAATCCTGTAGCCTGTTGCTGATCTCAAGTCCAAGTTCCGTTTCTCCGTAATTGATACATTTTTCTCCTGCCTGCCTCGTGTATTCAAATGCTGTGCCTATAGCATATTCTGCCGAGTTGACTATGTGCGGTTTCTGCTTCAGATAATAATCAAGCTGGGAATAATAATAGTCACACATATCACGTGTCATCTGAACCGCTTTTTCTTTGTCACCGGCAGCAAAATACGCGTCGATCACGCTGTTCACATAAGGATCATAGGGAACCTGCTGAAGAGGCAGGAGTTCCATGCAACGGTTAAGAACCTCAAGGGCCTTTTCATTCTTGCCTTCCGTGACGAGCGCCCTGGCAAGCTTTGCATAGTTAAGTCTTGCCCGTACAACCATCAGCGTCCGTTTATGATGGTGATCTATGTTGACTGTTTCATCATTGGCCCCGCCCCAGACAAATTTATTCATCAGGTTGTCGTACAGAATATCAGTATCGATCCTGCCATATTCGAGCCAGCTTTTATTTTCAGACATGATTGGCACCAGTCTGTAGGCCAGTCCCTCAAGCTGAAGGTATTCTTCCAGTCCGAGAGCATCGTCATGATACCCGGTAACAAAATAAAGCGGTCTCTCCCATTCGTTATGGGCAAGTATATCGAGCACCAGAAGCTGGCTTTTGAGGATGGAATTGCCTTTCAGTGTAATGTCGATATAGGGAACTATTCTGGCCGAATCTTCAGGTTTTACCGTACCTGATGCAAGCACTTTTGCAGCATCAACAGGTATACGTATCTTCCTGGCCGGTATTATGTCAAGCAGTTCATTCGGGGAGACCTGGACTTTTGTTGCTTTGTTATCACTTTTTACCCACTCGATAACGGTTTTGATATCTACGATTTCTTTTGTTTTTTCCACAATGAATACCTGGTTGTTGATACCGTCGTAGTATTTTTTTATCGGCAGTGAGATGGGAAGGGCTTCCGACTCGTAGACTTTCCTTTTCATCTGTTCGATGTACCAGTCGGTGTTCATAAGCATGAGGTTACAAACCCTTACGTCGGTCCTTTTTCCTTCAACTTCCTGGGCATACCACAGGGGAAAGGTGTCGTTATCACCGTTTGTGAAAAGTATTGAGCCGGGAGAACAGGACTCGAGGTAATTAAATGCGATGTCGCGTGCCAGATAACGTCCCGACCTGTCATGATCATCCCAGTTCTCGGATCCCATCAGCACAGGCACAACCATACATACAAGGGCGGCAACCGGTGAAGCTATTTTTCCGCCTATCGATTTTGCTATCAGTTCATAGATAAACAGCACACCCAGGCCTATCCATACGGAGAAGAAGTAGAATGAACCCACATAGGCATAATCGCGTTCCCTGGGCTGATTCGGGTACTGGTTAAGATAGAAGACAATGGCTATCCCCGTCATGACGAAGAGGAGCATTATTATCCACCAGTTCTTGTTATCCCTGAAAAGATGGAAAAAGAGCCCGGCCATTCCAAGAAGGAAGGGGAGCAGGTAATAACGGTTCCGGGAGGTGTCATTCTTCTGGTCATCAGGTATATCAGCGGTACCCACCCTTGGTTCATCGAGGAACTTTATCCCGGAAATCCAGTTCCCGTTTACGGCACCTCCAGTCCCCTGGGTGTCATTCTGTTTCCCCGCAAAATTCCACATAAAATATCTGAAATACATGTAACCGTACTGGTAGCTGAACATGAACTTCAGGTTTTCGCCGAAAGTTGGTTTCTTAATTATTGTCTTCTTGCCCGACTGTCCTGTTACCGTAATGGGTATTCCGTCTGATCCACCCCATTGCCTGTAGACTGCAGCATGGTCTTCCTGTTCACTCCACATTCTCGGGAAAAGTGTAATGAATCTTTCGTCGTATTCCCTCTCAAGGTTACGGTGCGTGATAACATACTTACCGTTTTCCAGGACATATACCGGTTTACCGTCTTTATAATCAGTTACCGGGGCATTGTACCAGGCACCCCGTAAAAGAGGCCTCTCTCCATACTGTTCCCGGTTCAGATAATAGAGCAGGTTGAAGGGATCTGAAGGATTGTTCTCATTAAGAGGCGGATTTGCCGATGAACGTATGACAATAATGGCTGTTGAGGAGTAGCCTATAAGAATTACCATAATGGCAGTAAGGGTGGTGTTAAGCATGACCCTGCTCCTTGTTGCCATGAGCCATATCACAGCTGTCACGGCTACAAGGATCAAAAGATTGATCACAGCCGAACCTGAAACCACCCAGATACCGGTAAAGAAAAGGACCACGGCCGAAACAACAGCAAGCTGTGTCGTTTTTTCCTGTTTCACCGACATTCTGATGGCAACAATGAACAATGCTATCAGGATGATCATATGAAAAATCATGCCTGAATTCGCCGGAAGATTAAGAGAATTAACAAAAAAGAGGTCGAATCTGGATGAAATTTTCACTATTCCGGGCATAATACCCCACATAAGAAGGGCCAGCATAACAAATGATCCTGCCAGAGAATATACCAGACCTTTCCATGTGAACTCAAATTTTCGGAAATAGTATACCAGAACGATTGCCGGAAGGGCCAGAAGGTTCAGAAGATGAACCCCAATTGAAAGTCCCATCAGGTAGGCAATCAGTATTATCCATTTGTCGGCATGAGCTTCATCGGCAACATCTTCCCACTTCAGGATGGCCCAGAAAACCGCAGCAGTGAACAGTGAGGAAGTTGCATATACTTCGCCTTCGACAGCCGAGAACCAGAAAGAGTCGGAAAATGTAAAAGCCAGTGCTCCAACAACTCCGGCTGACATTATTGTTATTATTCCGGAAATGGTTAAATCGTTTTCATCCTTCGCAATAATTTTGCGTGCAAGATGCGTTATAGTCCAGAAAAGGAATAATATTGTAAAGGCACTTACAATGGCAGAAAATGAATTGACCATTGCGGCGACCTTCGAAACATCGCTGCCGGCGAAAAGAGTGAAAAACCTGGCAAGGATCATAAACACCTGGCTTCCCGGAGGATGTCCTATTTCCAGCTTATATGCAGAAGCGATAAATTCACCGCAATCCCACAAACTTGTGGTGGGCTCAATAGTCATCAGATACGTAAAAGCGGCGATGGCGAAAACAATCCATCCCGTTATGTTGTTTATAAGCCTGAATCGTTTCATTTAAAGTAACACTTTGTATGAATTTAAACCGTTTACAACCAGGTGACGAAAGTACTGAATTTTTTTCTTACTATTGCCAACCGGCATCTGTTGGTCAGTAGCTTCCTTTATTTACTACCTTTGAAAACGATTTGATCCGATGAATTTCAAAGCTGCCCTCATAATGATTTTGCTTCTGCCGTTCACCATTACGGTAAGTGGGCAGTATTATGACACCGGTCAGGATCCGGCCAGTCTTAAATGGCTTCAGATCAAGACTGAAAGGTTCAGGGTCATCTATCCCCGGCAATACGGTGACCAGGGTGTCGAATTTGCAAAATCACTCGACAGGGCATACTCTGATCTTAATCTTCTCTTCCCGCAGAAAAAATACAGGATCCCCGTAATCATTCACAATTATACCACCCAATCAAACGGTTACGTGGCATGGGCTCCCAGGAGAATGGAGATCTATCCCACCCCTGAACAAAATTCAATCCCTCTCGACCCTTTCCGGCAACTCGCACTGCACGAACTGACACATGTTTACCAGATGGAATCCCTTAACAGCGGATTTTCAAAAGCAATATCATATATTGCCGGACAACAGTTCCCGGGAGCTATGGCAGCATTATTGCCTCTATGGTATATGGAAGGTGAGGCGGTAATGGCAGAATCGGTCCTTTCGGAGTCGGGAAGGGGAAGGGCAGCTTCATTTCAGAAAGAACTCAGGGCTATTTCTGTTGAAAAAGGCCAAATGTACAAATATGACAGGATCGTCAACGGATCTTTCAGGAATTATGTGCCCGATCATTACCAGTCCGGATATCAGATAGTTTCGTGGATATATTCAAAATATGATCCCCGAACATGGAACAAGGCACTGAAATTAACTGCCAATGCACCCTACCTTATCAATCCTGTAGGACTAAGCCTCAGACACAATACCGGGCTGAACAAGCGTAAACTGTTCATTGAGGCTTTCGATACACTGGGATCAGTCTGGAAAGCTGAAAATGAAAGAAAGGAAATCAGGGATTATGAAGAACTGAATCCTCCCAGGGGAAAAAAATTTGCAAGCTATCACAGCCCTGTGAAAACAGGCGATAACAGGTACGCTGCGATTAAAACCACTTTGTACAATCCTCCGGAATTCGTTATTATCGACAGCAAGACGAAGACGGAGGAAAAGGTACATGTTCCGGGCTACATGTATCCATACAGGATATCGGCCGGGAACATGCAACTGGCCTGGGTTGAACTTCAGACTGACCCGCGCTGGGATAACAGGAATTACTCTGTCATCAGGCTCATGAACCTCAGAGACAGAACGGTAAAGCAGATCTCCTGGAAAACCAGATACATGTCGGCTGCCATATCCCCCGACGGCAGGGTTATTGCAGCCACCGAAAACACTCCCGACAACCGCAACAATCTGGTCCTGATCAATTCACTTACAGGGAAGATCATTAAAAGCCTTCCGGTACCTGATAACCGGTATCTTCAGAAACCTTACTGGTCGGCAGACGGCAATACAATAACCTTTATTTCCCTCAACTCAAAGGGAGAAGGAATCGTATCGTTCAATAATTCCTCACAAAAATGGAGCATCTCTTTCCCGGAGAGCCCTGAAGATTACCAGTCGGCTGTATACAGGAACGATTCGCTCTTTTATGTATCATCACACTGCGGAACTGAGAATCTATATGTTCTTACGCCCGGAAAAGAGAACTTAAAGATCACAAACTCCGGATTCGGGGCTACCGATATCCTTTTGGAGGGAGGAAAAGTAATTTTCAGTGATTATTCCTATTCGGGAAATAACATCTGCCATACAAATATCCGTGAGGGAAAGCCTGTCAGCCATGAATATGACCCGGCATTTTTCCTGTCTGATGTGGTCAGGCTCCCCAGGAAAACAGTAAGTGATGAACCTGAGATCAAATATACGCCTGAAAGATACAGAAAGGGCCTCAATCTTTTCGGATTTCACAGCTGGATGCCTGTTTATGCCGACCTCGACCAGGTCAGGGCTGATCCGCTTACAGCTGTCAAACCGGGATTAACACTTTTCAGCCAGAACCAGCTCAGTACTCTTATCACTTCGGTTGGCTATGAATATACCGACAGGCTGCATAAAATACATTCCCGGGTAACATGGCAGGGGTGGTACCCGGTCTTTGAGACAAGACTCGACTGGGGTGATAATCCACTGATCTCAAAGCCTAATGCCTCAACCGGAGATCCTTCAGTAATAAAGCCGGGGCTCTCCCTGACCGGGTCGCTGTACGTACCGTTAAAATTCAGGTCAGGAAAATTTAATCTTTTCATACGGCCGTCATTACTGGTAAGTTATGAAAACAACTACATCTATTCCACTGAGAGTGCCGGCTATGACTATGGACAAACCCAGATCGCAGGCCGTTTTTATTTCTCAAATTCCTATCCTATGGCCATGCGTGATATTCACCCCCGGCTGGCACAGGTTGTCGATTTGTTTTATTCCAGCTTCCCTTTCGACAATGAAAACTTCGGATCTTCATTCACCCTCAGGACAATGTTTTATTTCCCCGGGATCATGAGGAACAATGTTATAAGAATAAGATATGAAAATGAATTTCAGACGGTTATTAAGTTCCTCAACTTTAACCTTATAAATTTCCCGCGTGGCTACACTAACATTATCTCGGAAGATCTGACATATTTTTCAGCCGATTACATAGCTCCACTTTTTTATCCCGACCTTAATATCGGAAGTCTTATATATGTAAAAAGATTCCGTGGAGGTGTCTTTTACGATTACGGCAAGGGAACCAATAATTACTATCTTGAAATGGGCGATAACGGTCTGGAGGTGACCTCCGTGCGGGAATTTTCCGAAACCTTCAGCTCCTATGGTGCGGAACTTCTGTCTGATTTCCATGTTCTCAGGCTTCCTTACATGGTTTCGGCCGGAGCCAGGGCATCCTGGATAAAAGGAGAGACAAAGCCCCTGGTAGAGGCAATTATCAGCATTGATATTTACGGGATGAGCATTGGAAGAAAGCCGCACCTCTGATCACAGAAGTGCCCTTGCATTTTGCTTAATCAGATCCCAGGCTTTTTCGACATGTGAAAGAGTTACATTGGTCTGACCCGTAACCATTCTCAGGGTATATTTCCCGTTAAGCACTGTATGTGAAAGATAGATTTTCCCGGAGTCATTGAGCCTGTGGTTCAGTGTTTCATTCAGTTCATTAAGCTGTTGCCCGTTGCAGCCTTCGGGTACGAACCTGAAGCAAACCACGTTAATGATCACCGGGGCCAGGATCTCGAAATCTTCTTCATTGGTGATAAGGTCCTTAAGACGCATTGCGAACGCAATATGCTGTCTTATCTTTTCCTGAAGTCCTTCCACGCCATAGGATCGTATCACGCTCCACAGTTTCAGGGCCCTGAACCTTCTTCCCAGCGGAATTCCCCAGTCGCGGTAATCATTTACCCGCCCCCTGGTCCTTGTTTTGAGGTACTCAGGCAGGATTTCAAATGTTCTGATCAGACTGTCTGCATCCCTGATGAAAAATGCGGTGCAGTCGAAATTTGTGAACATCCATTTGTGAGGGTTGAACAGAAAGCTGTCGATATATTCACTGCCATCGAGCATCCACCTGAATTCGGGTAAAATAAGAGCCGTACCGGCCATCGCGGCATCGACATGGAGCCAGATATGGTTTTTTCTGCAAATCTCTCCAATCGGTCTCAAAGGGTCGAATGCGGTGGTCCCTGTTGTCCCAAGAGTGGCAATCACGCAACAGGGCAGATAACCTTTATCCTTATCTTCCTCAACTGCCTTTTTCAGTGCTTCAGGATCCATCGAAAAATCTTCCTTTACCGGTATCCTGACAAGGTTTTTTCTCCCTATACCACTGATCCTCACTCCCTTTTCTATCGAGGAGTGACCCTGTTCCGAGCAATAAACCCTGAGGGGGCGATCTGTGTTGAGGCCTTCGTTGTTGGCAGTGAAGGCTGTGGTTTTCTCTCTTGCTGTAAGTATCGCGGCAAGTGTGGCTGTTGATGCACTGTCCTGTATTACACCCTCGAAGGTATCGGGCAGACCTGTCATCGATCTGAGCCAGTTCATCATTTTCTCTTCCAGTTCGGCTGCTGCGGGTGATGTTTCCCAGTTCATGCACTGGGCTCCGAGAGTCGCCGTGATCATTTCTGCAAGAATCGAAGGCGGACTGGTATTCGCGGGGAAATATGCATAGAAATCGGGGCTCTGCCAGTGAGTTATCCCCGGCATGATTATTTCTTCAAGGTCTTTCATAAATGAGCTGAAAGATTCGCTTTTAAGGGGCGGGGCATCGGGCAGCCTGTTAAATATTTCCCCCGGCCGTGATTGTGATTTAACCGGATACTGACCCACATTCTCCATATAGGAGGCCATCCATTCGACAAGCTCATGGGCATTTTTCCGGAATTCATCTGGAGTCATGACATGTTTCTTATCGCACCGATTCGGCAAGAAGGATGATCCTGTTATATTTCACCTCTATCACCCCGCCGTTTATTTCAAACTCTGTCTGGTTACCCTGGTCGTCGACCAGGATCACCATCCCGTTATCGAGTGTTGAGATTATCGGTGCGTGGTCCTTGAGTACCTGGAAAGATCCTTTTTTACCAGGAACTCTTACCGACACTATTTCACCTTCATAGACCTTTCTGTCGGGGGTGATGATCTCTATTTTCATCCCTGTGTGGTTTTATTTTGACTGGGCCAGGATCTTTTCTCCTTTTGCAATGGCATCTTCAATCGTTCCCACAAGCATGAAGGCAGCCTCAGGGTACTGGTCAACTTCACCGTCCATTATCATATTGAAACCCTTGATGGTGTCCTCAATAGAAACCAGGGCTCCCTTAATTCCGGTAAATTGCTCTGCCACGTGAAAGGGCTGTGACAGAAATCGCTGAACGCGTCTTGCCCTGTGAACCACCAGCTTATCTTCCTCCGACAGTTCATCCATTCCGAGAATTGCTATGATATCCTGCAGTTCATTGTATCTCTGGAGCAGTTCCTTGACCCTCTGTGCACAGTTATAATGATCGGGGCCCACGATATCGGGGGTAAGAATTCTCGACGTGGAATCGAGCGGATCGACAGCAGGATAGATACCCAGTTCCGATATCTTACGGCTTAGCACCGTTGTTGCGTCGAGATGTGCAAAGGTTGTTGCCGGGGCCGGATCGGTAAGGTCGTCGGCCGGTACATAAACAGCCTGCACAGAGGTTATCGAGCCATGGCGTGTTGATGTGATCCTCTCCTGCATGATACCCATTTCGGTTGCGAGGGTGGGCTGGTATCCTACTGCGGAAGGCATCCTTCCGAGAAGAGCCGATACTTCGGATCCTGCCTGTGTAAAACGGAAGACATTGTCCATGAAGAACAGGATATCCCTTCCTCCGCTTTTGCCATCTCCGTCGCGAAAGTGCTCAGCAACGGAAAGCCCCGACAGAGCCACTCTTGCCCTTGCACCGGGAGGTTCATTCATCTGTCCGAAAACCAGTGCCAGCTTGGATTCCTTCAGTGCTTCCATGTCGACTTTTGAAAGATCCCAGCCTCCGGACTCCATACTTTCGAGGAATTCCTTTCCGTAGGAAATTACTCCTGCTTCAAGCATTTCACGCAGAAGGTCGTTACCTTCTCTGGTACGTTCACCCACACCGGCAAAAACAGAAAGACCTGAATAGGCTTTTGCAATATTGTTGATCAACTCAAGGATGACGACGGTCTTTCCCACTCCTGCCCCACCGAAGAGGCCAATTTTACCACCTTTAGAGTAAGGTTCAATGAGGTCGATTACCTTGATACCGGTGTATAGTACTTCCTTTTCGGTTGAAAGGTCATCGTATTTGGGGGGATTCCTGTGTATGGGATATCCTTCTTTTTTGTCGAGAGGGCCTATGCCGTCGATAGCCTCACCCGTAACATTCATGAGGCGACCTTTAATCTGTTCGCCGATAGGCATGGTAATGGGAGCTCCGGTTGCCACCACGTCCATCCCTCTTCTGAGTCCGTCGGTCGAGTCCATGGCAATTGCACGAACGGTGTTCTCTCCTATATGCTGCTGACATTCAACGACAAGAACTGTTCCGTCATCCCTTTTGATTTCAAGGGCATCATAAATGTCAGGCATCCCGGCCCGCTGACTTTCAAAGGTAACATCAACCACAGGTCCGATGATCTGGCTTATTTTACCAATATTTTGCGACATGTCTGAAATATTTTGTACAGTGGTTACAAATGTAACAAATTTTAAAAATGATACTCTCTTCTTTTTCAATTAATGACACCTTCTTTTTAAATCAACAGACAAAAAAATGACAGTTTTCCTGATTGTCGTTATGATCCAATAATTTATCTTTATATTTCAAAACCAAATGATAAAATTAAAACTCAAACTTATGAAAAGACTCATCATCAGCCTTCTATTTATTTTATTGTCTTTATCTGCAGTAAATGCACAGTTTACAAAGATCGGAGGCGGTATTGCGTATGGAACGGGGTACTGGTTTCATGAAGTGGAATTTGAAAATAACAGGAGTGGCCATATCGCCGGTTTTCTTGAAGGAATTTATGAAATAACTGTTCCTATACACGTGGCGGCAAGCATCACGGGGTTTTACCCGAATGTAACCAAAGATGTAATGTACAAGACGACAGTATCTTCAGTTATGTTCGACATCAACGGTCACTATGTTTTCAATTCTCTCGACAGGGTTGAGGTTTACGCTTTAACCGGACTGGATTTCCTGTTGACCTGGAAGAAAGATAAATACCTTGAAGAGACCGGTGAGGTTTTCAAGGAAACCGATAATGCCTTCGGGTTAAACCTCGGCGCAGGCACTTATATTAAGATATCGGATCAGTTCGATGTATTTGCCGAGGCAAAATATATTTTAAGCAAATATGGCCAGTTCATGATCAATGCAGGTGTTTTCATCAACATCGACTGGCTGAAGAAACATGAATAGAAGAAGGTGGTTTATTATTGTTTTCGACCGATAAGGGAGATGGCAAGGTTTGTCATCTCTTTTTTTCTTGTCTCATCTATATTTACTTTCGAAAGGTATCCGAAAGCTTTGTTGATATAGTCGTATGCGAGTATTTCCGTGTTATCCCTGATATTAAGCTGGTCCAATATTTCAATGGTTTTGCTAATCTTTTCTGAAGGGTCAATCTCTTTATCGGTGAGTAGCGACTGAAGAATTTTAATCTGTGCCTTTGATCCTGTTTCCATTGCCCTTACCAGGGGGAATGATTTCTTGTTGCTGACAATATCGTTTCCCGATTTCTTACCGAAAACCTTTACATCGCCCCAAACGTCAAGGAGATCGTCCTGTATCTGAAAGGCGAGTCCGAGATTTTTACCGAATTCATATAGTAAATCCGAGTCCTTGTCGTCGGCAGCACCTATTATTGCTCCTATTTTCATCGCGGCAGATATCAGAACTGCCGTTTTCAGTTCGATCATCCTCATATATTCTTCCTGCCTGACAAAAGCTGTCTTTTCGAAATCCATATCGAGCTGCTGGCCTACGCAAACTTCGATTGCTGTCTTGTTGAAGACCCTGAGAACCTTCAGCAGGTGCTGAGGAGGTGTATGAAGAAGGAATTCATTAGCGACAAATGCCATTACATCTCCTGACAGAATGGCCTGATTGGTGTTCCACTTACGGTGTACAGTAGGAAGGCTTCTGCGAAGGTCGGCCTGATCCATTATATCGTCGTGGACGAGCGTAAAATTGTGAAAAACCTCAATTCCGGAGGCAGGTATCACTGCCGGGTCTATTTTGTCGGTAAAGAGGTTACAGGCCATAAGTGCAAGTACCGGGCGAAGTCTTTTACCTCCCTGGGAAAGAATGTATTTAATGGGGTCGATCAGTCTTTCGGCTTCACAATTATATGAATAGTTAGCCAGAGCCTTGTCGACTAATTCTTTCAGATGTGCCTGATTATACATGGTATCAATAACGATAAGTGAACAGAAAATGACTTTTAACCCTTCAGAGCTTCCGCTCCGCTGACAACCTCAAGTATCTGGTTGGTAATTGCAGCCTGCCTGGCCTTATTGTACTGAAGGGTCAGGTCGCGGATCATTTCAGTAGCATTATCGGTAGCTTTGTGCATGGCGGTCATTCTTGCGCCGTGCTCAGCCACAAAGGAATTAAGTACCGCTTTATAAAATTGTATCTTGAGGGATTTGGGTATCAGTTCTTTGATTATCATTTCACCCGAAGGTTCATAAATATAATCTGCCGGAGCAGACCCGGTCTTACCTGAAGGTTCTGTGGCGAGAGGCAGGAACAATTCACTGGTAAGATCCTGCATTGCAGCATTCCTGAACCTGTTATAAATAATTTCGACCCTGTCAAATTCGCCTGTAAGGAAACTGTTCATGACCTCCTCTGCAAGAACCGAAGCATTATCAAATGTAAGATCGTTGAAGAGTTCATTCCGGGGCGGAAGCAGGTTAAGCTTCTGCTTTCTGAGGTAGTCGTAGCCTTTTTTACCGATTGCCATAAAAAAGAGATTACCTTTTCTGAACTGATCTTCATATTTTTCCGACACAAGCCTTCTGGCTTCTTTAATGACATTCGAGTTAAATGCTCCGCAGAGTCCTCTGTTTGATGTCACCACAATGAGAAGGATCTTTTCGCCGGATTCGGACCGGGCATAGACATTTTCAATCTCGGCTTCGGCAAGACTGGAAGTAAGGCCTGTAAGTATTTCGCTGAGCTTGCTGGCATAAGGCCGGAGCCTGAGGATCTTGTCCTGGGCCTTCCGGAGTTTGGCAGCTGAAACCATTTTCATGGCTGAAGTGATCTGCCTGGTCGACTTTACAGAACTTATCCTGATCCTTATTGCCTTTAAATTTGCCATCTGCCGTTTTCGTTTATCGCTGTTTCATCACATTGCTATTGAGGCTTGAATTTTGAAGCAATCTCAAGAGCAACTTTCTCAAGAGTTGACGTGATCTTATCGTTAAGAACACCGTCACGCAGGTTGTCGAGTATGTCGCGGTGTTTAAGATCGAGGTATTCAATATATTCTTTTTCGAACTCTTTAACCCTGGTCACCGGAACATCTTTCAGCAAACCCATTGTCCCGCAGAAAATGATGGCTATCTGTCTTTCAACAGGTATAGGTGCATACTGGCCCTGCTTGAGTATTTCCACATTCTTTGATCCTTTATTGAGAATTGCCAGTGTTGTGGCGTCGAGGTCGGACCCGAATTTTGAGAAAGCTTCCAGCTCGCGGTACTGTGCCTGGTCGACTTTAAGTGTCCCGGCAATTTTCTTCATCGATTTGATCTGTGCGTTACCTCCCACCCTCGACACTGAGATACCAACGTTGATTGCGGGTCTGACACCTGCATTGAAGAGGTTCGATTCGAGAAAGATCTGGCCGTCGGTGATGGAGATCACATTTGTAGGGATGTAGGCAGAAACGTCACCGGCCTGTGTTTCGATTATGGGAAGTGCTGTAAGAGAACCGCCTCCTTTGACCATTGGACGAATTGATTCCGGCAGGTCGTTCATCTGAGCTGCCACCTCGTCGGATTCGATGATCTTGGCTGCTCTTTCAAGAAGCCGCGAATGGAGGTAAAAAACATCTCCGGGGTAGGCTTCGCGTCCGGGGGGACGACGGAGGAGAAGGGAGACTTCGCGGTAAGACACAGCCTGTTTAGACAGGTCATCGTAAATAATAAGTGCATCACGGCCGGTATCCCTGAAGAATTCGCCTATTGCAGCTCCAGCAAAGGGTGCATAAAATTGTGATGCTGCAGGGTCGGAAGCTGTGGCAAGAACTATAACAGTATATTCGAAGGCACCATGTTCTTCGAGTGTCCGGGCTATGTTTGCAACTGTTGATCCTTTCTGTCCCACAGCCACATAAATACAATATACCGGTTTACCCTTTTCGAAATTGCTTCTCTGGTTTATTATGGTATCAATGGCAATAGCTGTTTTTCCTGTCTGCCTGTCGCCGATGATCAGCTCTCTCTGTCCTCTTCCTATTGGGATCATGGCATCGATAGCCTTTATACCTGTCTGCAGTGGCTGCTTAACGGGCTGACGGAAGATCACGCCGGGTGCTTTTCTTTCGAAAGGCATGTCATATCTTTTACCCTCAATCGGACCTTTACCGTCGAGAGGCTGACCGGTAGGAGAGATAACTCTTCCCAGAAGTCCTTCACCAACGCCTATAGAGGCTATTTTACCTGTACGTTTAACTATGTCTCCCTCGTTGATCTCTTCTGTAGGACCAAGCAACACTGCTCCAATATTGTCTTCTTCAAGGTTAAGAACAATAGCCTCAATTCCATTTTCAAATTCAATAAGTTCGTTCGACTGTGCATTGGAAAGACCGTAAATACGGGCGATACCGTCTCCTACCGAGAGGACGGTACCCACTTCCTCAAGTTCGACACCTGTCTGTATTCCCTCCAGTTGCTGGCGTAGGATGTGAGAGACTTCTGCTGGTTTGATGCTTGCCATATTCTTTTCGTTAATACTTGTTTGGTTTGTAAAATCAGGTTGTCAGGGCACTTCCCTTCAGTTCCTTTTCAATCGTCCTGAGTTTTTTCCTGACACTGGCGTCAATGTAGCTGTCTTCAACTTTCAGGATAAAACCTCCGATAATATTTTTGTCGATTTCTTCCTTCAGTTCAACTTTTGTTTTAAATATGTTTTCAATAAGATCCCTGATCCGTGATCTGATGTTGTCGTTGATCTCCACTGCTGTGGTCAGTACCGATTCTGTAATTCCCCTGTATGTTTTTGTTTCCCTTATGAATTCACGGGCTATTGCCGGTATGAATTTCTCTCTGCCATTACCGACGACAATGTCGATAAGGGAAAGAGTCAGGTCATGTGCTTTATCACGGAGTACCGAGCGGAGGGCCTGTTTCTTTTTGGAAGGGACAATAACGGGATTATCAATCAGTTCCTTAACTTCAGGGATCCTGCAGATCTCTGAAATATATTTCATGTCGTCGAAAATTCTTTCCAGCTCTTTTTTCTCAACAGCCAAACCAAAGAGCGCTCTTGCATATCTGACTGATATTTTGCTGTCGTTCATTACTTTGGTCTGACTCAGTTTTTGTTAAGGTTGATTTCTTTGAGGTACTGACTTATGAGCTCTTCCTGTTCCTTTGTCCTGCTCAGCTTTTCACCGATTATCCTGGATGCTATTTCTATCGACAGGGAAGTCACCTGCTGCTGAATTTCCGACATTGCCTTGGCTTTTTCCCTTTCTATTCCCGCCTTTGCCTTTTCGACTATCTTTTCAGCTTCTTCGGAAGCTCTTCCCTTGGCGTCAGCAATAAGTTTCTCCCTCACTTCGCGGGCCTCTTTCAGCATAATTTCCCTTTCATCACGGGCTCGTTTAATTATCAGTTCATTGTCGCCCTGGAGCTTTTTCATTTCTTCCCTGGCCCGGGCAGCTGACTCAAGTGAGCCTTTTATCATTTCCTCTCTTGCCTTTACTGCAGACAGGATCGGCTTCCATCCGAATTTGGCCAGGACTAAAAAGAAGATCCCGAAAATAAGAACAGCCCATATAACAATTCCTATTCCCGGAGAAGTAAGACTGTTTGCTAGGTATATCATAGTTAACCGTTTAAAGACTTAGATGTTACAGATGAATGCCTGCAACCAACCGTTGCAGGCTTCATCTTTTTTCTTAACCAATTACAGAAGAGCCACAACAATTGCAAAAAGGGTAGCTCCTTCGATAAGAGCTGCCGCGATGATCATGGCAAGCTGGATCTTTGAATAAGCTTCGGGCTGGCGTGCTATTGCCTCCATTGCCGAATCGCCTATCCTGCCGATTCCGATGCCTGCGCCAATCACTGCAAGACCTGCGCCTATTGCCGCTAATGAGATTGGTTCCATTACCTGAGGTTCCATAATAAAATATTTAAGTTATTAATGATGTTCTTCTGCCGTCGCCATTCCGATGAACAGCGCTGAAAGAAGAGTAAAAATATAAGCCTGGAGGAATGCAACGAACAGCTCGATGCAATCCATGAAGACCACAAATAATATTGACACGGGTGATACCCAGACCGAATCAAATATGAATATCAGACAGATAAGACTTAACACGATGATATGACCTGCAGTGATGTTCGCAAAAAGACGGATCATCAGAGCAAAGGGTTTCGAAATAAGTCCGATAATCTCGACCGGGATCATTATCGGCAGAAGCCAGGTGGGTACACCCGGTGCAGCAAAGACATGTTTCCAATGGTTTTTATTACCGCTGAACTGTGTTATGAGAAAGGTAAACAGTGCAAGCACGAAGGTAACTCCTATATTACCGGTCACATTGGCCCCAAAAGGAGGAGGAAAGGGTATCAAACCCATAATGTTGTTGAGGAGAATAAAAAAGAAAACTGAAAGCAGGTATGGCATGTACTTTTCATACTTGTGTTCTCCGATGTTGGGCAATGCAATGTCATCGCGTATAAAAAGAACGACAGGTTCCAGAAAGCTCTGAATGCCTCTTGGGTGACTTATTCCGCTTTTCTTGTATGACCGTGCCAGGGCAAGAAAGATCCAGAGGCCGATGATAGCAGCAAACAGCATTCCCACCACGGTCTTTGTGATAGAAAAGTCGAGCGGCCGGTTTTCAGTGTCGGCCACACCCTCGGCGTTAACATTCAGAATCTTACCCTTAAAATCGCCTTCTTCCTCGAGCCTGTATCCTTTGTAGACATGGCCATGGGCCAGTTTCTTAGAAGAGAAGATATCAAAGCCTTTTTCACTGCTGTAGAGTATAACAGGAAGATAGATGGCTATATTTTTCTCATTTGCCCCTTCTCCGATAGTCAGGATATGCCATTCGTGCGAATCAAGAACATGGTCGATAATGAAGGAGCTTGCATCAAATTTTTTATCTCCGCCACCATGGTCAGTTCCCTGTGCCTCATCATTCGTTCCCAGCCCAAAGGCTGAAACTGATATTGCACAAATTAAAAACGTTAAAACCAGCTCTCTGACTATCTTTGTTTTCAAAACGCGGATGAGTTATAATATATTGTTTTTCAGTGTTTTCACCATTACCAAAACAGAAAACAGAGTGAAGGCTAAATATAAAACAAAAAACAATATCACTGAAGACATGCCTGTTTTTTTAGCGACAAAAAACCAGAGCAATGCGAGGACAAGTTCCAGAAGAAACTTAAGGACCACAGCCACAAGGCTGTGCATTGTCTGAGATGAAGGATCTTTCATCTGCCCCCTGAAAAAAAGGACCATTGCAACCAGGGTAATGACCATAAAACCTGATGACAGAAGGGCCACTCCGGCAAAATTGATTTCACCACCGGTGAAGGGGAAAAAAAAGAAAGCGGAAACCAGGACCAGCAGTTCCAGGAGTAGCAGAAGTTGTATGGTTTTATTAAGAAATTTCAAATTTTTATTTCTTTATAAGATCCCTGATCGTGATCCAGATGGCGGCAAAAACACCAAGCAGGGAAAGCACGATTGTAAAAACCGGAGTTTCCCATCCGGTAAGCTTATCCAGCTTAATACCTCCGAAAGTGGCAAGAAGAATTATCCCGGCCATCTGAAAGGCGATCCCGGAATATTTTGCAAATGACTGGAGACCCTTATCTGGAATTTTGTTCTGGTCCTTTTTGTTTTCCTGCTCCTCCATCATTATCGTTTTCGCTCATTTTGCAGTTTCCCGAGAATATTGCACCGGGTTCAATCGACAATTTTGATGTGACAATATCACCAAATATTTTTGAAGAAGCTTTGAGAATAAGTAACTGGGTAACTATAAGTTTTCCTTCCACTGTGCCGGAAACTTCCGAGTTTTTGCATGTCACCTCTCCGTTTATTCTGCCGGAAGGGCCTATTACGATTTTTCCCTTGGTGTTAAGATTGCCGGTAAGGGTACCATCTATGCGTATGTCACCTGTTGATTTGACATCTCCCGTGATCTCGGTACCGGTATTTATAAGATTTATTGCCGGCGTTTCTGTTTCATTGTATTTTGCCATAGTGGTTGGAATTATAGAGTTATGATCTTATAAACGCACAAATATAGAAACAATTTTATATCAGCTTAAGGGAGTTTATCCCGCAATTTTATTTTTTCTCTGTCTCAGAGGCCTGAATCAATGGATCATATGCCCACTTCAGATATATCGATCCCCATGTAAAACCACCGCCGAAAGCAGCCAGTATAATTATATCTCCCTTCCTGAGCCTGGACTCATATTCCCAGAGTACGAGCGGGATGGTGGCAGCAGTGGTGTTTCCGTAATTCTCTATGTTAATCATTATTTTTTCATTGGGGATCCCCATTCGCCTTCCTGTGGCTTCAATTATCCGGAGATTGGCCTGATGGGGAACAAGCCATGAAATATCCTCAGACCGGAGGTTATTCTTCTGCATTATTTCCACTGCCACGTCGGCCATGTTAACGACAGCAAACTTGAAAACACTCTGGCCTTCCTGATATATGAAATGTTCTTTTGCCTCAACGGTTTCATGGGAAGCCGGCTTAACTGAGCCGCCTGCTTTCATGTGCAGATATTTCCTCCCCGAACCGTCGGTGCGCAAAATATGATCTATAATACCTATATCCTCGCTGGTGGGTTCCAGAAGCACTGCTGCAGCGGCATCGCCGAAGAGGGTGCATGTGGTACGATCGGTATAATCGGTTATTGATGACATTTTATCGGCGCCGACGACGATGACTTTCCTGTATCTTCCTGTTTCGATATAGGATGTAGCTGTCTGAAGTGCAAAGATAAAGCCTGAGCAGGCTGCCCCAAGGTCAAAGCTGAAAGCATTTTTTATGCCGGCTTTGTCGGAAATGATGTTTGCCGTTGCCGGAAATAACATGTCGGGTGTTATTGTTGCACAGATAAGCAGGTCGATATCGAGCGGATCGGTATGTGTCTTTTCAAGTAATCCGCGCACAGCCATTTCTCCCATATCTGAAGTTCCAAGACCTTCGCCTTTAAGGATCCTTCGCTCCCTGATCCCGACACGCTGCATTATCCATTCGTCGGAGGTATCTACCATCCTTGAAAGCTCATGGTTGTCAAGCCTGTATTCCGGGACCCAGGCATGTATCCCTGTAATGGCTGCCCGTATTTTTTCCATAGTTTAAATTGCCTCCCTGATCTTCTCAGCAAGATTGCCGTGAACGACAGCGAATGTCTGGAGGATCATATTCATAATTGCTTTACGCTTTGAGACGCCATGTCCGATAACGACATTGGCATTTATCCCGACGACAGGTGTGCCCCCGATATTTTCGAAGTCGAGACGGTCGAAAAACGAATCTTTAAGATTTCTTTCCTTGTAGATGTGATGAAAAGCTTCTGTCTGCTTAAGCATCACATTTCCGACAAAACCATCGCATACGATCACGTCGGCAACGGCTTCCCTGAACAGGCTGTTTGCTTCAATGTTGCCTACGAAATTTATTGCGGGATGGTCTTTAAGAAGGTCATAGGCAGCTTTTACCGCCGGAGTTCCCTTTGATTCTTCCTCCCCGATATTAAGCAGCCGTACCTTCGGATTCTGTATCTCCAGTACATATTTGGCAAATACTGATCCAAGCAGTCCATACTGCATCAGTACATCGGGTTTGCTGTCGGGATTAAGGCCGACATCCAGGATCACTGAATTATTGCCGTCAACCGAAGGAAGTATCGTTGCAAGGGCAGGACGGAAAACTCCGGGGATGACACCTACGGTGTAGCTTGCCCCTACAAGCATGGCTCCGGTATTTCCTGCACTGCAGAATCCATCGATCTCCTTGTCCTTAAGCATCCTGAATCCGATGGCAATGCTGGAATCGGGTTTCTGAGAATAGGCTTTGGCTGGAACGTCGGCCATTCCAATCACCTGTGTGGTAGCTGTAATCCTGAATCCTGACGGATCGATGTTCAGCTCCCTGAGCCTGCGGGTGATAATATTAATATCGCCGATCAAAACCAGTTCATCAGCAGCAGATAAATGTTGCAGGGAATCAACGGCGCCTTCAATAACTGCATCAGGCGCAAAATCACCACCCATTACATCAACGCCAACCTTCATGGTTTTCAGTTTTAGTTACTCAACGTCAGGCAGTTGCATTCTTCTCTACAGCAAGCTTGCCCCTGTAATGACCGCACTCAGGACATACCCTGTGATACTGAACAGAAGAACCGCAGTTGGAACAAACGGCAGTTGTGGGAGCAGTTGCCTTGTAATGCGTCCTGCGCTTGTCTCTTCTTGTTTTTGAGTGTTTACGTTTGGGATTTGGCATTTCTTAATATGTTAATTATTGTTCATCAGCAATGTTTTCAAATCATCCCACCGGTGATCATGTCCTTCCTCCGGGTTCACACTGTGCTCCTTCAGTTTTTTCAGCATTTCCGGGTCACAGGTGCTGTTGCCCTCACCGTCGTCGGGGTGCATCCTTTTTATAGGAAGAGCCAGCAGGATATATTCATATAAATACTGAGACATGTCGAGGTCGTTTTCATCGCCGGGTATGGTAATAATATCCGGATCGCTGTCGTCGTAGACCTTACCAGACCTGATAAGGAGCCTGTTTTCACAGCTCAGGGGCTGACTGTATATGCCCAGACACCTGTCGCATGATATGTTTACCGTTCCGTCAATGGTAATAATCATGTCGATATGTGATGATGTTTTATCAGCTTCAACGGTAACGGCAAGATTACCTTCTTTCACTTCCGACTCCTCAAACTGTTTGAAAAAGTCAGCATCAACCTCAAATTCAAACCTGTGCCTTCCTTCCTTCAACCCGCTTATCGGTACGGTATAAACTCCCGACATCTCATCAAAATTTGGTTTGCAAAAATATGAAAGCTTCTTCAATTAAAAAAATTATCAACAAAAAAGTAACATTTCGCCCGAAAAATGGGTGTCTGCCGGCAAAAAAACGCTGTTCGCCGATTTTTGTTTCCTGAAACCCGGGGCAGAACATATTTTTGAATCAAATTTAATCTCATCAAATCATGGCACACGCTGACAAAGTTTTTAAAAGGCACAGGGAGCATCATCCACAGGTAGGCTTTGGTCTCTTTCTGGTACTGCTGGGTGTGTCCCTGCTGGTGGCAACAAATGATCTGCTGGGACTGGGAGAAGTGAGAGATTATTTCACCTGGGAATCAGCAATGATCTTTGTAGGACTTCTTCTGATATTGAATCTTAATTTTATCGGAGGGACACTACTTGTAGCCGGAGGTCTATGGTTCTGGTTCGACGAAATCTACGGTCAGATGCCGGAACTGCTCAAAACAGTATACTGGCCGGGAATAATAATGCTGACCGGACTGATATTTATTATTTCTTCATTTGTGAAGAAAGGAAAGCAATCTGACAACAAGCAAACTAATTAAAATTACGCTCATGGAAACAATTAATGATTACAAGGACGAAACCCGCAGGCACAAGATGATGAATAATACCAGCAGCAGGGTGCTTATAGGGGTTGTGCTGGTTCTCACGGGGCTTGCCCTGGTGATAAAGAATACCGGGATATTTCCCCATTTCATTGATCAGATCGTTTTCAGCTGGCCTATGCTGCTCATCGTGATAGGTCTTGTAATGACGCTCGGATCGATTGAAAAAACAGGCGGCATAATCGTGATGGCAGTCGGAGGCTTCTTCATGATCCCCCTGATATTCAGGGAGACATTCCACATGTACAATATGTTCTGGCCTTCAATATTTATCATTGTAGGTATAATATTCATCGTGACCAAACGCAGGGGATGGAATTCGGTAAGCCGGACCGGTAAAGACGGGGATGATGTGATTGACTATGTAAATGTCTTCAGCGGCGATGACCGCCAGGTGGTATCCCAGAATTTCCAGGGAGGGAAGGTCACAGCTGTATTCGGCGGTATAGATCTCGACCTTACAAAAGCCCGTCTTGCCCCCGGCAAAAATGTTCTGGAGATGGCTTGTGTCTTCGGCGGTGCAACGATAATTGTACCCGATAACTGGTTCGTTACTATAGAAGTAACTCCCGTTCTTGGAGGATTCAGCGACTCAAGGAAGCTGGTTCCGGGAGTGACCGTAGACTCATCGAGTCAGCTGATAATAAGAGGTGCTGTCGTTTTCGGAGGCGGTGAAATAAAAAGTTATTAAAATCCAAAGATGAAGCATCCCATACTTACAAACAGGGTAAGGCTTACGATCTGGTGGCTGGTCTGGCTCTTTATCGCGCTGGGCCAGGCACTGTCGTTTTACTATGCCTACGGAAGCTTCATTAACGTAAGCATCCCCGACATATTATTGTCGATGCTGATATACTCAGGACTGGCACTTTCGCTATGGTATCCTTTCAGTTATTTTAACAGGGAAGAAACAAGGATCTGGTCTCGTATTGTCAACCTTATTATTACCGGCGGTGTAACGGTTACGGCCTGGGTGCTCCTGACAAGACTAATCCTGAACCAGGTGCTTCAGGGTCAGACAAACTTAAATGACTACTGGGATGCCACCTTCCCGTACAGGGTGGGGACAGGAATATTTATCTACCTGATAACTATCCTGTCGTATTTCCTTTTCACCAGCCTGACCAACCTGGCTGAAAAAAAATCGAGAGAAGCCAGACTGGAAAGTATTGTAAGGGAAACAGAGCTTAAGATGCTCAGGTCACAGATAAATCCTCATTTCCTGTTCAACAGCCTCAACTCTGTGAGTTCACTCACCATCACTGATCCTGAGAAGGCCAGGGAAATGGTTATTAAACTATCTGATTTCATGAGATATGCCCTTTCCCGGAAAGACGAACAGCCTGTTTCACTTAAAAGCGAATTCGACAACCTCAGGTTATACCTCGATATAGAAAAAGTGCGCTTCGGAGACCGCCTTGTTACAATTGAAGAGATCAATCCGGAATGCCTGAACGTCCATGTACCGGTAATGCTTCTTCAACCACTTTATGAAAATGCCATAAAACACGGCGTCTATGAGAGCACAGGCCAGGTAAGGGTATGCACAAAGGCATCCATTGTGCAGGGCTCACTTAAAATAGAAATATGTAACGACTTCGATAAAGAAGGCAGGAAGGCAGCCGGAGGAACAGGAACAGGACTTGCAAACGTAAAAAGAAGACTCGAACTCACTTATGGAAATAACTCTTCTATGATCACCGGCATTGAGAACGGGATCTATACGGTTACTATGTATATTCCTGCTGAGAACAGAAAAATATAGTATTTTTATCTCAGAATCCTGAATTTCAGAATGCAGCAAAGGCAAAAATGGCAGGAAGCCAGCCTTTAAAAGCAATGAAAAGGGTAATAACTGACTTTATGGATAAGATAAGAACCTTGATAATTGAAGATGAGACTCCTGCCAGGGAGATACTTAAACATTATCTCAGGGATTATCCTGAATTAGATATCATTGCTGAATGTGCAGATGGCTTTTCAGGATTGAAGACAATCACCGAAATGAAACCCGACCTGGTGTTTCTCGACATCCAGATGCCCCGTCTGACAGGCTTTGAAATGATAGAAGTAATGACTGAAAAGCCAGTAATAATTTTCACCACAGCCTACGACCAGTTCGCGATAAAGGCTTTCGAAATGAATGCAATAGATTACCTGCTTAAGCCTTATCCGAAAGAAAGGCTCAGAGGAGCAATATTAAAGGCTAAAGACAAACTTGGAAGAATGGCTGCCGTGGATCAGGATTCACTGCCCGGTCTATTCGGTAAGCTGCCCCCGCAGGACGAACCCATCAACCGGATCGTGGTAAGAAAGGGTAATTCGATCAGTATTATTACTGTTGACCAGCTGAGGTATCTCGAAGCTGAGGATGATTATGTGATGGTGCATCACAGCGCAGGCAAGGCCCTGAAGCAACAGCCGATGAAATACTTCGAGGAAAACCTTCCTGCTTCCGATTTCGTCAGGATACACAGGTCGTATATCGTCAAAGTAACTGAGATAAAGCGTATTGAACCTTATGGTAAAGACAGTCATGTAGCAGTTCTGCATGCAGGTGAAAAGTTGCCTGTCTCACGGTCGGGATACAAACATCTCAGGGAAGAGCTGAAGTTCTGATTCCGGGTGGATCCCGTAATCCTGCACAATTACAATCGTGTGGCAGAGAGGCGCAGACCCCGTCCATTTTTTCTTCATTATCACTTAAGCCGGCTGCATCTTCTGTACCTCGCAAAAGGCCTGAACTTTTTAAAACGGAATAAAGGAACAGGATCATAACCATGTGTACCTCCCGGGCGGCAACGCAGAATTCTGTCAGATCCAAGCAGGAATCCTGCAACAGGTCCGTGCATTCTCAGCGCATCAAGCATGTACTGAGAACAAGTGGGAACATGCCTGCAGGAAGGCCGGAGGAAAGGAGATATCGAATAACGGTATATCCATACCGGCACCGATAACAAAAACACGGTTATCTTTGTTATAGTCTTCAGCATGGTGCAAAGATAACCAAAAGGATGTGACGGAATCGGGATAACTTTATGCTGTTCCTGCCTGACAAAATGACAATTATTTGAATTGGAATCCTTTTTGCTGATTGCAGCTTAATGATAAATGTGAAACTAAAAATACAATGATATGGCAAATGCAGGAATGTGGATAATATTCATAGTTGTGATGCTACTGAGCTGGGTTGTAAGTGCTACATTGAAATCCAAATTCAAAAAATATTCAAAAATTCCGGTCGATAACGGAATGTCGGGTCGCGATGTGGCAGTGCGAATGCTGCGCGACAATGGAATATATGATGTTCAGGTTGAAAGTGTTCCGGGTTTTCTGACCGACCATTATAATCCCGAGAAAAAGACTATAAACCTGAGTCCCGAAGTATATAACGGAAGGAGTATTTCAGCCGCTGCAGTGGCGGCACACGAAACCGGACATGCCATACAGCATGCCACAGCCTATGCATGGCTAGGTTTCAGGTCAAAGATGGTACCTGTGGTAAGCTTTTCATCGAAGTGGGTTCAGTGGGTTCTTCTTGCCGGAATTCTGCTGGTAAATACTTTCCCGGCCCTTCTGCTGGCAGGGATAGTATTGTTCGCCCTGACAACTATCTTCAGCTTCATCACCCTGCCGGTTGAATTCAACGCATCACAGCGTGCCCTGGCCTGGCTTTCAACTGCGGGCATTACATCGTACCAGAACCACGACAAAGCCCAGGATGCTCTGAAATGGGCAGCTACAACCTATGTGGTGGCTGCAATAGGATCACTGGCAACACTTCTCTATTACGTGATGATTTTTGCAGGCGCTAGGGATGAGTAGTGAGTTGGGAGTGGGAGACTAGCGGCCTTCAACCTCAAGCCAGCAGGTAAATTTGTGAATAGACCTTACGATCAGCCAGATGCCGGCTGCACCAATAAGAAGCCACATCCAGATCTCCGTAAGAAAGATCTTCTTCCACAGGATATAATTGCGGAAAAGATCCAGTACGGAAAAGATCACGAAGATATTGATGAAACTGTTGTATTCTCTTTTTAAAACATTACGTACCGAGAAACCCAGTGAAGGTTTGATATACTTAACCCTGAAGGGAATAAAAGCTTTTACCTTTTCAGACCATTTGTCGTAAGCTTCACCGAATTTCCTTCGCAGGAACTGTTCTTCGGCGAACATTATGCGCTCATAATAAAGCCAGTACACAAGGCAAAAAACAACAGTGAACCATACTGACTTAAGAAAGAGCACCGGACCCAGCCACATAAGAAAATTCCCCACATACAGAGGATGTCTGACTATGGAATAGATACCTGTCGTATTAAGTTCTTCGGCTACCTGACCGGCAGCAGTGTTCCTTCCTGAAGTACCCCCCGGAGCATATCCCACGGTAAATATCCTCAATAATTCTCCTGATAAACATACACCAAGAAATATCATTTCATCACGCAGATCGAAAATCAGTGACTGACGGTTTCCCAGAAACATCATCAGCAGTCCGCCCCCGACAAAAAAAAGAGGAAGCCAGCTTCTTCTTCTGAAAAGCCAGTTTCCGCTGTTCTCAAATTCATGAACAAGTGCCATAAAGTATTTTCTGCTTCAAAAGTAAATAAAATGTATTTTAACCTTATCATGTCAGCAGATAAATGATTAATGATTGCTTCCCGCCGATGTCCTGAATAAGATATCCCGGCAGGAATCTGTAATATTTGTGATAGAAATCAGAAGCTCAGCTTAACTCTCAGATATACAAGTGTGAGCCTTGTATCAACTTTAGAAAGATTTCCGCGGAAATGCTGCATTATAAATGAAAAATCAAGGTTTTCGGCAAGGGAATAATCGAGCGAGGGGCCTGCAAACCATCCTTTAAGGTCCGGAAACCACATAGCCGAAGCACCGATATTCAGCAAAGGCGTTGCTGACCATGTGTACTGTCCAAAGGCTGTGAATTTCGAAAAAGCCAGGTCACGTGCCGTGAGATCACCCGAGTACAAACCCATAAAATTACCTATTCTGAGCGGATCGTTACAATACATAAGCTGAACCTGCGCCACCGAGTTATCCTCAAAGACCCTGTCAAAACCGGCGGTAAGTAATATGGTACCGGTAGTATCGGCGAATGAGCGTGCAGGATGGAACCATGTAGCCTCGCCCCTGAATGAAAGGCTGCCCAGGGCTCCTGACCAGCCTGCGCCAGCAACGATGTCGGAGCTGTTTGACCATCCGGCCAGGAACTGAAAGTCATAGCCCCAGATATTGAATCGCCCCAGGCCTGCTGCCGTTACATCTTTTTCGCTGTCGACTTTTACTGCCAGCTCAACGGCAGAAGAATATGAAGGATAGTATTGAAGTCTTATGGCATCGCTACCAGGCCTTTCAACATAATCAACGTCGAAGAAGGAGTAAGTATTGAATATATCGTTGGGATTCCAGACGAATGTCTGTCCCCAGTTTATTCTTTGTCGTCCTATCCTTGCCTGGAATTTCTCAGAACTGAAATCGATCCACAATCTGTCAACTGTTGTATTGAGAAAGAAGGAATTTTCGCTAACCAGGTTCCACGACATGTCCACCAGGCCATTATCGGCGGCTGTCATTTCAGGATATGCAGGCCCCATGGATCTGACCATGTCGCCGGTAAAGAGACGGTTACGGATTTCTGTTGAAAAAGTAATGTGCTTCCCCAGGAAAGCTTTGAAATTAAGCCTGTTGTGGATCAGATTCTCAAAAATTACTTCTTTCGACAGGGTGTCGAACATCGCACTCTGCATATTTGTTATGTAGCCGTTCAGTTCGAAAGGCTTCTGTTTTTCCTGGGCGGGAACAGGCAGTAAAAACAACAGAACAGCCGCCAGTGTAAGTATAAGCCTGCATATCATGGCAAGGTGAGTTTCAGATTACTTCTTTATCTCATCCGACACCACCCTGCCGTCCTCAAGGGTAATAACGCGCCGTGCTTTCTGCACTACCCTGGGGTCGTGAGTGGAAAAGATAAATGTTATCTTTTCATCTTTGTTCAGCTGCTCCATAATGTCGAGAAGTACATAGGCTGATTTGGTGTCGAGATTTGCAGTTGGCTCGTCGGCAAGCACAAATTTAGGTTTTGAGGCAAGAGCCCTTGCTACGGCTATTCTCTGTTGCTGGCCTCCAGAAAGCCTGGAGGGACGGTTGTTGGCCCTGTCGGCCAGACCGACGGCTTTGAGCAATTCAAACGTCCTCTCCTCCCTGTCTTTGGCAGCTACTTTCTGAAGTGACATAATGAATTCCACATTCTCTCCGGCTGTCAGTACCGGGATAAGGTTATATGACTGAAAAACAAAGCCTATATTCCTCATCCTGAAGTCAGTAAGAGCAGAGGGCTTTAATGTGGAAAGATCTGTTCCGTCAACAAGGATCTGTCCTGAAGTGGGATTGTCGAGACCTCCCAGAAGGTTTAGCAGGGTTGTTTTTCCCGATCCGGAAGGACCCACAATGGTTGCAAATTCACCTTCCTCAAAATCGAGAGTCACATCATTCACCGCGTGAACTTTTATCTGGGTGGAATTGTATATTTTGCAAAGATTTCTGATTTCAATGACTTTCATGGTTTCTGGTGTTTTTGGTTATTCATTTCTTATGGCTTCAACCGGATTTAATTTCAGGGCTTTTCGTGCAGGATATACAGAGGAAATTATTCCCGTAAGGACAATAAGAATAGTTGTGGAGATGAAGAACTGAAGGTCGATGGTGGGGTAAAGGTGAGCTGAGTAACCTATGGCCTCCATGCCTTCGGAATATTTCATCAGGTTTATGCCTGTTTTGCCGGTAATGGCAATTACGACCTCGCTTACGGCCATACCGGCAAAGCCTCCGGTTATCGAAAGAAATACCGATTCAAGCATTATCATAATAAATACCCTGCGCCGGTTCATTCCTACAGCCATGAGCATCCCCAGCTCCCTGGTCCGTTCGAGTACCGACATCATCATGGTGTTAACGATACCGAAAGCCAGGGCGGCAAGAATAATGATCATGAATACTGCGTAGATCTGACCTATAAAATCGGCGATCATCGCAAGGTCAGGCTGGATTTCCTTCCAGTTCATGACTTCATAGTCAGGCAGCTTCTGTCGTATCTCTTTTGACAGATCATCCGTCAGGTCGTCATTTTCAAGCCGGGCAACTACCCTGTGAAAAGTACCTTCACTCATTCCTGTAAGCCGGCGCAGTTCATTTACAGGAACGAAAAGACTTGTCGATTCAAACATGTCATTGTTGGTCCTGAATATCCCGCTTATCCTGAAGGCGGCACCCGTCTGGTTGTTCTCTGTATCCAGAAAAGACAAAATGAGTCTTGATCCCTGCCTGTAGTTCCAGGCAGCATCGAGTATCTTCCACCGGTATTTTTCATTTTCCTGAACTTCGAGCAGGCTTTCAAAGGCTTTTGTAAATTTTTTCTCTGAGGTAAACCGTTCTCCCATAAGTGGTCCGAGCTTTCCACACACAGTCCCCGGAACACCTTCCCCCTCAAGCCTGCTGAATGATTCATCGGTAAGAATGTACCTGATGATATTAAGTTCTTTAGCGAGTTTTTCTCCAATATATGCAGTATTGTATTTTGTATTTTCCTCAAAGTAACTCCCTGTTCCCGGGATCAGCTTCGTGGAAAGGGTAAACATCTGTTTTTCCTTATCCGTGTCGATACCAGTGATTTCAACTCCCGTGCTCTTTGTGGCTGTCGAGGCTATTCCTCTTACTATGACCCTGCCTGTTACACCGGTAACTCCGGGGGTTGATTTAAGGACAGATTCAACATCAGGATAATCTGTAATTACATTCTGTATATCATGGCTTTTTCTGAATGCCTTATTATTCACCTGTATGTGTGACAGTTCTTCATTTACGGCAGCATCGATCCGTTGCAGTATTGAACTGTTGATCGCTGCCATTGAGAAAACCCCGGCAAAGACACCTACAGTCACTGCTGCTACTACGGTGAAGCTTCTTGTCCGGTTTCTCCAGACATTTTTCCAGGCTATTGCTGTGATCATCTTCTTTAATTTAAGCTCTTATTGCATTTACAGGATCGAGCCGGAAAATTTTCCGGGTACTGTATGCCATCGCTACCAGGAGTATCAGCACAATAACAACTACCTGCCAGAAATAATAAGTGTCGGGCAGCAGCATCGGCATAACCGGCTCAAAACCATAATCTTCGTACATACGGGCAAATTCACCCGTGAATGTCAGAGGGTGGACATTGCCAATAATCACTATCGGAACTGAAGCTATGATACCGGCAATCATTCCGAGAAATCCAACCAGCAGGATCTCGATCGAAACGATGCGGGCAAGTTTTATCTTCTGCATTCCGATAGAAAGCAGCATGCCGAATTCTCTTCTTCTTTCAGCCAGCATCATCAATACTGTGCCAAACACCCCAAATGCAATTACCAGGTAAAGAATTCCGACCATGATCATACCGCTTTTATTATCTGCTTCCATCTGGTTCAGGAGAAGAGAATTCATTTCTTCCCATGTTTTGACAGTAAGCGGATCTGCCACAAGATTCCTTAACCGGTTTCCTGTTTCCAGTATATCTTCATCATCGTTGCTGTTCAGGCTAATAACTGCTGAAGTCGACATGGACGGGGCTGCATACAGTACTCTTGATGCCTCAAGAGGCAGATAAACGATAACATTATCGATGTCGGGGGCAGGAAGCCTTACTATACCTTTTACCGTATATTTTCCTGCAGCAGAAGTTCCGTGGTATCCCTGTCCTACCAGTACAATTGTATCACCCACACCAGCCTGCAGATAATCAGCAAGTCCCTTCCCGATCACAATTTTGTCAGTTTCATTTCCATTAAGAAAGGCATTGCGAACCGATGCATGCTTTCTAAATGCAGCAAACACCAATGCAGTGTCTTCAGTTTTAATGTTCAGATCCTGGATCAGCCTGCTGTCGCTTGACCAGGCTTCCTCCCGGAAGAGATCAAGAAGCTTTTTTAAAGGTTCAGGAAGAGCCTCCTGCTTCAGCTTTTCTACTGCTTCAGGGCTTAGTTTAAATTTAACAAGCTTGTTGCTGATCTTCATTATCTTATCTTCACCTTCAGGAACGATCCCCATCACCATGACTCCCTGGGTATGGCTGCCGGCTGCTGCCAGGGCGAATGATTCCATACGTGGGATAACATCATTTACATTTGGATCTTTTTTTATTTTACTGATAAGGGAAGGATCTATTTCAAAGCTGTTATCAATGGTCGGATCATCAAAATAATCAGTATGCTGAAGCTGAAGATATCCGCTGTATGATTCTATTACGTTTTTAAACATCCTGTCATATGATCCAAGCTGAAAAGAACGCATCAGAAGTGCAAAAAAGAGAGCAAAAAAGACCGAGGCGGCAGTGATCATGGTCCTTCGCCTGTTGCGCCAGAGGTTCCGCCATGCCAGTTGATAGTCTTTCATTGAAGAAGATTTGGGTTTAAGGTTTATGGTTTAAAGTTTATAATTTATAGTTTACAGTTTAAAGGGGTTCAGGGTCATCATGGGGTAGTTCCTGGACCCGGAACGCTGAACTTGTTATCTTATGGTTTTCATATTCTGCTGTGAAAAGAAGCTGTCGTTTATATCGATATTGAATTTCATATCCACAATATTAATGACAGTTTTATACCCCTCATTTTCAGCCGGTATAAGTTCGATAACCGTTGGCAGTAACCGTCCGTCAACAGTTTTTATTTCGCTGCCTTTTTCGGTGCGTACCAGGTAATTATCTTCGTCATACAATTCCGCTTTGACGACGATAAAATCATTCATGTCGACCCACCACAACTGGGAGCCCCACAGTACATCGGCATCTTCCCTGGCAGTCAGTCTGACTTTCCAGCATTTCCTGCCGGCAATTTCTTCTTCGCCTTCCATGGCATGGAGATAATCATCCACCACCGAGGATTCCCTGAGTATATCATCATTTGTGTAATCACTTCCCATCCATCCCTGCGACATCATTGAGGGCGGAAGTTTTATCAGCCTGCTGATGGCCGGATTCCAGCTCCACATTTCATTTCCGCGTTTAAGAAAGGTTTGTCCTTTTTCCCTGGCCGGGGCGGTAATAAGGGTAAGCGCATAATCATCTTCCTTCGACCACGACCTGAATTCAATGCTTCTCTGCCATGAAGGCCTGATAATGGTCATAACCATTTCGCTGTAGCCTGACATCTCGCCTCTGAATTTATCATCTGCCTTTCTGATGATCTCCGTCGGAGAAAGTTCCTGGGCCGATATGGGCGGAAGAAATCCAGCGCATATTATTAAGAGAGATGCCTTTAACGATAATTCCATAATTATTTCATTTATAATAGTTTATGATTGCATCTATTGTTCTGGAATGTTTTTCATCGTCGTTAGTATCATTAAAAATTATTGACAAACCATAGCCCTCAATTGTATAAAGGAACATTTTCATGTCCGTTTCGGGGTCGTAGCCGGATGGCATGCGCTCCTTTTTCCTGATAAAAAAATCTCTCAGTACAGAAAGCATCCTCTTAATGAAGAAGGCAGATGAATTTTTATCAGTAATGGTTACAGAATCTGCAATATGTGTCATTATGAAACTTTCCCTCACGTCCTTCTGTAACAGGAACTGATAGAAGAGTCTCCAGAAAGAAATTTTTTCACGGATTATCTGGAATACCATCTGAACAAAGTGTACGAATTCATCTTCACTAAGATATCCGTCACGGTTGGGGTCAAAACAGGATAATATTTCTGCTTCCGACCGGCCAAGGATTTCAGACAATAATTCTTCCTTGCTCTTAAAATAATTATACATTAATCCTTTTGAGATACCTGCCTGTTTTGAGATCTGACTTATTGTTGTATTATGGTAACCATTAACAGCAAACAGTTGCAGGGCAACATCCATTATAAGGTTTCTTTTCTCATCTCTTATAACCTCATACTGCTGTGGTGTCCTTGGTGACATATTATTGATTGAACGGTCAGTCAAAGATAGGAATTATTTTTTAAAATCCAAAAATTTTTTCATTTTTTTCTCAGGGCAGGCTTAAAATATTACAAATCCGGAGCCTGATCAAAAGAAGCGAAGGATCTCTAAGTGTGAAAAAACCGGGGTCAAATATAACGGTCAGCCGTTAACAGGATGAAATAATTAAATTCGGGCATCCGTTTTATAAAAAAAGATTTTCTATCTTTATCAGTTGTACTTAAAAATCTCATGCAATGGCAAGTCTCAGGCTTTTACTCGGGTTAATTCCCTCCACCCTGAAAATTGAACAGGCTGAAAAGGCATTGACAGCCGAATTTGAAAAACTCAATGCTTTCACCGGTTCCGAAACACTGAAAAAATTCACAGAACTGAAAGAGCTGGTTACTTCTTCCGATTTCATCACAAAGAAGAAAGAGATAGAATCGTTGAAGTACAAGGGATCAGAAGATTATGCAAAGGAAAAAGAGTTTCTTTCCCTGAGCAAAGCCAAGGATATAGTGATGTATTTCCGTACAATAGCAGGATCGGCGCTCAAAAAGTTCAGGGAACTTGACGGCTCATCAAAGATAGCTTCATACGAAGACCTTGAAAAGCTGGTCACTTCTCTTGAGTTCCGGGAAAAAGCAAAGACAAAAGAATTTAAAGGATCCGAGGATGAAAAGAAGCTTCTGGACTATAAGCGTCTTAAATCCGGTTCTGAAATAAAGGAGTATTATGCCTTTAAAAAATCTAAGGAGTATTCCAACTTCCTCAATATTGACGGTTCGGCAAGGTTGGGTCGCTATAACGAACTGAAGGATTATGTGGCATCAAAGGAGTTCCTTGAGAATAAAGCATATCTCCTCGACAAAAAGCGATTTGAAAAAACAGAAATGTATAAAAGCCTTCAGGAATACGGGAAACTTTCCAAAAACGAGGATATCATCTGGTATTTCAAGGTTAAAGATTCAGATAAATTCGACCTGATAAAAACAAGGGAGCTTACCTT